>JAIBBM010000022.1 GCA_019694685.1 Leptospirales bacterium
TTCCCGCATGCAGAAAGGGCTGATAAGCCAGTATGCGGTGATCATGATTGTATCTGCGGCGATTGTCATGCTGCTTGCATTGTTGGCATAAAACTATGGAATTACTTACGATCATCGCTTTTCCGGTCCTGGCTTTTGTGGTGCACTCTTTTCTTCCAAAACAGAGAGGAGCGTTTCTGGTTTCCACTTTGTTCTATTCCGCCCTTCTCGTGGTGCAGTCCCTTCGCGCGTTCATTTCTCCTGTCTATCTCAATGCAGGGGGAGTACGCCTCTGGGGGGATTTTGCACTTGTTCCGTCTTTCTATCTGACAGGACTCAACGCCCCTCTTCTTTTGTTGATTGGCCTGGTCCTTCCTTTCGTCGCCCTTCTGCTTCGTTCGGTTCACGCGGAGGACAAGCGCTACACTCTTTCTGCCTGGGTATTTCTGCTGGGTCTTGCTGGGACATTCATCTCTCAATCTCTGATTCTGTTTTATGTGTTCTTTGAAACTTCTCTGATCGGCGCGTATTTCTGGATCGGGCTTTTTGGTAGATCCAGTGTGTCCGGTTCTCCTGGCGGTTGGTCTGGTCTGACTCGATTCTTTCTATTCACTCTGGTGGGTAGTCTCTCCATGCTCGCATCGATTGCAGCTCTTTCCTCAGGCGGAAAGGACGTGCGTTTTACAGATGTGCCGATTGTGCTCGGTACATTCTCTGATTCAGGTCGCTTCTGGATTTTTGCTGGATTCGCTCTTGCGTTCGCCATCAAGCTACCGTTATTCGGCTTTCATGGATGGCTGCGCGAAACCTACGCAATGGCGCCGCCAGCTGCGCGAGCGCTCTTGTCCGGCATCATGTCCAAGCTCGGTGCGTACGGTTTTCTCCTTCTCGCAGTTTACTTTGGGATAGAGTTTCGACTGCATTCGAAGTTGATCATCGCATTGTGTGCCGCTGGAGTTTTGTACGGTGGACTGGTGAGTCTATCGCAGAAACGTTTTCTGGATGTTGTTGTATATTCTTCTCTTGCGCACCTGAACTTGATCGTGATGGGGCTTGCTGCGATGAGTGGTTCTGTTTCAGATACGACCATCGTATCTGCCTGCGTGTTGCAGATGTTCAATCATGGATTGATCATGGCCGCGATCCTTGTATACGATGCGCGCATGGGAAGCCCGGATGAAAGTCAGTCAGGAATGAGGGAGCATGCCGGGATTCTGTCTGCGTTATTGCTTCTTTCTTTGTTTGCCGCGGTAAGTTTGCCGGGTCTGTCAAGCTTTCCCCCCGAGTTTGCTATTCTGTATGCCGCGTTCAAGACTTCTATATGGATTGCTCTGGTCGCAGGCCTCGGCCTTTTGATTTCTGCCGCGGCTCTCATTCGCAGCTATCACAGAATTTACGCAGGTAATTTTGCAGGAAGCGCGAATGTGGCATCGAGTGGAGAAGTTTCCAGGATGGAGGCTGTCATCGGTGTCATCTTCGGACTGGTCTGGATTGGTCTGGGGATTCTTCCAGGGCTGATGCTCTCGCCTGTGGCGGCGGCACTTGGAGTGATCAAGTTATGAATGCATATTTGATTTCGCAGCTTCCACTGATTTCTGGTATCTTTGCTTTGCTCATACTGGCGCCGGCGCTCGTTCGCGGCAAAGACTTGATTTCCGCTATTATCTCTATCCTGTCCGTGGCCGGGACAATTGTACTGATGTGTCTGTTGCCTGCGTCTTCAAAATATTACGGTGGCGCGATTCTTGTAACTGCGCTGGGAAAATCCGTGGCGGGTATTGCCCTTACGTTCATCATTCTTGCGTTCGTGCTTACATATGGTTATCTGCAAAGAATTCATGTGATGGAAGTAGAATGGCGCCTGACGGTGCTTTTTATTTCTCTGGGCATTTACAATCTTTCCTTTGCGGAAGACCTGGCCACCATCTTCATCGCCTTTGAATTGTTATCGATTCCGTCCTATGCTCTGGTCGGATTTTCGCGTAGAGACGGCAGATCGAACGAAGCGGGAATGAAATATCTGGTTCTCGGAATCATTGGAAGTGCCTTCCTTTTGATTGGCATCACTTTCGTATACGGTGCTTCGGGACAGATCTTCATTTCTGGAATCAAGGAAGATTTGATGGCGGGCCTTGCCATTGCGCGTACCAGCCCGTCGGGGCAGCTTGAAATCGATTTGTATCGCATCGCACTGGGTGCCTTTATCGCATCTCTGTTCTTCAAAACAGCTGTGGCTCCGTTTCACGGATGGCTCCTCGACGTTTACAAAGGCAGCAGTTATGCGGCATTGAGCATCATCGGCGTGGCTGCGAAAGTGGCCGGCTTTGGACTTCTTTTCAAATTGTTGCACGGTCCGTTTGAACCGCTCCGCGAAACGTGGACCAGCATTCTTGGTCTGGCAGCCATCGCGTCATTCGTTTTTGGCGGATTTCAAGGTCTCTATCAGCGCAATGTAAAAAGAATCCTTGCATCATCTTCTGTGCTAAATGCCGGATTCATTCTCCTGTCCATGCTCGGAGACGGAAGGCAGTTTACTTTTTACCTCGCAGCATACTCTGCTGCAACGCTCGGCGTGATCGCCTATTTGATGTCCAGTGGAACTGCTCATGCGGACGTGGACGTAGTAGAAGATTTGCATGGAACATCTCGCAAACATCCTGCGGTTGCTCTTGGTTTTACTGTGGTTCTTTGTAGTTCCGCAGGCGTTCCGCTGACTGCAGGATTCATTGCGAAATTTGGAGTGATCTACTCTATGCTGCAGGGGCCAGAGAAACTTCCAGGCCTCGCTGCGGTTGCCGGAGCTCTCTGTTCCGTCCTTGCATTTTATTACTATTTCAAAATCATACGGGCCATCTGGTTTGAGTCTGAAATCGTAACCCAGGTGCGTGAGCAGAAGCGAGCCTACTTGATCGTATGCGTGCTGCTTGTTTGCGCATTGCTTGCGGGAGGAATCTACCCACCCGCACTTACCTGGATTTAACCGCCGTCTACAGATCTTGATTCAAGAGAAGGGTCCGGTGGTAAGTTGAGTTCTTCCGGGAAGAGTTCTACAAGCCATCTCACAATGTCTCGAACCGCCACGATTCCGGTTGCTTTACCGTTTTTGTCTACAATCGGAATGTGTCTGTAACCTTCTTCGTTCATTTTTCGAAGGGCATACGCAACCCCTGCGTCGCTCGGGAGCATATCTGGCTTCTTTGTCATAACAGTGGAAACTGAAGTTGTGCGCACGTCGATTCCAGAGAGGGCAACACGCTTGAGTACATCGCGCTCCGTAAAAATCCCCGCCAGAGTATTTCCTTCCATTAACAAAACTGCGCCGACTCTCTTATCATTCATTGCCTGGATTGCATCTGCGATCGTGGCTGTGGGAGGAAGAGAAAGAAGAGGCCGTCGCGGTAGCTCTTTCAGAGTCATGCGCAGAAATTCACCGGGCAGTGCTGCGTCCTCAAACCCATCTTCGAACTCGCTTTGACCAACCATGTCCCCATGGTAGAACTCATTGATGCAAACGGTCAAGTATTCCTGAGCGTTTTTTTGGACGGGTTCTAGAAAATCCGTCTGTAGTTCAGAGTCAGCCCTGTGGTCCCGGTGCGCGCGCGATTCGTGCGAGTGAAATAAAAAGAACCATGAGCGCGCCGATTGCCAGAATTCCAGCCAGTGCAAATGGAGCACCCGGAAAAACGATTCCGGGACCTGTGGCAAACATGTGGAAAGTCTGTGTCATTAGAAGCGGTCCGAGGATGCTTGTGATGCTGATGAGGCTGGAGTTTCCACCCTGGAGTTCCCCTTGCGAAGTTGCCGGGACCTGACCGGACATCAGTGCGTTCAAGGATGGATAGGTGAGACCACTGAGAGAAGAAATCGCTGCGAATATATAAATGATCCAGGGAGATGGAGAAAGTGCGTATCCAAAAAAACCGATCGCACCAATCAAAAGACCTCCGATGGCAGCGCCACGTTCACCGAGTTTCTTGATGATTGGACCGCTGAGTCCACCCTGAACAATTGTCATACAGAGTCCTACGAAGGCCAGGGAGTATCCCACATCATTTTGATTCCAATTGAACTTAAGCATCGTATAGAAAGTCCAAGTGGAAGGAAGTACCTGATGCGCAAGTTGCCATAGGAAATTGACTGCAGCGAGTGCGTAGATCATTGGATATTTCTTGAGATGAATGAGTGTACCCGCTGGATTTGCTCGCGCCCACTGAAAAAGTCTTCTGGAGGATTCCGGCAAAGACTCTGGAAGAGCGAAGGCTCCGAACAATGCATTGGCAAATGCAAGTCCACCTGCCACGAAGAAGGGGATTCGCGTTCCAAATCCTCCCACAATGCCGCCTAACGCTGGACCCAGAATGAAACCCAGCCCGAATGCCGCGCCAATCAGTCCGAAGTTTTTCGCGCGATCTTCTGGCTTGCTTATGTCGGCAATGTATGCGTTCGCCGTGGAAAAGGACGCGCCTGTGGCGCCAGCGATGATTCGTCCGACAAAGAGCCAGGACAGATTGGGCGAAAAGCCTGTGATGGTGTAGTCGAGGCCGAATGCAGCCAGAGAGCTCAGCAAAACCGGTCGTCTTCCGAATCGATCTGATAGATTTCCCATGATCGGTGCAAAGAAGAATTGAGTGATGGCAAATGCAAAGAGCAGCCAGCCGCCCACAGTGGAGGCACTGGATAGATCCGTGCCATTCAGTTCCATGATCAGTCCGGGTGTAACAGGCAGTACGACGCCAAAACCGATCACATCGATGAGGACCGTGAAGAAGAGGAAAGTGAGCGCTCTTTGCGGCATACGTTTGTCAGCACTGATACGCACTGATTTGCATGCAACGATTTCGGCGGCGAAATCGAGTCCCTGGTGCCTCGAAAGCACACATCTGACGGGCAAAACGATCCATTCAAAAAAGGCTTTGTTTGGAGCCTTTCTTCAATTTTACTGTCGGTAATGGAGACATCAGTGCAATCAGCGCTCGATTTCTACGAGCCGGACAATTTTCCGTCCGGGATCTCGCGGAAAGTGGTAGAGTCTATCTCTCACATCAAAAACGAACCGGGCTGGGTGACTGAATTCCGTCTTCGCGCACTGGAAACATACATGTCCAGGCCAATGCCTTCGTGGGGTTTCATTCCTCAGTTCAAAATCGACCTGGATTCCTACGTTCACTACGTGGGCAGTCGCCAGAAGAAAAAGAAATCGTGGGACGAAGTGGATCCAGAGGTACTGCGTAGCTTTGAGAGACTTGGAATCCCTGAACATGAACGCAGATACCTTGCAGGCCTCGAAGCAATGAACGATTCGGAGACTGTGTACGCGAACGTAAAGAAAGAACTGGCAGATCTGGGAATCATCTTCTGTGACATTGATACAGCAATTCGTGAATATCCTGAAATAGTTAAGAAATATATAGGAAGCGTAGTCACTCCGGAAGACAATAAGTTTGCCGCACTCAACAGTGCAGTCTTTAGCGGCGGATCCTTTGCGTATTGCCCGCGCGGAGTGAAGACTCCGATGCCCCTTCAAGCATATTTTAAAGTGACGGCAGCATCCTCCGGTCAGTATGAACGGACTCTTCTCATTGCAGATGAAGGATCAGAAATTGTGTATTCGGAAGGGTGTAGCTCCGTTCAGGATTCGGGAACAAACTTTCACACCGCTGTGGTGGAGCTGGTCGCTCACAAGGACGCGCGCATTCACTACACTACAATCCAGAACTGGAAAAAGAACATGTACAACTGGACTGTGAAGCGTGGGATTGCGCACGAATCAGCGCATATCACCTGGACAGATGTCAACATTGGCGCACAAACCATCAAATACCCCGGCATCATACTGGCAGGTGATCACGCAACCGGAGACGTTCTTTCTCTCGCTTTTGCCGGAGGTGGCCAGATTCAGGACACGGGAGCTCGCATCATTCATGTGGGAAAAAATACACGCTCCAATGTTCTTGCGAAGGGTGTTTCTCTCGACGGCGGAATCAATTCGTATCGCGGTCTGGTAAAATTCGAAAAGGGCGCCACGGGAGCCATGAGTCATGTAAAATGCGATGGCCTGATGATGGACGCGCGATCTGAATCGCACGCATATCCGTACAACGATGTGAGCGGAGAAAATGGTCAGTTGAATTACGAGGCTACCGTTTCACGTATCAATGACGACCAGTTGTTCTATCTGCAATCCAGGGGACTCTCAGAGGATGAAGCAAAATTGCTCATCGTAAGCGGCTTTTGCGAAGGCGTGGTTCGCGATCTCAACGTAGAGTACTCGGTGGAGATGACGCGCTTAATCAGGATGATCCTGGAGGATGGAAAAGCGATTGCGGCTCCTGAGCAGGCCGCCGCTGCCCTACCTTGAATCAATAAAGGAATTTTAGTATGCTTCTCGAAATCAAAGGCCTCGAGGCCTCCATCGAAGGAAAGGAGATTCTCAAAGGTGTGAATCTTTCTATTCCGCCCGGAGAAATCCACGCGATCATGGGACCGAATGGTTCTGGAAAGAGTACCTTATCCTACGTGCTGATGGGTCATCCAAAGTACACGATCACCGGCGGAGACATTCTCCTCGATGGCAAATCCGTCCTTGCCATGAAGCCGGACGAGCGGGCCAGAGCAGGCATGTTTCTTTGCTTTCAGTATCCAACGTCGATTCCGGGCGTCACAATGCCCAATTATCTGCGAAACGTTTTGAAGAATATTCGCGGCGCGGACGTCCCCATCAAAGAGTTTCGCAAAGAAGTCCAGGACTCCATGCGAAACCTCTCCATGCGTGAAGATTTTCTTAAGAGATACGTAAACGACGGCTTTTCAGGCGGAGAAAAGAAACGAAACGAAATCCTGCAGATGGCTCTCATGAAGCCTCGTGTTGCCATTCTGGATGAAGTTGATTCCGGGTTAGACATTGATGCTCTTCGCATCATTGCTGAGAATTTGCAGGCAATGCGTTCACCGGATCGCTCCATGCTACTCATTACACACTACCAGAGAATTTTGAACTATCTTACGCTGGATAAAGTGCACGTCTTTGCAGAGGGGCGGATCATCACATCCGGCGGGCGGGAATTGGCGGAGCGTCTGGAAAAAGAAGGCTACGAAGCCGTCATCAAAGCAAACAAATGACTACGCTCATTGCGGAAAAACGTGAAGAAGCACGACGGCTTCTTCCGGAAATGCATCTTCCATCGCGCCAGCATGAATCCTGGAGACGTGTGAACCTCGGTGCTCTGGACATTAAACGTTATACGACAACCGGGACAATCATCGAGATACTGGAAAAGCGCGGAGCGGAAATTCTGGAAGGCGATGCCGCATACTCCCAGGCGATTCTCTGGGAGGGCGCGCCTGAGGACCTCTTTGACTGCGCGAATCTGGCAGAAGCAAAAACAATTCTGATCAAGGTGGAAACATCCGCTCACGTTCGCATAAAGCATTCGATGGGTTCGAACGCAAACGGCCTTCATCATCGCATCTATGTAATGGTGCCAGAGGGGGCAGATGCTTCGATCATCGAAGAAACGCAGGGTCGTCCGGGGGATTCTACTTTCTGGAATTTGCATACGGAGATCTATGCGGGGGCAGGATCGAGCGTTCGCCATCTTTCTATTCGAGGTTACGAAGGGAATGAATGGAACCTTCATCGCCTCAGAATCTTGCAGAAGCGTGATTCCACCGTGCATTGTTCTCTAGTTCATTCAAGCGGGCAGACAGGGAAAACATTTGTCACATCGCGCCTGGCAGAGTCCGGATCCACTTTTCGCGGAGTAGGGATGACTACTCTCGGGAAGAGAGAATTCTTGGATGTGGAAATGACTGCCGAGCATATCGCGGATCACACTTCCAGCTCTTTGCACTACAAGACTGTTTTGAAAGGTCGCGCGCACAGTGTGTTCAATGGAAACCTGCTGATCCCACCGGGCGTGCGCGATGTTCAGTCGCAGCAAATCAATAATAACATATTGCTCGATTCGCAGGCAAGGGCGGAATCGCAGCCGCGCCTGGTAATCCAGTCGGAAGAAGTCAGCGCGGAACATGGCGCAACGGTTGGTGAGATCGATCGTGACGCTCTGTTCTTCCTGATGTCCAGAGGAATTCCTGAGGCAGAAGCAAGGCAGCTGTTGATGACGGGGTTTCTGACGCAGATTACAGAAGAGCTTCCGCTTTCGGAGGCAGAGAAAGAGAAGATTGTTTCCGAATTTCTAAAGAGATTGTATGAGTCGACTTAAGGTTGCATCCCTTTCGCAGATCAAAGAAGGCGAAATGATCGCCGTGGATACCCCGGCCGGGTCTATTGCCGTTACGCGTATTGGCAATGAAATATGTGCCTTTCAAAATGTGTGTACGCATGACGATAATCCGCTCGATGACGGCAAGATTGAAGGCGAAGAAGTGATTTGCCCAAGACATGGTGCGCGTTTCAACATTCGCACTGGAGCAGTTTGCAGAATGCCCGCGACGTCCGATATCGAAGTTTACCCCGCGCACCTTTCAGGAGAAGATGTCTTTCTGGACATCGATTGATATGGGTCTAGATTACAAAAGCATCCGGCAGGACTTTCCAATCCTGCAAACTATGATGAATGGAAAGCCCCTGGTTTTCCTGGACAGCGCGGCCAGTTCCCAAAAGCCGCAGAGAGTCATTGACGCGTTCGAAGATTACTATCGCTGTCGCAACGCAAACATTCACAGGGGCGCCTATCGTCTATCTTATGAAGCCACAGACCTTTATGATGGGACACGCAAGAAGATGGCTGCTTTTCTTGGAGCAGAGAGTCCGGATGAAATCATCTTCACGCGCAACACGACGGAAAGCATCAACCTTGTAGCCTATAGCTGGGGTCTGAGCAATTTGAAGCCGGGGGATGAAGTGCTTGTTTCAGAGCTGGAGCATCATTCCAATCTCGTGCCGTGGATGATTGCCGCAAAGAAAACTGGTGCCGTACTGAAGCATTTACCACTTACAGAAGACCATAAGTACGACTATTCTAAGATCGATTCTGTGCTTTCTCCGAAAACTCGCATGGTCGCCCTGGCGCATATGTCCAATGCAGTAGGGACGATACACGACATTGAGCTCCTTGCAAAAAAAGCTCATGCTGTAGGTGCGCTGTTCTCTGTGGATGGTGCGCAGGGCGCCTGTCATTTACCGGTGGATGTGCGAAAGATAGATTGCGATTTCTATTCTCTCAGCGCTCACAAGATGCTTGGTCCAACGGGTGTCGGGGTCCTCTATGGCAAGCGGAAGCTTCTCGAAGGCATGGATCCCTTTCTGGGTGGCGGAGATATGATCCTCACAGTACAGAAGGATTCGTATCTTCCGGCAGAACTTCCCATGAAATTTGAAGCGGGCACTCCGAACATCGCAGGCGTAGTTGCTTTTGCTATCGCGCTCGAGTATCTCAGGCAGGCGGGTCTCTCCAATATTCACCAGCATGAGCAAGAAATAGTTCGTTATGCTGTAGAAGAGATGAAACGAGTCCAGGGGGTTACCCTGTACGGCACGTCTGATTTCGCTTCGCGCGGAGGCGTTGTTTCTTTCAATGTAGACGGAGTGCATCCTCATGACGTCGGCAGCATCCTGGATGAGGAAGGAATCGCGGTTCGCGCGGGTCATCATTGTTGCGAACCCTTTATGCGAAAGCTGGACATCAGTGGGACGGTTCGCGCCAGCTTCTATCTGTACAATGGGCCGGAGGACGTGGATGCGCTCATTCGCGGAATCAAGAGAGTCAAAGAAATCTTTAAGAAATAATGTTTTCAACATGAAGGCCTGGCCTGATAGTTCGTTATTTGAACCATCACATCAAAACGGGGGAATCTCCAATGCGAACTTTCTTGTTCATCGCAATCTTTGCAGGGTTTACAACAGCTCTCCTGGCTCGCGAAATTCAATTTGACGTTACCAACGAAACGGCTCAGAAAATTACGACTCTCACGGCACTCGAGAAAGGCGCGAATCGTCGCATTCCACTCTTTGTTGGAAAGGGAATTAAGCCAGGCATCACCGCAACCGTAGTGTGGGCCACTTTCGCAGAGGAAGGCGATTGTCTGTGGACTGTGCAGGCAAAATTCGAGAACGGTACACTTTCGAAGCCGGTGGCCGTAGATTTCTGCAAGCAAAAAGAATTCTCGATCAAAGAATAGGTTCCGAACGTGGTGTGATGAGTGTAGACGCCGTCATCTTTGATCTGGGCAAAGTCCTGCTGGATTTTGACCTGGAGAAATGCTTCAGCGTTCTATCGAGGAGCACCGGGGTTTCTGCGGACAGGGTCAGATCTGCCATGTTTTCGGAGAAAATGGTGGAGTTTGAACGCGGGGTGTTGAGCCCCGAGCAATTCTTCGAGCATGTATCTATCCAGATAGATGGAGCTGCAGATGGACCCACCATCCGGGAAGCTTTTGATGACATCTTTACAGCCATGAATGAGAACATTCGTCTGGCAGAAATGCTTTCGCAGCGCGTGCCCGTGGGTCTTGTATCCAATACAAATCAGTCCCATTCTTCTTTTGTTGAGAAAAATTATAAATTCTTTCACATATTCAAGGCAAAGATCTACTCTCACGAACATGCTCTTCGCAAACCGGAGCCGGACATTTACCACAGAGCCATTGATCTTCTCGGCGTCCCTGCAGAACGTACTCTCTTCATTGACGACCTGGAAAAGAATATCGAGGGAGCGCGTGCCATTGGGATGGCCGTAGTCCATTTGCCACCCGGAAAGCCGTTGCTACCTGAATTGCAGGCCGCAGGCGTGCAAGGGATCGCATGAAGCGGCTCCTGGCGGTCATCTTGCCCGTGGCGTTGCTGGCTGCGGGTGCAGTTTACTTTTCTTCTGCAATTCTCTATACCGGGAAATATGCTTGTTCGGAAGAGCATTTTGTATATTGCGGGGATCCTTCTTCTCTTGGTCTGGGCTTTGAAAACATCGAGTTTCGCACGTCCGACGATTTGATGATTCGCGGCTGGTGGATTCCGGGACGTGCCGGTGCTCCGGCGATCGTGGTAGTTCATGGTCGAGGCGTGGATCGTCATGAAGGTCTTCGCTTTGCGCCCGCACTCCACTCTGCGGGCTTCAATGTTTTGTATATTGACCTGAGGAATTGCGGCCAGAGCCAGAAGGCCTTTAGTTCTATGGGCTATTATGAACGGCGCGACGTGCACGCAGCGGTGGATTACGCGGTGTCGCGCGGCATGCATTCGATTGGAGTGTTTGGTTTTTCCATGGGAGCGGCGACGTCCATCATGGCCATGTCAGAAGACTTGCGAATTCGCGCCGGGATCTTTGAAGGGGGATTTGCTTCTTTCTCTTCCGCGATCTCCGACGCCGCATGGCAGGACTACAAAATTCCACGTTATCCGCTTTTGCCATTGGTTGGGGCTCTGGTTTCCCTTCGCGCCAGAATGAACACAGAAGAAATTGTTCCGGTCAAGATGATCTCGGAGATTTCGCCGAGGCCAGTATTCATTATACACGGCACTGCGGACGTGCGAGTTTTGCCTCACAATGGAGAGGAACTCTATGCTGCTGCTCGGGAGCCAAAGTGGTACTGGGTTGTGCCGGGTGGGAGACATACACGCGCCTGGCAGGCGGACAGAGCTCAGGCGGAAGCAAAGGTAACCGAGTTTTTTCTCAAATATCTGTAGGATATCAACTATCTGCAGGGGCGGAGTTCATGGCCTCAAGTTCGTATACGCTGATTTCTTTTGCTTTCCCTTTGACTTTGATTCGATAGCTTTGCGTGACTCGAAGGTCATCTTTTACGCGCTCAAAGACTCTGTCTGAAATCAAGATGGATCCTACAGGTGCGTTTTTCTCAATGCGCGACGCAGTATTGACTGTGTCTCCAATTGCAGTCCAGTCTTTGCGTTCGTCTGTGCCGATGTTTGCCATGATCACATTGCCGCAATGAATCCCAATTCGCGCCCGGACCGGCGGCTCTTTAGCTTCGATTCTGAAACGGTTCACTTCTGCGAACGTATTCTGAATTTCGAGAGCTGCCTTGCATGCAGGAAGTGGATCCGCGAAAACCGCCATGACAGCGTCTCCCATAAACTTGTCCACGCTACCGCCCGCTTCTTTGATATGCCTTACCATGATGCTCAGAGCCATATTCAACATTTCAACGACCACATGAGGACGCATGCTCTCCGACATTTCTGTGAATCCGGCAAGGTCCGCAAAGAAGATGGTCTGATCTCTCACCTCTTCGGGCAGCTCCGTTCTTCCAAGCTCGACTGTCTCGCGGGCCTTCATTAACACAAGCTGGGGTATATAAGGTTCTATAATGTTGTGAAACTTTAAGTTCCCGATCAAACTGCCTTCGTTGAGTTTGGGGGCCGCAGAGTCGGAAATAGCGATTTCCTGCCAGAGAGTACTCACTACACCTTTGTCCGTCACATATCCGCTAACGTTGAATAGGATTCTTTCTGTGCGCGAAAGGTTCTCCAAATACACTCTGTGGTTTAAGAATTTCTGAGTGACTCGAATTCCCTGAGGACCGCGAAACAGTTCTGCAACAAATCGCTGAGGAACAAGCGTCTTGAACATGTCCGGAGTTTCGAGCGGGATGGCCAGCCTCTTGAGCATGCTTCTCGATACGGCCAGAATGTGTCCATCCAGGTCGAAACGCACGGCTGATAGATCGATCTGCTGAAATAGATTCCAGGTAATGGCAAGAAGTTCCTTATTCTGCCTGAGAAGCCGTAGAGGTTCTGAGCGTGCGTTGCCGAATAGATTCAGAGGTACGTCTATGCGCGCCACTGTGGTGTCCCCTTGCGTGAAGATTTGAAAATTGGCGGGATCTACACCCATTCCACGGAGACTCACCATCACCATCGGGAGCCCCAGACCCGCGCCTTCCTGATATGCATCTTCATCATCGAAGTAAGCGGCCAGGCTCATGGTTTCCTTCGCACGTTCGAGTGCGAGGTGAATGCGACTCATTTCGATTTCAGATGGAGCTCCGTCGTTTTCGATTTGAATTCTAAAAACATCCCCTGCGAACTTTCCGGATGCCTTGATGTAAATGTTTTCCTGTCTGCATAGATGCGCGAAATTCTCTGCGCGATGCGCCTCAATTTCTGCGCGAAACAATTTCAGCCAGTCATGATACGGTAAGTCATCGAGACCGAGTTTGGCCACAACGTACTTGCTGTAGGCTCTTTTGTACAGTGCTTTCAGGGCATTTCCGCACAACTCATATACAATGGCGTTGAGAGGTCCGCGAAGCGAAACAGGATCCACTGCATCCGCGAGGCGATTGACCGCGTCGCGCAAAGCACTGATTTCTTCCGAGAAGAGATCGTAGAGTCTGATTTCGAATTCGAGTGTCGATTGTTGCAGCATATAAATTATAGGATCGTGATGAAGAAGTTATAGAATTCGTCTTTCGGAATGTTCTCTCTGAACTCGGAGAGGTAGAAGGATCGCGTATCCGAATCCATTCCTAGAGCATCAAAGAATTTAGAGATTTCGTGTTCTATTCCAGACAGAGGCGCGCCGTAGCCATAAAGTCTTGCCAGATAGTTCGCGCATGCAACAATCTGCACGAGCGCTCGCGATGATTCGTCCATTCCTTCCGGCGGAGTCAGAGCGTCGAGTCCGTGGGTGCTGAGAATCCATCGGTAGATCTGCGGAAGATTCCAGGTCATGGCCGCCTTTTCACCAATGTCGCGATGAGAGAAACCAAAGATCTGTTTTTCTGCCTGGCTAAAAGGAACTCCTCGCTCTACCAGGTGAATCACTTCAATGTAATGCGATCGATCGAGGGAATTCATGATTACTTTGCCCAGGTCATGCAGGAGTCCTCCTACAAATGCATCCTCTTCCAGATTCTTTAACTTCAGTTTCACGGCGATGCTTCGTGCTATCACTCCCGTGATGACGGCGTGTTCGCTCACATATTTTCTAAAACGTGCGTAGTTCCCTGACTGAAACATTCCTTGGGAGCTGGCAACCGTTGCAAGGGTGCGAATCACTCGAAATCCAAGCAGAGAAATTGCAATCTGAATGGATCTGATTTCTTTCCCCCTGGAGTAAAGCGGCGAGTTGGCGGCTTTTAGAATCAGAGTACTGATGTTTTCATCCGCTTTGATGATCTTTTCAAGATCTCTGAAGCCAACTTCTGAATCATCGGTCAGCTGCATGAGGGCGCTGATGATCTGGGGCTGTATGGGGAGCCGCGTTTGTCTGAGGTCTACCTGGGAGATGCTCATTGATTCCTCATACCTTTAAGATGCACGCTTCGAAGGTTTGGTTCTTGCGGCTGAGTCCGTCAACCAAAATCATAGTGGAGGAGCAGGGTAGACTGGACCAGAGTATGGAATGTAATGATCGAACGGGAAAACAGGAGAAAGAAAACAAATCCGGGCCCACACCAGGAAAGACAATGCGCAAAGGAGAAGTACAAAGGCCTTCCAGGATGTGTCCGTCTTTGTTTCTGACCTGGCCAGAATCACTGCAGGCACGAGGGCCGTGAACATTCTTCCTACGTTTTCAAAGATGCCCCAGAAATACTGAAAATCCGCAATGCAGATGCTCAGGACCACGAATAGCGCGGCCAGTCTAAATGGAGTGCTGATCTTTTGTAGATCTGCAAGTTTGAATCCGCGGAGAGCCGTCCAGGCGGATACCGGGAGGAGAAGGATCAAAAGCCATTTGGCAGATACTTTAAAGATCTCAACTATTGGGAAAGGCTTCATTCTCAAAAGATCCGCCGTTTGGGAAGCAACTCCTCTGATTCCAAGGAGAGGAGAAAGGAACGTAGACAGAATGCTTGCAGGCACCATGCCATGAGCCCTGAATAGATACAGCTGCCAGCAGACCATAGGTACGAGGGAGCCAGCCACAACGACGCACAATTTCCAGTCTTTGCGCAACAGTGCCCAGAGTCCGTACGGGAACAGTATGAACAAAGACGATTCCTTGGTCATAACAGCCAGGGAAAAAAAGATCCACGCAAGTAGACTCGCGGCCACAGAATTTTTTCGCGAAAAGTAAATCCCAATGATCGCAAGTGAAATCATCACCGCGTCGCTGACTAGAAACGCAAATGACTGCAAAACAAAAGGAGAAACCGCAAGAAGTAGAGTCCAGCTTCTTCTTTCATCCGGCAGCAGGTGCCAGAAGCAGATCAATCCTCCCACAATGGAGAGTACTTGAACCAGAATCATACCGTATGCAGTGCCGCGGTTTCCCATCCACGAAAACAACGACGCAAGAAACGGATAACCTGCGCGCGGGGCCCTGTATGCGTTGCTGAACCCGACAGGCCACTGGCCTTTCTTCCACATCGTGCTCGCATAATAGTAGAAGATCTGCCCATCGTATCCGTTGCCGCCATTTGCTTCGTTCCCGCGAAATCGAATGGCAGAGGTAGGAGTCAGGTCCTGGTTTTGCGCTATGTATCTATGCCCAAAGCGAATGAGCGCTGTGCTATCAAAATCATATCGCGCGACAATCGCAAGGCAAGCAGTCCCTGCATACAATGCGAAGAGGAGTGGAGCCGCACGGACAGACCGCAGTGCAGTCAGAAGGCCTGCCTGGTTCACGGATTTCAAGATGCCGCAGCCTTTCCTTTCGTGGAGATCAGGTACATTCCGAATTTCATGGCCTGCTTGAGAACGCGGCTGTTAAAGGAAGAATTGGAAAAGACATAACGGATTGCAATTTCGCCCGGTTTCATTCCTGCGCGCACGCACAATGCCAGAGCTTCCATATGAAAATCAAACGCTTTGGATTTTAATTCCGTTGCGGAAATCAAAAGTCCCGCTCTGTGCGAATAACGTCTAAATCCACTGGTGCAGTCGGAAAGTCCAGGACCCAGGCGAAAGTAAGAGGGAGTGAGTGCGTAGTTTACAACCAGAGCGGCGCACCTGGAGATGACACGTCTGTAAAAAGGCACGTTCTCTACCTGTTTGCGCGCGCCTATCACCACATCGAGTGACGAATCCGCCGCGAGGAAATCCGGGATTGCGTCCGGATCATGAGACATTCCAGCGTCCATGGTGATGAATTGATCGTATCCGTTTTCTACTCCATAGCGGAAGCCGTCCTGCAGGCCCTTCGGGATATGAGTCGATTTTTCATGCGTTACTACGTTCAGTTTATGAGCATGCTTTCCGCTGCTGCACTCAGCCTGGATGGTGCGCAGGATCTCTGGCGTGCGATCACGGCTTCCGTCATTGGTTACGGATACATCCGCGTGTTTGAGAGTCTTTGTTACGACTTCGTAAATAGTCGATTCTTCGTTGTATGCGGGGATGATGATGAGAGTTTTCATTTTTTGAGATCGTCTATGAATCGATTGAGTTCTTTATCAATCAGATCCTTGTCTGTTGGAATCCATTTGCTAAACATGATGTGATCTCCGTCTGCAACTGCAACAGAGCGGTTGTAAGGAGATGGTCTGGTAAACTTACCAAATTGATGAAATCCTTCTAGCATAGCCGGAACGCTCGCTGCTGTGTCCTGTTCGTTTTCATTTTTGTAATAGTAGATCATCAATACAGGAGCAGTGACTCGACCGAATGTGTGCTCACCGGACACCGCTTTTTTGAGTCTTGCCAGAGACTGGATGGAAGAGAAATATTGTTTTTCATACCAGTAGTTTTCAAAGCCCGGGCTGCGTTTGTCTTTCACGTCGTCTGGTTTTTTAGTTACGTCGCGAATTTTTCCGCCGCCAAATACTTCTGCGAGTTTTCCACCGCCTGGAACGCTCGCAATATTTGCCTCTTTCCTCACGAACTCATAGAAAGGGGAAGCAATAATGAGAGCGTAGAGCTTATCCGGATGCTCTGCTGCCAGATGTGTGGCTAGAAGAGCGCCCATGCTGGTTCCAACGATGATGATTTTGTCTCCGAGCGCAGGCATCATCTGTAGTGCCTCTTCGCTTTCGTCCAGATAATCTGTGTAAGATACAGAGGCCTGGTCTTCCATGTTCGTTCCGTGTCCAGGCAGACGAACGTAGTACGTATTTGCGTGAAGTTTGTTTGCGAATCGGTCGATCGACTCTTCTCCCTCTGCCCTGGATGCTCCGTAGCCATGAAGATAAAGGATTGCATATTCTGTTTTTGGCCCAAATCGATTCAGCTTTTCTTCACAGCCGGGACGAGCACCCTTCTCCTTACTCTGCTTGAGCTTCATGGCATAGAAAGAGTCAAAGTCTGCGGGGAGAGAATGAGGCTGATAGTGATAGCCTGGACGAGGAATGATGACCGCCCCAAGGATGACAAATACTCCCAGAGTGGAGAATAAGGCGATTTTCCTGCGCATACAACAGGCGGGCCTGCGCGCGTGCCATGGCAACCAAAAAGCCCGCCTGCATTGATTTTCGGGGCCGCGCGGACCGAAAATAAAGCGAATGTACGCTCACAGCATACTTGCGGCCGCGTTGAAACCAGATGCGTTTCGATTCCTGTTTCATCCGGAGCCTGTAGTGGACTTTCCAGAAGGGGCTCCTGTCGAAAGAGTCGAAATGGAAAAGCTGGCCATTCACAAGGATGCGCAGGGAGTGATCCTGGCGAAGAAGCGCGACACAAAGCTGTTTGTCGATCCAGTGACTGGCTCATTCCACATCACCTTGCCAGACGAAACCAGACTGAGCGGCACTGTGCAGACCGGAAAGTTTGGGCCACCTTCCTTTGTAGTGCGTTTGATGCCTGGTGATTCAGTGTTTGGTTTTGGCTGTGCGACAGGCGGACTGGTCAAAGCAGGATCGTTTGAACTCAAGACCATTGATACCATTTTCTATTCTATTGATCAGGCTTCCTATTCCGCATTTCCATTCTTCGTAGTTCGCCGCGGCTCTTCGTTCATTGGCATATTCTTAAACTGCATCCGCCCCACGAGAGTAGAAGTCGATCTGGAAGGAAAGACTCGTCCGGAAGGACCGGAAGTTCGGTTTGATATTCAATCTACAGAGGCAGTGCCGATTGACGTGTTCGTAATGAGCGGGAACCTTCGCCAGGTTCTGGCTGCTTATGCGCGAATTACGGGTCGTCCGTTTCTTCCGCCTCTTTGGGCTCTTGGATATCACCAGAGTAGATGGAGCTATCGCACACAGAAGCGAGTGATGGAACTTGCGGAACGCTTTCGCGCACTCGATGTACCATGCGATGCCATTCACCTGGATATCCATTACATGGATAAATATAAAGTATTCACCTGGGACAAGAGTACATTCCCGGATCCAAAAGGAATGAACGAATCACTCGATAAGCTCGGAGTGAAGACTGTTGCGATCGTGGATCCAGGAGTTGCACTCGAAGAAGAGTACGATACATACGAAAGCGGAAGAAATGAAGATGCGTTCTGCCGTGATTCCATGGGCAACTACTTCAAAGGAAAAGTCTGGCCTGGAACCACTGTGTTTCCCGATTTTACTCTTGAGAATGTGCGCAAATGGTGGGCGCACCAGCATGCTGTTCTCTTTCGCAACGGAGTTTCGGGAATCTGGAACGATATGAACGAGCCCACATGGAAGATGGGGAAGAAGACAGATCCGCTTCTCGAAGACGTTCATTTCAAAAATCATTCGCAAGCAGAGATGCGCAACCTGTACGCGAACCTCGAGGCAGAAGCCACCAATCTTGCATTTGAAAAGTTTAAAAAGGGAGAACGTCCTTTCGTTCTCTCCAGATCCGGGTTCTCTGGAATTCAGAAATACGCATGCATGTGGACGGGCGACAATCATTCCTCCTGGCAGCAGATGAAAGAAAACCTGCACATGGTTTTAAATCTCGGATTGAGTGGTGTTCCGTTTTCAGGAGCGGACGCAGGTGGATTTGGAAGCGGCAAAGGAATGCTGGCCATCATCAAGTGGAGACGTGATCCAGAGCTCTTCGCACGATGGATGGAACTTGCATCCTTGATGCCATTCTTTCGTGCGCACACTGTGCTTTTCGGACGGGATCAGGAGCCATGGAGTTTTGGCGAAAGCGTCCTTGCAATTTGTCGCAAGCACATTCGACGTAGATATAGACTATTACCGTACATATACAATCTATTCCATGAAGCAAGCGAGGATGGCAGCCCTATCGTTCGTCCACTGTTCTATGAATTTCCGAATGTCAAAGACGAGGATTGCGAAGATCAGTTCTTGCTGGGATCATCCATTCTGGCAGCGCCGGTTTTCGAACGCAAGGCGGCCAATCGTCGCGTGAACCTGCCGGATGCAGGAGAGGGCTGGTTTGATTTTGACACAGGAGTTGTGCGCGATGCGGGACGTCATACCTATTCCACGCGGCCCGGTATGTATCCGCTGCTCGTTCGTGCGGGCACAGCCCTTCCCATGGCCGTAGTTGGACGCAATGCACTCGATACAATGAAATCGCCTCTGGCCTTTGAGATCTTCCCGGGAACTCAGATCTCCGGAAAATGCATTCTGGACGATGGGATCTCAGCGGACGGTCGAAATGCTCGCATTGAAGTATCGGGAAAGAAGGATCGCAGCGGTTCCATTCAGCTCGAAGTGCAGGTGCGCGAAAATGGGTTTTCGCCTTTTCAGAAGACGATTCGCCTGCGGTTGCCCGGGAACTACAGGACTGCCACTCAGAAGGGGAAAAGAATCGAAGGTGTGCCCTTTGACCTGACTCAGGAAGACCGGGTAGGAACTGCCATGCAGTTCGAAATTCCACTTGAAAACCAGAAAATAGAGTTTGATTTTCGAGCCTGAGCGATGGAGGCTCGCGAAATGCTCCGCAAAACAAGACAACTTACAGTACCATTTCTCATTCTGTTCGCCACCGCGGCTTATGCCGGCAAACAGGATGTAACCATTGTAAACAAGGTGAAGAAATCGATCCACCATGTGTATATTTCGGAAGCCAAAGTAGACGACTGGGAAGAAGACATCCTGGACGACGATGTACTGGATCCGGGCGAAAGCGTGAAAGTAACCTTTGACAATAGCCACAAAGCGTGTAAGTGGGATTTCAAAGCGGTCGACGGAGACGGCGTGGAATATCTTCTCATGGGTGTGAATCTGTGCGAAGTGTCCACTATCAACATCCGCTGATGATCAGCCGGAAAAAGTTCCTCTACTCAAGCGCGCCGCTGCTTACGGTGCCTCTTTTTCTTGAACAATGTGGAACGCACCCCCGACTCCCTGGGCCGGACGGTGCAGATCCCATTCAGAATGCGCGATCGAACGGTATGTCAGATCCCATTCTGATTGCGATCAACGTCGGAATCACAGCACCCAATTCGCATAACACGCAACCCTGGAAATTCAGAATCATTTCTCCTCTGGAGATGATTCTGTATGTGGATGAGAAGAGAATTCTACCAGTCACAGATCCTCCTGTAAGACAGGTTCACATTTCGCAGGGAACTTTCCTTGAGCTTCTCAGCATTGGAGCTTCGCAGCTTGGATATTCTGCGAAGATTGAACTTTTCCCAGAGGGTACTTACCCGAGTATAGAACCAGGCAAGAAGCCTGTCGCGCACGTGCAGTTGGTCAAGGATGCATCTGCACCTGATTCGCTGTACTCCATGGTCGCCGAGCGTCACACGAATCGCGCAGAGTACGAAGGCCCTATGATTTCTCCTGCTGAAATAGAAAAAGTGGAGGCGGACGCGGGTGCAGGGTATACAAAGCGTGTGGCGATCTACGGGGAAGATATGAAGCCTTATCTTCCTCTCATGAATTCTGCCATGGAACTCGAAACCATGACATATCGCCTTTCAGATGAAACTCGCGGCTGGTTCAGATTTAGCGATCGTGAGATTCAAGAAAAGAGAGATGGACTGGGTCTTCCGGATCAGGGAGTCACTGGATTTACGCGCTGGATGATAGAAACATTCTTTCTGAGTCGTGAACCGGAAAAATTCCATGATCCTGCGAATAACAAGCTGTTTCTCGAACGGTACAAAAAGAAGATCGATTCTGCACGTGCTCTTTACTATTGGTCTACAAGTTCCAATACGATCGTGGACTGGGTAAAGACCGGCAGAGATTACGCTCGCTTCCAGCTCGCATTGATGAAGGCGGGGTTGCGAATGCATCCTCTCAGTCAGATATTGCAGGAATTTCCGGAAATGGATGATTTGCGTGCGAAGTTTGAAAAGATTTCAGGCGTGCGTGCTCCTGGAAAAATTCAGATGATTGTTCGCATTGGCAGATCGGACTATAAATATTTCACTCCAAGACGAAGCGCGAAGGACATGATTGTTTGAGTGAGACACTGGATCGATTGCTTGAGACGCGCGAGCGACGCGGGCTTCGATTCATTCTAACGTTTCGCTCTGTATTTGTTTTTTTCGGTTTGATTCTCGCATTCTTCACGCCTGCGACCAGGTGGGAAATGTTCGTCACAATTGGTTTATTCTCAAGCTTCGCAATCTGCACTCTCTCAGGGTTCTACCTGGTTCGGCGACCGTCTTTAATGAGCGTAGTGGGCTGGGCAGGCGTAGCGATTGATCTTGTTATGATTGCCGTGCTTCCTTTCGTATGGCTCAATTCAGTTGGCGGAGGTGCCGTTGTTTCGCGCGCGTATTTGCTGAAGCTCGATACCCTTACCACTATGTCGTACTCAATCATTGTCATGAACAGCGTTGCGTCCAGGCCAGCGTATCCGGCTGCAACCACAATAGGCGCGGTTGCGTATCACCTGTTTCTATTCTACTACGCCGGCCTTGATTCCAGGGTGGTTTTCGAGGAAAACTATGTAGCGCACATGCTGGGCGACAGAGTCCACCCCGGGCTCCTCACGACCAATCTGCTGGTTATGGCTGGCGTGGGTGCCTGTTTGACTTTCTTCACCCACGTTTCTCGTCAGACATTGTTTGAGGCCATTCACCGCGAAAAGGCGGCTCTTCAGATCAGCAGATATTTTTCACCTTCCGTGTATAATCACATCGCCCAGGCGGAAGATTCCTTTTTTACATCATCCGGGCGACTGCAAGAAGTAACGGTTTTATTTTCCGATTTGCGCGGTTTCACTGCGATGAGCGAAAAAATGCCTGCGGCAGACGTTATACGCTTTTTGAGAGAATATCACGAGACCATGGTGCAGATCATTTTCAAACACAATGGCACACTGGATAAGTTTATCGGGGATGCGATTATGGCAACGTTCGGGACCCCCGATACTGCGCCAGACGATACGAACCGTGCCGTTGCCGCTGCTCTCGAAATGCGAGGAGCTCTCACACAGATGAATGCGAATCGTGAATCGAAAGGGCTGCTTCCGCTGCGACAGGGAATAGGGATTCACACCGGACAGGTGATTGCGGGCAATATTGGAACTGCAGAAAGATTGGAATACACTGTGATCGGGGACACTGTCAACGTTGCGAGCAGAGTAGAATCGGCTACCAAAGAAGCGAAAACGGATATACTGGTAACGCAGAGTGTTGCGGATCGCGCGTCTGCGCTGGCTCAGTTTGAAGACGCAGGTTTTTTTGATTTGAAAGGAAAGGCAGAAAAGATCAGACTCTTTCGCCTTCTTTAAAAAGTTCTTATTTGCGAAAGAGGCCCGCGATAAATCGCCGGAGGACTGGAAACAAAGGCTCTCCCATATTGAAAGAGAGTAGAGCCTGGAAAGAACGAGGGCGCACTGCCATGATGCGAATGAAAGGGCGAGCCAGCGTCGGATGATCCGACATGAACAGAAGCATCTTTGTCATCACGAAATAGTTCCACGTTATGCGATGATGATCCTTCTCATAGCCCGACAGCTGCAGTCTGTTCAACGGCTTGTTTGATTTTCGTAGCATTTGTGCGAGCCGGGCCGTCGATTGTGCAGTGGCCAGGGCAAGGCTGATTCCTTCTCCTGTGGCCGCGTCCAGATATCCTGCGGCATCTCCCACCAGAATCACTCCATCGCGCGCAACCCCTGTTGTCCTTTGTTCGAGAGGCCCGGCGCCGCCCTGTTCTCCTGCTGAAGTCTGAGTGAGGGGTGCAAGTCCGGGGAATCGATTTCGAAGTGCCTCAAACGCCTCTTCTTTGCCCGATCTCGTATCTTCATTTCTGGAAAACAGGATGGCCACACCGAATGAATCCTGGCCGACAGGTGTTAGATAGGCCTCGGAACCTTTGGCTACAAATACAGTCACAAAGTCGTCTAACGTATGATTGGACTGGAAATGCTTTCGCAGCCCGAAGCGAGTCTTCGCTCTTCCGGGGCGCTCGAGTTTTGCCAGTCTTCGGATCTCCGAATGAAGGCCGTCTGCTCCTATGATCAGATTTGTGCGACAGATTGCGCTTGAGTTGTTCTGCGAAATGCGCACTGTGCCGTCGAAATGGTCCAGGCCTGACGGAAATTCTGCGCGAGCGGGTGAGAGAATCTGGACGTTTTCAAATTCGTTCGCGCGTGCGAGCAACGCTGCGGAGAGCACCGTTCTGCGAATTCCCCTTCCTGACCCTTCTTTGAATTCTGCCTGTGCCTGGATGTTTCCGGAGATGTAGCGGATTCCGCGGATCGGGTGACACATGTGTTCCGGAATGTTCACTCCAAGATCATGTAGAATTTCAAGCCCGGGCGGAAGAAGGCCTTCTCCGCATGGTTTGTCCGCCGGAAGGTTCCGCCTGTCTATGAGGAGCACGGAAAGGTTTTCTTTCCCGAGGACGATGGCCGTTGCAAGTCCGGCAGGTCCACCGCCTACAATGACCGCGTCGTAGAATTCGCGAAGGGCGATCATAGTTTTCTACGCATCACTGCTTCATGCGGGCAAAATCAGCTCGATGCGAGAGCCGCGATCTTTCCGGATAAGAACTGCCGTCTGGCTTCTGCGCGCCTTACCTTGCCGCTGGTGGTTCTAGGCATTTGCCCTATTTCAATGATGTGTACTGAATCAGGGATGAGCCCGGTCTTCTCTGTAACAGAATCGCGCACAAGAGTCACGACCTCTTCTTGATTTCGCAGATCTCCTTTTTCCTTTTCCACAAGCAGGATAAATCCCTCCGTTGCGCGAGTGTCGGATGAAACTGCAAAGGCAGCGGTTCGCTCATGGCGAATTCCTGGAACTCCTTCTGTCGCGAATTCGATATAAGCAGGATCATGATTTCTTCCGTTGATGATGATTACATCCTTTGCGCGGCCATAAATGTAGAGGTCTCCCTTGTGAATAAAACCAAGATCCCCCGTGTCCAGCCACCCTTCATGAGGCGGTTGTCCCAGGTACCCCTGCATGATGGATTCTCCGCGCAAAAAGATTCTGCCTACCTGGCCTTCTTGCGCCTCTGCTCCTGAATCGTCGCGGATTTGGAGCTCAAATCCGCTCAGTGGTTTTCCCACAGATGCAATCTCAAGGCTTCCGCCAGTCTCGCTTGTTTCGACTGCTTTGCCCTGCGAAAGAAGAGCAGAATCAAATCGCTCTGCATGCGGAGGACTGGATAGATCGGAGAATGTGACTGCAAGAGTTGCTTCCGCAAGACCATAGACCGGTGTGAATGCCGCATAACGGAACTTTGTGATTGCGAATTTTTCAGCGAAGTCTCGCAAAGTAGAGAGGTGAACTGTTTCTGCTCCTACGAGAGCAATTTGCCAGTGGGAAAGATCCAGGTCTTTTACATCTTCTGTTTCAATTCTATCCGTGCATAGCTTGAGCGCGAAATTGGGACAGGGGCATGTGGTTGCTTTTGTTTCGCTGAGTGCGCGCAACCAGAGGGCAGGTCTCATTACAAAATCTTCAGGGCGAAGAAACGTGATGTCTCCTTTTCCCATGACTGCTGAAAATAATCCGCCAATGAGGCCCATATCGTGATGCATGGGCAACCAGGACAGGCCGCTGTGATCGTTTATATCTCCTGGAAATCTTTCCAGAATTGATTTCGTATTTGAAACCAGGTTTCCGTGAGTCAAAACAACGGGCTTTGGATCTACAGTCGTGCCGCTTGAAAATTGAATGAGTGCGGGTCGATCCCGCGTGACGCTCTTGGTTTCAGGAGACGCAGAAGCAATGTCCGCGACGATCTGCGAAACCGGAATAAACGGAGAAGAAGTGCGGGCCGCTACTTTTGCCAGTGATCCACCAATTGAATCTTCATGAATGACAAAACGAGCACCTGCGGAGTTGATCATTCTAGCAGTGTACTCAGAGTAGTCTGCTGCTCTCCCCAGTCTCGGAGGTGCTAGGCAGAAAGGCACGCCGCCCGCCAGCAGAACACCAAACAGTTGTCTAACGAATTCGTAAGAAGTGGAAAATACAAGCCCTGCGCTTTGACCTGGAGCAAGTCCATGTTGAGCCATCACGCGTGCGATCTTTTGCGCGTCTGCATAGAGCTCGGAATAATTGAATCGCGTGATGCTTCCGGATCGATCAAAGAATTGAATTCCACGCGTTGTGGAAGCGGCTTCAGACAGGGCATCAATGAGAGTGTTCAAGATTTTCTCTCGCTCAATCTTGCTTTGATTAGAGTTACAATTTCCTGGACGGTTCGCGGCGGGCTATCTGGCTCATCGCCAAGATTCATACGATAGTGGTTCTCAATTTCGAGCGCAAGAGTGAGCATTCCAACGGAATCGAGTCTCAGATCTTCCGCAAGCCTCGCGTCTATTCCAACCTGGCCTTCCACTTTGCATTTTTCGCGCAGGATCCGCTTTACGAGCAGGAAGATGTCCTGAGTCGTTTCATCCATATACTGCATTTTCCTCTGCCCTGATTCTGAAGTACAAGAAAATTCCATTTATGATAGAAAAGGCAATGGATGTGATCCACGCGCCGTGCAACATGGGAACAGCCGCAATTTCAAGGATCACTCCCACATAGTTCGGGTGACGCACCAGGCGATAAATTCCTGTCTGGACTGGAGGCTTTCCAGGAAAATGAATGATGCGCACATTCCATCTAGGCCCGAGCGTGCGAATCGCCGCATAACGTAGAGTTTGTCCAATCACAGTGACAGCCAGTGACAGAATGAAAATACCCGGGTGGAAGGATGCACCCATCCAGACTTCCGCAGCACAGGAAACAAACCAGAGCGAATGCATGGCCGTCATCCACGGGACCTGATGGGGAGCTGCTTCTTTTGCTCCTTCCAGAAAAGCCCTGGTTGCATTTCTCTTACTCAATCTGAGTTCGAACAGGCGCTGTATGGCGAGGATCACAAGGAAGGCGCTATAGAGTACTCTGGAATCCATGCTCACCATCGCAACAGGACTGCTTCCGCTGCGAAGGCCGGACCCATAGCCAGGAGAAGCCCCAGTTTCTTTTCCGGAGGATTCTGATCGAGTGTCTCTTTGAGAATGAAAAGCACAGAGGCGGAAGACATGTTGCCATATTTGAGAAGACTTTCATTGGAAAGCTTGAGAGTTCCTTCGCGCAGTGAGAGTCCCTTTTCCATACCGGTGATTACTTTGGGTCCACCCGGATGAGCGATCCACACTTCTATGTCTGAAAGAGAAAGCCCCTGTTCCTTGAGGAACGCTTCCACTCCGGGCCTTAAATTCTTTTCCGCGAATTCAGGAACGGACGAATCCAAAACGACCTGGAATCCGCTGTCCACAATATCCCAGCCCATCACTCGTTCCGTGTTTGGGAAAAAGATGCTTCTATTAGAGAGAATCGTTGGAGATCGAAATGCTTTTTCAGGCATTCCAGGAGTGATTCTCCCCGCCATCGGATGTTCTTCTCCGAGCATCAACACGGCGGCAGCGCCGTCTCCAAAAAGGCCGCTCGAAACAATATTCGCAACAGAGAGGTCTTCTCTCTGTAGAGTGAGCGAACAGAGTTCTACGGACAAGAACACAACGGAATCTTTTGGATGTCCGCGAAGGTAGTCTGCAGCGCGTGCGATGCCGGCCGCTCCACCCATGCAACCAAGGCCGAATAACGGCATCCTTTTCAGTGAAGCAGGAAGAGGCAGACGATTCATCAGCCTTGCGTCGATAGACGGAACCATGATGCCGGTAACACTGGTGGAAATGAGTGCGTTTAAAGTTCTGGGGTCAAAGCCTGTCTTTTCAAACAGTTCTCGTAGAAGTCTTTCTGAGAGTTCAACAGCTGCGTCTATGTATGCACTGTTTGTAGCACCAAAGCCACTCAGTTTTCTATACTGCTCAATAGGCAATGCGAGATGACGCTGTCCCACCATTACATTGCGATGAAATTGTTCGAGTCTGTCTGTGTTAAAAAACTTCTCCGCCCATAGTTCGCGAAAGGCACCGATCAGTTCATCCTGATTGTAAACGTTTTTGGGTAGAGCAGTGTGCGCGAAAGCGATTCGAGACATCAGGGTGCCATGCCCATTTTCTTCAGCTTGGGTGCGATCACTACCTGGCAGTAAGGCGCATGTCCGTTCTGGTTGTAATAGTCCTGGTGATAATTCTCGGCGGCGTAGAACTTCGTGAGCGGAACAATCTCAGTCACAATGGGTGAATCGAAATTTTTTTCTGCTGCAGTTCGTGACGCGATGGCTAGTTTCTTTTGATTTTCGTCGTGAGTGAGAATGATGGAGCGGTATTGGGTTCCTGTGTCTGCTCCCTGTCGATTGAGAGTGGTAGGATCATGACATTTCCAGAATACATCGAGCAGCTTCTCGTAGGAGATTGTGGCTGGATCGAATTCGATTTGAATGACTTCCGCATGGCCTGTATTTCCGCCGCACACTTCGCGGTAATTTGGATTCTCCGTTCTGCCTCCAGCGTATCCAGACACAACCTTGCTAACGCCGTTTACACGTTGGAACACCGCCTCCAGACACCAGAAGCATCCGCCTCCGACTGTGGCCAGCTGTAGATTGCTCATGAATTATAAGAAATCAGGGCGGGCTGGACTCGTCACTCCGAATCCAGGATCAGGGAACAGAATAACCGGTTTCTTCAATGGCAGCTTTGATATCCGCCAGACTGCTTTTGGATTCTTCGAATTGAAGTTCTACCATTCCACTTTTCAAATCTACTCTGGCAGTGCCGCCCTTTTCAGAGACCGCTTTTTCAACTGCTTTCACGCAATGCTGGCAGGTCATGCCTTCGACTTTGATTGTAGTATTCATTGTTCAAACCATCATCTTTCGAATTTCGCCGATCAGTTCGTGGATTTGCTGCAGTCTGCTGAGAGCCCTTCCGGTGAGCGAAGGATGGCGATTCATCGCATCTCTAAACAAAACCTGCACCTGCGCAAGATTGAATATATAGTCTTTGGACCACTGGCGGCGACTTCTTTGCTTCTGTGCATCATATTTCGCAACGACTTCGCGTAGAGCTACTTCTGCTCGTTCAAAAATTTCGCGTGCTTTTGGATTTGTAATTCCGTTTCCGCCGAGTCTTTGTTCCCACGGGACTTCGCGTACGTGAACGTGCTTTCCGTATACTTCTGTCTCTTCGCCTTCTTCGAGTACGTGGCGTTCGACTGCATCCCAGAAATTTTCTACCGAACCTGCCAGGTCGTGTCCGCGAAATACGGATCGGAAGATTCTTCTTCCTGCTTCTACGCCTGCTGCGTGGCTGCGGCTTTTTGCGTGAACGCGAATGGTTGGGCCCTGGGGTCGCGGAGGAGGAGAAGGTCTCACTGGAGCCGCGACAGGCTCTGGTCCTGTTTCTCCCTTCAGAAGACCTCTGTATGCTTCAATGATGCGTCTTGCTTTTTCACCGTCTCCAGGTACTCGGTCAGGATGGCATTCTTTGATCCTGGAACGGAATGCATTCTTGATTTCATCCGGTCCGGCGCCCTGATTGAGCCCTAGTAGTCTATAGTATTGCATCTCAGTCTGTAATCTTGAGGTCCAATTCCTTCTTACTAAAGTCGACGGATTCGTCCAAATTCCGAAGCGAACGACGAAGTAGAATCGTTCCTGAAAGCAGAGAAATCAATCCCATGACAAAAAGCGCTGCAATTTGTCCGACAAAGAGCTTGATGGTCGCGTAAAGGCCGCCGAGCAAAAATACGATCGAGATTACGAATAGGAGGATCGAGGACACAAAAAGCAGTATGCCTGCGAGAAATCGCGCGGAGCGAATCTTCCACTGTTCATGGATTCTTGTGAAGAGAGACGAGAAGAGCGAAGGACTCTCTGACTGTTCTTCCACTGCGCTCTTCTGGCCCTTGCGCAGGCGCGCGAGGGCCGGATATTTGCCAGACATGGATCAGTCGCGGCCGCGTTTGGTCGCACGACCTATCAGGAGTCCCAGCCCAAGTCCTGCCAGCACAGCGATGATTGCGGATCTCTGCGGGTTTTCCTTGATGTAGAGTCCTACTGAATCGAGAAATTCGCGAGCTCCTTCCTGGTAGACTTGAGTGCGTTCATTGAGACGGGCGAAGCCTTCTTTTGCTTTTCCAGCAAGTTGCGCTGCCTGCTCTTTGATGGCGTCCACTCGAGCGGATCCCTTTTCCGTTTTTTCCATTTCGCCGTTCATGTTTTTCTCCCGGTGCAAACTGGTGGTATCTTTTTAGATGTAAAGCGAAGATTCACCAGTGAGCCTTTTCATTTATTTTAGACGATAGAATTGCCGTTCCGTTCAATTGCTTTTAACTTGAAGCAATATGAGCAACAAACTTTTTTCTCCTTTTTCCGCGCGTGGCCTCGACCTGGCCAATCGCATGGTTATGGCGCCGATGACTCGAAACCGTGCGGATGGAAACGTTCCAAATGATCTGATGGCAGAATACTACGGCCAGAGAGCAGGCGCAGGCCTGATTGTAACAGAAGGAACTTCTCCTTCTCCCAATGGACTTGGTTATCCAAGAATTCCAGGATCTTTTAACCAGGCGCAGGCAGATGGTTGGAAGAAAGTGACCTCGGCAGTTCACGCAAAAGGCGGCAAAATCTTCCAGCAAATGATGCACACCGGTAGAATCGGGCACCAGGCAAATTTGCCAGCAGGCGCTAAAATCGTCGCACCTTCTGCAGTCGCTGCAGCCGGTCAAATCTACACTGATTCCCAGGGAATGCAGGCACATCCAGTTCCCCACGCCTTGAGCACCGAAGAAGTGAAGAGCACAGTTCAGGAATACGTGACTGCAGCTAAGTTCGCCATGGCAGCCGGCTTCGACGGCGTAGAGCTCCATGCGGCGAATGGATATTTGATCGAACAATTCATTCATCCGCATTCCAATCGCAGAACTGACGAATACGGTGGATCGATTGAGAACAGACTTCGTTTTCTGGTGGAAGTTGCCTCTGCTGTGGCCGCAGCCATTGGAAAAGACAAAGTTGGAGTTCGCCTTTCACCTTACGGAGTGTTCAACGATCTTCCTCCCTACTCAGAAGTAGAAGAAACGTACACGCTGGCTGCAAAGAAACTCCAGGAAGTTGGGATTCTTTATATTCACATCGTGGATCATTCCTCCATGGGTGCGCCTGCTGTATCTGATAGCGTCAAGGCTTCTATTCGAAAGGAGTTCCAGGGAATCGTCATTTTGAGTGGCGGGTATGATGTCGCGCGCGCAAACGCGGACATCGATGCGGGCAAGGGGGACCTGATCGCATTCGGAAAACAATTTCTTTCCAATCCAGATCTGGTGGTTCGCCTCGAAAAAGGAAAAGCGCTCAATGCTTTCGACATGGGTACGTTTTACACACCTGGTCCAAAGGGTTACATTGACTATCCAGTAGCAGGTTGAATCGGAAGGCGGCCGGTTACGGCCGTCACCGCCGGGCTATTTGGAGCGCTTCTTTTTAGCTGCGACATTGGCCCGGGATTCTTTTTTCTTCGCACCGGTTTTCTTCCGCGGGCGGGCAGCCGGTAGATTTTTTGCTGTGATGCGGATCAGCTCACAGATCCATTCTGGATCTTCAAGACCCTCGGTTGCCAGTAGACTCGGCTTCGCGCCAGGGTAGGCCGGTGCTTCGGGGATCGATCCCGCAAAGATTTTCCCCGCTTCCGTCTGCTTCACAAAGAGCTGGCTGTCGCATATGAGAGCGACGACTTTGTTGTCTTTGTAGAGTGCATATTCTCCGAACATGGGCTTGCAGGTGACTGAGACAGGTTTTAGTTGATCTAGAGCGAATTGAACGAAGGATTTATCACTGGCCATAGGTTGCCCAGGCTGTTTTTCGCAAAGGGGCCTCGCGCTGCAAGATCAAAATGACTGCTTTTTCCCATTACCGTTATGCGGCACTCATGGATTCGTTGGTGAAGGATTCAGAGGCTTGTCTCTGCGATTCTTTTTTCTGTTGCACGGACCGCGTTCACGAAAAATCCTCGAGAGCGATGGGCACGGTTTACAATTTACAAAGTACCTGCCATTTTCAGCAGCTTGTTTGCGGCATTTTTTTGGTGTCATTGATTACTCAATGCTCGAGCATTAACTCCGGATACTATCTTCGCGCGCCAACCAATTCTGCAATAACGTCATGCGCCATTGGACCGGATGAATCTGTGGAATGTGCTCGGATTTCTTTTGAAGGGATGAACCTTCTGTTCTGGGCCGGGACTCCCACTCATCCGACCATGCGCGGACCCTGCCTGATTCCGATCATTCCAGAAGACCAGCCAATCCTGGATACGTACGATTTGCGACTGCACATGCGCATTCTGGACGCAGGCAAGTTGAATGCAGACGTAAACCTACTCTCAGACAGTCTTGCCGCGCTTTCGCCCGCTGGTGTGCAAAAGCCGCGAGGCATAACGGAGTACAATTTTCATCAGGGCGTAGATTCAATTCTAGAATATTACGGTGCGGATTCATCCTGGCCGCGAGCATTCAAGATCAATTCTGACAGGACGTATGAAATCTGGCTTCCAGGCATCATCTACGCGCAGACAGACCATTTCGACTTTGCGCCTGCTTTTTTGATTCGCGGAGAGATAAAGAAAATGCCAGCCATCCGATTTGAACCGGCTCTTCGCAGGCAATACACTCCGTATTACTTTCCCTTTACATACGCGCCGGTTCGATGATTCTGTTCGCAGTCTTTTCGCGAGTTTCGTTTGGAAGAAGCATCCCTATATATTTCGGTGATCAGTCTTGCGTTTCTTGCGTTTTTGAGCATCTTGCTCTTAAACGAATTGAGGACGGGTGCCGGGAATTTCTATCTCACGGGTGTCGTCTTCATTGCCGCACTGGCGAGTCTGCTGCGTTTCAGTGTTCGCACTGCCAATCCACTTCTTCTCATTCTGCCGTTTCTTGTCTTTCCCTCTGGTTTTCTGGTGGGCCCTCTTCTCTATCTGTACGCGCGTCACACTCTCTACGGATCGCCGCCAGGCAGATTTGAAATCTACGCGTTCAGTGCCGTGACTCTGTTCGTATTTGCGTCTCATACTGTTTTGAGTTCTGTCTTTCCAGAAATGCGAAGCATGAGTGATGTACAATTGCAGGTTGGCTTTGTTACAGTATACACACGATCATTGATCTTTACTTCCTGCATTTACAACGGCGCATTCATCGTGCGTGCACTCCTGCTTGTTTCGCGATATGAAGCTGAGGTGGCACAGCATTTTGCTGGAAGTGTACGTGATCAGGTTCTCTGGCTGAAGAGTCTTTTTGGCAGCACGCTCTTGTTTTTTGTTTTGTATTTCACAAGCACGGTCGCGGCCTGGATTGCCGGATTTTCTTTGCCCGCGACACCGGCGGAAGGGATCGTCATTGTAGCAATGGCTTACCTGGTATTGTTTTACTATATAAAGAAGCCACAGGTGTTTGCTCTGCGGATGGAACAGACCTCGAACGTGCGATACGCGAGGCAAAACCTGGCAGATGCGGATCGTCTCGAGCACATGCGAAGGCTAGAAGAATACATGGTAAGAGAGAAGCCCTACCTCGATCAGAGGATTTCCCTGTCGGATATTTCTGAATCCCTCTCTATTCCTGTTCACCATCTCTCTATGGTGATCAATATCGAAAAAAAGCAAAACTTCTTTGGCTTTATCAACAGCTATCGGATTGCAGCTGCAAAGGCGATCCTTTCGTCTGCGGAATTTGCGGAGCGCACGCTTCTGGATGCCGGGTTCATGTCCGGCTTTCAATCCAAGGCTGCATTCAATCGCGTTTTCAAAGAGCACACGGGAATGACTCCAGGGCAGTACCGCGCTTTCGCTCAAAAAAAAATCACATCACCCTGAACTTTTTGAGTCTCAGCTTGCAAGCGGAGTCGACTCGATTTTCTGGATGCGCTATGATGCAGCATACGGAGTGATCAAACATGAACGAAAAGCTATTTCTACCTGTGAGGATTCTACTTACGCTCGGCGTTGCGGAGTTTTTTGGCCCTGCGCTGCGTGATTCCGGAGTATCTCACCTTCAGAACCCCGAATGGCCGGGTCATGCGAAGGTACACATGATGTGGTTCATCGCATACTTGTTTGCATCAGGCCTTTCGCAAATCTACTTGATCTGGTTCAGGCGACCTTTTGATCGCGGCAATCTTTCCCTCACATTTATCTGGCAATTCTGCAATTTGTTTGCTTTCTGGGCCGCCGTCTTCCTGGCACCGGTTTATGGGGGGGCCGTCATAGACGGAAAGTATCACACTCAGATTTTCGGAATCAACGAAAACATCCTCGCATTTGGTTTCTTCTCCTTGCTCTGGCTTACAGGGCTGTTCATTTTTCGCGCGCGCAGTCGCTAAGGATGTTGAAGACAGACGTACTCATCGTAGGTGGAGGGCCGGCCGGGCTGGTCAGCTCTCTGTGCCTTGCAACGCTTGGAATCAGGAGCATCGTGGTGGAGAAAAGACCCCACCACGCAACTCACCCGAAGGCGCATGAAATCAGTGCGCGTACTCTTGAGATTCTAGAATCCATTGGAATTCCGATCAGAGAGCTTGCAAAGGAAGCTTCGCCGCACGAAGACGCATCTCGCATTGTATTTTGTAGAACAATGGCGGAAGAAATTGGCCGGATCGATCTGAACCAACCGGACATCCAGAAGAAGTATCTGAACCATGTGAGCGTTTCGCGTCCCTATTTGAATTTGTCTCAGACTGAACTGGAAAAAATCCTTCGAAAGCATGTGGCGGAGAATCAAATGGTGCAACTTCTTACCGGTCTCGAATGGGTCAGTCTGACTCAATCGCCGCATAACGTTATATCCGCTCTTCGCACGACAGATGGCAAAATGAATCAAATTCAAAGCAAATACTTACTGGGCTGTGAAGGCGCGGGTGGCGCGGTGAGAAGAAGTCTGGGAATTAAAATGGAAGGGCCCGATCAAATCCAGGATTTTGCAAATGCGTTTTTTACCAATGATTTATCAAAGATCGCACCGCGAGCAAAACTGTTCTTCGTATTCAGACCCGAAGCCGCCGGAACCCTCATTGCTCATCATTCGCGAAAGAGATGGGTGTATCACGTTCCTCTTCTGCCACACCAGAAAGCCGCGGATTGCGACGCAGACTTCTTTCGCAAACGAATTCGACTCGCTCTGGACATTCCTGATTTCGAACCGAACATAGAATCCATCAGTTCCTGGAGGATGACCGCACAGGTCGCCGCGCGTTTTAGAAAGGACAGAGTGTTTCTTGTGGGGGACAGCGCGCATCGATTTCCGCCTACGGGTGGTCTGGGATTGAATTCCGGAGTGGCGGATGCTCACAATATTTCATGGAAGATCGCTCATGTGCTCAAGGGAGAAAACGATCGAATTCTAGAAACGTACGAAGAAGAGCGTAAGCCAGTGGTAGCATTCAACTGCGAAGAAAGTCGTCGCAACTATTTCAATTTGCTCTCTATACCGGCTGCGCTGGGCCTCCACAAGTTTGCCCTCGATTGGGGCGCACGCATTTTGTACAGCTTTCCACTCCGGTGGCTCGGAAAAAGCCGGGAGCCTATTCTTGCCTGCGCGATGCGGTTCGCTGATCGGCGTCTGAAAATCGCGCTTACTGACAAGAACAGCAGGCGCGTGACTGGAGCTCGCCTCGAAATCCACAACCAGATTTCCCACTTTGATCGCATTGGACTGGATCTGGGTTATAGGTACAGCCCCGATGCTCTGTTGCCGGATCAAATTCGATTTCCGGATTCTACTTCAACTGAGTACAGACCTTCCTTCGCACCCGGAGCCCGTCTGCCTCACTTTGAAGTTCCGGGTCGGGGCCATGCGTCGATTCATACAAGGTTAAGGTATGATCGCTGGAGCCTGTTGTGTTCTGGCGAAAATGCTTCGTGGTCGCGTGCGATTCGGAACGCGGGACTCCATCGAAAAATTCAGGTCATTCCTATTCTGAATGAAGTGCGCATGGGCGATCAGACTCTTTCTTTCGCGGCTCTCGCAAAGATGGAGGAGGGCGGAGGCTTGCTCATCAGGCCAGACGGTCACGTAGCGGCCCGTATGCGATCGAGAGACGATTTGTACCAGACACTGAACAGATTCTTCAGTGTGCCATAATTTTGGCTATGAATCCGGGAAGGTCGTTTCATAGTTTAGCATGCGCTACAGTTTCTTTCTTTTATTCTTGTCGCTTGCAGTTGCGGTGCACGCGGCACCCAGCATCACCCCTGAATCCATGGCATTGTACCACGCCGGTCACAGTGCTGCCGTTTCTGGAGATCGTGCCGCGGCTCGCGGCAAATTCGATGCTGCTCTGGCGCGGGATCCTAAGAATTTTCTGGCTATGTTTGATATTGGAGGGCTTGCAGAAGACGCGGGCCGCAAAGAAGAGGCCATAGAAGCCTACGAAAAAACAACCGCCATCGCGCCGGATTTCGCAGAAGCTCAGGTGGAGCTGGGAACTCTTTATCTCAATGTTCAGAGAAACCCAGACAAAGCGATCGCAAGGTTTCGCATCGCCCTTTTGACCAAAGTTCCTTACGCGGATTCCAGATTCGCTCTTTCGCATACGCGTGGTCAGGCGCTACGCAACTTATCCGTCAGCTATGCCGTTAAGCGGCAATTTGGACTGGCGCAGGGGATTGCCCGGAGCTTCCTTTCTGATTCCGGAGTCAATCACGAGGGGGATGCCGCTATGAATACTCTTCTCCAGAGGTCCTCAGGATCCATGACTGCGGTCACCACGAGGAAATTCGCGGAAGACCTTGAGCCAATATCAAAGCAGCTACACGGAGGAAAGGTCGCAGAGGCGCTCAGTGCATATCTTGCTTTTGAAAAATCGCACCCGCTAGCCAGCTTGCCGCCCATGGATGCCTGGGATCTTTACGAAGGCATTGGTCTTGCTTATGCGATGACCAATCGCAATGCGGAAGCCCTGGTAGCTTTTGAAAAAGCGGTAGAAGCGGGCATGCCGCTCCCATATGGAAAGCTACAGGAAGCGCAGTTCAATACAGCTTGCGCTCTTGCGCTTCTGGGCCGGGCAGAGGAAGCTATCGCACGTCTGGAAGAAGTTCTCTGGGAAGATCAAATTACCACTGTGGATCCGGAGCGCACGCGTAAGAATGGCTATGCGCCCCTCATCAAAAAAGACGAAACTCTGGCTTCCATTCGGCAGCATCCGGGTTATTTGAAGTTGTTCGAAACATACGGACCCTGAAAAAACGGAAAACAAATCCATTCATCGTTGCGTCGGATGAGCATGAAAAGGTTGTTTCTAGCCCTCATCGTGCTCAGTCCATTTGCGATTCATGCCTCTGCCGTGCGCGAATGCAAGGTAAATGCGACGATTACCAGGATCATGCGGGATGGAAAATCGCCTTCATTTGAGATCCATGCGACTCGTGCCGCGTTCGAACGCGGACATAGCATGGGGGAAGATTGCAGTGAACTTTTGATGTTCGAAGGCAATCACGTAGTCGAACTCAAAGACCTTTCATCTCCTTTCAAGCTCCAGGTTGGCGCTCCGATCATTCTACTGTTTGTTGAAGTTCGAGGTGTTACGAAAGACGGCCCACAGATGAGCAGGCATTGGGAAGTCTATCCCGAAAATCCTAAATCATCTTGCGATGAGAACGCGTATATGGTTACAAGACCAAAGGTAAGGATCTTGGAACGATTTTGAAATGGAATTCGTGCGTTCGCAAATGATCCATGTCACGCGTTTCCCCGTCTATCTCTTGCGATACAGTTCTCTCCGGTAGAGCGATCACTTCCGATGCGTGGAACTCCTGCACGCCTGTCATTTCGCGAATCTTGCCGCTATAGATTTTGTGGGATTCTGTGATGAGTTTATGCTTGGGCACGTTGGATACAAGAACCAGGTCAAACACTCCGTCTTCTATGTCAGACTCTGGAGCCCATCTCATGCCACCGCCGTTGAACTCTGCGTTGCACACAAAGAAATTCACAAGCCCTGTTTCAATCTCAGTAGTCTTCCCTTCTTTATCCTTCATGATAAACTTGCAGTTAGGCGGTGAGTATTTCAACAGACTTGTGAGCGAATGATAGAAGTACGCAGGCATCCCACTCTGAAATGATGACGCTTTCATCTGGCGATTCACGTCTCCGCCCAGACCAATGGATGTGATGTTGATGAAGTATTGTGGATCGAGCCCTTTCTCGAGAGTTGTAAGGCCACAGTCTACCATGCGAAGGCGATTTTGAGAAAGCGCCTCCTGGTAGTTGGAGGAATCGCGCAGCAACGTTTTGTAAAAGTCCCCACCCGTGCCCAGGTTGATGACGCCCAGTGGAACGTCTGCGCGAAGGAGCTTTCCTTCGTGAAAGTAGCCGTTGACTGCTTCGTTGATGGATCCGTCTCCGCCCGCGATGAGGATCTGATCGAAACTACCCTGTTTGAGAATGGAGCGCACTTGCTCCGTGGCATCTCTGGGTGCCTTCGTCTGGTAAACTTCGAATGGCCCGAGCAGTTTGTGGAGATCCGGCTTGAGCTTGTTGAATGCCTTGAGGGAGGCTCCATTCTTGCTTCTCGGGTTGAGGATGACGACTCTGCGCATGTCGTAGACTCATAAATGAGGAAAAAAAAGTCCAGTCAATTTGTTGTCCCAGGGTTTCCGGCTTTACACGCGACAGGTTGCCATCACCCATTACGAGTGTGCAGAGCAGGCTACCCATGCGCAATATTGCAGTACTGAGCGACGACGCGGATTTGAACGCGAAGATCGCCTCTTCGTGCAATAGCTTTGGAGACGAGTTCCAGGCGGTGTTCTTTCATGAAGAGCGCGCATTTGTTCAATATCTCAACTATGAGCTGCCTGAGATTGATATTATAGATTTCTCAGGTTCCAAAGCGAGCGCGGGCAGAGCGTTTACTGAGATCAAAGATGACCCGTGGCTTCACTTTGGTGGAAGCATTATCATCTATGAAAAACAAAAAGAAGAGGATTTGCTCAACCGACTGCGCGGTGTGAATATCATTGCACACATCCAGAAGAGCAAAGTGGAGTTGTATCTTCCGCGAGCGCTGAATGTTTTGTCTCAACACAGAAGCATTTTGTTCCAGCGCGACTTGCACGCACTGCTGCAGTCCAACATCTCCGGTATGTTCGTTCTGGACAACGATCCATTTGATGTGACTACTTACTCGAACCTGATCGCGAATTTTCTCTACAACTCCAACTTGATCAATCTGGACCAGAAGTCCAATTGCAGCGCGGCCCTGGTTGAACTTCTCTACAACGCAATCGAACACGGGAATTGCTGCATTGGATTTGAAGAGAAGAAGGTCTGGCTGGAAAACGGCGGAGATATTCTAGATCTCATTCGACAAAAAGCAATGAAGCCAGAGATTCTGGCAAAGAAGATCTTTTTGAACTATCGCATAACACCGGAAAGGTCCTATTTCACCGTCCGCGACGAGGGGGAGGGATTTGACTGGGGATCGCGCCTGGCAGAGGACAATCCAGCAGAGGCATTGCATGGTCGCGGGATCATGATTGCCCGGAACTACCTGCAGAATGTGCACTACAATGAAAAGGGAAACGAAGTCTCTTTTCAAATAGAACATTTACATGAATCAAATGTAATCCCTCGCGTTTTTGCGGATCAGGAGGAAGTGACGGTTCAGGATGGTGAGGTGATCTTTCGCCAGGGAGAAACGTCCAGTCATCTCTACTATATAATTTCCGGGAAATACGATATCATCGCGAACGGGAGAAAGGTTTCTACGCTAACACCAGCGGATATCTTTCTCGGGGAAATGTCATTCTTACTGAACAACAAGAGATCGGCTACTGTGATTGCGGTGGGCCGTGGTCAGCTCATGAAAATTTCCAAACAGGCGTTCATCAACGCGATTCGCGAGCATCCGCACTATGGTATTTTTCTTGCGCGTCTTCTCGCGCAAAGACTCGACCAGGTACATGAAGTTGGACTTTGAACCGGAGTTGCGCATTTGATTAGAACGGTTCTCCGCGGCTTTCGCCGCGTTTCTGCAGTGATCCTGGGTCGGCCTGATTTTGCAAATCTGGACCAGCGGCTCTTCAACGTTATGTGCTTTGGTGGAACAATCGTGGCAGTATTGTCTGCGATCGAGAACGCGTTCATTGACGTTCCCTTTGTCCTCGTAGTAGGCAGTTGCGTGCAGACAGTCATTCTCGCCTCTGGTTTTGTAGTTTCGCGTTACTGGAATATCTACAGGCCCATCGTATGGCCCGTCATCCTTGCGATTCTTGTGTTTCTAGCCATGCAGTGGTTCTGGAATGCCGGATCTGTTGGTGGAGCTCATTACTTCTTCTTCGTGTGTGGCATGATGGGTGCAGTCATCATGAGAGGGTGGCAGAGGTATTTTGTTATACTTCTCTATCTTGTGGTGATCAACGGAGTTCTTTATCTGGAATACATTCGTCCGGATTTGATTGTGAATTACTCGGACCGACAATCGCGTTACGTGGACATTGCCTTCAGTCTTAGTTTGTGCATGATTCTCTTCGGGCTTGTGATCGCGATTTTTTCAGGGCATTATCAGGTTCTTGTGAATCGGGTGCAGAGGCACAAGCTGGAATTTGTAGAAGATCTGCATTTGGCGCGCATTCTTCAGGAAACTGTATTCCAGCATGATCGAACCCTCACGCAGGGTTTTGATTGCGAAATCGTCTATCGTCCGTCTGCCGCGCTCGGAGGGGATTTATACGACCTTTCGCGGCGTCTTGGGATCCTTCGCGTGTTTATGGCGGACATGAAAGGTCACGGAGTCAATGCTGCTTTATCGTCTATGCTCATCAAGAGTGAATGGGTTCATTCAGGCCATGCTTCGTTTAGCGCCGGTGATGCGCTTGCGAATTTGAACAAGCAGGTAGTGGCCCGATATGGCGATTCTCTGGTTCTATCTGCAATAGTTGCAGATCTTTACGAAGACAGCATTCATTTCGCGGCCGCCGGTCATGTTCCTCAGTTCAGAGTGTTCGGCGGAGAAGTTCTCAGGCTTGAGGCGACGGGCGTTCCTATCGGAGTCATGGAAGATTCTCAGTATTCCACGGAGAGGACGGCGCTTCCTCGTGGATCCAGGCTTGTGTTCTTTACAGACGGTTTCCATGATCAACCGGATCTTTCGGGTAAGACTATTGGCACGGACTGGATGGAAGAGATCCTGCGTAAATCACAGCCGTCGAGCGCGGATATGGTGAGAGCGCTGATCAGCAAATTTCACGCGAAGACTGGAACGGAGCCGGGGACCACTGCGGATGACCTGACTTTGATTGTGATCGGCCGCTGAGTACTAATCGAATCGAATCAGGATAGAGCTTCCGTGATCTTTTAGGAATTTGCGACCTTCCTTGTATTCCGGTAAAACGCGTTCTACTTCCGCCCAGAATCGACTGGAGTGATTGGCGTGGATGAGGTGACACAGCTCATGCACAATCAGGTAGTCGATCACGTATTGAGGCGCAGCCAGGATCTTCCAGTTTAGACTGAGCGATCCAGTATGTGAACAGCTTCCCCATCTGCTTTTCATTCCGCGTACGGAAATTCTGGATGGATGCTTCCCGACGATGGGTGCAAATCTGGATACTGTCTCTCGGAAGATTTTTTCCCCGTGTTTGGAATAGACAGCCGCTACTTTCTTCTTCGCAATCAGAGCATTTCGGGCATGAACCGTTAGTGATTCATCCGTTAGGCGGCTTTGCCTGATGCCAGGGAGCACATGTAGTAGAATCTCTTTTCCCTGCCACGGGATCTTCTCTCCGTGCACATAACGCAGCCTTGCTGCCGATGGACGTTCCTGGTTTGCCTGTAGTTTTTGACGAATCCACGGAGCTGCCTGCAAAAGAAATTCGCGTACTACCCTGTCAGAAGTTCGCAAGGGCGCTCGGACTTCGATTACATTGTCCGCCAGAACAAACACAGTGAGCCTTTTTCTGCCTTTCTTTCTCAACAGACGCAGACCCTGGAAATCCACGGGATTCATGTAGGGTCAATAGGGTTTCGCGCATTCCTTTTGCAAATCATTCTCGTCTTGATCTGAATCAATGTTTGTGCACCGAATCTGTGTTAGTTTGGAATCAGGAGTAAACCTGTGATCCTGTCTTCTGATACCCTTTCCAAAATTGCGCTCAGCGCGCCTCACGCCACAAGGGTGTTTGCAAAATATAGAATGGACTTTTGTTGTGGCGGAGGGACGAGCCTCTCTGACGCGTGTATCGGAAAAGGCCTGAATTCTGAATCTGTCCTGGCGGAGATACAGGCGGCGGCTCCACTCCGGCGAAGTGTAGAGGCGGATGCTCCATTGGGGGAGGTCGTAGATCATGTTTTGTCCACGCATCACGAATTTACCCGCAACATTATGGCAGAAATCGAAAAGTTTTCCGTTCGCGTGGCAGCGGTACACGGGGCGCAGCATCCCGAAATGATCGTGCTCCGCGATTTGTTTGCGGATTTCAAAGCAGAAATGGAACTTCATCTGTTGAAGGAAGAGCGTGTTCTGTTTCCTTACATTCGACTGCTGGAGAATGGTGCCGAGAAGGATGCGCCCGTCTGTTTTTCAGATGTGGGCGGTCCCATCCGCATGATGCTCTTCGAACATGAAAACGCCGGCGAAGACCTTCGCAAGATGCGAGAAGTCACTTCTGACTACACTCTCCCGCAGGCAGCGTGCAACACCTACAGGCTTCTATTTCATAAGCTCCAGGAACTGGAGGAAGACGTGCACCTGCATATGCATCTCGAAAACAATTTGCTCTTTCCTCGTGCAATGGAGCTGGCTGCGAATCCAGGTTGACGATCATCGCAAATCGCCCTCTATGGGCCGGTGACTTTCGTAATCCATCGGATGCTTCGGTTTCTCACAATTGCATGCGTTGCTCTTTGCTCCTGCCAGTGGCTGATTCGTCCGGGAACTGATTTCGAAAAGAGCCCGCCACCACCTGAGCCCGATTACTCCCTGAGAGAATCCTGGGCCGCTCTTCCAGACCGCGCAGATACAGCGGACTCTGTCCCTTCTGAAGCAGACTGGAAAGACGCACAGTCCACAGCCTCCGCAGATGTTTTCTTTGTTCATCCCACTTTGTATTTTGGCGGAACCTGGAATGCGGATGTTGCCGATGCAACTGTGAACCGGAGAGTGGATGAGACCACTCTTCGCAAGCAGGCCAGCGTTTTTAATTGTTGTGCGAGGATCTATGCGCCTCGCTACCGTCAGGCGACCATCGCTGCATTTCTCGACAAAAAGAACGGTGCGCCGGCCCTGGATCTTGCGTATTCAGACGTGCTTCGTGCGTTTGATTACTATATGATTCACTACAATCAGGGCAGGCCTGTCATCATTGCTTCTCACAGCCAGGGAACGCGCCATGCCTATTTCCTGTTGAAAGATCGATTTGATCGAAAGCCTGCTCTCAGTCGCCTTGTGGCAGCGTATCTCATTGGAATGGCCATCCCTGAACATCCCTATGCCACCATACCGATTTGCAAGTCGGCCACAGAGGTTCGGTGTTTTATTACGTATCGCTCTGCAACACCCGGAACAGAACTGAAGCGTTTGCCGCACGATCCAGAGCCACCGTATGCTTGTACCAATCCAGTTCACTGGAAGTCGGACGATTCTCTGGCAGAGGCAGATCTCAATCCGGGTGGGGTTTCAGCGAACTTTGAAAAAGTAGATCCAAATGTTTGCTCTGCGCAGTGCCAGAATGGCGTTCTTCTGATTTCAAAGCCCAAAGAGTCCGGCTATCATAATATTTCTGGCAACTTTCACGTTTCAGACTATTCGCTTTTTTATGTGAGTATTCGTAAGAATGTGGCGGATCGAATCGCCGCCTTCAGATGAGTGTTCTTGTACTTGTACTCGTCGTCCTATTTTGTTCGATTGCTTTGCTATTTCCGCGGAAGCAAGCCAGGAGTTCCTCGCGCATAGCCGCAGTTAAGCGAAATAGTCCGGTGATTCTGAGACAACTGGTCTATCGCGGTGGAGACTGGGACGCCAATCCTGGATCTCTGCGAAACCTGGCACGTTTCGCTAGCAACTGCGAAGCGATAAAACTGGATGTGCGCGCCGGAGAGCCTGCAAACGGGCGAGATCTACCGGGTTCTGATTTTTTTGTATACGCAACCGGGCATCACGGTTTTGACCTGGCAGGCTCTGATCTAACAGGATTTCTCAGTTTTGTGCGTGCAGGTGGGTTCGTTCTTGTGGACGACAATCGCGGAATGGACGCAGCTTTCAGACGATTTGTCGCTCAGAATTTTCCGGAAGCAAGGCTCGAACCTGTTCGATCCGGTGAGGAAGTGTTTAGAAAGCCGTATAACGTTGGATCCATGCCAAAAATCATGATTCACGATGGTTCACCGGCAGTGTTGTATCGCCTGAAGGAAGGACAGGATTTGAATCTGTACTACAGCTTTAGTTCTGACCTGGGCGACGGCTGGGAGGATTCATTGCGACACAGGGTGCCGGAAGAAACTCGCAGGCTGGCGTTAGAAATGGGCACGAACTTAATTGCGCTTGCGTTCGCCTGGTCCAGCGCCGCGCGCGAAAGAAGAGGGAATTTCGCAGCGCGAAATTCCTCGTAGGAAACGACGCTGCTCTTCAGAGCAGCGCAACTTCAGATTACTTTTTCAGAATGACCCAGATGGCGTGGATGATTCCTGGAACGTAGCCAAAGATGGTCAAAAGAATGTTGAGCCAGAAATGAAATCCAATTCCAACCTGGAGGAAAACTCCGAGAGGTGGAAGTACGATTGCAGCGATGATGCGAACTATGTCCATGTGTATCTCCTTATTTTACTACTTGAAAGGTCGTTGAGTATTCTGACGTATCACCATCTTCCGTGTGAACATAGATGGTGATCTTCCACGTGCCCAGATACTTATCGTCATGCGTATTGGGCGTCATCCAGAAGTAAACATAGTTCCAGTCTGCCTGTGTATCAATGTCTATGTTGATTGGTTTGTTCTTTCGCGTATCGTCTTGTAGTTCAAAGACAGCGTTGAGTTTGTACACGCCCGGTGTTTCGATATTGGAGAAGACATGAATCTTGTCTGCCGCGCGAAATTTTGTCTTACATCCGCTGGGTGTTCCTGCGTTCTCATCTACGGCGAGGCAAGCCTTTGGTTTGGATAGAATTGCTTCCTGGGCAAAGAGCGCATGGGAAGAAAAGAACAGCGCCATTGTCAATAATAGTGGTTTCATAGTCCCTCCAGATTTGAGACTGATTTTGTTTTGCACGAGTTCAATTAAAAAACGTCCACTCGGATGGCGTGGTTGGGACATACATGCACGCATTGTCCGCAACCGGTGCAAGACTTTGCAATGTCAGGCAGCCTGTCTTTTCCGAGGGAGATCGCTCCTTTCACTGGGCATTCGCGCACGCAAATCTTGCATGTTTGCGATTTTTGACCCGGAGCGAGGCGTGGTTTTCTGGACTCGTGGTTTCTGCAGAGCGATTCTGATACCGCGGCCACGCCGAGTCGCGGGTTTTGCTTCTTTCTGAGTTTCTTCAGCGCGCCTGTTTCGCACGAATCAATGCACGGCATGTCGGGGCAAAGTCTGCATGCGTTTAGATTTGGATCGAGAAGTGGACCGCTGGCCGGTCCCATCTGGAAGAGCACTCCGTATGGGCAGGCGACGATGCAATCGCCGCATTTTGTGCACGCCTTGTTGAATTTCTTTGGATCTTTCAGTGCGCCTGGAGGACGAGCGAGTTTGCGCGGAGGAGGAGCATCTGCGGGAGGAACAGGAGCAGGCGGAGTGAAGTGTTCCGGCGAAAGCAGATTTGAAAATGCAAGCAGTTGCTTGTCGATGGCGGAGCCGACGGGAGTCTTCATGACTTCCCGCGCGACTTCTTTTACGCCTTCGCGAAAGAACTTACGTCGATCCATCCGATGGCCCAGCGCTTGCCTCTGGACTCTTTCCAGGATCGTCTCCGGGGACCTGACCCTGAGGAGTGAGTTTGTCTACGATGCCCGGTAGAATCTGACCCAGGAATTTGGAAGCGTTCTCAGGAGATACTCCTGCCTTCTGTGCCAGAGCCTGGAGCTGTTCGCTTCCCAGGACATTCTTGATTTGTTCAGGCGAAATCAATTTGTTTTCACCAGTTCCAATCCAGGATTCTGCCAGGTCTCCGAGCCCTTTTGTCTTCAGGTCCTGAACGATTCCGCCCACTCCCTTTTTCTGGAGCATGTCGATCACTCCACCCACCAGGTTCTGATTGCCTTCTTTTCCTGCGACATCATTGGCCGCAGAGATCACTTTATCGAGGAAGCCCATCCTTCTTTCTGGACCATGCGGGTTGATTTGCAACCCAATTTCGTCGCCGGATCGCCCCCGAAAAGGGTGAATGAATCCTGAAATCCTCCGAAGATACTATATGCAGGTACTGGAAGCACCGAAGAAAAAACGCAGAGCACCGAAGAAGTCAAAAGATCCGTTTCATCCTCCCTTGTTCGAAGCGCGTCCAGGCCACGTTCGCCTGGTGCCTTGCAATGCATGTGGTGGAATGAGCTTTAAGACTCTTTTTGAAAAGGAGTCTTCGCTCAAAGAAGTCTTCCAGGTGGTTCGCTGCAAGTGCGGACTCGTGCAGGTAAATCCGCAGCCTGATCTCCAGGCAGTCCTTCCTTACTACGCGGATTCCTATTTCAAGAAGCGCACAGACCGTGGATACGATAACTACTTCTCCGACGAAATCAAAGCAGAAATCCGTCGCGTTTTCACAATGAATCTCGAGGACATCGGCTTCTTCGCATATGAAAAAAAGGTATTCGAGAAACAACGCCCTGGTCGCGCTCTGGACGCAGGCTGTGCTGCGGGATACTTCGTCGAATATATGGCAGAACGTGGATGGAATGCAGAGGGCATTGAGCTTTCTGCTGTGGCGGCAAAGCCAGGCAAAGCTCGCGGCCTCCGCATCACCGTCGGCGATTTTCTCACGCACTCGGATTTGATTCCTCAATCGTACGATTTCATTTCTTTCTGGGCTTCCATTGAACACATGCATGAACCCGCGCGCGTTCTCCTTCGCGCCAGTGAGCTACTGCAGCCGGGCGGGCGCATGGTGCTTTCCACCTGCAGGTATGGTCTGCTTGCACGCCTGGCGGGGCGGGACTGGCGATTCATGAACGTTCCAGAGCATCTGTACTTCTTCAGCGTAAAGCGCCTAACGCGTCTTGCGTCAGAGCTTGGCTTCAAAGTCGTAGGAAAAGTCACATACGGGTCTGGCCTTACGACCAGGAAGGACGCATCCCCATTCTATCGCTTTGCAAAGAGATGGCTCGATCCTCTCGTCAAGGTACTGGGGCAGGGCGATATGATGGTATTTCACCTGGAAAAAATGAGTTGATCGCCGGAGAGGGGGCTCCTTAAAATATCACGCTTGATAGTACCAATAGAAGATCTCCGCCGCGAAATCCCGCTGGCAGTTGAAAAAAACAAAACTCTGAGCATGGTTACCTATGCTCTCTCAGACTACGGCGAAGAAGTACTCAAGATACTCGTCGGCAGCATTCTGGAAAAAGCCGGCAGAATGGATTTGTTCGACATTGTGTACACGGCCGCCAAAGAGCTTGTGGTCAACGCAACCAAGGCGAATCTAAAGCGCGCGCTCTTCCTGAAACTCAGTCTGAATGCAAACGATCCGGCACAATATGATGTTGGTATGAATTATTTCCGCGGAGCTCTAACAGAAGAAAAGCTTCGCAAGTACAAGAAAACGTTCAAAGAGCACAATCTACCGGTAGTTGTAACTCTTTACTATTCTATGGATGTGGTTCACATCAAGGTGAAGAATAACTTTCCCCTTCTGGATATTGAAGAAAGCAGAATTCGCCAGAAGTTTCGTCAGGCAACCAGTTTCACCAGCCTTCTTGATTTCTTCATGGAACACGGAGATGACACTGAGGGAGCAGGCCTTGGTCTCACCATGGTGGGCATCCTTCTAGACGAATCAGGCGTGGATCGCCACGCATTCACTCTGTATTCAAGCGAAAAGTACGGGGAGACGGTGGCCAGGCTTGAGATTCCTCTTTCGCCTGATTACGTTTCCAAGAGAAAAGTATTTGAGTCGGAAATGCACGGCAAGGGCCAGTCTCCGGATCAGTTGAGACAGGACTTTAAATACAACTATAAGCAGTTTACCAGAAACCATTCGTAGACTTGATGTCCCACGCAGATTCAAAGACCAGAGCGCGCCGTGTCTGGATCCAGGCTTCTGCGGGATCATTGTCCAGACTGGGTCTAGTGTCAGATCAAATCGCAGCGCCCTCATCGGATCAGGTTCAGATTAGAGTTCGTGCGTGTGGTTTGAATTTTGCGGATATCTTTGCAATTCTGGGTCTTTACTCCGCCACTCCATCCGGTGCTTTTACTCCTGGCCTTGAATTTTCTGGAGAAATTGCAGCGTTAGGCGACATTGCTCAACAGAAAACAGGATTTCGCCCGGGCGATCGGATCATGGGTCTCACCCGTTTTGGCGCATACACGGATCTGATCAATGTGGACTATCGTTACATTCGCAAAATTCCATCTTCGTGGAGCTTTGAGCAAGGAGCTGCATTTCTTGCTCAGGGTTTGACTGCAGAGTACGCGATTTCTGATCTGGGTTCCGTGAAGAAAGGAGAAACTGTTCTGGTTCAGTCTGCTGCAGGCGGTGTTGGTCTGATTTCTCTCTTCTTGCTTGAGCAATTGGGAGCACATGCGATTGCAGTTGTGGGAAGTCCATCCAAGATCGATCTTCTTGTTTCTCGCGGAGTGAAGCGCGAAAGGATCCTTCTACGCAGCGCTTCCACATTCAGAAAGGATCTTCGGCGTGCGGCGCCGGATGGAATTGACGTTTGCCTGGATGCGGTGTACGGTCCATTTTTCAAGCCGCAGTACGATGCGCTTCGCGCCGGTGGACGTTATGTGTTATTCGGCGCAGCAAGCATGATGCCTGAAGGTAAGAAACCAAACTATCTCAGACTGGCCTTTCAATACCTGCGAAGACCGGCTCTCGATCCCCTGGCCATGATTTCAGACAATAAAAGTCTGCTTGCTTTTAATTTGATCTGGCTCTGGGATCAGACGGATCGCCTTGCGGGGCTCGCAGACAGGCTCCTTACGTATCCCTGGCAGAACAATCCACCGTTCGTAGGCAAAGTGTTTTCCTTTGAGAAGGCCCCGGATGCTCTTCGCTTCTTTCAATCAGGCGAAAGCGTGGGCAAGGTCATTCTGTCCGTATGAACGCGGATGCAGATGTAGTCATTGTCGGTGGCGGCATGGCAGGATTGTCCGCCGGAATCTGGGCCGGAAGGCTTGGGTTAAAATCTAAGATCATAGAAAAAGACGAGCGCGCCGGCGGGCAATTGCACTGGATTCAAGACGTAATTCCTGACTATCCGGGATTGGAGCTGCGTGGAACGGACTTTGCCAGGACGTTATGCGATCAAGCGCAGAGATCTGCTTCGATCGAAACAGGCATCGCAGTGCAGAAGATCCTTCCATTTCAAGACGCGCCTGAGGCCGGAGATCTCTACGTTCTTGAAACAACAGGCGGCATTCTGAGTGCCCGCGCTGTGCTCATCTCTACCGGGCTCAGAAGAAGAACCCTTCCTGCAGTGCGCGCTTTTCACGGAACTGGAATTTATTACACGTCGCAGCCGCGAGACCAGTTCAAAGGAAACTCTCTTGTGATTGCAGGAGGTGGAGACGGGGCCGTTGAGAACGCGATTCTGCTTCAGGCGCAGTGGAAGAAGATCTACATCGTGCACAGAGGAGCCGCACTTCGTGCAAGACCGGCACTCGCAGATCACATTCGAAATCATTCGCATATAGAAGTGTTGCTCGAAACAGAAATTGTGTCCGTGACGGGAGATCCAGGTATCAGAGGTGTTGTGCTCAGCCAGGGCGGCAAAACGCGAACTGTGGATGCGGATCGGCTTCTTGTGAAAGTTGGATTTGAGGCAGAAAACACTCTTCTTTCTTCCGGAGGTCATCATTTTGCACACGCAGGCAGCTGGCTGGATTCGAACGACGAACAGATGGCCCTCCATTCCACAGGAGACATGCCACTGGACTCCAGGCCCATCTGGGTAGCCGGTGATGTTTGCACTCCGCGTGATCCTTCTCTGGCAGTCGCAGCAGGACAGGCCTGCATCGCAATGCGTTCGATTGAACGTTATCTGCGATCGAAACCTTCCTTGCTGCCCAATCGGAATTGACCTGGAAAGCGGGCGAGGCAGGTAGATCGTATGTCTGAAGAGCGGCCACAGGAAATAGACTTCGCATCCGCGCGTGATCAGATTGAAAAAGCGTGCGACGCAGCAGGCGAGTTGCCTGCATTCACCTTTGAAAAAGGGGAGACCAGGTTTTACTTCAGTCCTCGCAATCTGGATCGTGCTGCAGTCTACAACGCGATGGAGACTGTAAAGGCGCACATTGAAAACGTTCGAGTGCACACATTTGAATCAGGTTTTGTGGTGCTCCAGGGAATGGGAGATCTTTACGCGCCGCGCGCCATCACCAGCGGAATCAAATTCAAATTCATGAGCGTTGGTGGTGTGCCGCGCATCGAAGTAACACGCAAAGGAAATTTTATTCAGGAAGAGATTCAGGCATGCATTGCGTTGTTTCGTAACTTTCACGCAGCGCAGGGTGCGGGAGATCCGGCCGCCATCCTGGGTGAACTTGGCGCGCAGGTGTATGTTCCTCCTTCGGGAAGTCAGGATCCGTGGACCTGGATGGCAGGGTATGAACAGACCAAGAGTGAAGTGCGCGAAAGCATTGTTCTTCCGTTAAAGAATGGAGATCTATTCCGAGAAGTGGCGCGTCTTGCGCGTGGTTCTGATCAGGGTGTAATGCCGCGCGCGATTTTGTTTGAGGGCCCACCCGGTGTTGGTAAGACAACCATGGCTCGCATCATTGCGACAGATACCGGCATTCCTTTGATCTACGTTCCCATTGAAAACATACTCAGTAAGTACTACGGAGAATCTGCGCAGAACCTTTCTCGCATCTTTGACGCGGCCGCCATGATGAAGCAGGCGATCCTATTTCTGGACGAGATCGATTCTCTAGCAGGAAGCAGAGACGAAGGAATGTTCGAAGCAACCAGGCGAGTGCTGTCTGTATTGCTGCGAAAAATAGACGGACTTGATACGGTCGATGGGATCATCACTCTGGGAGCCACCAACCGGTCCGGGGATCTGGATCATGCCCTGCTTTCTCGCTTTGATCATTCGATCCGATTCCCTTTGCCCGGGCGAGAAGAGATTCGTGCCATCTATCGCACGTACGCGAAGCATTTGAAATCAGAGGAACTCATTGACCTGGCAGCGGTAAGCGAAGGCCTTTCGGGCAGAAACATTCGGGACATCTGTGAGTACGCGGAGCGTCGCCATGCGCGCATCTTGCTTTCTACTCCGGGGAGCGCTGCGAGTGCACCACCGGCTTCCGTTTACCTGGAAATTGCTCGTTCCCGCAATGTTTGACAATCGTGGCTCGAACTGCCTCCGCGGGCTTCTTTTTTCTTTATTGTGCAGTGCAAAACGGGCTTGCGCCCATAGGCGACGAAAAAAGCATGGCACTGGCATCGGTTAATTCGGGCATCCCCCCAACCGCCCGAAGCCTCCTCTTTGAGGAGGCCGATGCTTCGCATGAACACTCTTCCTGCCCCCGGTTCCCCCCGGGGGCTTTTTTTGCCCTTTTTTTCGGGCGCCATGGGCTTCAAAGGCTTGAAATCCACTGCGAAAGGCCCTTCGTTCCAGCAAAGCGATGGGTCTTCCATCCAAGGCGGGCCGCCTCCGTGAGATTTTCTTCACGATCGTCTATGAACACAGCGTCTCTCCCTTCGAGATGGAGCGCCTCGTGCACTGCACCGTAGAATCCCGGTTCCGGCTTCCTGTGGCCGATCTCGCAGGAAAAAAACAGGAAATCAAAGAGATCCTCTAACTCAGGACGAAGCCGCAAAACTTCCGAATACCACGGACCGTAGTTGGACAGAATGGCCAGAGTGGCTTTTCCTTTTAGATCCACGAGCAAGTCGTGCATGCCGTGGACGAATTCTATCTTTTCATAGAGTTTTGTTTTCAGAAGTTGAGGGCGCATGAGCCTGGCTTTCACTGACTCAGGCAAATCCTGTAAATAGAATCTGTGGAAGTACTCGCTTTCGCTGATCAGTCCTTTTTCAAAATCTTCGAAAGCGGCTCTTTCGCGGCACGATCGCCATTCATCAAAGGACATCCCTGGCGGCAGTAGATTGGCGATCAGATTGTGGAACGGGTCCACCACAATCGTGTCCATCAAGTCGAACAGAAAATACTTCACGGCAGAAGCAGAACCTGGACGCTGCATTCGTCACGAAGATTTCATGATTTTCTATTTTCTCTACAATGCGCTTTTAGTACTGCTCTGGCCGATCTATCAGCTTTTATCTCTATTCGTACCGCGCGTGCGTCAGTTTCGATTGAGTCGCAATGAGGTGGGGCCGCAGTCTTTCCTGGGATCAGACGGCCAACCTGTATTCTGGCTTCATGCAGCCAGTGTGGGCGAAATGGATCAGGCTCTGGCTATCGCGCGCGAGCTAAAACGCAGAGGTGGATGCAAGATTGCGCTGAGCGTATTTAGCCTGAGTGTTAAGAAACTGCAGCAACCAGACGTAGACTTCATGTTTCGCGCCCCCGTAGACTTTCCCTGGGCCTGGAAACGCTGGGTGAAACGCATTTCGCCCGCAGCCTTCGTGACGATGACATGGGACGTATTCCCGAACTTGCTTGCATCTCTCCGTGCGGCGCGCGTTCCATCGTATCTGGCATGTGCGGCTCTTTCGCACGATTCCTCTCGTCTTAAATTTCCGCTCAAACAATTGCTCGGATCAGTGTACAATAAACTCTCAGGAATTGGTGCTGTGGATCTGGAAAATGCGGAACGATTCCGCGCCATTGCCGGGTCCACAGACGTTCGCATAACTGGCGATAGTCGATACGATGCGATCTTCCATAAAATCCAAACCACAAAACTGGATTCAGATACGCAACGCAGGCTAAGCTCTCAGGGTCGTACGTGGATCCTGGCTTCTACATATCGCGCATGCGACCAGAAGATTTTTCCCGAATTACCTGCTCTATTGCGCGATTTTGAAGATCTGAGGGTTCTTGTGTTTCCGCATTTCGTTGAAGAAGAAAGGCTTCTGGAAGTAGAAGAAGGGCTTCGCGCGGCTTCCATCGAATCCAGAAGATTCAGCGATCCAGATATTTCGGGCGCGCGCGTTGTGATCGTAGATAGAATGGGAATTCTAGCTCTTGCTTATCGCCTTGCCGATTTCTGTTACGTCGGCGGTGGGTTTCATCATCGCATTCACAATACAGGAGAGCCTGCAGCTCTCGGCCTGCCCATTCTGACGGGCACGAGGATCGAAACCAGCCCGATCGCACTGTTGCTTGAGAAAGAAGGTGCGCTCTATCGATGCGAAGACGGCCGTCAGATCATACGACACGTTCGTGATTTTCTAGACCGTAAGGATTACGCTTCATCGCGTGGTCGGGCCGGGCAAAAAGCAATTGAGCAGGCCTGCGGAAGTTCCAGGAAATTTGTCGACGCCTTTCTCACACCTGTGCCTTAGAGAACACGTGCGAAAGGTACTGCCCGCTCTCTTACTTCTCTTCGCCTGTCGTCCGGTGACGGCGCCGCCTTCCGTTCAGGCAGGTTTGATCGACCTGCGCGGAGTCGATTTCGCAAACACGGATCCAATCGCTCTGGATGGAGACTGGGAGTTCTTTCCTATGGAATTCATCAGCCCGGGTAAGGCAGTCAGCCATTCTTTCATCGCGGTTCCCGGATCATGGAACAAGGCTCCGTACAATGGCGACTCTCTCGGTGCACATGCTTTTGGCTCTTTTCGCATGCGAATTCTGGTTCAAACAGATCGGCCTCTCGCGTTTAGAGTAGGCGAAGTCGGCACCGCCTACAGGTTGATATGCGAAGGTCAGCTCCTGGGAGGTCGCGGTTTTCCATCTGACAATCCAGAGATATCCGTTCCTCTGACTCAGCCGGCCACGTACATCTTCACTCCTCATTCAAATCAGGTGGAAGTGATTTTGCATGTTTCCAATTTTCACTATCGCAAGGGTGGAATCTGGCATAGCATTTCGTTTTCCGACGCAAACAGAATCACAGACCTGATCGTGCTGAAGCAATGGACCAGCATTGTAGTATTTGCAATGCTCGCGATTCTAGGGATGTATCACGTTGCCTTCTGGTTTGTCGGAAGGCGAAGCTTCTTCTTCTTTGGTTTGGTCTGCATTGATATTGCCCTACGGGAGACAGTGACTGGAAGCAAAATCGCGTTGCTTGTGATTCCGGCGCTGCCGTGGGAATTATCCATCAAAGTCGAATACTGGACTTTGACCTGGTCTTCCGGATTCTTCGCACTCTATATGAACTCCCTTTTTCCTGCGTTCTTTCATCGCAGCTGGACGAGAGGCATGGTTGGTCTTTCCGTTCTTGTGAGCATCATGGTGCTTTTCACTCCGGCCAGCTTTTATACGCAGACTGTCTATCTGCAAAACGGATACACTGCCCTCACTGTCTTACTGTCCGTGATTGCAGCCACTCGTGCGCGCATGGCCGGTTTTACTTCTGCAACTGCTGTTCTATTGCCGGGCATGGTTCTATCTATTTCCGTCATAAATGATATTTTGCATACGAACCATTTCATCAATACCGGCAATTTCACTTCAGTCGGGTTGACTGTTTTTGTTTTCGGTCAGGCAGTTTTGCTGGGGAACCAGTTCACTCGTTCCTTTTCTCAGACGCGAACTCTTGGGAGAAAGCTCAGAGCGCAGAAAAGAACTTTATCGCATTTCAATACAAGGCTCGAAGAAGAAGTAAAAACAAGAACGTCGGAGCTTGAGCTGGCGCGCCACAAAGCGGAGTCCGCCGCCAATGCGAAGACTATGTTTCTGGCAAACATGAGTCACGAACTTCGCACACCTCTCAGCAGCATCATTGGATTTTCAGAATTGCTTCAGAGAGAAGACCTCAATCCGGAAGAGTCCGCAAACTATATGCGAATTGTAGCGGGGAATGCTCGTCACCTGTTGCAGCTCGTAAATGAAGTTCTGGACTACAGCAAACTCGAAACGGGCGCCATGCGATTTGAAAAAGTGGATTTCAGATTGCGAGACATGATTCTTGGTGTGATTGATTCTGAATCCATCAAGGCCGCATCGCGCGGAGACATTGTGGAAATTGAGATTGATGCTGCTGTGCCTTCCATCGTACGCGGAGATCCTACTCGCATTGCACAGGTTCTTTACAATCTCGTGAACAATGCGGTGAAGTTCACGGACAATGGAGTCATTCGAGTAGAGATCAAGGCGCTCTCGCAGGATGCGCAGACTGTGGATCTTCAATTCTCCATTACAGACACTGGAATTGGAATCGCGCAGGAACAGCGATCGATTATTTTTGATCGATTCGGTCAGGCTGATTCTGGAATCGCGCGAAAGTACGGCGGAACTGGACTGGGGCTTGCGATTGTGCAGATGATCCTGCAGGCACTCGGCTCGTCTTTGCAGCTGGAGAGTTCTCCCGGAAATGGAAGTCGCTTTTACTTTCATTTGAAGTTCGAGAAAGGCGGAGAAGCCGCCACAATCCTCGAAGCTCCTGTGTCAAACGAACGGCTGGCGGGCATTCGGGTTCTCGTGGTCGATGACAACGAAATCAATCGCATGCTTGCTGAGAAACTGCTGCAGAGATGGGGTGCCACTGTGGACGGCGCCGCTGACGGAGAAGAGGGAGTTCGAAAGGCGCAGAGCAGTGCTTACGATGTCATCTTGATGGATCTACAAATGCCGGGAATGGATGGATACGAGGCCGCTCGAAGGATCCGTGATTTGGGAATCAAGACGCCTTTGATTGCACTTTCTGCTGCAGCACTGGATGAGGTGAAGGATCGTGCTCTCGAAGCGGGAATGGACGATTTTGTATCCAAGCCTTTTCACCAGGAAGAGTTATACTCTCGCCTGGTGCAGCACACTTCACCCGATGTCCGCAAGAATCACTGACCGATCGTCTTCGCGTTGTTCTGTGCCAGAAAACGCGAGCACATCCTTGCGAATGGATTCCATTGCGTCTTCTGCGCCGCTGGTCAATGTGTGGCGGAACATGGACAAAAATCCCCTTTCTCCGAGCATCTGGTTTTCGCGTCCGTATGCTTCCGTGATTCCGTCTGTGTAGACGATCAATCTGGCAGTTCCACCCAGTGGGATTTGTTTTTCTTTGTAGCTTACTTTGCGGAACAATCCAAGAACACGCCCGGTCTGTCTGAGAAAACGCACTCGCATTCTATCTCCGTCTTTCTGGAACAGAAATGCTTTAGGATGTCCCGCGTTGCAGTATTTGATGATTTTCTTTTTCAGATTCACATAAACGTAGATGGCCGTGACAAAGTTGTCCGAGAGTTTTCCATACACAGATTCATTCACGAGTTTCATTGTCTTTTCTGGTCTGTCCGCAGACTCGAGGCTTTCCTCAAACGCGAGGCGAAGTGTATTGAAGAACATGGCAGCTCCAATGCCGTGACCTGAAATATCCGCAAGAAAGATAGCATACTCGTGTTCCGAAACGCGAATCACGTTGTAGTAGTCTCCACCAACACTCATGAGTGGGTCATACCAGAGAGCGAACTTGATGCGCGGATCATCTGCCGGCAGACTCTTCTGGAGATTCTTGTCTTGAGACTTGGCGGCGATTTTGATTTCTGATTCTACCGTTTTCTTTTCCGCAAGAATCCGCTTATTGAGTTCATCCATTTCCGCGAGAGCCTGTTTCAGTCTCGCGGCAGTTTCCCTGTGCAGAATGCGAATGAAGTTGTCTGAAAGTTCCTCTACTACTTCTTTGCTCACCAGGTAGTCAATGCGGCTTTGCGTGGAGACACGGCGCAGAAGAGTAAATGTGATTTCTCTTTTTAATTCTATTTCCGCAGAATAGATTTCATCAAACGAAACTTCGTAGTCGGTGGAGAAAAGCATTCTGCGAACCAGGGTTTCTGTATCTGAAAACCCGAAGGGTTTTTCTTCGAGGAGCGAATAGAGGCGATTCTTATAAATATTGAAGTAATTCATCACCTTGTGAGGGCTCAGATGGCCGCGAGCATGGAGGGCCAGAAGCCATCTACCAATCATGGAGGTTTTGCTGAAGTCTTTGCCCACTGGATAGAAAACGCGAGCCTGTAGCTCTTTGAGCTGAAAAATAATTTCGCGATGCGAAGGAACAAGACCGGGCATCATCTTTTCGAACGTTGTGCGATGCTCCGAAAGTAGCTTCTGCAAGAAGTAGATCATGTCGTCTCGCAGAAACTCGTGCAGGTTTTCCTTGATTCTCTTCTTGTCTACGGACGGCTGTCCGGTTCCTTTTTCGTTTATGAGCTGGAGTTTGGCCAGGAAAAGATCTACTTCGAATTTCAGATCTCGCACCCGATCCTCTGAAACCGACTCGATCATTCGGTCCACTTGCTCCTGCAGTCTTTGTTTTTCGGGGACGTCCACTCTATGACCAGAAAACAGTAAATGGTTTGATTGGAAAGTAATACCTGGGCCCATGACACTATGATTCAGGTCACAGAGGCAGCCATCCTGGGCATCATTCAAGGGCTCACGGAATTCATTCCTATTTCCAGTACCGCACATTTACGCATCATCCCGGCCATGCTCGGGATGGGGGACCCGGGGGCCGCTTACACCGCTGTGATTCAGCTGGGGACTCTTTTCTCACTCATCATTTATTTCTGGCGCGACCTTCTGAATTTCGCGCAATCGTCGCTGCAGGGTCTTGCTTCCGGATCTCCATTTAGAGACGAAAATGCTCGCATGGTTTGGTATCTGGGCGTTGGAACTATTCCAGTATGCGTGTTCGGTTTGTTATTCGCGCATAAAATAAAGGGCGACTTTCGCTCACTGTACGTCATCGCGGGGAGTCTGATCGTTTTTGCGATCACTCTGTATATCGCAGATCGCGTTTCGCGTCGTCATAAAACCATTCATCAATTTGATCTGCGCGATGCATTGTTGATTGGACTGGCGCAGAGCGTTGCATTGATTCCAGGCGCTTCTCGTTCAGGCATGACTCTGACTATGGCTCTCTTGCTCGGGTATACACGTGAATCCGGCATGCGGATTTCTTTCCTGCTCAGCATTCCTGCCATTGCGATTTCCGGTTTGTATGAGCTGTATGAAGAACGCCGTGCACTCGCGGAGGCCGGTTTTGTGGGTCTGGCTGTGGCCACCATCGTGTCGGGGATCGTTGGATACATGAGCGTTGCCTTCTTGCTGCGCTACCTGAAGACGCATTCTACCACTGCATTTGTTCTGTATCGCATTGCCATGGGAGTCGTGATCTTAGGGCTTTTGCGTGCCGGGTATTTGATGTCCTGAGGGCTTTTCTCAAAAAAGGCCCCTTGCTCACACAATTCACATAATTCGCACAAATTCTTCCCATATCCAACGCCTACCTTGATTGAGGAGTTGCGATATGAGTGAAAACAGGATTCAGAAATATTTTATCCGGCCGGTGCGAATTGTTGGAATGGAGCTGCCGGCCTGGGGTTGGATGGTCGGATCATTTGCCGCCATCTGCTTCCTCGCTGTCTGTGTGTATGCGTTGCTCTACGCCAACGTGTTGCGGTGGCTAAATTCTTCCATCTTACTCTGGGGTTCAGGAGTCTTTCTCGGAATCGTTTTTCTGGGATTGTTTCTAGTTCTACTTCGCGCCGTGTTTTCTTCGATTCGGCAATTCACGATCTTCACCCTGGTCCTGGCAGCTGCATCCTTTGCTACTAACGCGTACGTCCTGTCACATGAAGTATTCCCTCCATTTACATCCAGAACGGAGGTAGCCCTCTGGGTTTGTTTCATCGCACTTGCGATTTCAGCACTGAACGAGTGGTTAAGCGATCCGATTCGATATGCATTGTTACCTCTTCTGAGTGCAGGCGCTTTTCTCTGCGTCGCGTTTGTCATTGTGCTTGGACCGCTGATGGCTTTTGCGTGGTTCTTTGTCTGGGCGGCAGGCCTCGGGTTTCTTCCTTATAGTCCGCTTTTCGCGCTCGTTGCTTTCGTTTTGAATCTGATGCGGCTTGAGTCTTCTGTGCGGCAGAGGGTAGTCGCGCGCTGGCTGATCGCCGGGCCGGCCGCCTTGATTGTAATCTACTCCATATACTATAAGATCCAGTGGAATCGCGCAGAGGAGGTGATGCGAAGACCGGAGATCTCTGCGGGCCACAATCGTCTCGATGAGGATCTTCCACTCTGGATTCAGAAGGCCGCGCGAATTCCTGCCAACCATGTAACACAGATGGTTCTACAACCAAATCGAAGATCTGAAATTTCCATTTTTGGTCTGCAGACTCTGTTTGATCCTCTCGCATTTCTCAGTTCTACCTCTCCCTGGAGTGGGTCTCGCGGCGTGGATATTATTTCTGCAGAAGATTCAGGCAGAATGCTGCACCTGTTGTATGGACAAAGTCACGCCTATCTGGACAGACTGTGGAGAGGGCATTCGCTCATCACTACGAATGTTCAGACTCACGTGCAGATTCACCCAGAGCTTCGCGTTGCTTATACGGAAACTACTCTTTCTATTTTCAACGAAGATCAAGATTCGAATCACAAAGTCATGGGTTTGCGGCTCAGTGCGGGCAATGTTCCTCAAGAGGCCATTTACACAATTTCTGTTCCAGAAGGAAGCATTTGCACAAAACTATCTCTGTGGGTGAACGGGGAAGAACGCCCGGCGAGACTTACCTTCAAATCTACCGCAAGACGCGCGTATGAAACGATAGTGAGCGTGGAAAGGCGCGATCCGTCTTACGTGGAATGGCTGGACGGGAATCGTCTTCGCCTGCGAGTGTTTCCGGTCTCTCCAGGACAATATAGAACCGTGCGAGTTGGAATCGTCTCTCCTCTTCGCGCCGATGAAGGTCGCCTGACGTACAATAGAATTGAGTTTGATGGTCCCGTTCAAACATTTGCGGAACAGTCAGTGCTCGTGGATTTGTTTTCCTCCGCTCGCCTGGATGTTGAGTCATCCGGAATGTTTCTGAAAGAGAAAGTGGTCTCAGACGGACAGGTCAGACAATTTCGGGGATCGTTTGTTCGTCCGCACTGGTCCTTTTCTTTTCCGGCACCTGCAGCAGGTGGTTCCATTTCCGCAGGCGGTAAGAGCTTTCTGGTGCACCCGCTCCAGATGGAGAATAAACCGTTTTCTCCGCAGGCCATTTTAGTCGCGGTGAACGGTTCTCGTTCGCGAGCCGCCTGGAAGGAATTCATAAGTAAAACATACGGATTGGGTCTGCCTGTTTATATTCTGACGAATGAATGGTTTGAGACTGCGGACGTAAAAAAGGCAATGGCATACCTGGATGATTGCGAAATTCCCGCATTCAATCTGTATCCTCCAGCCTTTCCCGCCACGCGAAAGCTCGGGCCCGTTTTGTGGGTCACCTCCGGAGAGGAGCAATCCATTCCTCTAGGTGAATTACGAGGGTCCATTCGATTCGCGAACACGCAAATAGCTGCAACAGAGAGGCCGGCGGATGCCGTGGCGGTTTTGAACGGTCGCGTTTCTGAGTACACGGCGAGTTTGATTGACCTGGACCGTCTGCTTCTGGTGGCGCAGGACGAAGCGTCTACTTTGAAAATGCTTGGCGATCGTAGAATTCAGGTGCCTCGCGAAACAGATCGCGTATTCCCACTCCGGGCATCTGCGATTGAACTCGAAGAATCAGCCGAGTCGGCTTCGAGACCTGGCTCAGATTTGCTGGTTCGGATGCTGATGTACAGGCGAATCATGCGAACTCTGGGTCAGAGATTTTTCAATCACGATCTGGACAATGCAGATATGGTGAAACTGGCGCGCGATGGGATGATTGTATCTCCTGTTTCTACGCTGATAGTACTCGAATCAGAAGCGGACTATAAGCGATTCGGAATCGAGAATGATCCGTCTCTTTTAGGCCAGAGCAAACTCGAAGCTCCCGGAGCAGTGCCTGAACCTCACGAACTAGCACTTCTATTGCTCATTCTGCTGGTGATTTTCTACACTAGGACGCGCATACGAACAGCCGTGCATGCGCATTCGCGATGAATCGCAAAGTGTGAGTGTCATGAAGATGCGCGGCGAAAGCAGACTGGATCGTCTGATGCAAGGTCATCCACAAACCTGGTTGACTATCACAGCCATTCTCAGCCTCGTTCCATTCCTCGGTACCGCCTATGCTTTGTTCGGCGGGGCTCCTCAATCCTATCTGAGTTTATATCCAATAGGATTTTTGATTCTTTTTCGCAGTCAGAAAGTTCGTCACAGGTGGCTGCCTTTGTTGTTTGTAGCACTGAGCATTCTGATCACGTTAAGCGGCATTCTAACGAATAGATTGAGTATGATCTGGGTCGGATCCTTCTGGAGTTTTCTAGGAGTCTGCAATCTCTATGGGGTTCCGTTTGCTTTTCCGGCTCCTCTTCTGGTTTTTGCTGCTCCTCCTCTTGCCGCCTTCACATCTTTATTGGGCGGATTCTCTTTGAGGCTGTGGCTGACTGCCCGGGCCGTTCAAATTCTCTCTTTGCTCGATGTCACAGCCACAGCACAGGGAAATGTCATTCAATTTCGCGGTAACCAGTTCAGCGTCGATCGAGTGTGCGAAGGAATGAAGATGGCCGTCGCCACTGCTTTGATTGCCATGGTCCTCGCACGATTCTCTGACAGACGAGGCCGCCTTGCTATTTTCCTTCTGGCGGTGCCTTTATGGTTGGGCGCGAATCTCATCCGAATCATTTGTCTGGCGATATTTCACGTACCTCCATCCAGTGCCAGTCATGAACTGATTGGTCTGGTTTTGTTCGCGGCACTGGTTGTGTTTCCTCTCATGTTGATGGCTCTGCTCTTTCCAGTCCAAATACAAGACACTCGACCACAGCTCCCTTTCCCCAATCCTTTGTTCGGGCCCCTGAGTCGATTCGTGCTTCCCATTGTTTTTATTCTCCTGTCAGCTGGCTTTCTTCTATACGAGAGGCGCCCACTTCCGTTCGCCTGGCCTGAGTCGGTAGGGATCAGTGCAAGGCTGACTTCCGGAGATCGGAAATTTCTTTTGCAGCAGAGCTCTGTGGGGGGAGATTCTCGTTTTGCTGTCTATGGCCTTGGCGACTCGTCATTGATTCTGAAGAGGGACTTGTTTGCGCCCGGCACTGCGCATGATCCGCACATTTGTTTTGAGGCAGCAGGTTTCGCATTTCAAGGAGAAACAGAAGAGACGATAGGCGACATTCGCTTGAAGTCCGCCCTTGTGCAGAAAGATGGCAAATCTGCCAGACTTTTCTGGTGGTACTCCTGGAACACGAAACGTTCTTCTTCTGATCTGGAATGGCGCGTCGCACGGCTTCGCGGAGAGGACGTCATTCAATTCAATCTGTATGGTTTTGACGACGCGGCTCTGCGAAACGCCGCTCAAATGCTTCTTAAATCCGAAATCTAGATGGAGAAGAACAGTATGGAAAATCAAATGACTTTTGCACGCCGGTCTGCCTGGTTTCTTGGAATCGTCTCAGTGTTCTGTGCGGGCCTTTTCCAGATCCCGGTCAATTTGCAAGGAACCCTGGTATATTCTGCGACTCTGGTTGTTTTCTGGTGGAGAATCAGACACTCGAAAGTTCGTTCCTTCTGGCAGCACCCATTGATCGCAGTGGTGGGCGGATTCATTCTGGCAGGATTCCTGACCTTCACCACGAACGGTTTGCTAGTGACTGCTCTGCATCTGAGTATCTTCTACCTGTTAGGCGATCTTTTGCTGCGTCAGTTTGGAGAGGGCCCACCGGAAAGCATTTCCGACTACTGTGGGCGGGCAGCAAAGCTCATCCTCCTTTCCTTAAAGAGATTTTTTTCGCGCAGTGGCGTGGTTGAATTCTCTTCTCTGAAGACTTTGCGCGAAGATGGGACTCGCGGTAGACTGCCTCTCGTTTTGTTTTCAGTCCTGCTGGGCTTCGTGATCTTTTTTCTGTTGCATTACTTGTTTGCCGCGGTCAATGACGATTACAGAAGATTCATGGATCCACTTGTGCGCTGGGTATGGTCTGCGTGTCTGAAGAATCTTTGCCTCTCCGTGATTCACGCCTACATTCTGTTTTGTATCTTCACTGTAGAGAGATCGGAGAATAAAAAAGAAGAGCGGGCATTGCCGATCTTTACCGCCGTTGCAATCACAGTGGGGGCCGTGATTGTGACTGGAGTGTTTGCTTTTTTTCAGACGAGGGTAGTGCTTTCTTCGAGTGACCTGAATTTTCACGAACTCTCGAAGTACACTCAGAAGGGATTTCTCCAGTTGATTTTCGCGATCCTGCTGGGATATTTGATTGCACTTCTTGCCATCTATAGCAAGCAAAAAGCAGGCAAGGGAAATCATCTCATTGCTCTTGTGATTTTTCTGATGCTGGAGATGATTCTGGCGGCCAGTTTCTCAGCTCACAAACTGTACTTGCTTCAATCTGCATTTGGTTTGAAAGACCAGAGAATACTTGCGAGCTGCGGCGTTCTGTTTGTTGGTTTTTCTTTTTTGCTTCTATTCTGGAAGATATTCTCTCCTAATCCTAATTTTTCGGGCTTCCGGGCTCAAACGTTCTTTCTGGGTGCGCTCGTGGTTGCGCTCAACTGGATCAACGTGGATTTGTTCACCACTCATACGAATCCGATTCGCTACTATGTGGATAAAAAGCCTTATGTAGATTATTCTTACTTGCTTTCTAATTCCGACGACAACTTTGCCGAATGGCCGGCCTTGATGCGGAGGATGAAAGAGGAGAATCCTCCTGCTCCGCCTCACGGATATTTCTGGGGCTTTGAAAGCAAATCCGGGAAAGATGCATTCTATATTCGCTATGCTCCGATTTGTTCTGATCGACCTGAAATACGGACAGTAAAGGAGGCGGACGGTACAACGTTGCATTTGCCAACGGCGCATGTGGCTTTTCTCTTCAAGAAATATGGGACGCTTGCTCCGGCCGAACCTGCGAAGAATCCTGTCGCATCACCTAACAATGAGTTAGACGAAGAGGATATTCAACCAGAGGAGATTCATCCTTCGTTTGATCTGAGTCAGGCTCTTGATTTTAACTGGCGCGAATACGCATCGTACAAGAGTGCGCGGGCCAATGCGAAGACGTTTGAAGAGTTTAGCCTCTATCTGGACAAATATTGCGAGGCACCACCGGGACGAATGTAGTCCCGGCGGGGTTTGTCTATTCTGGAATAGTCGGACCTTTGGCTCCAAATGCCCAGGACGCATGTAGTCCCGCATGCGCTGCGTTACAGGCCCAGGAGTCCTCGCCGACCAAAGGCCACAAGTGCCGCAAAAAATCCGGTGGCTACAGTGACCAGTAGTAGGGCCATTTCTCCGCGTTTGAAGTGGAGAGATCCAGCAACGATCATGGTGAAAATCATACCTACGGCCGCGAAGAAGGTGAGTACGGGCATGACGTTGAAGTAGAGCGGCAGAATGATTCCGATGGCAGCTGCGATTTCCAGGACACCGATGATGCGAATGTTTCTTGCGGAAACGTTTACGGCCCATTCTCCCCCGCCATTCATGATTTGTTCTCTGGTTCGAAGCATTTTCAAGAGGCCTGCCGCCAGAAAAACAAAACACAAAACTCCCTGAAGTGACCACAGAACGGTGTTTGAAAGCATGTCGGATTGTAGCGCACGTGGCTGAGACGGTCAACGAAAATCCTTGAATGGTGGGGACATCGTAGGAAAGAAGAATCACTTGAGAATCCTGAACATTAGAAACGGCACCACATTCGCGCTCCTTGCGCTTGTGACTACGACGTGGTATTTTGCCGCCGGTCTTCTTTCGCCTTCGTGGAGGGATGATTCCCTGGGTGGCAATGACTGGGATTTGAATTTCTTTTACACGGAGAGTTCTGCTCTCCCTGTCCGAGATTTCGCACAGATTCCTTTCTGGAACCCTTTCTACAAGGGCGGGATGCCTTTGTTTGAGAATCCGCAAGCGCGTACATTTACGCCTGCTGTTTTCCTGGCCCCGGTGATGGGCCCCGTGCGTGCTCTGAAGTTTTCCGTTTTCATCTACTTCCTGTTAGGTGCAGCGGGCAGTTTCTACTTGTTTCGTTTTGCATTGTCCATTCGAAGCCTTGCGCTCGTCATTCCTGTTGTGATGGTCCCTTTTTGCGGATACGTTCCGCAGCATGTGTTTGCCGGGCATGCGAATTTCGTTTCGATCCTGATGCTTCCCTGGTGTTTGGGTGCCATGATTCTGTTTCAAAACACAGGTCGATTTCGTCATGTAGCGGTTTTTTCTCTCAGTGCGGCGACTATGGTCTGGGATGGACACATTTATGGATTTCTTCAGCTGCTTGTATTTGTGACGATCGTGTTTTCTACGATGGCCGTTGTTCAAAAAAAACCTGAAATCTTCCTGAACGCATTTATTTTGCTGGTCGCAGCATGCGCGCTTTCGGCTGTGAGGTTACTTCCGGAAATAGTATATTTTCTAAAGTATGGTGCTTATTTCAGGCCTGACCATGTTTCACTCACACTTTCGAACGTGTTGCATACCTTCGTGGCCTCTTCCCAGGATCCTCTTCTTGCGCGAAACTGGGAAAATCAGGAACACGCGTGGTGGGAATATGGAAACTATATTGGCCTCTTGCCTTTCCTGTTGCTACTATGCGCACTTCCCTTTTTGCGAAAATCAGAAGTCCCCTGGTTGGTGGCACTGGTATTGTTCATCCTTCTGATGATGGGCGATTTTCACGTTCTTTCGCCCGCGCATTTACTCTCGCAGATCCCAGGGTTCAGCAATATGCGATGCTCAGGACGATGGGGTTTCCCTGTTGTCATTTCGCTGGCTGTCTTACTTTCCATCTGTCTCCATCGAGCTCTGGAAAAAGCAAGCGAGTACACTGGCATGGGAGCGATTGCCAGCGTGCTGGTGATATGCTTTTCGTTGTACTTCTGCTATGACATACGCAAGAACAGAAAGCCCATTTCGCAAACCTTCGTATCCGGAAAATCCGCATCCAGTCTGGTGTCTCGAATCGAAAGATCTCTAATTACAGTACCCTCTCTTCCAACATATGGAGCAAACTCCGCGCAGTTTGCAGGCATCTTGAATTTCTTTTCTGTTCGAGATGGTTACGACATGCTCAATTCAAACACGTCCATGCCGGCAAAGGGAGAGGCGTTTTATCGAGGGGAGTACTATCTGGAACACGGCTCAGAAGTAAAGCCGCAGCTCTGGACTCCAAACAGAATCGACTTTGAAATTGAAAGCGAAAAGGGAGACCAGCTTGTCATCAATCAAAATTATTATTCTGATTGGAGAGCGACAGACGGATTTGAAGCAAAGTCGCATAACGGTATCATTTCCGTGCTTTTGCATGCCGGGAAAAATAGGTTTTCCATCTACTATCTGAGTACGGCGGCAGTCGTTGGGTTTCTTCTGGGAATGGCAATGTTTGTGGGCGTGTACTTCTTCTGTGAGTTTCGCACGAGAAGATTCATCCCTGAGCAGAATCCGGCTTGAGGTCAATGAATAGAAATGCGTCTGGCGCCACCTGGAGAGTGAGCGTTATTGTTTCTTGCTCTGTTTCTCTATCTATGTATTTCGCTGACATGGATGCCCCGCCACTTCTGGCCACGCGTGACATGTTTTCTGCGAAGTAGGCCCGCTCGCTCCAGTTGGATCCCCGATACTCTGGCTGCGCGACGAATGCATTTCCCTTTCTAAGAAAGTTGGGTGACAACTGTGTTCCCGCGGAGTTGCAAAGGTAAAGACGAAACGCGGCCGACGGAACAACAGCTGTTGCTTGCTCCATCCAGAGGTCGACATCTGAATCAAATGGTAGCCGATCAAGACTGCTTCGTATGTCTGTAGCCAGGCGTGCTTCCGTTTTTCTTAAGTCCTCGTGGTATTCGCTCTGCAGAGACTGCGCCTGGTCTTCAATGAGTTTAGCTGTCATTTCAATGAAATTCGCATCGCTTACGAGCGAGCTTGTAGAAGACTCCATGGACAAAAGGGATTTCATCGCGGAGTCTACGCCGGCCTTTTGTTCTCTGGCAGCACCGCTAATTTCAGATGAAAGCTCGCGCAGACTACGAATACGACCTACAAGCTCTTCACTTTTGCCGATTTGATTGCGCACGTTTTCTGTGACCTGACCGTATCTTTCCGCAATTGAAAGAAACACGCTTCTCTGTTCCTGGACTTTGCTTTCCGCAACGTTAGCCGACTTATGCCCGGTGGAGATAGCAGATGCATTTCCAGAAATAACGGAGGCGATTTGTTTCGCATTGGCAGCGCTTTTTTCTGCGAGCTTGCTGATTTCTTCTGCAACGACGGCGAATCCTCTTCCATGCTCTCCTGAGCGTGCGGCTTCAATGGAGGCGTTCAATGAGAGCAGGTTGGTGCGATCAGACACTTCAGTCATGATCCGCGTCACCTGCGAAACAGTTGCGAATGCCTTTTCAATATCGTCCATGGCCTGGCTCAAGTTTTGCGCGGATCGAGTGACCGATTCGCCACCTGTGCGGGCTTCTTCGATCTGGGCCTGCAATTCTTCACCGGCTCCTCGAATGCTGCGAAGTAGTAGTTCCACTTCGGATGCTTGAGCGCTCACCTGGTCTATCAATTCGATCTGGCTTTCCGTAGCGGAGTTGGACATATCAATGGATGCCGCGAATTCTTCCATGACAGAGCTCAGGTCCGAATAGGCCGCTGCATGCGCCTGCACTTTGGAATTGAGTCTGGTGAGAAATTCTCGTAACCCCAGGACAGATTCGCGGAGCCTGGATGCAGTCATTTCTTCCTGATGCTGCAACCGTGAAAGCCGTTCCTGCGCATGCTGCAATTCAGACTCAGCTGACGCGCGACTTTGCCTCGATCGACGCAACTGAATGGCAAGCCACAGAATGACAAGAAGTGCAAACAGGAGCGCAGCCCAGGCAGTCGAAGCATAGGAACTGAGGAGTGTCACCCAGGCGGAGATATTCACAAAACCGAGCAGACGACGACGGGTGGTGTCGTCCATTCTTTGTCGAAGGCTCGAAAGCTTGACAGAACCAAATGAGCGGACGTCTTCAGGCGATATGTGGATTTCGCGCAGACTGCAGCTATTGATTCTTACTATTTTTTACTCCACTGCCACTTTCGCGGGCACAGTGACTGTAACGGATGCAAACATTTCGAGTGTTTCGCGGCAAACGCCGATCATTGCGATCATCGGACTTGGATGCGACGTAGGATCATACTACACCGGGATGTTTCTTCGCAGGAACGAAGATCTGAAAGGCGTGCAACTTGGTGTGATCGATGGGAACGGAAATCCAAAGATCATGACTCAGATTTACGATCTCTACCAGAAAGAAAATTTCAAAGAGGAAACTGGACTGGCCATTGGCATGGCGGTACTCATCAAAAACGGCAAAGTAGTTCATACTTCTGAAATGGGCTATCCAGGCAGGACGCACATCTCCGACCTGAGCGGCGCGGCTCCTGAAAGAAGATGGATCATGCATGCTCTTGCGAAGAATGGAATCCCTTTTGAGGGTACGTACAAACCACTGCCTGATGATTGGGTTGCGCCAGAATCGGATGCAGGTGCTCCCGTGGATTTATCGCGCGGTCGGATCGCGCATTACAAGTTTGACGATCTCAAAGATTCAACAAAGACTCAGAGGGATTTTATCATCAGAGGTGGAGCGCGTCTCGAAAAAGGAACTGTATTCGTGGATGGGAAATTCGGCAAGACTGCCGCCGGCTTTATGTTTAAAAATAGAACAGACGTGTTCAAGAACAGTTTTTCCTGGAGCTTGAGTTTCAACCCTGAGTCACAGGACTCGAACGGCTGGTCCTATCTATGTAAGACGGGTGACTCAGTCATGGAAGTTATGCTGAGGGATGGTAGACTCTTGCTGCAATTGCATCCGACGTATGCTCGCGGAGAATCGGGTGCGCTTGGAGAATGGAGATTCCAGTACGAAGAGATGGTCTCTTTCAAGAAGTCACACGCTCTGGTAGTGAGCGTTGATATGGAAAAGAATCGCGTTCGCGTGCTTCTCGATGGCAGAAGGCTCCGTGATGTTGCGCTGGATTCAAAGCTCAGTTCGCAGCTTCGCGAGCAAGAACCCGGCGTGGACGGAATGGATCTGGAAAATCGGGCCGGTGGATTTGTGTTTCACGGCAACGCGGACAATATGATTCTATACAGTCGAGCGCTGAACGGAGCCGAGATGATCGCGCTTGCGCGGGAAATTGGATCTCCAATGCCGACTATCGTTGAACCGGCGAAGCCGGATCAATCCGTTCTCGACCTCAGGCTCGCTCGCGCCGCCAGAAACGGAGATCCCGCGGGCATCAAAAACGCGCTTGCTTCTGGAGCAAATATCAATTCGCTCCAGAGCGGGTGGAGCCCTTTGCACTTCGCAGCATATTACGGGCACGTAGACGCAGCAAAAGCTCTGATGGATGCAAACGCGGACGCATTGCTTCAAATTTCTGGTTTCACGGCCCAGCAGCTGGCGCAGGCCAGAGGCTTTGCGAAAGTAGTCATTCTGCTCGAGGATTACAGCAACACCACGAGATTCTACCATATGCGTCGGTTCTTACCGCCTTCGCAGCGTGCTCGCGCGAACCCGACTCCTCCGGGTATCTAAGATTGTAGATATCGAGGCCAGGCTGTACTCTGTTCAGGTGCAGAAAAGGTCTGGACGTCCACGTGCATTGTGCGATCCACCTGCATGGCTGTAGTAGAAGTCACGCATGGTGTAGCCCTCTGCAATGCGGCGGGAAAAAATATTCTGTTTGGATGCCCGCCAGAAGTAATCAAGCATTTGATGGTAAAGGGTCTGGGGAGTCCGGAAGTCATCGTCCTTCCAGACACACCGTATCGCTTTGACACTCTGCAGAACTGTACTGAATTTCCGCTCTACTATTTTCTCTTCGTAGAAAGAAACTTCATGCAGGGCAAGAAGCTGACCATCGTCGGGACCGCTACGCATCTTCGCGCGAATCGCAAACTGCTCCGGCTGACGCTTCTTGGCCCGACGCGAAAAGAATATCAGGATCTGGGGACAAGTCACTGGTTTGACGAATTGTACAGAGAATCGCGCGCTCTCTCTGTGAAGGATTCTTCCGGTCGAGAGCTTGCCATTGATGATTTTGTGGATTTCATCCCATTCGAGAAAGGCGTCGCGCATCTTCCCGGCGGGATTAGAATCGAGCACACTGGAGTTGATCGCTTTACAGTAGGCGAAGACAAAATAGACATTGCCTTCAACACTCCACAGCCTCCGCCATACGATTTGCGAAATGACTTCATCACAACCATGCCCGCTCATTTTGGCGTGACTGTTCTTGGCGGAGCTTCTGGATTCATTTCCGATAAGCCATGTTCCGGGTTGATCTTGAATTACAATTCAGACCATATGTTGATCGACTGCGTGCCGTTCCTCGAATACGCGCTGAACGCTCGTGGTATTTCCACCACCGAAATTCGATCCATTTTTCTAACGCACATTCACGATGATCACTGCAATATCTTTCCTCTGTTGCGTCTCTCAAACAAAGTGAAACTTCTGGCCACGCGAGAAATTTTCTGGATGGCCATGATGAAACTGTCTCTGCAGACGCTCATGCCCATAGAAGATATTTCAGAGATGTTTGAGTTTGTGGAAGTCAAACCATACGAGGTCACAGAATTCTACGGTCTCTCTATTGAGACGCACTACACAGTGCACTCCATTCCAACGATTGGCGCAACATTCAGGATGAAAGACGGGCCAATGTCTAGAAGCATTGTGTTTATCGGAGACAACAAAGCGTTCGATGACATTGAAACCATGATCGATCAAGGAATTGTAAGACCTGAGAAGTTCGCAGCCCTCAAGCAAAAATACACGGAACGTCACGATATTCTTTTTGCAGACGGCGGCATGGGAATTCTTCACGGAAATCCACGCGATGCGCTGAAGTCTCAATCAGATCGCATTGTATTCATGCATCTGGAAAAGCTTCCGCCGGAATTCGACGCCACGTTCTCTCACGCCGTGGCAGGAAAGAGATACAGCATCATTGAAGGAAACTACAATTCCTATATGATCCATACTCTACATATTCTCGGAGACGCATTCCGGAATATTTCGCATGAGTGGAGCACAGCTCTCATGAACAATTTTCGCATTGTGACGTTCAATGCGGGAGACGTGATCTTCAAACA
>JAIBBM010000120.1 GCA_019694685.1 Leptospirales bacterium
GACTGGCAGAAGCACTGATGAGCTTGCCGTTCAAGAACAGGATTCCGGAGCAAATGTCCTGAGGCCTGGAAGGGCTGAGGTTGATCGGTTGCCCCACTCCGAGTATGGTGCCATTTGGATCGACGCCGTTCGCAGAAAGAACACTGCCGTCTGAGTCCCAAACGACCCAGATCTGATTGGGAGTGGGATTGGCAAGGAACGCGGCCACCGCAGCAGCTGTCATTGTGCGCTGGTAGGTTGCGTTTGTAGGATCGCAGGTTGCTGCGGGACAGACCAGACTCCCACCTGGAGCATTCCACTGAGTCATGACTGTGGCCACGGCAGTTGTGTATCCAACTCCCAGGGACTGGATGTCCGAATCATAGATCATGGTGATGGGTCGTGAGCCGCTGTTGCACGAACTTCCAAACACCCATTGCATCCTACTACCGTTGCCGGCAGTGAAATAGTACCAGGCACCTAACGGAGATAAGGCGAAAAACAGAACCAGAACGATCAAGACGCGCACAAAGGTCCGGGATGCGAAAAAAGGTGAACGGTTTCTCTGAAAGAAATTCAATTGGACCGCCTGGCAGCAAGTGCCGCAGAAAATTCACTGAGCGTCATACTCTTCCCTTGAAACTGACCACCACCGAGACCCGTCACATGGCGCGATAGACGAAGTTCGCCAGAGTCGTCCTTGTAGAGAGGAATGCGTCCCCACGTGAGGGAACGAAATGGATAGAACTCCCCTGATTTTTCACCCAGCATCACAATCCATTGAGATCCTGGCGGATCCACATGCCTGTCCACTCCCATGGTCGGGAGAATGGGGAGTCGGACCTTGATTCTTTCTGGAAGAGATTTCTTGAAATCCCGCATCACGAGCAGGTCATATTCCAGGATCCCACCGCGGAGCGCGCCTTCCTCAACTATGACGTGTGAAACGTAGGGAGAATTCTTTACAATATCAGCGGTCGTGCTGTAGAGCTCGATGGCAGATACTGCTGAAACAGAAAGGAAGGTCAGTAAAAACGCACGCAGCATATCCTCTTATTAGACGTCAAACGAGGAAGAAAAGTAAAAACGCACAAAAAAACCGGGAAGAAAAACTCCCCGGTTTCCATTTTCGTACGCAAAAAAATGGATCAGGCGCGTTCCAGAATCATGGCACCCGCAATGCCACCGTGGGCACATGCAGTCACCAGAACACGATTGATCGCAGGATTGTGCTCGAGCGCCATAGCCGCGTTTGCAACCAGACGAATCCCTGTAGCTCCGAATGGATGACCAATTGCAATGGATCCACCAAAAGCGTTGATTCGGCCTTCTTCGAACATCTTTTCCCATCCGAGACCGGAACGTTTCTTCATCTCTTCAAGAGCACCCACTGCTGTAGCGGCAAATGCTTCATGGATTTCGATTTGATCAATGTCGCCTATCTTTAGACCCAGCTCTTCTATGAGCTTGAGGCTTGCTTCTGCCTGACCAATTCCCATGAAATTTGGATGAACGCCTCTCATGCAGAAACCTGTGAGGTATACAGAAGGCTTCAGTCCCAGTTCCTTCGCGCGGTCTACACTCGATACGATGGCACCGGCCGCACCGTCTGAACGAGCACATGCGTTGAAGATCGTTACAGTTGGGCCATGGCTCTGAGTTAGAAACTTGCCGTAGTTTTGTTTGAACTGTTCGAATTTGAACTGAGGGTTTTCAAACAGCAGCATTGCTTTGTCCATACGAGAAGGATTCTTCACAATCCCTTCGCGCAGAAGCACTGCTTCATCGTGGGTGAGCATTCCACCTTCGTCGTCTTTCATTGGAACCAGGTATTTGTCGTACTTTCCTGCCTGAGTCGCTTCGAACGCGCGCTTGTAACTCTGGTAAGCAAACTTATCCTGCAGCTCACGCGACAGGCCGTAGTTTTGCGCAACGATCTCCGCGGTCACAGGCATACCGTAACTTGTTTCCCCGTCTCCGAGACCTGCGTCCAGAGAGTCCATGAGCTCCACACCTTCTGGCAGACCGGTAGGAAATGCTTTCAAAAGTTTATCAACGCTTCCCGCCTTCTTGTTCATGCGGGCCCCCTTCAGAATGAAAGGAATGGAAGTTTGCGATTCCTCTCCGAGAGCAAGATACACGTTGCCTTCTCCCAGAGTGATGCGACGCGCCGCTTCACCGACTGCTTCAAAGGAAGACACGCAGTTGTTGGAAAGAGTGAGAGCAGGTTTCTCCACAGGCATTTCCAGAAGACTCGCAATCACGCGAGCCGCGTTAGGCGCAAATGGAAATCCTTCTCCGACAAAAACGCCATCGAATGTTTCTTTTTTCACACCGGAATTCTGAATGATATCTTTTGCAACAGCCAGACCCAGATGATGGGACGGATAATTGCCGAGCGCTTTTGCGATCTGCGCGAAAGGAGTACGCCGCACATTGGACAGGGCCAGTTTTTGAGGTAGTTTCATAGGAACACATGGCCGCGAAAGTTTTTACGGTCAAGGCTTAAAACCATCCACGCGCTCGAGAGGACCTCCCGCATTATGTCTCGTCTCATTTCGTGCAAAGAAGAGTTCGGGGCGCCTCCTGCCCTGCGGTCAGGACCGCGCTCGCACGGGCCGGCCAGAATTTTTGGTGCGATCAGCCTCACAACAATTCGGAAGTGAAACGAACGCAGGCCGCCCGCTTGATCGCTGGCGCTTTCCACTGCAACGTTATGCGGCCAATCGAGTGATCATGCGACGAAACATGGCGGGAACAATGATGCGATGGAACGGACGCACGAAGAAAAAATAGATTTGTCCCCAGCCGTTCTGGTAATGCACTACAGTAGACACAACGAGCTTCTTTTTGCTCTGATCTCCTGGGTCTACCAGGACAGAGACACGAAAATTCAAATGACGATCATCTTCCCCGAGGATCACTTCCGTGGGACTGGCCGAATAGATGCGAAAGAGCCCCACTTTTTGTCCGGGCGCGAGAGCTCGTCTCTCTACCGGCTTCTGACTCTGACCAGTTTTGAGCCCGAAAAGGGAAACAAGGGAATTGCGCATGCGCATGAGAGTTCCCACCCATCGCGGAGCCTGACCAAAAAACTCCCACGCCGCATCCGTGGCAGTCATAGACGAATCAGAAAGAACAGCCGAATAGCTGTCTGCATAGTCGTATGGGATACTCGGAGCATAGAGAACAGAAGAAGGGGGCAGAGGTACGGACATAATTTTCCCGCTCGTCATGATTTCTTCTCTATCCAGGAACCACAGATGAATCCAAATAGAACAGCGATCCC
>JAIBBM010000121.1 GCA_019694685.1 Leptospirales bacterium
AGATCATTCCACTCATCAAAGACGCGGAAGCAAAAGTCATCGCGTACAGAAAATCTTCTAAGATCGTTCCAGTTTATAAAAGAGTAGATACATGCGCCGGTGAATTCGAAGCGCACACGCCATATTTATACTCCACCTACGAAGAGATGAACGAGTCTGCACCAACTAACAACCAGAAGGTGATCATTCTCGGCGGCGGACCCAACCGCATTGGTCAGGGAATCGAATTCGACTATTGCTGCTGCCATGCATCTTACGCACTGCAGGATATGGGAATTGAGTCCATCATGGTGAACTCAAACCCGGAAACGGTTTCCACAGACTACGACACATCGAGTAAGCTGTATTTCGAACCGCTCACCGCGGAGGACGTGCTTCATCTCTGCGAATTAGAAAAACCAGACGGAGTCATTGTTCAGTTTGGAGGACAGACTCCGCTCAAGCTCGCTCGTGGACTCGAAGCTGCAGGCGTTCGCATCCTCGGAACATCACCGGATGCAATCGATCGCGCAGAGGACAGAGATCGTTTCAGCGAAATGATCAAGAAACTTGGACTTCTTCAGCCTGAAAATGGAATGGCCTACAATCTAGAAGAAGCGCAAGCTGTGGTAGAGAGAATCGGATATCCGGTCCTGGTTCGCCCCAGTTACGTTCTCGGTGGCCGTGCGATGGCACTCGTTCATGATCGTGCCGGGCTTGAGAAGTTCGTAAAAGAAGCAGAACAGATCAATCCTGAACATCCAATTCTCATCGATCGATTCCTCGAGGAAGCAGAAGAACTCGATGTAGACGCTCTTTCGGATGGCAAAGAAGTTTTCACTGCGGGAATCCTGCAACACATTGAAGAAGCGGGGGTTCATTCAGGGGACTCTGCCTGCGTGATTCCGCCTCCTTCTCTTTCTCCTGCGATGATTGAAGAAATCAAGACCGCCACGAGAATGCTCGCACTCGAGCTAGGAGTGGTGGGACTCATCAACATCCAGATGGCCATTCAGGAAAATCGCCTTTACATCATCGAAGTGAATCCCCGCGCCTCTCGCACCGTTCCATTTGTAAGTAAGGCCATTGGACTTCCTCTGGCACAGGCAGCTACACAGCTTCTTATGGGAAAATCGATTTCAGAAGTGATCCCACCCGCCATGCTCTCCGGCAAGACAACTGGATTTGTGGCAGTCAAAGAAGTAGTGATTCCATTTTTTCGCTTTCCTGGTGCAGATACAATCCTCGGCCCGGAAATGAAATCAACGGGCGAAGTCATGGGACTTGCACCCACATTCGAAGAAGCATACGTAAAGGCAGTGATTGGCGCGGGAGAAAAGATTCCGGAAGCTGGAGGAGTCTTTGTAAGCGTAAACAACATTGCAAAGCAGTCTCTGGCCACCGAAATCAAAATCCTCAAAGACCTGGGCTACGTGATGTATGCAACAGAAGGCACAGCTGAGTTTCTCAAAACAAAAGGTGTGGATGTAAAAGTGCTGCACAAGTTGCGCGATCAGGTCTCTCCGAGTGCGCTCGATGAAATGATCAATGGGAACCTCAAGCTCATCATCAATATTCCTTATTCGCAGACAACCAGAGACGATGCATTTTTGATTCGCCAGGAAGCAAGCCGTCGCGGGATTCTCTGCATCACAACCGTCCCGGGTGTGCGCGCATTCGTGCGCGGCCTCAAGCAGATGAAGAACAAGAAGTTTACGGTCAATTCACTGCAAGAGATTCAAAAGAGAATCGGCTGAGTGGCGCAAGTATCAATCTCCGCCCATTCCAGAGAGACTTTCTAGAAAGCGTTCCAGAACTTCTACATGTTCCCTTTCCGGCCTTTCGAAATCACCACCGCCAGCATAAAGATGATGATCAAAGATATGAAAGTCAAATATCTTTAACTCAAACTCCGGCAGAGTAATGATGATGTTTTCCGTGTGAATGTCATAAATCAGTTTTTCATTCAGAGCAAGGTCCTGAGTGAATCGAATGAGGCGTTTAAAGTCATCCATGATCTTCACTAGAACTTTTTTCTTCACCCTCCCGAAGCGCTCTCCGTGGAACGTGAAATCATACTTGGGAGAAAGAGCGCGCGCCACGCTGTTCTGATCTGCCGGGCGCACTGCCTGCGCGAATTCTTTGAGATGGCGGCCCAGTAGCATGATCTGGCTATCCATGGGCGTAACTTTTTCAGAGAAACCTTCCGTGACGAAATGCTTTCTGTATCTTTTTCCCATGAAAAACCTGGTTGGAAGAACAAGATCCGGCAGAGCTTCGCGTACTCTCCAGTAGTGATATCTCTCCATGCCAAGCCTGTGGAATTTGAAATGAAGCTTCTCTTTTGTGGATGAGCCTTTCCTCTGACACAAATGCTCCAGAAGTTCCAGTTCCTCCGCGCTCAAGAATCGCTCGGGATTCCTGGCCACCTCTCTATACATAGACCCGAAGATAGGATCTGAAGGAAGAATTTCTTTAGAAACTTTAAGGACCATTCTCCAGGGTAAACGATAGACGAACTTGTAGGAACCCCTTCCAGCAAACGCATCCGGACTGATGGGCATGAAATCTTCTAGAAACGGAGCTCCATACTTCCAGGACATGCGGAACACATGATCCACAGGAAATAATCTTTCGTAAATACGCCTGGGGAGACTGGATTCGCGCAGGCGAAAATCAGATGGAAGACTGTCCGGAGACGGCGCGAGCATCTGTCTGTATCTGTGAAACGCAGACTCCATCCATTCATCGCTGAATGTATCAATGACAGACCGCATCCTGTCGCCGGCTTCTCTGCTCTTTTCCGTCATGCGATCGCGGGCTTCGCGCACACGATGATTGACTCTTCTGAAAATATCAGTGAATTTCAAACAAGTTCCCTGTAAACGGCCAGGTTTGCCTTCACCATCTCTTCTACGCTGAAATCCTTGACTCTTCTTCTGTTGTGGGCGCTGAATCTGTCGCGAAGAGCCTTCTGAGTCAGAAGTGCAGTCAGATTCTCCGCCAGCCTTTCTGGATCACGAGCAGGAGAAACGAGTGCGCCCTTCCCTGGATCTGCCATTTCTCTGAGTCCTCCACCATCTGTTACAGCAAGAGGAAGTCCTGCGGCCATTGCATCGAGTACAGAAGTACCCAGCCCTTCTTCTTTGGAGCTCATGGCAAAGATATCAAAGAGAGAAAGGAAAGCAGGAATGTCGGCGCGAAATCCGGCGAAAACAATTCTGTGACCACGTGCTTTGAGGCCCACACCGAACAGATCCGTGGCAATTTGCTCGT
>JAIBBM010000122.1 GCA_019694685.1 Leptospirales bacterium
GAGGATTTTGATCCGTCCTGATTTTTCTACTTTGACTCGCAGGGCCCCTTTGTTTTTTTGAATCTGCCAGGGAGCGAACGCATGGAAAAGAAACAGGTTGTAATCGTAGGCGGAGGATTCGGTGGGATCAACGCTGCGCGTGAACTGTCGGACGTTAAGGGAGTTCACGTAACTCTGATCGACAAGCGAAACCATCATCTCTTCCAACCGCTTCTTTATCAAGTCGCCATGGCCGCTCTGAGCCCGGCTGAGATTGCAGCTCCCATTCGTTCTGTTGTGCGCCATTCGGGGAATGTGGATGTGCTTCTTGGCACGGTCACAGGTGTGGATTTGAATGCGCGGAAGGTAAAAGCGGATTTTGGGGAAGTTTCGTATGATTATCTGATCATGGCATGCGGATCGACTCATAGCTATTTCGGTCACGACGAGTGGGAAGAAAATGCCCCGGGCTTAAAGTCCCTGGAAGAAGCGCTTGAGATTCGAAGAAGAGTGCTCACTGCTTTTGAACTCGCAGAACGCGAACACGATCCGGTGGTTCAAGAAGAGCTGCTCACTTTCGTGATCGTAGGTGCTGGTCCAACTGGCGTGGAACTGGCCGGCGCTCTATCTGAAATCAGTCACTACACCATGGGTCATGACTTTCGCAACATTGACCCGCGAAGAACCAGGGTGTATCTCATCGAAGGTGGTCCTCGAGTACTGCCTCCCTTCGATCCCAGGCTTTCTGAATATGCACAAAAGGCGCTTGAGAAGCTCGATGTGATCGTAAAGACAAACAGCATCGTAACAAAGGTTCATGAGCACGGAGTAGTCATTGGAAACGAGGAGATTCGTGCTCGAACGGTTCTCTGGGCGGCCGGTGTACAGCCCGCTGAAATCAATAAGACCCTGGGTGTGGCAACGGACAGAGGCGGTCGCGTCATTGTAGAGAGAGATTGCAGTCTATCCGCACATCCCGAAGTATTCGTCCTCGGAGATCAGGCAGCGTTTGAAGCCGGGGCGGGTAAGTATCTGCCAGGTGTGGCCACGGTTGCGATTCAGCAAGGGCGCTATGTTGCCAGCTTGATCAGACAAGAGCTAAAAGGTAAAGAACGTAAACCATTTCAATACTGGGATAAAGGCAGCATGGCTACGATCGGTCGTGCTCTTGCGGTAGCACAAACCAGACGCATTCGCATGAAGGGATTCTTTGCATGGATTGGCTGGCTTCTCGTGCACATTTACTATCTCATTGGATTTGAAAACAGGATGGTGGTTCTGTTTCAGTGGGCGTACAACTATTTGACCATGGGTCGAGGGGCGCGCATCATCACGAATCGAGACTGGCACAGTCATACAAAGAAGAACTCGTGATCAGACCCATACCGGAATCTGAATGAAAGCCTGGGTAAAGCTCAGTCTCACAGCTTTCTTCTGGGCAGGGGCTTTCTTCGCAGGAAAGGCGGCGGTCACAATCGCGCCTCCTGTGATGGCTGCATTCTTACGATTCTTTATGGCCGGAATCCTCTTCCTCATCCTTGCGCACAATCAAGGAGCGTTTCGCGAAGTGAGAGGAACTCTGTGGCTGAACATTCTCGTTCTCGCCTTTGTTGGAATCTTTCTCTACAATCTGTTTTTCTTTTATGGAATCAGTCTTACATCTACAACGAATGGATCCTTGATCGCCGGTGCAAATCCAGCGGTGACTGCTCTTCTCAGTTTTGTATTTCGAGGTGAGCGTTTAGCAGGCAGAAGGTGGCTTGGTATTTTCATTTCCTTTTTGGGAGTTGTTCTGGTCATTTCGCAGGGATCGCTTGAAGTTCTTCTTCACATGAAAATGAATCCAGGTGATTTGCTGATTGTTTGTGCCGCTACATGCTGGGCCATCTATTCAATTCTTGGTCGGGACGTTATGCGGCAAATCTCGCCACTTGCTGCGTCCGCCTTTGCTTGCTATCTTGGATCCATCATGCTTTTCCCGGCGGCGCTTGCCACAACAGATCAAGTGAGCTGGCGCAGCGATTGGATGTTCTGGCTGGAAGTGGCCTACATGGCGATCTTTGCTTCCGTTCTTGCTTATAAGTGGTGGTATGAAGGTGTACTCGAGATAGGGGCTTCGCGTTCTGCAGTCTATGTAAATCTGGTGCCTGTCTTTGTGATGCTTCTGAATGTTTTTATGGGGCATTTCCCGAGCGAAGCTCAGCTCGGCGGCGCGGCTCTGGTCCTGGTTGGGGTGTATTTGACCAGCGGGAATATTCAGCGCGCGGGAAAAGAACGCATGGCTTCGTCCACAGAATCAAACACTGCGAGCAATTGATCGAGTAGCGTGGCCTTCAGTAGCTTGCGAATCGCTGGCCTGGCTGAGGCCAGTTTGAGCTGGCCTTTCTGGCGCGTAAGATACGTCTGTCCGGCAACGAAAGCGCTGAGTCCTGAAGAATCAATCCCCTGGACATTTTCCAGGTTAATCAATACGAATAGCTTCTTTTGTTCGACCATGCTACTGATCAGCTCCTTTAGCTCATTCGCATTGTGCAGGGTCAATTCGCCACGCAGATCCAGGACATGGACCCGGCCAACTTCCCGCAGCGAATAGTCAAGATCCCCGTATGTCATGGCAATTTCCGCGAAACCTCTGCGCGAAATAAGGTGGTTGCTACGTCCGCACTTTCTTTCACTGATCCCAGGATCGTGCGAGGGAGTCGTACGCGTCAAGAGACTCTTCGTCAAAGGTGAACATGAAAGTTGAAATCTGGAGCGATGTGATGTGTCCGTTTTGCTATATAGGCAAACGGAAATTCGAAAGGGCCCTGGCTCAATTCCCCGAACGCGAATCCATTGAGATAGAGTGGAAGAGTTTTCAACTGAATCCAGGCATGAAGACCGAGCCCGGGAAGAGCATCAATGAATACCTGGCGGAAGTGAAAGGTTGGAGCGTGGAAGAAGCAAAGAAAATGAACGACCGCGTTAGCCAGATTGCCTCCGCTGTCGGCATAACTTTCAATTTTGACCAGGCGATTGTTGCCAATTCGTTTGATGCGCACAGACTGTCTCACATGGCAAAGAAGCATGGCCTGCAGGATCAGATGGAAGAGCGTTTGTTTGCCGCGTATTTCACTGAGGGAAAGAATACGGCGGACCATGACACACTCGTTGCGCTCGGGGCCGAAGTTGGACTGGATGCGGCGGAAGTGGCCTCTATGCTCAAGAGTCAGGATTACGCGAATGATGTGCGCTTCGATGTTCATGAGGCGACGCAATTTGGAATTCG
>JAIBBM010000063.1 GCA_019694685.1 Leptospirales bacterium
ACCAGGTGAAATCGCTTCAGGCCAATCTGATGAACGAAATCGTGCAATCTCCTGGCCTGCTCCGGAATAGAGTAGTTCTCTTCTGGCAACCTGTCATTTTCTCCGTGTCCAGGAAGATCAGGCGCGATGACTCTATACTTGTCCGTAAGGTAGCGCGCCATGCGAGTCCAGTGGTCTTTCTCTCCCGCAAATCCGTGAATCAGAACAATCGCCTCTCCCTTTCCTCCTTCCGTGTATACGAAATGGAATTTGCCAACCGGGATTGTTTTGACTTCGAGATCTGCGCGGCCGCGTTCAAAAGATAGACTACGATTGAGTAAGAACGAAGCGCAGTTCGCGCTGTAGATAGAAATTGCAATGGCAGCCGGAGCAAACGCGCGTACTCGAAAGCCTGGACGGAGAACAGTAGATCTCATGACCCTCGTTGTCATGAACGCTCGCTATGGCGATTTCTTTTCTTTACTTCTGCCTTTCGTACGCATTGGCGCTTGCGCGCTGATTTTCGTATGCTTCTCTGTTCTGAGGGTTCAGCTGGATGGCAGAGTCAAATGCTTTGAGTGCCCGAGAGTATTCCCCGTTCTTGTGAAACGCAAGGCCAAGCAGATTGTATGCCTGAGAAGCTTTGTCGCTCGACAGATCTCCTGCAGTGAGAGCCTGGAGCACTTCAATTGCTTTCTCCCGGTCCACCATCGATCCTGTTTTCATGAGCATTCCAGCACGCATGAGCTGCATATCAGGATCGTCTGGATCCATGCGAACTGCTTTGTTCATTTCCGATCTGGCCAGTTCTTGATCTTCCGATCTGCCTGATTGAGACAAACAATACGCAAGACCGCGGTATGCTTCTTTTCTCTGATCTGCACTTGCACTTCTGGAATCAGAAACAGCGCGAAACGATTTCACAGCAGGATCATAACTCTTGAGAGCCAGATACGTTCTGCCCACTTCCAGATCGAGCCCCGGGTCTTCCTCTATCTGAGGCATTTCTCGATTGCGAGATTGAACAGATTTATATTCGTTGAGTGCAAGATCAAAGGCTCCGTTCTTGCGATAGATATCTCCCAGAGCCAGACGAATCGTGCGCTCTTCTTCGCGCGAAAGCCCGGTGCGATCCCCCGACAATCCAGGTGGATTGAGCGCTCTTTTCCAGGCCTGAATCGCAAGCTCCATTCTTCCCGCTTTGCGATACACAATTCCAAGGGCGTAGCTTGCCTGAACATTCGAAGGATTGATGGAAACAGCTTTCTGCAGTGCGTCCTGCGCATCGTTGAATCTTTCTAGATCTGTATATACTGTGCCAAGCTTCACGAGTGCATCTTCTGTGTTGCGATCTCCTGGAGTGAGATTCACAATTCTCTTGTACGTGTCCGCCGCATTGAGCAGATCTTTTTCTCCTAGATACAAATCGCCCAGAGCAAATAGACTCGTCAGATCGTCCGGATTGAGATAGAGACCCTTCTTGATTGCTTTGATGGCCATGCCTGGCTGTCCCAGCTCCACAAACGCAGAACTGAGAGCGCGAAAGACCTGCGCGTCTCCTGAACCAGATTCCAGAGCTTTTTGAAATGCGCTGGCCGCTTCCGCATTGCGCTTCATGCGAAGATAGATGATTCCCAGGTTGTAGAGATACTTTGCGTTTTCTGGCGCAGACTGCACTGCCTTCTGCATGTGATCCGCGGCCATTTCGAAGTTGCCCTTACTGAAATAAATCTGCCCCAGTTGCGCGGACGATTTTGCGGCGATCTCAGTTCCAGGTGCAATCTGCATTACTTTAGAAAAATATAGGATCGCTTCTTCGTAGTTCTGCTTTCTCAGAAGAGAAACAGCCAGGTTGTATGTTAGAGTTGCGTCGTCCGGATTCTGTTTGATCCCCTGACGATAGGCGTCAATGGCACCGCTTAGATCCTGGCCTGCCGCCATCAGATTCCCGAGTAGAGCTGCCACACGCGGATCCCCTGGAGCCAGTTCACGTGCTTTCTCTGCGTACTGCCTGGCCTCTCCGTTTTTTCCAAGCTTCTGTTCTGTGATGGCAAGGTTGACCAGGGCCGGAACAAACTTTTCGTCTTTGTTTAGAGCGCGAAGCAGGTTGTGTTCTGCCACGGGATACTTTTCTGATTCCATATCCATCACGGCCAGATACGTCAGTGCGATCGCCTTTTCATGATCACTGGCGCCGGTGTTTAGAAAATTGTTGAATTCGCGTTTTGCCTGATCTTTGAAGTTTTCCTTGTACAGTGAAATTGCTTTTTGAAGTGGAGGAGAAACCTGCTCATCTGGCAGATAGATTTTGTCTTTTAAACCCTCCAGATCCACACGCTGGATCTTTTCGTCTAGAGCTGTCTGTGGTGCCTGGGTTTGCTTCTTATAGAAGTAATATCCAATCCAGACCAGTGCCGGGAAAAGCACGAGTCCAAGCACACCCATGAGAACGTAGAGTCTGAATCGGCGCCGTGCCTTGAGAGGATCGCCGGATAGCGGAGAAGAGGATTGTGGTTCGTCTAAAGTAAAGCGCGTCATGATTCGTCCTGGGTCATGCGCTTCACGGCGGCCTCCTGCATTTCTTTGCGATACCGGTCCAGCACCCCGTTTACAAAGGGTACGGCCTGCTCTCCGTCATAACGACGCGCAAGATTCAGAAGATCGTCCATTACTATCGCCGGGTCACGCCCGGTGACGCGCATCTCATAAATGCCCATTTTTATTATACATCGGACGATTGAGGAAATCTGCGTGAAATCAATGTTGGAGAAAGCGGACAGAACCTGGTCTAGAGCGGCCGCATGGTCCAGAACTCCGCTGATCAGCTCGCTTGCCAGGGTCTTTTCCTCTGGTTCCAGGGACTCATTGAGCCATTTGAAGCGCAGAATCTCAGCTACAGGAGTGCTCCCGATCTCTGCCTGATAGAGGCCTTGCAGGGCGACTTCCCTGGCGTGGGAATTCTTATGGCGACCCTTCATGAGCCGCGAATCCGCTTCAGGAGGAGCGCCATCTCTATGGCTGTGTCTGCCGCTTCCTGACCTTTGTTCCCGGTGGCCCCCGCTCTTTCCAGGGCCTGCTTGTGAGTGTGAGTGGTCAGAACTCCAAAGATGACCGGGATGCCTGTGTCGTATGCTGCCTGGCCAATGAGCCGGGCTGCCTCTCCTGAAACATAGAGATGATGGTCCGTGTCTCCCTGGATGACACATCCAAGACAGGTCACGGCCGAATAACGTCCAGTCAGCGCGATTGCCTTTGCAGCGCTCCCGAATTCAAAGGCACCTGGAACGTAGAAAATTTCTACGTCCTCCGCTTTGACTCCTGCGCGAGCGAAAGCAGCGATCGCCCCTTCTTTGAGTGCTTCTGTGATATCAGAATTGAAACGCGCCACAAGAACGGCATGCCTCTGTCCTTTTCCATCCAGAGGACCCGAAGCAAAGCCGCCCTGACTCATTTCGATCTGCCGTAAGACTCGTAACCTTTCGCGCCTTCTTTTTCAAAGACGAGAGCATCCATGAGACTCATGAAATATTTTTCATCCGGAGTGCCTGGTGGGAGGAGTCTGTCCTGAACGATGAGAGTTGGAGTCGAATTCAGTTTGATTGCCTCTGCATCTTTCACGTCGCGAAGGAGTGCAGCCATTGTTTTTGGAGAATTCATGCATGCATTGAGCTTCACCCAGTTGCCACCGCTCTTCTCTGTGACTGCCTGAAGATTTGGAATAGAGATTCCTTCCGGTTCATTCTGAAGTTCAAAAATTCCGTGATAGAGTGCAGGGAAAATTTTCTGCTCACCGCCGCAGAGTGCCGCTTTTGCTCCGTTGCATCTCATGGGTCCGTAGTTAGGATCCTTGCGCTGCACTACAGGATTGCACGCTCCATCCAGAGGAAAGTGACGATAGTAAATGCGAATTCTGCCTGGCCAGCGAGCCTGTGCCTTTTGCAGTTCCTTGCTTGTGTGGTAGCAATGAGGGCACATGAAATCTGCGAACTTCTGAATGATGATGTATGCGTTTTCATCTCCCTCATATCCGTCGAGGCCAGCAGTCGAGATATCAACTTTGCTGAGTGCGCGAAAGTCTTTGAGGAAATCTGCGGTCTGATCCGGAGGAAGAAGATCTCCGGATGCACCGGGCTTACCTGAAATTTTGGACGCACCAAACAGAAAAACAAACAGGACAGCGGTAGCCGCAAGGCCGGCACCTGCTGCAGGCATCATGATGCGGGCTTCTTCCTTCACAGAAAGAGATTTTGCGTTTTGATTTTGTTTCTTAGACATGACATAGATCCCGATGGCACAGATGAGAAAACCAGCCGTGCAAAAATAAGTATAGATGCATAGACGACAGGGAACCACGAGCTTTGTGAAATTGATGTAGCCGAGCACTACATCGAACACTGCACCAAACACTGCCACGGTAAACAGAAGAGATGCGAGCGCCGCGGATTTATCCTTGTTTGTTTCGCGCAGAGTTAGACCGAAAAGCGCGAAAGAAGTTGCATAGAAAAAGAAACCGGGGATGGCAATAGGAATCCCGAAGATCTTGGAGTAACGGCTTGATCCAAGTTCTGAACAACCGTCCACCCCTCCAATCGTGCACCCGTATGAGGAAGAGCAGAATTCCGGAAATACGTGTTTGCACACCAGGAGGCCAGAAATCCCAATGCCGATCAGGGTAAACACAAGCCCGGCATAGGCAAATGGCTTGTTTGGAGAAGTCGCGTTCATGATGCCACGATTTATCCGGCCGCAGACCATTAAAGAAAAAACCGGGGACAACTCTCGCGCCGGAATAAAATTTCCAGGCAAATCGGCAGATTTTGAAGTGGTCGCTTACCCGAAGGCGTTCTATTTTGTGGCCCTGAATCTAGGAGGTTCGTATGATCCATTTTGATTGGTCCTATCTGGTAATGGTCGGGCCATTTATGCTGCTCAGCCTGTGGGCCAGCTTCCGCGTAAAACGCACGTTCGCGAAGTGGAACCAGGAGCCAAACTCGGCTGGCTACAGCGGGGCGGAAGTCGCTCGCAGAGTGCTGGACGCGTCCGGCCTCAGCAACGTAAAAATCGAAAGAGTGGAAGGCGAACTTACGGATCATTATGATCCATCTTCCAAGACTCTTCGCCTGTCTGATTCCACGTTCGATTCCACAAGCGTGGCCGCGGCGGGAGTGGCCGCTCATGAAGCCGGTCATGCAATTCAGGACAAAGTGAAATATCCAATGCTCGCCTTTCGCACATCCATTGTGGGCATGGCAGGATTCGGCTCCAACCTGAGCTGGATACTCATCATGATTGGTTTTGGGATGATGTCATTTCTTCGCTCTCCTCTGGGCTACTACATCGCTCTGGCGGGTGTTGCTTTCTTTGGCGTGGTGGTTGTGTTTCAACTGATCACTGTGCCCGTTGAAATCGACGCTTCCAATCGCGCGAAGCAAGTGCTTCAAAGTATGGCCATCACCCGCACTGGAAGTGGAACAGGAGTCAATGAAGTGCTCAACGCGGCGGCGTGGACGTATGTGGCGGCTGCCGGAACTGCAGTGGCCACTCTCCTCTACTACGCCTTGCAGCTGGCTGGATTTCGTAACAGAGACTAGTCGCTGTGATTCGCATTCTCCTACTTCTTCTTGGAATGTCCGCGGCTTTGTCCGCGGACACCCTTCGTCTTGGCGTGTCTGTGGATGACACTCATCTGCATTCTGAATTGCAGCCTCACGTGAAAAATGATGACCTGTTCCCCGGAATTGGACTGGGTAGAATCCAGCTCGATCAGGAGTGGGACCACGACTCCACATTCATCTTTCCACTGAGCATAGAGTATCTCAAGAAGCTCGGGCCTGGCTCTGTTCGTATTGGCGCCAATTATACGAGATACCAGCCGCACCTTCGTTTTGATTCGATTGGATCTCTCTATCTTGCACGCACCAGACTCAAAGAATTTGAAATCACGGATGCAGAAGGACAGCTCGGCTACGACTTCGCATTGTTTAGCGAAAAGCTGACTCTAGCCCCGTGGATTGGTGCTCACTTTCATGGAACCCGTTATACGACATTCGAAACAACTCTGGGACCGGCCCAGGCCACGACTACAATCGCTTCTCCCTTCCAGGACGGGGCCACAGGTATGGTATACGGCATTGGTGCACAGTTTCAATTTCTGCCTGACTGGGCGGTGTTCGGTAGTTTAGAGAAGGACGGCCCGCGTCGCGGAATCGTTGGAGCCATGCGGGACCAGAAGGTTACAATTGGTACGCAGAACTCCTCTCCGTTTATCCAGATTGACCAGTCCAATGCCGGGACACTGATCAATCTCAGGAAGCTCGCGCTGGGAGTAGAGTACAGCATCTCTCAAAAGATGCGCCTGCGCGTGGGAGTTGCAGAAGATTTGCTTTTGACCCGACATCCAGGTTACCAGACCGTGCCTGTTTTGATTGTGGGAGGCCTGGCCACATTTCCAGTCTACACTTCGGAACTTCTAACAGACAGCGTGCTCTGGGACAAAGCAGAGAAGCAAAGACAGTTTCATTTCTTTACGAGCGTTACGTACGGCCTGGAATTCTAAGAATTACCAGCCGTCTCCGGCGCCGTTGAAACCAGGCTGACCCGTGCAATTGAGAGGAGTAGACTCTTCCGTATTGGGAGCAGCACACTTCGAGCCGGCATGGGCGCAAATCGCATCTGCAAATCCGCTCCCGGTAAGCATGGAATTATACCAGTCCACCAGTCGCACGTTGCCGCCGGCCGTCTGAATGACAGTAGTGTAGTAAGAATTGCTCATGGAAATAGTGTGAACGCTTCCTGCCGCAACCACTCTCTTATAAAGGGGAGATGTAGCGGCCAGAGTTCCCTGGGCACGCATCTGAGTATTCCAATTGCAGCTAACGTTCAGTGCAGGATTGGATCCCAGACGTTGCGCATCGTATCCGTCTGTTCTTCCCCACATGTTGTCTGTGGTAGTATATGTTTTCGCAGGAGTCTTCAAGCTATTGCGCATAACGCCAAAGAAGAAGCGCTGGTTTCCATCGTAGGCGGCCGTGTACTGTGCGAATCTGGATTTGCCCGGTGCCGGATTCGTGGCCCCTGATTCGTAATAGGTGGCTACGCGATTGTAAAAGTCCCCAATGGAAAGAGTCAAGTACTGGCCATTGATCGTTGGAATCCACGAAGGCACACTTGCGGTTGCATTCCAATTCACAGAAGACGTTTGCTGAAACTGATTGGCCGCGGCACCTGTGTCCGATACATCCAGAACGCCGTTGGCCGCGTCTCCCAGAACATCTACCTGTCTGGAGTAATACATTTCTTTGATCAAAGGATAATTGAAAATGGCACCATACCCGCCTGCACTCTGTCCGGTAATGAACACGCGCGAAACGGAAGATTCAGGAAATTGAGCCTGTAGATAGGAAAGAACAGAAAGAGTATTGTCCACGCCATGATGATGGATCACGGATTGCACTCCAGTCTGCGGATCCGCATACACGGTATCTGCGGAACCAACGTGGATGTCTCCGCTGCAGTAAGAAACGAAAACCATGTTCCAGGTCTGGAAAGGATTGTCTGATCGATTGTGATTGAGAATTCCCTGATCAATGACCTGATTGCCAACGGCCAGTGTGGCAGGTATGAGCGATGCCACTTCAGGATAGTACGTGATGGTACTCGAAGGACCAAGGCAATTTGCTCCGCTCCAGCAGGCTCCTCCTCCCATGAAGTTGATCAGTAGATTGCTTGAACTTCCACGCTTCACAAGAAACGCGTACGATGGATTGGTTCCGGGCCTTCCAGAGCATATGGGATTGTAGCTTCTGGCGTACGTACCGCTGGTTGAGCGCAAGGCCATTGTGAACGAACCTGGCCCGGGGTAAATGGTCTGCCAGACACCCTGGGCAAGCAAAGCTTCAAGAAGCAGGCCTTCCACAGGAGGCCTTTGTGCCGAGCATGAAATGAGCCCGACAAACAACGCAAAGACGGAGACAACCAGGCGCATAGTGAATCCAGAGAAACCGGAAAGTGCGCGAAGTGCCAGCTTTTTTTGATTCAGTGCCCCAGACTCTCCGGAGGCATCCTTTCAAATCTGCGAAACAGGCTATAGACACAAGGGACTACTACCAGAGTCAAAACCGTGGACACAATGGTCCCGCCTATGACTGCCAGAGCCATTGGAATCCTGGTCTCTCCACCCGGTCCAAAGGAAAGCGCCGCCGGAATGGCGGCGGCAATCGTAGCAATGGAAGTCATGAGAATCGGGCGAAGACGAATGGGACAGGCCTCCAGAAGAGCGGACCTCACATCCTGGCCTGTGGTTCTAATCCTGTTTGTAAAATCCACAAGCATGATCGAATTCTTTTTTACCAGACCCATCAGGAGAAGCAGAGCAATGAAGCTGTAAATATTGATCGACTGGCCAAAGGCGAATAACGTTAAAACAGCTCCAGAAAAGCTGAAAGGCAGCGCCACAAGAACAGTCACGGGATGAAGGAAACTATTGAACTGACTGGCAAGAATCATGTACGCCACAACAATTCCAAGAAGAAGTGCGATGACCAGCTCCCAGTTCGATTCGCCTGCAGTTTTTGATTGCCCGGTTGCTTCCGCGTTGTAACCGGCGGGCAGTGCACCCCGCGCAATCGCAATTCCCTTTTCCACCGCCGCAAACTGTCCCACACCGGGTGCCGGATTTGCGGTAACAATGATGGATCGCTCGCGATTGATTCTTGTGATGCTCTGCAGCGCCGGTCTGTCTTCTACTCGAGTCACATCTGCCAGACTCACAAGCTCTCCGCGATTGTTTCGCACAAAGATGCGTCGTATGTCCTGGATCTGCTGTCTATCCGGTGTGTCTACGCGCACGCGAATGTCGTATCTGTGGCCGCCTTCAGAAAACTGACCTGCCTTCACGCCTCCAATCATAGCCCCGAGTACACTGCCGATCGTTGAAATGCTCACTCCAAATCGCGCCGCCTTCTCGCGATCCGGATAGACCTGAACTTCTCTCTGCCCTCTTCTGTAGTTTGAATCCACGTCCCTGAACTGACCCGAAGTTTTCATCAACTCCATGATCTTTTCAGAAGAATCAGTGAGGACTTCCCAGTCACTGCCCGTGATGCTGATTTCTACTGGAAAACCGCGAGTGGCAGAAAATCCGCGCATAGACAAATCCTGAACCGTTACGCGAAGATCCGGAGAAATTGCAGAGAGACCTTTTCGCACTACTTCAGAAAATTCCTGCTGACTGAGTTTCTTTTTTTTCTCCGGGTCCACGGGTCGATCCGGCATCTCTTTCATTGTGACAAATATGTTCACCAGGTTGGACTGCCCGCCCTGGAATCCACCAATGGCACTGAAGTATCTCGCAATCTCTGGACGCGAACCAACCCAGGCTTCCATGGCACGCGCGGACTTATCTGTGTACTCCATGGACGCAGACACTGGAGTCTGCGCGCGAACCAGGAAAAGACTCTGGTCCTGGGCCGGCACCATCTCTTTTTTGATTGGAAAAAGTGCAAGGAAGCTTCCGGCGAAAAACAGGATCGAAGCGAGTACTACTTTCAACCGATTGTTCAAGCACCATTCGAGTATGCGTGAGTAAGCGTTACTGAGCCGCGAAAACCAGGAATCCACAAGTTGAGTCAACGCTCCACCATGCCCAACTTTCAAGAACTGAGAGCATCTCATGGGAGTGAGAGTGAGAGCTTCGAGCAAAGACAGAAGTACGGCGGCTGTGATTGCGATTCCAAATTGAAAGAAGTACTTACCAATGATTCCTTTCATGAAAACGACGGGCAGAAAAATCGCGACAATGGACAGAGTGGTAGCCACGGCGGCGAATGAAATCTCCTTCGCGCCGTTCAGAGCCCCTTGCACCAGAGACTCTCCCATTTCCCTGTGTCGCACAATATTCTCGAGAACCATGATCGCATCATCCACTACAATACCGATTGCAAGAGAAAGAGCCAGGAGTGTGAACGTATTGAGAGTGAACCCCATGATGTAGAGAACAATGAATGTTCCCATGATCGAAGTGGGAATTGCCAGAAGAATGTTGATCGTAGAGCTCCAGTTGCCCAGGAAGAAAAAACAGACTAGACTGGTCAGCAGAGCGGATAGAAAGAGAGTGAGTTCCAGATCTCCAATTGATTCTTCTATGAATCGAGTGGAATCAAATGCAAGTGCGATCTTGTAACCGGGAGGCAGAGTCTTTTGTATTTCAGCGGCTTTCGCTTTTACTGCTTTTGCAACATCGATTGCATTGGTTCCGCGCTGCTTTACAATTCCAATTCCAACCGCAGAGGTTCCATTGAATCTGGAAATACGTCTGATTTCATCGAGCCCATCTTCCACGCGCGCCACGTCGCGAATGCGAATCAATGTATCAAACATGGGCGCGCCACCGCGGTACAGAATTGGCAGATTTCCAAACTGATCCGCTGTTGGAGCTTCCCCCATGGAACGCACGTTCCATTGCTTCATGGGAGTCTCAAGCAAGCCCGCAGGTAGTTCTTTGTGTTCGCGGCTGATCGCAGTGATTACATCTTCCACGGTCAATTCGCGTGCGGAAAGTTTTCTTGAATCCACCCATACGCGAAGGTTGCGATCCACAAAGCCACCCAGTACAATTTGACCCACACCTGGAACCACGCTGAACTGGGTCTTCAAGTGATCTCGCACATACATCATCAAATCTCGCGTGGTTGCTTTGTCGCTTGAAACGGCGAGGAACATGATGGGTTGATCTTCCGGATTGAACTTTGTAATGATGGGTGCTTCGAGTTCGGTAGGAAGAGACTTCTGTGCCTGGGCGACTCTTGTCTGTACTTCCTGAAGGGCTGCATCCACGTTACGATTCAGATCAAGTTCGACTGTGATGTTTGCCTGACCATAACTCGACACAGATGTGATCTGTTTGATTCCCTCAACGGAAAGAAGGCTGTCTTCTACGAGATCTACTACATTGGTCTCCATCACTTCCGGGGAAGCACCGGTCAGTGCCAGCTGAACATTGACGACTGGAAAATCAACGTCCGGCATGCTCGAAACACCGAGCTTCGTAAACGCAATCCACCCAAAAAAAATCAAGCCCAGCATAAGGATCCAGGCAAACACGGGTCTTCGAATCGACACTTCAACCAGATTCATTTCGCAGTCTCCTTCGAATGGTCTTTATCAGCTACGGTCTCCTGGTTCTTTCGCCTAACAGGTAGTTCTCCGGTGGCCACACCCACCCAGACTCGATTCAATCTTTCTTGTAGAAGAGCTTTCTGATAATCGTCTCGCGCAGAAGCGAGTGTGGTAAGAGCGGCCAGCAGATCTACAATGGTGCCGAGCCTTCGATTGTAGTAGTCCAGTTGCGCCCCGTAATTCAACTCCGCCGCATCCAGAGCTTTCTTATATGCTGCTATTTGCAAACGAGAGGATTCCCACGCATCAAATGCCTGTCTGATTTCAAGAAGCGCCTGACGTTTGAGTAAGTCATACGTCAACTGTGCAGTTCGTTTTTCTGATTCCGCTTTTGTGATCCCCGCAATGGAGGATCCGCCTGAGAAAATCGGAAATTCGAAAGTGAATTGAGCAATGATGTCTCGATTGCGAGGAACGTTGTGCCTGGGAAGATTGTAGTATCCATCCACATAAAAAGAAGGAGCAAACTCTCCCTGCGCCTGAGTCAAACTGGCCTTGCTTACTTCGAGGGTGGCGCGCGCTGCCATCACATCCGCACGGGATTCTGCAATGTCTTCTGCCTGCAGCCGCGAAAGAGAAGGAGCAGCCAGTGGTTCTGCGTCTGCGAAAAGTGCGTCCGGTCGAACACCGCTCGACAGAGATAGAGCTTCGCGCGATCGTGTCAGATTGTCCTGCACTGCCTGCACGTCTGCTTCCAGTTTTGCTACAGTGGACCGCGCCTGCAGTGCCTCTGTTCTTTTTACTCTACCCAGGGCCACAAAACGATCCAGCTGATCCACATTCTGTCTCGAAAGACTGAGAAGTTCCGTGCGCGTTTTCAAAGATCGTTCTAGAACCAGAACGTTGTAGAAATCCTGAGCAAGCTCCAGATACAATCTTCCAGCATCATGAAGCAGCTCATACTTTCTTTGATCAATGAGAGCGCGAGATCCTTCTATGCCCGCGTATTCCTTGAGACCGGTAAAGATGGGCACGTGCAAAACCAGACGACGGCCAGTGCTCAAGTTTGGCGGAAGGCTCGAAGAAGTGGTCGTGGTTGCAAGAGCGGGATTGTTCAGTGCGATCGCAGCCAGTTGATTTCTCTGGCGCCTTTCTCTATCTTCGTCTTTGTGATCCGGAAGAGTCCCCAGGCGCGTTTCGCGAAATGACAGAGAAGGAATCCATGATCCTACGGCTCGATTCCTGTCAGACTCTGCCTGAATCACTTTTTCCTGTTTGATCGCCAGACGTTCTGTGCGATCCACCGCAAGAGCATACAGATCCGGCAATGTCAGCCCAGGAGATCCAGGACCCTGTGCATCGAGTTTGCTCTGTGCAGATGCAAGATCTTCCCGGCGCACTCCGGCAACGTCCTGGAGAGGCTTTTCAATTTCACCATCCCCGACCTTGATTGCTTCGGAGGTGCACGAATACAGGCAACCTGCGATGAGCGGAAAAATGAGAGCAATGCGGCGGGCCCGAAGCATACGAAGATTTCCTGAATATAACCACTTTTTGCGCGCCCGCACACATCAAGGCAATTTGAGGAAGATAAAACATAAGATGAAATCCATGACAGGGAAAACTCATTCTGGCAAATGGCAGCATGAACGATCGCGCAAAGCGTCTCCTCGAAGCACACAAGCAATTTGAAATCTCGCGTCTGTCAAAAGACAGAATCGAAGACACGATATCGCGGGAAACCAGTGCGATCCTCGATTCCATTGGCAGCCTGACCATCGAACAGGTCCTGAGTCGCGAAGAAATTCGGCAGTACGCGGTTCACGAATTCCAGACAGCTCCCGTCAATCAGGACGCACGCAGCCTCCTCACCCGTGCAGGAGAAAACATGCTGGCTGTGGTTCAGAAAAGCCCGGCAAAGCTCGGGGAATTGACTACGAGAGAAGTACACGACAGCGTAGTTGAAATCGTCATCTCTTCGCGCGATCTTAGAAACAATCTGGCGCATGACTTCGTGCAGAGCCCATTGTTTAAGAAAATTTTGTCCGACATTCTCTACCAGGCCATCCGCAGCTTTCTAAGTGAAGACAATGCTCTTACAAAACTTCCTGGCGTCTCCTCTCTCTTCAAGTTCGGACAAAACCTGGTGAACCAGACTCTGCCAGGACTGGACGAAAACATGGGCAGAGTTATACGTGAATTCATCGCAAAGAACATAGACAATCTAACCCGTTATGCGGAATCCATGCTCACGGGCCAGCTGGACGAAAAATCAATTCGAGAGCTGGCAGAACATATCTGGGCGGATTACAAAGAACAAAAAGTGAGCAAGTTTGCAGCGGACGCGGGACAAATCAAGAGCGAAGACGTGAGTGCGGCCGCTTCTCTTTTCTGGGAGCACTTTAGAAAAACGGAGCTCGGAAGAGATCTGGCCGGAGCAGCTGTAGACGCTTTCTTTGATCATGCAGGCAAAAAAACAATCGAAACGGCCCTCTCCGACGCAGGCTTCCACCGCGAAAGAATCGTTCAGACTCTGGTCAAAGGCGCTGCCCCGGGAATTGTGCGCGCAGTCGAAAGTGGTGCTATGGGCAAGTATCTAGACGCGAAACTTGGAGAATTTTACAATTCAAAAGAAGCGGGAGAGATCCTGGGTTAAGCAGTTAGATGACGGCGCGAGCCATCATGCTGGCAGTAAACAGAATCGCAAGCACGAGTACAATCTCCACGTCATTCACTCGCGCAAGTACAAGAGCACGAGATGTATCGGGCTTTACACCGCGACCAAGCTGGATTCGCCAGCGAATGAATGTGATCATTGGAAAAAGTTCGAGAGTAAAGGTGAGTGCGAGGAGCCCCATCTTCACCCAGAAAAGAGTGCTCTGCAAATAGAACTCCGTACCTTTTTCCAGCCCGCCAAAGGCCCTCAGTAGTCCAGTTCCGATCCAGATGATGGCAGCCACGCCCCAGACGTTATCCGCCATGAACATGCGATGAATGCCTTCGCCTGCGATACGGCGCAAGTAGATGCCGCGCATGAACACACTGCCCAGGCCCAGACCAAAAGCAAGAATATGAAGAGAAGAAACTAACGCGGGTATCATGATCCTGGCCGATCATTTCGCCACAGCTTGCTGGGGCACGCGCTGTATGAGGCGAATGTCATATCCATTTTTCGACAGAAATTCAAGAATCGCTTGATAGTCTTTTTCCGGAATAGAAGGAGTTCGTGCCATGATCCAGACGTAGTCCCGCGCGGTTCGCGCGATCACTGTCTGGCTGTAGTCTGGGGTCAAATAGCTGATGAGGAATTCGCTTTTGAAGGGCCAGAGGAACTGCATACGCCATTCCGAATTCGTTTGTTTATTCACAACCGTACCCGTAGGGTTGTACTTCTTTTCCGGTCCTTCAAACGATCCGTCGCGAAAGGTAAAGACAGTTTGAATGGTGCCATCCGATTCAAGTGAGTAAGTTTCCACCGCATTGTGCGCACCCTTCTCAATGAAGGTAGGAATATTGGCGATTACATACCAGGGCCCCATAAAACGAGGAAGGTCCACGTGCTCTACTACAGGCATGGTTTGAGCACTCGCGCAACCCAGCAGCAAGAAGAATGGAAAACATCCGACAGAGAGAAGGCGTTTTAACATGCGATCCAAAAAACTTACGTGAGCCTCGCGCGGCTTTTCTTTTTTAGAAACAGACCCGGGATTTACTTCGATGTTTCTTTTGTGAACTTTGCCAGAACAATGGAGTTGCCGGATTCATTGTAGCGCACTATATCAAAGAGCGCTCGCGCCAGACCAATTCCTCTTCCGTGTGACTGAGAAAGATCTCGAAGACGCTCCTCCTCCTTTGCCTGCATGGCGCGATGATCAAAGCCCGGACCTTCATCCGTAATGCGAAACCAGACTCTCCTGTGGTTGAGAGAATACTCCACAAGTACATGTCTTTCGCGATAGGGCAAGAGCTGTTGACGTTCACGAATCAGATCCATGTATTTGCCCTGAGCCTGGGCTTTTGTCTTTTCATCGTAGGTAATTTCAAGATTGCCGTGTTCAATTGCGTTGATGAGCATCTCTCGCAGTACCAGTCCAATGTCGTCACTGGTTTCTGCGCCAAAGTAACGACCAAGACTGCGGGTAAGTCTCTGGTGTACCAGCTCAGAAAAACTAAAAAAGTTTTCAATAGAATAGCGTCCACGTTCGCTGAGGATCGCGGGCAGCAACACATCTTCCAGATGGCGAGAAGCTTTCCCCAGAACGACTGTTTCAGAGTCCGCTCCAATGGCACCAATTCTCTCGAGACGCACCACGAGATCCACAGGCTCACCGTGCCTCGAGGCGAATCTGAGCCTTGTTTGCAGAACACTTTCGCCCAGCTTCTCAAACTGATCGCGAAAGATCATCACGTCATAGGACTGACTTTCGGCACCACCTTCAAATATGAATGAAAAAATAGAACGTCCCGCCATGGCGCGCGGTTCGTAACCCAGAATTCTCTGGGCCGCATGATTGATGGAAAGAATCATTCCTTCCTGGTCCATCGCGAAAATCAAATCGGATGTATCTTCCACGAGTACGCGATATTTCTTTTCTGAAGTAGCCACCAGATCGTGTGCGATTGCAAGCTCCCCCAGATTCTTTTCCAGAGTAACCTTCATCAAATTGATTCGATCAGAAAGTGCAAGAGAGAGAAGAATCATCTCTGCAAGCAAAGCCGCCTGAACGCCATGCTGGATCCAGAAAGAGTGTTTGATGATTCCAATCAGCCGAAGGGAAGATGCCATGGCAGCCAGAGTAAAAAGAGAAATTGCCAGCACATAATAACGCGCAGGTGCAAATCCACGACTCCATACAAGCAAACCAGAAACAAACATCGCGCTTACTGAAACGCCGGCAGCCACCGCGATACCTCTGAGCACTAGAGATAGTTTCACAAATGGAAGGAATGCGGCCACACAGAGAAGAAATGCGATGCCCGCAAGCACCAGATGCACCATCCCCATTCTGGGCGTATGACGTCGCATTTGTAAAAAACTGTAAGCAAAAAGGTTCATCCCAAAACCAACGAGACTCGTGAAGATGGGAGTAGATCGAAGCAGCCAGTACCTGCCCGCGTCCGGGAAAAGTGCAATATGAAAACCCTGAAATGCTGCCGTGTATGCACCGGCCATCAGAGCGTAAAACACGTAGATCCCGTATGCTCTTTCGCGCATGGATAGATAGACAAAGAAATTATAAAGCGAAATGGCAACGATCGCCCCGAAGAACGCACCGTATACAACCGCTTCCACCGTGCGAAAATCGTAAAATGCCCTGGCTGTGAAAATCACCGGAGGCATACGCAAGACCTGTTCGTTTTTCAATCGCAGTAGAATCACAGTATCCCCTGCAGGCAGCTCCATCTCTGTGGCCGGCCTGCGATGGCGAATCGCATCTGGACCACCGCGCGAATCAAGATTCAGATTATATGTTCTTGATCCTTCCGCGTTCAAGGTCACTACCTTCAGATCCGCGCAAGCTGCATCCACCATCAGAACA
>JAIBBM010000123.1 GCA_019694685.1 Leptospirales bacterium
AGAATCACTACAAACAAGTATGTTCAAACCCGCTGGGGAATCTTTGAATTGAAGCACTTCTTTTCAAGTTCGCTGCGAAATTCAGAGGGTGGGGATGATCATTCGGCGCGAAACATCAAGGATCGAATTGCCAGGCTTGTTTCAGAAGAAACAAACCCGCTGTCCGATCAAGAGATTGTGCACATATTAAAAAAGGAGGGTGTTGAAATCGCACGAAGAACTGTAGCAAAATACAGAAAGATCCTGCGAATACTGCCCGCGGATAGAAGAAAGAAACTCCAGGGCCTCAAACAAAAAAACCAGCCTGCGGAAAAAGCGCGGAGCTGAAGGAGCAGAAAATGGAAATTACCTATCACTTTCACCACCTCGAGAGCTCGGACGGGCTCAAGGACTACGCAAAGAAAAAAATCGAGAAACTTGCGGCGCACTTCAATGCATTTCATTCAGCAATGGTTCGTTTTCGTGTCGAAACCAAGATTGAGCATTCCGTCGAATTAACTTTGAACGGTGACGGAGTGCAGTTCATTGCAACAGAAAAGGGCGCGGACATGTATGCGATCATTGACGCACTGGAAGAAAAACTCGGAAAACAAATTCGCAAGCACAAAGAGAAGCACCTGGGCGCATCGCATAGAGGCGAAAGAGGCTGATTCTCGTTTGAAGCAAATTCCAGTAGCATCCCTGATTGGCGCGGAGAGCGGCCTCGAGCTCGAAGCAGTTTCCGGTAAGGCCGGCCTCAGCCGAACCATTTCCAGTTTTGACATCAATCGGCCGGGCCTTGCTCTGGCCGGATTCTACAAGAATTTTGCAGATGATCGTATTCAGGTTTTTGGCAAAGGCGAGTTTGCTTTCATAGAAGAATGCGCGGTTGCAGACCAGGCGGAGATAGCAAAGAACTTCTTTCGCTTCGAACTCCCGGGGCTGGTCCTGACGCACGGCAATCAACCGCCGATTTGCTTCGTAGAAATGTCCGAGAAACATTCTATCCCCATACTGACTACGAGACAGAGCACTCACTCTTTTATCATGCAATTCACTCATTGGATGATCGAGGAACTTGCGCCTTCTACTTCCGTGCATGGAGTGCTTGTGGAAGTCTTTGGAGTGGGCATCTTGCTCATGGGACAGAGCGGAATTGGAAAATCGGAAACGGCGCTCGAACTCGTGGAAAGAGGCCATAGACTGGTTGCAGACGACGCGGTTCATGTGAGATGCGTGGAAGGTTCGGATCTTTACGGACAGGCAAGCGAGCTTCTGCAATACCACATGGAGATTCGGGGGCTGGGAATCATCAACGTGAAGGATTTGTTTGGCGTTGGAGCGATTCGAGGAAGAAAGAGAATCGAGCTTGTGATTGAACTCGAGGAATGGAACGCCGAAAAAGAATACGAACGTCTGGGTCTCGACGACGAGCTTGTGGAAATCCTGGGAGTTCCCGTACCACGCATCACTGTGCCTGTCAGACCCGGGCGAAACATTCCAGTGCTGATTGAAACGGCAGCCATGAACCATAGATCCAAGAAGATGGGTTACCATGCCGCGCGGGTTCTTTCTGAAAGACTCAAAGAACAAATGGAAAAGAAAAGATATTCGAATCACTGATGGAAAAGAGAAATATTACTGTAACGAGTCGAGAAGGGATGCACACGCGTCCCGCAGCTGTGTTTGTTCGTGAAGCCGCAAAATTCAAAAGTGAAGTCATGCTCACGAGCGGAGATACTACCGTGAATGGAAAAAGCATCATGGGAATTTTGATGCTTGCTTTGACTTCAGGGACTACGGTCACTCTCCAGGTGGACGGCCCAGATGAATCGTCGGCCGCAGACGCTCTTGCCCGTGTGCTTTCGGGCGACAGCGGATGACCACAACGCCCTGGCAGACAGAAGAGCGCAGAATCTATCTGCGCGACATTTACTTTCTCATATTCATTGTCATTTTGAGTATTGGCCTGGCCGAACTGTTTTTGGTCGGGGAGGATGCAGAACCAGTAGACCGCATCCTATCTTATTTGATGGTTTTCGTTCCACTTGGAGCTATCAATTTACTTGCGCATTATTATTATCGCAACAGACGAATTCGCGCCACCGGTACTCTCCGCACAAGCCTTCGCTATCGCTTGAGCCTGGCCTTCATGGTAGTGGCCATCATTCCTTCTATTCCAATCTTTCTGATTTCGTCTAACGTAGCGGAACACCTGGTTGGTGCATTCTTTGAAGTGGACGTGAGGGATGCGATCGATCGCTCTCAGAAAATCATTCGAGAAACTCACATCGCAGAGTCACACCCGGAATACAAAGATTCAATCAAGAAGATTGATCGCGTGGGTGTTTCCCTTGACAACCGCGAACAATGGAAGGAACGAATTCCCGCTCGCATCCGTATGGGTCTGGGTTTGATCTTTTTGTTCATGATCTGCGCTTCGCTGGTGGGTGCTGTGTGGCTGGCAAGTTCCATCTCCACACCCATCGTTACCATTGCTGCCGCAACGCGCGAAGTCACAGACGGCAGACTCGATACTCGCATAGAAATGGAAGCAGAAGGAGAACTGGGGATTCTCATTGATAGCTTCAATCAAATGACTGTAGAATTGCAGAGCCTTCGTACGCGATTGCTCCACAGCCAGAGGGTGGCCGCCTGGCAGGAAGTCGCCAAGAGGCTTGCACACGAAATCAAAAATCCTCTCACTCCGATTCAACTCTCCGCAGATAGAATGGTTCGTAGACTCGAAAGACCTGAGAAAGGAGATCTGCAGCAAATCGTTTCGAGCGGAGCGCGAACTATTCGCGAGCAGGTGCAGATACTAAAAACAATGGTGGAAGAATTTGCGGATTTCGCCCGCATGCCGGAACCCAGGCCGGTTCTGCAGTCTCTAGACACGATCGCGGGAGAAATTGGTGCTCTCTATCAGAGTGTTCCCGGGGTGAAGATGGAGATTCGTCTTGCCGGAAATCTGCCGGATATTGAGCTCGATAAGAACATGGTCGTTGGTATGATCAACAACCTGGTAAAAAATGCAATTGAGGCCATCGCGGCTAAACCAGATGAACCCGGCCGCATTGTACTTTCCACGGCACTGCACACTCAGGCCGGCAGAAAATTTGTGATGCTTCGAGTGGAAGATTCCGGACCCGGGATTGACGAAGGGATGAGAGACCGCGTTTTTGAACCTTATTACTCTACGAAGGGGGAGCATGGAAG
>JAIBBM010000124.1 GCA_019694685.1 Leptospirales bacterium
GGTGTGCGCGTCACGATGTCGGAGGACCTATGACTCTACAGGAATTGTCTCAAAAGCTGGGCATGAAATGCGCCGGGAAGGCGGACAAGGAAATTTCAGGAATCAAAGACCTGGAAAGCCCGGGGGATGCATCTCCAGATCACATTTACTTTGTTGAGTCAAAAAAGAGGCTGAAGAAATATTCGGAGAAAATTGCGGGTGTAAAAGTTGCTCTCACTGTGCCGGAGCTAGCGCATAACTTCGAGTATGCGATTGTTGTAGATCCTCCAGAAATGGCGCGTCTGAAGTTCATCGAGCTTCTGGGCATCTTCGAAAAAAAGAGCCAGCCAGAAAAGGGAATTTCTCCGCGCGCGTCCATTCATCCAACCGCAAAGATTGGCAAAGACGTATCGATTATGGAAAACGTTGTAGTCATGAAGGATTGCGTGATCGGAGACGGTTGTGTTCTCTATCCAAACGTTGTTGTAGAAGAACGCGCCAGAGTTGGTGCTCAGTCGGTTTTGATGGCCGGAGTGGTGATTGGATACAACTGCAGCCTGGGAACAAACGCACTCATTCACGCGAACACCGTCATTGGCGCAGACGGATTTGGCTTCTACGATAAAGGCGGAGTGCGACACAAGATTCCTCAGATTGGAAACGTAATCATTGGAAATCATGTAGAAATGGGAGCTTGCTGCACCGTGGATCGCGCTACGATCGAAAGCACTCTCGTCGGAGACTACACGAAGTTCGACGATCATGTGCACATCGGCCACAATTGCAGAGTTGGAAATTACGTCTTTATTGCAGGGGCGACGGTTCTTGCCGGTTCAGTGGTTCTGGAAGACAGGGTGATCATAGGAGGGCAGTCTGCGATTGCAGAACATCTAAGAATGCGAAAGGGATCTGTTCTACTGGGTATGTCTGCACTCACAGCAGATTCGCAGGAGGGAACCATTTATTTTGGTATTCCTGCTCTTCCTGCCATCGTCATGCACAGAATCCACGCACTGTTTCCAAAACTGCCGGAACTTTTCAGGCGGTTGAAGGAATCAGATGCAGCGGAGCCAAGCGGCCGTTGATTATGCTTTCGTCTTTGATTCTCGCAGTTTGCGGCGGGTAGCTGCGCTTCGCATTCCAACGGTTGCTCTTTTGTAAGCAATGCCGAGGATGGGCACGAGAGCCGCTTCAGATACTGCGCGCAGATCCACGTGAGTGGCGCCCTTCTTACCCCAGGCGTTCTGTAGAACAGAAAAAGCGCGAGGGTGTTTCTTAACTGCAATTGCCTGGGTTTCCGTGTCGAGCATCAGATTGACGCCGTCTTTGCCCATGGTTGCGAAGATCCTCTTTGGAGTGCGAAACGCAGCGCGATCGAAGTGGGGCACTTCTGTAGTGTCTTGAAACGACAGTGCAAGCTGACGGAAGCGTTGATCCGTGATCATCTGGTACTCCTGTGAACCTCAAAGCGATGTGAGACCCGAAATCAGGAAATAAAAAACTGCGCAAAAAGGGTGGATTTGACTCACCGTGGTGCTGAGTTGGAGCACGAATTCCGGGAAGGTTCCGTTTATGAAATTGAGTGTTACTGCAGAAAAAGCAATTCAGGCATACGGGGGCACGGCTCTCTGGAATAAGGCGCGCACAATCGAAACGATCTTAAGTGCAAACGGTCTTGCTTTCACTTTGAAGCGAAGGCCCGCTTTTGAGCGTGCTAAATTTACGACTGAAATCCATCGCCCGTTTGCTAGAATGACACCTATCGGAAAGGAGACCGGCGTAACTGGAGTGCTCGACGGAGCAGATGTGCGTCTTGAAAATTCCAGCGGAGAGATCCTGGAAGAGCGCAAGAATGCGCGCAGCTACTTTCCATTCGGCAGGCGTCTTTTTTACTGGGACGATCTGGACATGACGTATTTTGCAAACTACGCCACCTGGAACTATCTCACTCTGCCTGCACTGCTCATGAACGATGCGATCACCTGGACAGAAAAGCGTCCCGGATTCCTCGAGGGCATCTTCCCGGATTCCATTCCAACTCACAACAGGGTGCAGACCTTTGAGTTTGATGTTCAGTCAGGTCTTCTACTCCAGCACAACTATGCCCCTGCCATCATCAGCAAGTTTGCAAACGCAGCTAACGTAGTCAAAGAGCACAGCCAGGGAGACGGAGCACTGTTTACATCTCATCGTATTGTGACTCCGCAGGGATTTGGAGGAAAGCCTATGGGCGGGCCTGTCCTCATTGATCTAAGGATCCACGACTTTCAGATTCGATGAGTTTGTTCGCCGCTATGCTGCAGCTTCATCGAAAGTCGTTGCAGATTCCAGGGCGTTCGTCCAATTACGAGATATGCGACTGTTTCTGAATGCAGCATTTCTGGTTCTAACTCTTCCGCTTGTAGCTTCGTGCCGGCTCGCGGAGCTTCAGCAACAGCCGCCGGTCACTCCGTCTCAGTGGTGCGAATTGCGCCCCTGTGTAACGCTCGGCACGACCGTTTTCAATGAGCCGCTCGGTTCATTTCTGGTTTTTCTTCTGGCATTTCTCTGGGTTGCTTCTGGAGTTTATTTCCTTAAGAATCATGATGGTCAAAGTTCGCGAAAGTGGTTGGGGATAGCATTAACGTTAGGCGGCATTGGTGCGGCTCAGGCAGGCATCAGTTACCAGGCGTTCAGTTACGAGTTGAAATGTGCTGGAAAAGAATTCTGTTCTCTTACGAATGCGTTTGAGGTAGGATACAGCCTGACTCAGGCGGTCAGTGTCAGTGCCATGCTCACGGCGGTTGCCTTTGCCTGCACAAGCGGATGGTTTCGCAAGACTCTCTTTGTCTATTGCATATTGAATGCCGCAATTTATGTGGTCGTTACGATCCTGGGCGTCACGCAGCCCAACAAGACTCTTCTTTCTTTTGAAGTTCTGATGCTTTTTGCTTTGCCTGGAATCCTGCTTGTGATTCTGGTTTCTGGCATCCAGTACGCGCGCAAACGCAAACCGCTCGACGGCTCTCTCTTCGGCGCGGCTGTCTTGCTTGTCGTGGTGAACGCGGCCTACTTCACTTACTACGGAGCAGGGATCACGGCCGCTCTGTACAAGAAAGGGCAGGGATTCTATTTCTCAGAAAATGACGTGCTTCATGTTGGGATGATTCTCTGGCTTGTGTACGTGGTGAAAGTCGTCGGAAAACATCTGAGAGATTTTGACGCCCGCT
>JAIBBM010000064.1 GCA_019694685.1 Leptospirales bacterium
GCTTCGAATTCCAGAACCTGTCTATCTAAACGGATATCCGGAAGAACTCGCAGCTCTCAGCAATACGGAACGGGGTCTGGCAAAGAGATTCGAACTCTACTGGAATGGGCTCGAACTGGCCAACGGGTACGAAGAATTGAGAAACAAAGAAGAGCACCTGAGACGCTTCAAGGAATTCAACGACATTCGCAGGAAAACAGGAAGACCTGAAATGAAAGGCGATCCGCAGTTCCTTGAAAATATTGAAAAAATGCCTGAATGTTCCGGAATTGCCCTGGGCGTCGAACGTCTGATGATGGTATTTCTTGGAGAGAACCACATTGCGAACATCAGTCCTTTTGCCTGGCCCAAATAACAACAAACCGATAATGAACCATATGCGCTCACTTTTCACACTCAGCCTCCTCATCGTTTCACTTTGCTATGCGATGACCTGTTCTTCTCAGAAGGACAAGACAGAAGTTACTGAACAGGGGACTACAGCCGGCCAGGAAATTGCGTCTGTTGTATCTCCCACGAATGCGGACCTGGACAAATCTCAAAACTGGAATGAGCTTGCAAAACTCCTCGCCGGAGTAGAAGGCCCAAAGAGCGACAGCCCCGCTGTAAATCGCCACAGGGCGCTGATGAAGGATTTCTGGGTTCGTATCCAGAAAGAAAACATGGAGCCTATCGCAGCGTGGAGAGAAAAGAATCTGCCGGAATCTGCGAAATCGAGAAATGTACTCTACCCTCTTTCGGGCGCTGACTTCCTCAACGCGTACGCTTTTTTTCCAGGTGCAAGTGATTACATACTCATTGCACTCGAACCCCCTGGAAGCGCGCCTCATCTGGAAAAGATGACAGAAGCACAGAGAGAATCAGGACTTGCATCTGCGCGAAAAGCAATCTGGACTCTGGCACAAAACAACTATCTGCAAAGCAGAATCATGCACGATGAGTTCAACAATCCAAACGTAACTGGAACTCTGCCTGCTTTTCTCATCATGCTCGGCGGCCTTGGCCATGAAGTAAAAAATGTACAGGACATTGGAATTGGAAAAACAGGCCAGCTCGCTGCTGCCGCAGATGCTCCGCGCACGAAGGGAGTGCTGATTCAGTTCAAAGATAGCAAAGACGGAAAAAACAAACGCCTCATCTACTTGTCCATGCGTCTTGAAAAGCAAACCGCAGAAAGCACAAGCCCCGAGGGAATCTTTCTGCGCGGAATCGGAAGAAGAAATACAATGATGAAATCTGCAGTCTACATCCTGGGCTGGGAAAGCATGAAACTTCCTCATGACGTGATCCTGGGCCAGAGCGATCTTGTGATTCAGGATGATTCTGGAATTCCATACAAATCTTTCCAGGACGGAAAATGGAATGAGAAATTATACGGCACTTACGTGCGCGCTCTTCCTGTAGGCGGCATTCCTAATCCTCCTCAGCAAGGAGACCTGGCAGCCGCGTACGCGAAGGGGGCAAGCCCCCTGCCCTTCGCATACGGTTACGGAATTCTGCGAGGAAAGGGGCAGTCCAACCTGATGCTCTTTACCAGACGCTAATGCGAGAGATCCATATCCGGCAAATGCGCTATGACGATGCGCGTGCGAAGCTGGAGAAGGAGATAGAAGAAGCGTTTGTAGCAGGCGAAACCACCGTGGACATTGTTCACGGGATCGGTGGCGGCGTTCTGCAAAAAATGGCCCGTGAATACGTAAACGCTTCTGATATCTTAAGGGAAGTTCCGCAGTTTTCGAATCCAGGAGTACTCAGAGCGGAAATACTGAGCCCCGGCAAAGATACAATCAAAAGCTGGCTCAGACGTTAGGCGACATTCAACGTCTGGCCCCGGTACCTGCCTGAAATAATGATCGTTTGGAGTGGCGCCGCCAGGGACGCTACCCGTTAGAATCGGCAGACCGGCTGCATCCAGACGATAGCTAGAGCTCGCATGGGAATTGGAAACATAGGGCCTGACGCTGATACCGGGCAAAACCGTGCCTGCATGGGCATGGCGCTGATTTCTGGTGGCAGTGGACAGGTGTCTGTTTTTGCCCCGATGGCGCGCTGGCTGGAGCGGCTACCCGGCCAGAGCCCGGAAAAATCCGGCCCTGCCGGCGCAGGGGCGCTCGTTTCGCCGGTCCGGCTGACCGGCGAACCGCGATTCGACGTTCTGGTCCCTGCTTGACAGGCGCTTTTCGAAAAAAGAACGTTGATCCATGAGCAACTCTTTCGGCGCAAAAGCCAAATTCACTTCCAAAGCAGGATCACTCGATCTATTCCGACTCGACGCACTTGAAAAACAGGGTGTCGGCAACGTTTCCAAACTTCCCTACTCCATTCGCGTTCTACTTGAGTCTGCACTTCGCAATGAAGACTCATTTCAAATTCACAAAGAAGATGTAGAAAACTTAACTAAATGGGATCCCACCAAACAGAGCGATCGCGAATTCGCATTCAAACCAGGCAGAGTGGTTCTCCAGGATTTCACAGGCGTTCCTTGCGTTGTAGATCTCGCAGCTCTTCGCGGCGCGATGGTGCGTATGGGCGGAGATCCTGCGCGGATCAATCCGATCGTTCGAGTGGATCTGGTCATCGATCACTCTGTGCAGGTGGACTACTTCGGATCAGGCGACGCTCTGAAAAAAAACATGGCAGTCGAGTTCGAAAGAAACCGAGAGAGATATGAATTCTTGAAGTGGGGCCAGGGTGCGTTTCAAAATCTGGGGATTGTTCCTCCCGGAATCGGAATCGTTCATCAGGTGAACCTGGAATACCTCGCGCGCGGAGTACTGGAAAAAGACGGAGTCGCCTATCCAGACAGCCTTGTGGGAACAGACTCACACACTACTATGATCAACGGCCTCGGAGTTCTTGGCTGGGGTGTAGGTGGGATTGAAGCAGAAGTTGTGATGCTCGGCCAGCCTCTCTATATGCTGGTTCCTCAAGTGATTGGTTTCAAACTCAAGGGCAAGCTACGCGAAGGAGCCACTGCAACGGATCTCGTCTTGCGCGTCACGGAAATGCTCCGTAAGAAAGGTGTGGTAGAAAAGTTTGTGGAATTCTACGGACCGGGTCTTTCCTCTCTGGCTCTGGCGGATCGCGCGACCATTGCGAACATGGCTCCAGAATACGGAGCCACCACTGGATTTTTCCCGGTGGATGCAGAGACTCTCCGCTATCTGGAAAGAACAGGTCGTCCACCGGAACTGATTGATCTTGTAGAAAGATATTACAAAGAGCAGGGAATGTTTCGCACAGATGATTCAGCGGAGCCAGTGTATACAGACAGTCTGGAGCTCGATCTCGATTCAGTGGAGCCAGCACTCGCAGGACCAAAGCGTCCTCAGGACAGAGTGAACCTGAGCGAAATGAAAAAAACCTGGCAGGGTGCTCTTACAAAACCTGTCAAAGAAAGAGGATTCGAGCTCAAACCGGATCAGATCAACGCCAAAGGACACATCACCGGTGGATACCAGGCAGAGATCACACATGGCGCAGTCGTCATCGCGGCCATCACATCCTGCACGAACACTTCCAATCCAGGAGTGATGGTAGGGGCCGGACTACTCGCCAAGAAAGCAGTGGAGAAAGGGCTGAAAGTAAAACCATTTGTGAAGACATCTCTGGCACCGGGCTCTCGCGTGGTGACGGACTATCTGGATCGCGCGGGACTTTCGCAGTACCTGGATCAGCTTGGATTTCAGACCGTTGGATATGGTTGCACAACTTGCATTGGAAACTCTGGTCCTGTGCCAGATCCAGTGGTAAACGCGATCAACGAAGGAAATCTTGTGGCCGCGTCCGTATTGTCTGGAAATCGGAACTTTGAGGGAAGAATATCGCCTAACGTCAAAGCGAACTTCCTTGCAAGTCCTCCGCTTGTCGTAGCATATGCTCTCGCAGGAACTGTGGACATTGATCTATCCAAAGATCCAATCGGCACAGGAAAAGATGGTTCTGCAATCTACCTCAAGGACATCTGGCCTGCCCAGGCAGAGGTCAAAGCAGCCGTAGACGCAATCACTCCTGAAATGTACCGCAAGCGGTACGACGACGTTCGCCAGGCAAATGAAATGTGGAATGAAATTCCGGTCAGCGGAGGAGCAGTCTACAAATTCAACGAAAAATCAACCTACATCCAGGAACCTCCGTTCTTCATCGACATGCCTAAAGATCCTCCAGCTCAGGCATCCGACATCAAAGGAGCGCGAGTCCTTGCGAAACTGGGTGATTCCGTAACTACAGACCACATCAGCCCTGCGGGGAACATTGCGGCAAGCTCTCCTGCCGGCAAATATCTGGTGGAGAATGGAGTGACCAAAGACGATTTCAATTCTTATGGGGCCAGACGCGGAAATGATCGCGTGATGACACGCGGGACTTTCGCGAACATTCGCCTTCGCAATTTGCTCATTCCAGATTCAGAAGGAAACGTTACGCGCTATCTACCCACAAACGAACAGATGAGTATCTTTGATGCTGCGATGAAATACAAAGCAGACAAGACTCCTCTGGTGGTTCTTGCGGGCGCAGAATACGGCACTGGATCTTCGCGGGACTGGGCTGCCAAAGGAACGTATCTCCTGGGAGTGCGAGCAGCCATCGCTGTAAGCTATGAAAGGATCCACAGATCCAACCTGGTGGGTATGGGAGTGCTTCCTCTGCAGTTTCTGCCTGGTCAGTCTCATGAATCCCTTGGACTCACCGGAGAAGAAGTATTTGAGATTCTGGGAATTGCCCAGGCAAAACCGCGTGGAAAGCTCACTGTGAAAGCTGGCGAAAAATCATTCGAAGTGATTTGCAGACTGGACAATCCTGTGGAAATTGAGTACTATCGTCATGGTGGAATTCTCCAGGCAGTACTGAGAAGCTTCCTGAAAGGAAAATAAAATGAACGTTCACGACTTTACGATCAAGACAATCACCGGAGAAGAAAAATCTCTAAAAGAGTATTCGGGCAAAAGCCTGATGATCGTAAATGTCGCAAGCAAGTGCGGGCTTACGCCGCAGTATGCTGGACTCGAATCTCTGTATAAGAAATACAAAGACCGCGGGTTCAACATACTGGGCCTGCCCTGCAACCAGTTTCTTCACCAGGAGCCTGGAACAGAATCAGACATACAGGCATTCTGCAGCATGAACTACGGAGTCACGTTTGATCTTGGATCCAAGATTGAAGTGAAAGGAAAAACCCCGCACCCGTTATACGCTTTTCTAACTGGAGACGGCGCCAAATTTCCAGGGAAGATTTCCTGGAATTTTGAAAAGTTCCTGGTTGGCAAGAACGGAGAAGTTCTCGCAAGATTCAGCCCGCAGACTGTGCCCGAAGATCCTTCTATTGTAAGCGCAGTAGAATCCAGTCTTTCCTGAAATGCGCGTACACAATTACGCTGCAGTACCTGATCCACAGAAGATCGGGACGGATCTCTATAGAATCGTGATCCCGCAGCCTTTCTATGAGCCCAACAATATCTATCTGATCACGTCAGGAGAGCCCACTCTCATTGATACGGGCTACATTGAAAACCTGGGCCTGCTCCAACGATCACTTCGTTCCATTGGACATTCTCTTTCTAAAATCAAGCACATCATCTACACCCATGATCACATTGATCATATGAGCGCCGCACTCAGCATTCGCTTCTACACGGACGCGCGGACTTACGCTATGGCTGGAATTGAGCCTCATGTAGCCAACTACGCATCCAATCTTCTCCTGATGAAGAGAGCAGAAGAGCGCCTGACGTACAAAGCGCACCGTGATCCTTCTGTGCGAAAAGCAGAACTGGCACGCGCAAGGAAAGGATGGGATGAGTTCACAGAGTCTTACGCTGGTCCGGGCAAAGTGGAAAAGGCAGTTCGAATCGACACAGGCCTCATGGAAGGAGATGTAATAGAGTGCGGTTCGCGCGAGATTGGGTTTCTATACACTCCCGGACACAATCGCTGGCACATCACGCCTTACATCGTAGGGGAAGGAATCTATTTCACGGGAGACCTGGTCCTGGACAACGTGTCGAGCGTGTATGCGGAAGTAGACGGAGATCTCCAGAAGTATCACGAGTCCCTGGACAGGCTTTTCAAAATTCCAATCCAGAGACTCTTGCCGGCGCACGGCAATGAGCCGGAAGATCCAAAAAAGAAAATTCGCTTGTTGCAGAAGACTCTTGCATTGCTCGAAAGAGGCGTCATTCGCTGTTTAAAGGAAAAGCCGCATGATCTGGCAGAACTAGTATCATCTGCGATGGGAGAAAGAGTGCGTAAAAGTGGTTACTATTTCACCGCTCTGGGAGTCATGCATTCCATCATCAAGAAACTGGCAGTCCAGGGTCAGATCGTGGTTCATGAGATAGACCCGCCTTACGAACAGTATTCACTCAAAGAGACTTGAGATATTCTAGAAGTGCCAGTCTGTCTGCTTCGCTGATAGACGTGCCGTATTCATGTCCTTTGTTTGAATTCCCACGAAGGGAAGTATCAAATAAAAAAGAGCCCTGATCAGAAACAAATCCGGCTTTCTCGGGATCATACTGATTCGAGCCAACCTTGAAGGTTGCAGGCCTCTTGTCCGCCGGAAGAAGAAGATCGTATAACGTTGGGACAGAACCGTTGTGAAGAAATGGTGCGGTGGCCCAGACGCCGTTGAGCGGACGCGCTTTATAGGTTAGAAGGGAGCGAACCGGGTTCTTCGCATCGCGTTCGTATTGACCGTGGCGCTCCGTGGTAAACCAGCCAACATTGGTGATGCTGGACTTTACAATTTTATCCGGCTGTTGCGCCAGAAGTCCTTCTACGACATGACGAAGCATGTCCAGCACAGAAGATCTTTCTCCAAAACGAGTCACTCCGCCAACGACGTGCACGAATCGACCTTTCAGTATTCCAGTGTCTGCTTCTGCGTTCACTGCATTCTGCGCGGTCAATGGATCTGTACCCAGAAGCTCGATGGAAGTCATCTCCGCGGTGATCTTTCTTTTAGGGTCATCCCTGCGAATGTCTGCGTGGCAGCTCATGCATGTACTCGCGAAGATCTCTCGGCCGCGCGCGATTTTTGCTTTGTCCAATGACGGAAAACTTGCCGGCCACTGCGGAGACTGTAGCTGCGCCAGTCTGGATTCAATCTGCATCAGGTTGGTCATCTGGATGGATGAAGTATAGCCCGGTCGAAGAGAGCTCAGGTCCACAGTTCCAAATACGCCTACCACCTGCCCTACGTTACGAGCAAGCCCACCTGCGCCCTGGTTAGAAGCACTTCCAATCCATTGCACATAATCGTGCCTTGGCGCATCCCATAGATAAGGAAAACTCACGGGCGCATTTGCGCGGACTCTATCTTTTGAATGAGCCATCCACAACACTCGATTGTAAATTCTACCGAATGCGTCCAGCCGCGCCGGACCATAAGGCGAATCTGGATGATTTGTGCGATTGTACTCGCGCCTTTCGTCAGCCGCCTGCGCTAAATACTTTTTGAGAACAGCCACCGCATCCGGTTTTGTATTTTCGCGACCCAGAGTGCGCTCTGCCAGGCGCGAAAATTTCTCGGGACTCGCAAGAGTAGTATCCAGAGCAGATGAAAGATCGTTCAGGAATCCTTCCATGTTGGCAAGGCTGGATCCACCATCGATTCGAATTCTCTTTTCTGCGTACGTAATCTCAAGTGTATGACAGGCAGCGCATGTAAAGCCGATTGAATTTCCACGCTTCACAAAACCAATGGGATAGTCCCCTGGTTTGACCGGTTCGTCGTAGACAAAGCCGTACGCGCGAAGGCTTTCAGGAGCGGAAAACAAAGCATCTGAATCCGCCCGCTCTACGCGCGAAAAGAAATCATATCGCATAAACTCGGAACCCTGATCAATTCTGTAAAACCAGGACCGATCGCTCTGTTTCCAACCCTGATCGAGATACTGGACAGATTGTGCGAAAGAGGCAGAAGTGCATGAGAGAAACACGGCCAGTGCGATACGCATGTCTGAGTCATGAAGCAACAATCACAACCGTCAAGCATTCAAATCCGTGCAACGAGACGAAAAATGGAATGATTCTCAGGGAATCCAGGAGCTGGAAAAAAGATTGAGCGCGCAGTTGACCATTTCAGCCTACACTCATGCCAAAGAGTTTCATCCTCTCTTATGTAGAGGACAAGATGATGAAAGACCATGCGGGTCAAAAAGATCCGGGTCCGGTCATCACAATTGCGCGCGATTACGGATGCCCTGGCGTTCCGGTTGCGGAGGCAGTCACAAAAGCTCTCACCAATTACTATGTGGAATGGAAGCTCATAGACAAAGAAATCATCAACCACGCGGCACAGGAACTGAGAGTCTCCCCGGAAGTTGCAGAGAGAATCGGACACAGCGGCCCGCGTGGATTCTTTCACGATTTCATCAGTGCATTTTCACAGCAGCAGGACCCGAGCGATGCTGCAGTGAAAAGAACCATGGCAAACGCAATCCGCGCGTTCTCTCTGGCGGGCAATGTCGTAATTCTCGGCCGCGGAGGAGTCGTTGTGACTCGCGACATCAAGCAGTCTCTTCACGTAAAATTGTATGGTCCTATAGACTATCGAATTTCGCGCGTGAAAGAAATGGACAATCTGAAAAGTGACAAGGACGCCCTGCAGAAGATTGGCGTGGTGGATCGTGAAAGAGTCTATCTTCGTGACTATCTGGCAGGAGAAGAATTGCGACCGGATGTTTTTGATATACAATTGAACTGCGGAACTCTCACCGAGCAGGAAGTGATAGAAACGATCGTATCGATTGCGCGCGACAAGTTCAAACTGGAGAGATGATGAGCCGCGAGGATGCAGCCAGGTTCTTACAGACAGAAAGAATCGCCGTGCTCGCCACTGTTTCTCCCGACGGAATGCCGCAGTCAGCGCTCATTGGAATTGCTGCGACCCCTGATTTTGAACTTGTTTTTGATACAATCAAAACAACTCGCAAATATAGAAATCTGGCGCAAGATCCCAGGGCATCCCTCGTGATAGGCTGCACTGAATCGGGAATCACCTTACAGTACGAAGGTGTAGCACGTGAACTCAGGGGAATTGAAATGGAGAAGTACCGCCAGATTTACTTTGCACAGTGGCCGGACGGTACAGCCAGGTTGAGCTGGGACGGAATCACGTACTTCGCGGTCAGACCATCGTGGATACGCTATTGCAATTACGCAGTGGAGCCGCCCGTTCTAACGGAATTTACATTTCCGTTTTGAACGGGCTGTGGTTCCAGATCCTGACCTGAGGAGAAATCAGGAGAACTTGTGCACGAGAAAACCAGACCTGAGTTTGGGTTCAAACCAGGTGGACTTGGGAGGCATGATCTGTCCTGCGTCTGCAATATCAAACAGCTCTTGCATGGAAGTTGGATACATGCTGAACGCAACCGCCCAGGCACCGCTGTCTACAAGCTTGATGAGTTCCCCTTCTCCGCGAATCCCTCCGACAAAAGCAACGCGTTCTGAAGTGCGTGGATCTGCGATTCCAAGAATTGGATCGAGGAGTTGATTTTGCAGAATGCTCACGTCGAGCCTGCCAATGGCATCCGCGCCTTTGTACGTTTCTTCTTTCGCAGTGAGCGTATACCATTGGCGGTCCAGGTACATATGGACTGTATGCAAAGCAGGATTGCTTTTTCCTTCGCTCAGCTGAAAAGACTTCTTGACTTTTTCGAAGAACGCTTCCTTTGAAAGACCGTTCAGATCTTTCACTACGCGATTGTATGGGAGAATTCTTAGATCCGCATCCGGGAAAGTAACTGCAAGAAACCATTCATGGGATCCGGGTCCTGATGCTTCGCGACGAGCTTTCCCAACGCGAACGGTGGAGGCGCTTCTGTGATGACCATCTGCGATGTACACACACGAAAGACTTTCATAGAGTGACTTGAGTTTGTCTTGTTTTTCTCCTACGGGGATGGAGTAGACCAGATGGCGCACGCCATCTTCCGGAGTTACGTCGTAAAGTGGCTTCTCTTTGTCTGCCACCTCATTTAGGATGCGAGCAATCTCTGGCTGCTCACCCGATTTGAAAGCCAGAAATACAGGCTCGCAATTCGCGCCTGTTGTGTCTATGTGATGAAGGCGATCCTCTTCTTTGTCGCGACGAGTCAGCTCATGCTTTTTGATTTTGTCTTGAAGGTAGTCGTCTATATGGTTGAGGGCAGCTAGACCCGTCTGATTGCGGCCGTCTTTCACGAGACGATACACATACAGGCACGGACCGCTTTCGCGCAGAAGTCTTCCATCAGAAAGCATGGTTTCCAGGTTCTTCTTCGCAAGCTGATACACTGCATCCGTATGAGGATCCGCACTATCAGGTAGTTCAATTTCAGATCGAATGATATGAAGAAAAGAAGAAGGCTTACCGTGAGCCATCTCACGGGCCTCCGCAGTGTTCATCACATCGTAGGGAAGACAGACCACCTCCGCCGCAAGATCAGATCTCGGGCGGACAGCAGCAAAAGGGGAAAGTTTCATGAGTCGCAGGTTCCTATCTAAGATTTAGCTGGCGCCTGCGAAGAAAGGACGGATCAGGTTTCATCCCAGTAAGCACTCGGCTGGCTGGCCGGTGTGCCCTGGGTAAGGTATGCTCCGTAGGACTCGAGAAGCAGTCTGCATTCGTCCTGAAAATTCGCAAGCTGACCAAACAATACCTGAATTCCTTTGTCCTCAAACTTGTCTGTCATTTTGCGATAGAACGCCGCCGCATCTTCATGCTCTCGCGTGGCCAGAGCGATGGCTTCTATTTCATTGCCCTTTCCGTCACTTCCGGTAATTCGGTCCAGACGACGCATCAGGATCTGCAGAGAAGTACCGTTGAATTTTTGAACTTCAGATGCCATTTTCAAATTCGGGAGCGCTTCTCCACCTTTCACCTGGGAATAGATTTCAGAGATCATGCGGATGTGCTCTTCTACATCCTCTGCGAGTTGAAAAAAGAGCTTCTTGATTGCACCTTCTGGCAACGCTTCCGCCTGCTTGAGGTAAAAACCGAATACCTCTTTTTCGTGCTGGATGCACGCTGCTACGGCCTCAAGGAACGTGGTCTTCTTAACGGGTGTTCTAGCCATTGGTAGATGGAACGGTTCGAAGAGTATTCTGGCAAATGAAATTTCATAGGCCAGAGAGCATTCAATTACCTCAAACTGAAAAGTTTGACAGAAACAGATAGACCGTCCAGATCAAAGGCAGATTCGCCGGTAGCTTTCCCCGCATGCGATTTTTCGATTTTCGCAAGAGTCTCGTCTTCAATGTAACCGGCAAAGCGCTCTATCGCACTGGAGACTTCCGGATCTGCTTCCATAACCAGAGTGATTCTGTCTGTAACCTCAAGACCCGCCTTCTTGCGCATCTCCTGAATGTTTCGAACCAGATCTCTGACGATTCCCTCCTGGATGAGTTCAGGAGTCAATCCGGTATCGAGGACGACAGTCATGCCGCTTCCCTCTACTCCTGCTGTCCCTTCTGCAGACACTGGCTCAACAAGAACGTCCTCTGGTTCCAGTTCTATCTTCACGCCCTGATCTTCCAGGGAGAGAGATGAACCGGCTCTTACGGCGCGAGCAACCGTGGATGGATCCTTGATACTTCTAAAGTATTCCTGGACGGCCTTCATGTGCTGGCCAACGCGCTTGCCCAGCCGCGGAAGATTTGGTTTGATACGATAGTCGATGAGACCCTGCGCGTCCGCCAGAAACTCAATGCTCTTAACATTCAGTTCTTCTTTGAGAACGTCTTCGTTTTTCTCGATCGCAGACTTAGCGCTTGCATTTGCCGCAAAAACGCGAATGCGCGAAAGCGGCTGACGAATCTTCATCCCGGATGCTGCGCGTGCAGCACGGCCAAGGGACGCTGCCTGCAAAACCAGGTCTCCTTCCTCTAGAATTTTTGCGTCAAAGAAAGATGCGTCATACTCAGGCCAGCCAGCCAGATTCGCACTGATGGGCGCGCTTTTGGACTGCGATGCCACGAGACCACGATAGAGTTCCTCTCCAAGGAAAGGAGCAAAAGGCATGATCAAACGAGCAATCGTCACGAGGCAGCGATACAAAGTATCAAATCCTGTGAGCTTCTCCGCATCTCTTTCTCCCTTCCAGAACCTTCTGCGATTGCGGCGAATGTACCAATTGGAAAGATCATCGGTAAAGAGTTCTACAAGCCGACCCGCTTTTTGAGCATCGTATTCGTTCATCGAGGCGGTGACGTCACGAATGAGCACCTGAAGTCTCGACAGAATCCATCTATCTATGTCCGGACGTTCTTTGAAAGGCAGAGCGCCCGCAACCGGATTCTTCTGCCATTCATTGATTTCGATTCCATCCACATTCGCATAGAGGGAAAAGAAACCGGCGCTGTTTTGCAGCATGTTGAAAAATCCGAATACATCTCCAATTGGATCCTGATCCGTTCCTGGTTTTCCCATCTTGCGCGAATTGCCGGGAGGAGCGCCCACCAGGAAATGCCAGCGAATCGCATCTGCGCCGTGCATTTCGAAGACCTGCCACGGATCCACAGTGTTGCCCTTGCTTTTGGACATCTTTTCGCCTTTGCCATCCAGGACATGACCCAGACAGACTACATTCTTATAGGATGTTTCATCGGAAACCATCGTAGAGATGGCAAGTAGAGTGTAGAACCAGCCGCGAGTCTGATCGATCGCTTCGCAGATGAAGTCAGCTGGAAAATATTTCGCCAGTTCCTTTTTGCCTGCAGGCGAAGTTCCCCACTGCGCGTAAGGCATGGCTCCAGAATCAAACCAGCAATCAATCACCTCTGGAACTCTTTTCCATTCCTTTGCTTCTTCGCCTGAAGTGGCGGCTTTCGAACTCTTGCCTGATTTCTTTTGCGACTTTGCCGCAGTTCCAGCTGCCTTTGCCGTTTTTGCTGCACCTTCCTTCCACGTTATGCGATCAATGAAAGGTCTGTGCAAATCCAGTTCAGTCAATTTCTGACCGGTGAGCTTCTCCAGCTCTGCAATGCTACCGATGATTTTAAAATTCTCCCCGTCCGTCCAGACCGGAAGAGGTGTTCCCCAGTAGCGTTCGCGCGAAAGGGCCCAGTCTCTATTGTTTTCAAGCCAGTTTCCAAATCGACCCTGCTTGACATGATCGGGGACCCAGTTGATAGAATCGTTGTTTTTTACCAGATGTTCACGCACGCGCGTAGTGCGAATGTACCAGGCGTCCTTTGCAAAGTACAGAAGTGGGGCGCCTGTTCTCCAGCCAAAAGGATATTCGTGTTTGTATCTTTCAGACTTCCAGACAAGGCCGCGTTCTTTGAGATCGCGTACAAGGTCCTTGTCAGCATCCTTGAAAAAAACTCCAGCCTGAGGTGTGCCGGAAACAAACTTACCATCCAGGCCCACCGCATACAACACCGGAAGATCATGAGTCTGGCCGACGACCAGGTCATCTGCACCATAGGCAGGAGCAATGTGAACAATGCCGGTACCTGTATCCATGGTTACGAAATCCGCGGTGTAGACGCGAAATGCTTTGTCCCCTTCGGTTGGCAGCCACGGGAAAAGACGTTCGTAGCGAACGCCCGCAAGATCGGATCCTTTCATTTTTTTAATGATGGAATGAGAGGTAACCTTTGTATTAGAGAGAACAGATTCGAGCAATACTTCAGCACAGATGATTTTTTCGGAACCGTCTTCGCGTACTGCTTCTACCAGCGCGTAAGATTCATTCGGAGCGATCGCAAGTGCCACGTTGCTTGGAAGAGTCCAGGGAGTTGTGGTCCAGACGAGAAAAGAAGTATCTTTGTATTTATCATCTGCTATGCGAAAGCGAACTGTAAGAGACGGATCTTCTACAGTTTTGTAACCCTGTGCCACCTCTGCGTCTGAAAGAGTGGAACCCATCACAGGATCGACAGGAACTACTTTGTAGCTTTTTTCGATGAGTTTCTTATCCCACAGGTTCTTGAGCAAGCCCCAGACAGCTTCGATGTACGAATTGTCCATCGTGTAGTATGCATTTTTCAAATCGATCCAGAAGCCGAGTCTCTCGCTAAACGTGTTCCAGTCTGAGATGTACTTCTGAACGTTCTCGCGGCAAAGACGATTGAAGGTTTCGAGTCCAACCTTCCCTTCGATTTCAGATTTAGAAGTGATCCCTAACTCTTTTTCTACTTCTCTCTCCACGGGAAGACCGTGGCAATCCCAACCTGCCTGACGCGGGATTTGAAAACCTCTCTGTCCATAATAGCGAACGTAAATATCTTTGAAGACTCGACTCAGTACATGGTGAATTCCTGGCTTGCCGTTTGCCGTGGGCGGACCTTCGTAGAAAACGAATTTGGGTCCGGATGCAGTTGCTTTGACCTGAGACTCAAAAACACCCTTTTGCTTCCAAAAATCCAGAATCTCAAGCTCAACGGAAGCACGCTTTCTGCTGGATGAGAACTCTGGGAACGCCATTCGCCAGATTTGGCCCGGCGGGGTCTTTTTTCAAACATATCGTAGTTAGCGAAAGGGTTTGACCTGGAGGGTAAATCCGGGGATGTTGGATTCTAACTCCATTTTATAGAACAAAGCAGCATCGGATGAGCACAGAAACAGCACAGGACCCCGTCATATCCAGGTTATACACGCACCTCAATGAGGAGAAGGTCACCCGCGACCTTTCTAGCGTCCAGCTTCAGAAGATCAAGACCCTAGACGAATTGATGCAGGAAATCCAGGCCTCTGGCAAGAAGGATGAACTGATCCACACTCTGGAAGAAAATCTGAAGGACAACGCGGACTCTATGATTTCGCGCTACCTCCTGGGTAGAATCCATTTTCACAAGGGAGACGAACGCGGCACCGAACACCTTCGTTCTCTTCTAGAGGATTTCAGAACCTTTGCACGCTGGCCTATCGTAGATCACATTGCGGATGGAATTCTGGCCCATGACGACTCAAACCGCGTGGCATTGCGCGCGAAAGTGGAGTCCACAGAAAGACTCCGCGGAAGAAAAGAACTCAAACCATATCTGGAAAAGCTCGCGGCCATTGATAAAAAGAATCCGGATGTTGCACGCAAATATGCCCAATCCATCCTGGAAGAAGATCCAGCACGTGCTCTCGTGTTTTTGAAACAGGCAGGGGAAGCATACGCTCGCACCCGCGACTACAAAAACCTCGAAGATGTGTGGAATCAAATCGTAGAACACGATCCAAAGGATCTTGCATTCTTCGAAAGCGTAGAGAGAATCCTCGTAGGCCACAGAGAGAAGATGCGCATCGCCGCATACTACTCCAACCTGGTAGAGCACTACAAGAAGATCGAAGACTGGAATACTGTAATCGTTCTGCTCAAGAAAGTGCTGGAATACGAACCAAACTCAAGAGCACGCTCCGACCTGGTTCGCGCGTATCGGACAAAATACGAGAATCATTCCCTGTTGAATGAATTTCTCAAAATGTCAGATCTCACTAACCACAAAAAACCGGTGGGCCCCTGCATTGCTAGCTTTGAAAGAAACATTGTTTTTGATAAAGGCAACTTCGTATATCATCGCACACGCGGAGTAGGCAAGATCGCTGAGATTGATAAAGATCAAGTGATCATCGACTTCAAGGATCATCCGGGCCAGAAAATGTCCATCCAGATGGCCATCTCCAGCCTGCAGCCTTTGAATCCGGAACATATGTGGGTTCGCGCGTATGAGAATCCAGCAGAGATGCAGGAAATCTTCGAGCAGGACATTCCCATGTTCCTCGAAAACTTGCTTACGAGCTTTCACAACAAGATCACTCTCCCTGAAATCAAGATAGAAGTTCTTCCTTTTCTCAAGGGAGAGGACTGGTCCAGATGGTGGACACGCGCACGCGCGGAAATCAAGAAAAACCCTCGCTTCGCATTCAACCCGCGTAACAAGAACGAGCTTCTACTCCGTGAACGCGAAATCACTCTCGCAGACGAATTGAGTCTGAAGTTCCAGGCAACCAACGACTGGAACGACAAAATGGCCATTGCTCTGGAAACGCTCAAAGATGAGGCGAGTTCTGGCGCGGCGCAATTGTGCACTCAGTACTACCTCGATCAGGAAGAAAGCAAAGACAGACTCAAGAGACTGCACTCCTATCTGTTCCTGGACCTCGCAGA
>JAIBBM010000023.1 GCA_019694685.1 Leptospirales bacterium
TGAAATCGGAAGGGCCGGCGAATGGGGCGCCTCCAGAGAAAAATCCTGAGAAAAAAGGACCTGTCTCTCTGCGCGGATACGGTGATTTTTCTTTCGCACCAAATTTTGAATTTGTCAGCTGAATTGATTAAACTATTTCCCTGGAACGTCGAGCAGAAGAAAGCAACTAGAAACGGATAAGGAAAAACAAAGACTATGATGCGATCCCTTTACTCCGGTGTAGCCGGAATGAAAAACCACCAGACACGAATGGACGTAATCGGTAACAACGTTTCGAACGTGAACACGCATGGTTTCAAGACAGAGCGCGTAACGTTCATGGACATGATCTCTCAGGAGATCTCGGGTGCCGCAGAGCCGCGCGAAAACGTGGGCGGTATCAACCCGCAGCAAGTTGGTCTTGGAATGATGATCGCATCTATTGACAAGATCATGACCCAGGGTTCTCTTCAGACAACAGGAAAGAACACTGACGTGGCGATTTCCGGGGACGGGTTCTTCGTAGTTCGCGACGGCGGAAAGCAGTACTATACTCGCGCAGGTATATTCAGCATGGATCGCGACGGCTTCTATGTTCATCCTGGAACTGGACTTCGTGTTCAGGGCTGGAACGCGCGTCAGGATCGCGATGGAAACAGCTATATCAATTCCGCAGCTGGCGTAGAGGACATTCGCATTCCGCTCTATCAGAAGAAGCCAGCCAAAGCAACCAGTGAAGTAGTTTTCGAATCTAACCTCAATCAGGCAGTACAGTCAGTGCCTGCGGACGCAACAGAAGAACAGATCCAGCAATTCCTGAGTGGACCTCAAGAGACTCGTCGTGGACACGTGGCCACTGCAAACGTATATGACGAAGAAGGAAACAAGCGCGAACTTCGTCTTGAATTCTACAAGACAGGCGACAACCGCTGGCAAGTGCGTGCGAACATGGAAAACTCTTCCAACCTCAGTGTAAACGTAGTTGGTCCGGGTGGCCAGGACACTGCAGTTGGTGGAACGAATGCATTTGAACTCGGCTTTGCCTCCGATGGGCGCGTGCAGTCCGTCTCAGACGGAGTGGACACACAGAATTCAGGCAAGCTCACAGTGAACGTAAGCTTTCGCATTCCAGGAAACCCGGCTGTTCAGACCATCAAACTGAATATGGGCGAAGCGGGCGCGGTGAAAGGCGTCACTCAATTTGCGAGTTCTTTTACAACGCATGCAAAAGAGCAGGATGGGTATCCAATGGGATATCTTGAATCCTTCAGCATCGACAACACAGGAAGCATTGTTGGAACGTACACAAACGGCGTAAAAGAGCCTCTCGCCAAAGTAGCTCTCGCAACATTTACTAACCCGGCCGGTCTCACGAAAGAAGGCGAAACCAAGTTCAGCGAATCGATGAACAGTGGTAATGCGAACGTGGGTGAAGCAGGAATCGGTGGACGCGGCAAGATGTTTGCGGGTGTTCTTGAAATGTCAAACGTGGACCTGTCTGATCAATTCACAGACATGATTGTCACGCAGAGAGGTTTCCAGGCCAACTCTCGAACCATCACAACGAGTGATCAGATGATCCAGGAAATCCTGGGACTCAAGCGCTAGGCCTGAGTGACTAAAAACCCGCCATTCAGGCGGGTTTTTTATGCGATCATGGCCGGATTATGTCACATGGCCGGGCGGCCGGATTATGTCACATAATCTCCAGGCGCCCAGACAAAAGATCTTGCCTGCTCCAGGAAATCATGCGAACCTTTGCATGTAATCTCTGGAGGCGGCGTATGAACCCCGACCTGAAGATTCGGTTTCTGCGTGCAATGCTCCACGCTCGCATCAGCGATGAGGCAGAGCAGGCGTTGAAGAGAAAAGGCCTGGTTCCTTTTGAGCTATCAAGCGAAGGCCACGAGGCTCTAGCGGCCATTGCTTTTGCCATGGGACCCGACGACTGGCTTCATCCTCATTATAGGGATCGCGCGATTGTGCTGGCTCGAGGTGTGTCTGATCGCGAGATCTTTCTGGATTTCTTTTCCAGATCGGGCGCTCCGAGTGCCGGCCGCCAGATGCCTGTGCATTACAATTCTCGCGCTCTTCGCATCGTCACATTGTCCACGCCGGTGGCGACCAATGCACTGCAGGCTGCTGGCATGGCTCTGTCTCTCAAAGAACGAGGAATACCGGAAGTGGTGATCGCATCCATTGGAGATGCGTCCAGTCGCGAAGGAGAGTTTTATGAGGCACTCGCCATGGCCGCCGCAGATCAGTTGCCCGTGGTGTTTGTAATCGAAGACAATGGGTATGGTATTTCCACTCCGACAGCCGGTAGAACTTTCTGGAAAATGAAACATGGAGTCACAGAGAATTCGGATGGATCCTGGTTTCATGGTTGTGCCGTTTTGCGTGTGGATGGACTCGATCCAGAAGCCGTCTACGAAGCAACGTTAAGCGCCATAGATCAGGCGAGATCCGGGGCCGGTCCTACCATCTTGATTGCGAATGTAGAGAGGCTCAAAAGTCATTCCAGTTCAGACGATCAGAGAATCTATAGAAGCGCGGATGAACTGGAACATCTCAAGGACCCGGTGAAACTCTACATGCAGCGTTGTCTGGACAGCGGCATTGTGGACCAGCGTGCGATCGCCGTGATGCGCCAGGAGTTGCATGATCAGGTAAACGAAGCGGCCAGACAGGCGATCGGGGAAGGAGAGCCCGATCCTGGCCAGGAAATCGATTCTGTATTTGCGCCACTTCCCCTTTCTCTCTGCAATGCTGTAGAAAAGCTCCCGCGCCCTCTTTCCAAAGACGAAGGGGGCAGGACCATGGCGCAGTGCATTGAGCTTGTGCTCGAACAGGAGATGAAAGGAAATGATCGCATCTATCTGTATGGTGAAGACATTGAGGACCCAAAGGGAGATGTGTTTGGAATTACGCGCGGACTTTCCGGAAAATTTCCAGGCCACGTGCGAAATTCTCCTCTCGCGGAAGCGACGATCGTAGGAAGTTCCGTTGGCAGGGCACTCGCAGGCGACCTTCCTGTGGCCGCCATTCAGTTCATTGACTTTGTCGGGCCTGCGCTCAATCAATTGTTCAACGAAGTCATCACTATTTACTGGAGATCGGCGGGGCAATGGAATTGTCCGATCTTGATTCTTTCTCCGTACGGGGCGTATGCTCCGGGCATTGGACCATGGCACAGCCAGACAAACGAAGCGCTCTTCGCGCATATGCCTGGACTTCATGTGGTTATTCCTTCGAGCCCGGCGGATGCGGCCGGTTTGTTGCGATTCTCTCTTCGTTGCCAGCGTCCTGTTCTTTTTCTCTATCCTAAGAGGCTCCTTCATACTGCGGAAAACACTGTGGAAATTCCTCCGGAAGATTGCATGGTTCCATTTGGTCGTGCCAGTGTGCTTCGCCGCGGAAAAGATGTAACACTGGTTACGTGGGGAAACTGCGTTTCTATTTGTCTATCTGCTGCCTCTGTGGCCCATGCGGAAGGAATCGAATGCGAAATCATTGATCTGCGGACCATCATCCCGTGGGACAGAGACGCGGTTTTGAAAAGCGTTAGAAACACCGGTCGCCTGATCGTTGTGCACGAAGACGCGCGCACGTGTGGTTTTGGATCTGAGATTGTAGCAGAGGTAGTTGCTGAGTGTTTTGATTCTTTGATCAGCCCACCGACGCGTGTGACCAAGGGAGATGTGCACAATCCATACAACATGCGCCTGCAGCTCGCAGCACTTCCATCGGTTGAGCAGACAGCGGCCGCCGTTAGATCTATCTGCCAGTCGCGGAGTGACCGCGCTATTCGAAAAGAGCGGATGCCCGAATCTCACGTAACGATGTCTGCCGCAGAAAACGTCGTGAATATCCTGGTTCCGCAGCAATCTCCCACGGACGAAGATGCTCATCTCATCTGCTTTCGCGTGCAACTGGGAGATGATGTGACGGAAGGCGCTGTGGTTGCGGAAATGGAAGCAAACAAAGGAGCTTTTGAAATCGAATCCACGCACAGTGGGAGAGTGATTGCACTTCATGGTAGTCCAGGAAGCAGAATGTTGATTGGAGAAAAGCTTCTGACTCTAGAAGTCTCATCACACAATACGAAATCGCAGACGCCGGGAGCCAGGGGGCGGGAACACCAGGAACATGCGGGCAAGGAACAGGCAGACGGGCCAAACAGTGCCATCGTGAAGTTGTCTCCCGCGCAGATTCGAGTCTCGCGGATCGCGCGCATGAGCCTGAGAGAGATTCCTCAGTCCTCCGTAGAGTGCGACGCGGACGTGACAAACTTAGTGGGTCATCGCGACAACAGTCTTCGCACGAGCGAAAGCGGGCAGGAAACGAATCATCCCGGAATCACTCATTCCATCCTCTGGGCCATGGTGCGTGCGATGAAAGAGGAGAGACATCGCTTATTTAGAGGGAGGCTCAGCGAAGACGAACAATCTGTTCTCATCGGAGAGGGGATTCATGTTGGTTTGGCTGTTCTGGGGCCTGGAGACGATTTGATCGTACCTGTCATTCGCAACGCACAGAATCTCGATCTCAGTGAGCTCACAGCTTCCGCGCGCGCACTACAGAAAAAAGTCCAGGCAGGGAGCATTGCCGCGTCGGATCTGGAAGGGGCGACTGTGACTCTCTCTAACATCGGCACAACGGGAGTACTCATAGGCACTCCGTTTGTGATTCCAGGGCAGATGGCGATTCTTGCCGCAGGAACCGTACAGGAGAATTTCTCACATGGGGCAGCCAGGCGATTGATTCGGCTGAGGCTTGCGTTTGATCACAGGCCAATCAACGGATCTCACGCAGCTCTATTCTTGCGTTCTATTTGTGATGAACTGGAGAGAATGTAGCATCCAGGCAATGTCGCCTGACGGGAATTTATATGAAGGGATCTCTTCGGATTGAGAGGATGAATTTACATGTTTACAAGTTTGTTCAGTTCTGATTCATACTTTTCTACGAGTCTCTTCCAGTCGTCCTGAAAGGTAGAAGTGAAGCGGCTGAACATATCTTTGTTGTATGCGCCTGGATAGAATCCTTCCATGATCAAATCGCCTGCTTCGTCGCGATAGAAGCGAGAAGCCATAGCGTCTGAATTGAGTTTGTTGATCAGAGAGAGCATGCCACGCTCATCTTTCTTACCTTCTGCAGTTGCAATGCGATAGAATGTAACCAGGAACCCATGACCCTTTGCCTGGATGTGCATGTCAGGCACTGCCTCTTTCGTTTTGCAGGATAGCCTGGGTCCTGATTCTCCAGGTTTGTCTTTGCAGTCATAGCCCAGAAATTCCAGATGAGTCTTGAACTGGCCGAGGCCATTGTCCGGTTCTTCTGCAGCCAGGTGTTGGGTTAGAATCAAAGAGAAAAGAGAGAGGATCAGGAAAGAACATGATCGCATAACGGGTCTCACAGTGGCGATTTCTCCACGCAGGTTGTTCTGCACTCTTTCTTAATGGAAGTGCAAGCAAGGAATGCATAGACCCCGGTCTGGTCTGCACAGCTAGAGGAACATGTGTTTCTTGCGAGTGCCTGCTGGAGGATGACGCATTGTTGGAAGTTATCTTCGCAGTTTCCTACGCACTCAGAATGGGACATGCAACCGGAGACGAGCAGGAATCCAGCCAGGATCACAATCGCAGATTTCATCAGACACCCATGGGATGCTGGTCTCGTGTGATGCCGCTTTGACGCATGCGAACCAGGATCTCGCACAAATAATCGATGCACTCTGCCTGAGTTTTGGCTTTCACTTCGTCTTTGCCCCAGACATAGATCCCGTGATTTCGCACAGCCACAGCACAGGTCTTTGGATACTTTGCGATTGCTTCTCTCAGAGAATCCGTGAGGTCACATTCCTTTGCAGTGTTGTCTACGACCGGGAGAGTAAATACATCGTGGTAACCGTGACCTTCCAGGCCTTTGATCATCTCCAGTTCCGTGAACTCGAGAACTGAAATTCGTCCTTCCACTCTTTTTGCATACAGTGTGGACAGCACTACGTTTGGCGAATGCGAATGAAGCACCGCGCCTGCGTTTCGCATTTCAAAAGCAGAAAGGAATAGAGGCGCGCATTCAGTGAGTTTGAGTTTTTCGTTTTTTGCGTGGCGCGTTACATTTCCAGCCAGATCCAGTTCAAAGATATCTTCCGGTTTGATTTTCTCTTTTTCAACGCCACTGGGCGCCATGTAGATTGTATCATTGCGTCGAATGGAAACCCCACCGCCCGTTCCACTGACCCAGCCAAGAGTGTAAAAATTGCGGCAGATCTCGCAGATCAAATCTCTCGGGGAAGTATCTCTAGTCTGGATGGGGTTGATTTCGCTGACGCGATCTGTCTGAAATCCAATGGCCATGGCGACCAGATAAAGGGAAGTGAGGCTGTTCGGCCAGATGAAAAAATCTCCCTGGATCGATATTGCGCGAAAACGCAGCGCGCACCCTGATGGCATTCTATGCACAACACGGAAGCAACCGCGCAGGCGTTGAATATTCTTCGGCGCGGTGATCAGTTTCAATGGAGCGTCATCCCGTTTCTGGCATTTGTATGCTATGTTTATTTCACTGAGATCAAGAATCGAAACTGGGCTTCCGTCTCGGCTGGTCTTGCCCTGTACGGAGTGCACTGGTTTTACGAAATCCTAAATGCTCTCATCCAGCATGCAACTGGACATGCTCTCTGGACTGTGCCGACAGGTACTTCGTTTTTGATTTTCATTGGAGTCGGGATTGAAATCTCTTTGATGTTCGCTGTTTCCGGGATCATCATTTCCAGGCTCCTTCCAGAAAACCCGTCTGAGAAAATAGCCGGCCTTCCACTCAAATGGTTGCACGTGATTTCTTTTGCCGTACTCTATTCAGTCATTGAAATCTTCCTGGTCAAGGCCACCCCCGTATTTGTCTGGGTGTATGATTGGTGGGGCGCGATCCCGGTTGGGCTTACTGTATATGTGCCATTTTTTGCAGCGGCAGTATTCGCGTACTACTGGCAGCCCCGCACAAGACTGATCTTCATCAGCGCAGTGTGGATTCTGGATTTGTTCCTGGTTCTTGTTTTCGCAGTAGTCCTTCGCTGGATCTAGTGGTGCGCACTCAATGACGATTTAAATCAGAAACTGGTTTCGAACCGAATGTCTGAGGTTTGTTCCACGAAATCGATATTGAAGAACCTGTCACGAATCGTTTGTTGAAATTTGCGTTCCTGAAAAGTGTTGAATCTACCTGCGGAAGCAGCAGCGCCTGTGATGTTGGTTAGATAGAAACCCAGACCAAGAATTCCCATGATGATGGAACCGCCATGTCCCGAACGAGCGCGCGTTTCCAGATGATTCATGTATGCCGCCGATCCGCAAAGTACGCTCGTGAATGCGAAAGCGGTGAGACCATCTGCAACGTTGCGCGAGTAAACCTGACCCGATCCCGGAAGCAAGGCGGAAAGCCCGGCTGCAAGCCATACGCTTTTGCGCGGGATTTCATTGTAGGTGGTCATGGCTGTGAGCGTTTCGCTTGCGGCGATTCTCACTCTTTCATTTTCCGTTTCGCGCTGGAGTTTTTCGAAATGAATTCGGGCACGATCAAAGTCACCGTCTTCCAGGTATAGAGTTCCCGCCAGGAGTCTCCCCAGATCTTTCTTTGACTCAGGGAGCTTGCTTTCTTCTAGTTCTCCCTGGTCCATGAGAAAGCGATTTCGAAAGTTCGCTCTTAAATCGCCATACATGCGAAAGTACATTATATCAAATGATTTTCCCTGAAGAGATTCAATTGCCTGGCGAAACCTTCTTTCGCGAATTAGAGTCAGGCCAATTTTTGCGCGGACTGACTCATTGCTTGAATCGAGTATCGCGCGGTCGTATTCGATTCTGGCCAGTCCGAAGTCTTTCTTTTTGTAGTACGCATCTCCCATTTGTTCGTGACTTTTCTCAGCGAAGCTTGCAAAGGGTAGAAGAATGAGGCACGCAGTCTGGATCATTCTGCTTTTCATGACAGTTTGCAAATCGGCACAGAGTCCCGCGGCCGGCGAGGAAAATCCGATCGTGTTTCGTCCTATGCTGTATTTGATTGATCGCCACCGCGAAGAATTCACTCACTATGACGGTCCACGTTGTCCCATGTATCCTTCGTGTGCGGCCTATGCGGATCGGGCCATTCGCCAGTATGGCTTTCTGGGCGCCCTGATGTTTGCAAACAGGCTTTTCTTCGCGGAGACTGGAGATCTGGCATCCAAATACGTGCTTGTGCCTCATAGAATGTCTGAAATGCCTCGATACTACGATCCAGTGTCCGATGACATCCTTCCAGGAGAGCACAGGCCGTCTCTTCTTATGGAAGACTTCTCAGAATAGTTGACCGGATTCTGTCTCATAGACATAATACCCTTCAGTCATGGGAATACTCAAAACACTGGCTCCGCTTCTGGACCACCCTGACTACTCGGGCGCCCGCGATCCTTTTTACTTTTCTCGCGCCATTCGTTCTCTGCGTTCCCCTCTGGATTTGCCGGATATGGAGAAGGGAATCGCTATGCTTCGATCCGTCATCGAAGCTCAGGGGCATGTTCTTGTTGTGGGAGACAGAGACGTGGACGGCGTGAGTTCTGCCGCACTTCTTGCGAATTTCCTGCGAGACCAGCATGCGAAAAGAGGAGGCGGACTTGAGATTCGTGTCTCTGATCTGGGAGACGACTACGGATTGTCGGGAGAGCTTTTTGAGAATGTGCGCGATGGAAAAGCGGACCTCGTGATTTTGCTCGATATGGGTTCTTCACACGGGCCAGAGATTCATGAGCTCATTGCTGCCGGAAAGAAAGTAATTGTTCTCGATCACCATCAGGTTTCCGATCGCAGGCCTTCGCATGATCTTTGCGCGTTCATCAATCCACAATTGAATGCAGAAGTTCACGAAAATGAAGGCAAGATTCCAACCGTCGGCCTTGCTTTTAAGTTTCTATTCGGCTACGCACTTTCTCACATCGCAGAGTGGAACAATCATTCTCTTGTAGATTTGTCGTTTTTGTTTTCAGAAAATGCGAATGCAGGCGCCAGGTTTGCAGTCTATAGATGCGGATGCCTTGTGGAAAGCGGGGAGAATATTTCTGGAGCACACCTTCGTCCACTCGACGCGGATGGAATGGCGTTTCTCAAACACGAACGCGAAAGGATCCTTCAATCTGAAAAACCAGTCGTTACTATTGGTTCTTTGCTTTTGTCGCGCATTGTGGAAACCCGTCCGCGCCTTCTTGATTTTTTGATGTCTCTATCTGATCTTGTTTCTGTTGGAATGATCACGGATATGGTTCCTCTGGCCGGGGAAAACAGATCTCTTGTGCGAATCGGTCTTGGAATGGCAGGAAAAAGAGTGAGGCGCGGAGTTCCTGGTTACAGAGCGCTCATTGGTGCTCTTGATTTGCCAGAGTTTGATCTGACAGGTCGGGACCTGGCCTGGTCCATTGGTCCTGCCATCAATGCTGCGGGCAGGATGGGAAACACGGCACTTGCACTGGATTTACTCACCAGCGACTCTCCGGTCGAAGCGGAGCGCCTCGCACGTGAGCTCAAAGCACTCAACAAAAAAAGACAGGAGCGCACCAGGTCCAACGAGCGCATCGTGACGGAACATTTCGAAGCGTATCCAGAGAAGACAGATCGTCCCATTATATTCTGCTATCATGAAAGCCTGGAGCCGGGTGTTTCTGGAATTATGGCCACAAGGCTTCTTGAAAAGTACGGCAAGCCTGTAGTCTACATCAACCCGGACGGAAAATGGGCCAAAGGGTCTGCCAGAGGGGAAGGGCATAATGTGCTCCAGATGCTGGATTGCGCGGCGCATTTGTTCATACAGTTTGGCGGTCATCCGGAAGCGGCCGGTTTTTCTCTTCCCTATGAAAGAATTGAAGAACTGGAAAGAGTTCTACTGGAGAACGCACCTTTCATGGATCTCGAACCGGTCAGCCTTGAAATCAGGCCGCATCTGGATCTCTTGCCCGAACAAATCAACCGTCGTCTTTATGATGAGCTCAGACAGATGGAGCCATTCGGCCCCGGCAACCCGGAACCACTCATTCGCATAACGGGTGCGCAGGTGACAGACGTAACTTACATGAAAGACAAACTGCATGCGCGCTTTCGGATCCGGGGAAGTCGGGACATCGAATTTGTAGCGTGGCGTCGCGGGACGGAGTTCGGCAAGGATATGGAAAGGGTGGATCTTATTGGTTCACTGGAGCGGAGCATTTTTGCAGGCAGAACGCGGATTCAGTTCAGAGTGGAACACGTGAAAGCGGCCGCAGTTCTGGTGGCGTGATCAGGCGGCGCCAATGCCGCCTGACGTTGAAATTTACTTCTTGGTAGGAACTGAGTCTTTGATGATGTTCGGGTTCTTGGTCTGCAGGTAGTAGATGACTTCCCACACCTTGGTCATGTTGTCCAGAGTCCCCATAGGAGGCATCGCGCCACCCTTCGGGCCTTTGGTTGCTCCTGCAGGAACGCCGCCTTTGATCAGTTTGGCCAGGTTGGTTTCCTTTGGCTCTTTGAAGTGAAGCCATTCGTTGTCGGCCAGGTTTGGACAGGCAAGACCTTCGAGGTTTGCACCGTGGCAGGCGGCGCACGTTTTATAAGACGCCGCTCCATTCGCGATCGCCTGAGGAGTGCGCTCAGGAATGAAATCTTCTGTCACGGCAACAACGGACATTCCCACAGACTCGCGGTATGTGGTTGCGTTCGTCGCGCCAAGGAAGCCGTGATAGAAGATCGCGTATGCTGTCCCTGCAACAAAAGTAAATGCAATCGCAAAGTAAATCCAGGATAGACCGTGTTTGCTCGGTCCCTTTTGCTGCGAGGTTGATGAATGTTCGCTCATAATTATACCTTAGCCTCAGCGATAAAATGCGCCGTTGTATTGCATGCTCTTCTGTCCAAGACTCAGAAGATAGGCCACAAGCGCGTCTCCGCGTGTTTGTCCTTCCAGGCGATCGAAAGCACTCTTGTGATATGGATCTGAAAGCGGAACTCCCGCTTCGAGCATCATGCGAATCTTCCACGAAAGAAACAGCGGCTGGAGATCATCGTCGTTGAACAGATAGCCGTAAGCATGATAGCGATTGCGCAGGTTGTCCTCTTTCCCACCGCGTAGCAGGGAAGTCAGGCCAGCCGCATCCTGTTTGCCAGCAACACGCGAAAGATCTGGACCAATTCTGAAACTTCCTCGCATAGCAGGTGTTTCATGCGAATATTCCATTGCAGTTGGAACCGGATAGTAGCCGTACTTTTCAACGTTCACATAGCGTGACACTTCCCAGCCAAATGGTCTGAGATTCTGAGAATGGCAATACTGGCAGCCTTCCTGGTAGTACACTTCATGGCCTTTGAGAACCAGAGTGTCTTCTGTGCTCAATTGCGAGAGAGAGCCATGAGAAATGTTTTCGCTGAAAGGCAGGCACACTGCGATCCCATACCCAACGATCACAATGGCGATCGAAGATAGTACAGTGCTCAGTGGACTGGAGAAAAGCTTTTCGTAAATGCGGGACATCAGCGTGCCTCCTCTGGATTTTCTTCATCCGGAAGGTGAAGATCTGCTTCCTGGAATGGGTTTCCCTGGCCTCTCCAGATCGACAGCATGCTGAGCGCCCAGGTGGCGAGGCTCACTGTGACGGATGCGTAACCCAGGAAGTAGATTCCACGGAGTCCAAGAATGAATTTCAAAGTGGGGGATGCAGTGTCTCCTGCAACATTGCCTGCAAACAGGAGTGCAGAAAAGGAAGTCACTGCCGGGCCGGCTTCTGTCATCGCGCGGGCAGACATGCCGCCCAGGATTCCCTGCACTGTGCCTGCCACGATCATCAGGCAGCTTCCTACTACTGCAAGAAGTAGTGCGGCACTGGCCAGTGTGTTTGCCGCGGCCTTCTGATTGAATCTCTGTGAATAGCCATACGCCAGGCCAGCGAATACTACAGATGCAGCAACGAGTGCATCCTGTGAAATATCGCGGGAGTTCCACCAGGTGTATCCTACATCCGCTTGCATGAAGCGCGGAAGAGAAATGGCTCGAAGAATGGCCAGAATCAAAATGAATCGCACACCCCATACAAGATAGGATCCGTCCAGATTGGACCAGACTCTGCTTGGTCCGCGCGAAACTGTATAGAGCAGGTTGGCGGCTCCCATGATCACTGCAAAGTTCAGTGCAATTCCGCATACAATTCCAAACGTCGCTGACATTTGCGGGCCCGCGCCATAAGCCAGGTAGGCTGCGCCAGAGAGTGGAATGAGTGCGAGCATCGCCAGCGCCTGGAAACGCACCGCGCCTTCATTGTAGATAGGAAGCTTGTAGTGAGTAGGAATGAAATGATACAGGAGACCAAACGCCGGGAAAAGAACGAAGTATCCGAGCACGCTGATTCTGTAGAATTCCTGCACTGCCTGATCTTTCATTCCAGCTGTAAGCGGCACCTCACCCATTGGACTGTAGGGCAGGGCCAGATTTCCAAGCATGAAGCTGATCGCTCCGCCCGCCGCTCCGGCGAGGATGAAGAGAACAGGGGCATTCAATTCTTTTTTCAAAGATCGCAACGCCACTGCAATGAAGAAGACGAGAGATAGAAAGAACAGATGATCAGAAACCCAGTTCATCTCTCCGTATTCTCTACCTTTGTTTGCTCCCAGGAGAATGCCAATTACTCCAAGAAGCAGACCCAGTTGCTGCAGTCCAAAGCCTGCGAGCGCCAGTGGTTGCCAGGCAAGATCGCCTGACTTCTGCATTACATAGTAAGAACCGGCCAGAGAGAGATTCACAATTCCGCCAAAGATCAGAGAAGTTGTGAAAAGTGGGCGGATCACTCCGTATCCCAGAACGTCTGGCTGCGGCCAGCCAAGCATGAGCTGGAGCTGGTTGAGCAGACCAAATACAATTGCAATCAAAGTCCAGATCACACCTGCGCCGAGGTGAAACGAAAGGACTTTTCTAAAATCAGATGTAAGCTTAATCATTGCGCCATACCTCGAATGAAGTCGCTGAGTGCGCTCCACTGAGCATCTGTGAAGCTGTCGAAATTGTTCAGAAGAAGACTGCCGCTACCGTGAGCCGACTTGAGGCCGCCAGCGCTTGTTGAGCCGGAGCTTGCCAGATCGCGAGTGCTGATCGTCGCGCGAGTCTTCTTGAAGCCGTAGAAATCATTCTTGGAAGCAATCAGTCCCATTCCAAATGTAAGATTGCGTCCTTCGCCATAGATGCCGTGGCAGCTTTCGCAGTTGTTCTTGTAGAGGCTTGCACCTTCACCGTTATGCGGTCTTGCTTTGCGCTCATCGCTCACAGCCCCTGGTCCACCCTCAGGCTTGAGATCTGCGATTTTGACGAGCTCTGCCAGGTCCGGAGCTTTTTCGCGCTGGTCCAGAGGCTGGAAGCCCATGTTCCATCTGCGAGTCTTCGCGTACGCGTCGCGCGCTTCTGTCATGCCAGCTTCTATGTTCTTGCGCTGCACGTCTGCTTTTTCGCCAGCGAGCGGCTTCTTCAGAGAATAGAGGAAATGTGCGAGTGCCCAGCGACCTTTGTCTGTCAGAGACTGGTAGGCGTGGTTTTTGACTTTGTCTGTGCCGACTGTGATTGCTTTGAAATAAGAAGTTGGAGTCTTTTCAGGTCCGACCGCAGAAGTGAAATTTGGAACTGGTACTCCAAGTGACTCTGCATCCGGGCCCTTACCATCCCAGGCATTTCCATGACAATTCTTACAGTTTTCCTGCGAATACATCACGGAACCCAGGAAGATCTGGTCTTGCGAAGATTCGTAGACCGGCGGTGTTTTCTGGCCGCAGCCAATCAGAAAAAGTGCGATGGCTGCGGGAGTAATGATCAACGATTTCAATGTGATACCCTCTATTGATGCCAGTGCAGGCATTCTTCCAGTCTTGGATCGCCTTTGGGCACAAGAGACTTACGGCTGAGTGACCAGGCCGTAACTAGAATGAAGCTTCCCGCAACGAGTGATATGGTTCCGAGTTCGCGAAGATCGAACATGACGAAGTCTCCGTTCGCAAGGGTTGGGTAAGTGACCCAGTACATATCAATCACCTGGCCCAGAAGCACAATGCATGCGCCAATGCCCAGATGTTTGATGTTGCGTTTTGCTTTGCGCTGGATGATGAAGAAGAAAGGAATCACGAAGCGCACCAGAATCAACAGCAGGCTGACAATGGCCCATGGTTGGAATCCGATCTCTGGAGTGTAGATTCTCTTTCTGTAGAAGATGGTTTCTTCTGGAATGTGTGCATACCAGATGAGTAGGTACTGACAGATCATCACGTATGCCCAGAAGATCGAATGTCCCCACATGTATTTGCCCATGTCATGGTAGTGGTTTTCATTCAATGCATCTCCGAAATAGCCGGAGCTCTTGAGATACCAGATCCACAGAATGAGAGATGAGAAAGCAGTGAGTGCAAGTCCTGCGAAGCAGTAAGGGCCCCACATTGTGGAAAACCAGTGTGGTTCGAGACTCATGGTCAGATCCCACGCGCTTGCAGAGTAAGTGAGTGCAAAAAGAATTACAAATACCGCTGACCATTTCGCAAGAGATCTGGTGTGTTCAACCTGTCCGTCTGTGTCCTGGTCAGTTGATTTCTTCCAGAGCACAAATCCAAATCCAAGCCACAACAACACGAATGCGAAGTTACGCGTTACAAAGAATCCAGGGTTGAGCCAGGGTCTTTTGACCTGGAGTAAGTGGTCCGCAATGTCTGCATGACCGCCCTCTGTTGTTAGCATCCAGTGGCTGTATACATTCTTCATTCCAAAGAAGACTGCAGCCATCAGAGCGAGAACCACGAGAAGGTATGGAAAGTAGCTTTCCGCGATGCGGCGAATGGTAACGCACCACGCAGCACCCGCTAGATGATTGAAAGCGACAAAATAGAGTCCGCCCAGACCGAGCGGCAATGCGACCAGAAGCGCAAGCAGCAGAGACATGAACAATCTGGGATTTCCAGCTGCGTGTTCCCCTGCGGCGGCGTGTCCTTCCGCCACTTCTGCTACGGGCGGATGCCATGGGAAAGCAATCTGGTATGCGAGAGTCGCAAGACCAAACGCGATCAACGCCATACAGACGATCTTGAGTTTTGGTGAGAGCTGAAAATTCAGCGCTTTTTCTTCAGGAAGTTTCATATTACTTTGCCCCCTTCTTCTGGAGGAGCCTTACGTAGTGTACAATTGCCCAGCGGTCTGCCGGACGAATGGGAGCAGCATATGGAAGCATGTTACCGCGTCCCATTGTGATCATGTGGAAGATTTTTCCGTCCTGCCAGCCTGCTGACTGACCTGTGATCAGGTTGGGAGGCTGGATCATGCGAGGGATTACAGTTCCATCGCCCTGACCGCCCATTCCATGGCAGACAGCGCAATAGGTTTCAAAACGATCTTTTCCTCTTTCGAGTACAGTCTGCGTGAGAGGAAGAGGATTCTTCAGATTTGCGCCTGCCAGATCGATCTCGGCCTGTTCGTATGGATATGGTTCATATCCGCGGGGCACGGTTCCTTCCGGGGGCACACGCATCGAACTTCCAGGTCCGCCCCAGACTTCATTCTGGTCTGCGCCCTTGAAGAGTGCCTGCTTTACATTTTCCAGAGTCGTTGTGTCTTCTCTCTGCGCTCGCACCATCGAGGTGTCGTGCATGTCCAGGAAATAATGAAGACCAGAAACGTTGCTATGATAACGTCCGCCGGTGACAATGATGATCACGGTCCAGAACACCGCCATGAACGCTGCGGCAACGATCCAGCGGGTAATGAGTGCCTTTTTTTCTTCCTGCGTCATACGATTCCTCAGAATGGTTTCTTCTCATCCACCGCAGTTACAGATGCTGCTCCGATGGAAGAAAGGAATGACTTAACGTCTTCCTCCGCATAACCGGCAGAATGCGCGGGAATCCAGAGTGCGAACTTGTCATTAGTGATTTCTTTGTGCAGAGGCTTACGAAATGGCCGGGGCAGTTTGCTCAGAAGGAGCAGGGTGGCCGCGGTGCATTGTCCGCCAAACAGAACTGTCAGTTCGAAGCAAATCGGAACCATGGCCGGCCAGCTGAACGTTGGTTTGCCGCCGATGTTGAGAGGATAGGAGTTCATGTAAGGAATCGTTGAAATCTGCTCATGAACGCCGAACTGCAGGAAAAAAGCAGTCAATGTTCCGCACATTCCCATGAAGAATGTAACATACGGAATCTTGGAACGCTTCAGTCCCATATCGAATTCAAGTCCGTGTACTGGAAACGGAGTGAAGCAGTCAAAGCCAGTGTAACCTTTTTCGTGCGCAGCTTTGGCCGCTTTCTTGATCTTCTCCGGTGTATCAAATAATCCAAAAACACCTTTGCGTGTTTCGTTGTACTGATACTCGAACAGTCGATCCAGAGTATTGTGCAGTTTTGGAAGAATGGCCCCGAACACACGGTCCAGGATTCCTTCCAGTGGTTGAAAGAGACGATCGATGGTTGCCAGCATAATCAGTGTCCAAATCCTTTCGCGTCAGGCGATTTGATAGTCGCTTTGATTTCAGCGATTGCAATTGCCGGGAAGAAGCGAGTGAACAGTAAGAAGAATGTGAAGAACATTCCAAATGATCCAATCAGGATCAAGTAGTCGTGGATGGTCGGGATGAACATGTCCCAGCTAGAAGGAAGGTAATCTCTGTGCAGAGAAGTCACGATGATCACCCAGCGTTCGAACCACATACCAATGTTTACGAAGATAGAAATGATCCACAGAGCCACCGGATTTGTGCGAATCGCACGGAACCAGAACAGCTGTGGTGAAATCACGTTGCAGGAAATCATGATCCAGTAGGACCACCAGTACGGACCAAATGCGCGGTTGATGAAAGTGAATCCTTCAAATTGAGATCCACCATACCATGCGATGAAGAATTCAGTTCCGTAGGCAAGACCCACGAGAGAGCCCGTGAGCGTTACGATCTTCGCCATGTTTTCGAGGTGTTTGATTGTGATGTATTCAGTGAGGCGGAACACTTCGCGCATGATGATGAGCAGAGTGAGAACCATGCCGAATCCAGAGAATACTGCACCCAGAACGAAGTAAGGAGGGAAGATCGTCGCATGCCATCCAGGGATGACTGAGGTTGCAAAGTCGAAGGAAACGATGGAGTGTACGGAGAATACGAGAGGCATGGACAATCCTGCAAGGATCATCGAAGTTGCTTCGTAGTGGCTCCACGCTCTTGCAGATCCAACCCATCCAAATGAAAGGATAGAGTAGACCACCTTGCGCACTTTCTGACCTGTTGTGCTTGCGTCGATTCTGTCGCGAATGGACGCGAAGTCAGGAACCAGACCAATGTACCAGAACACGAGAGATGTAATGAAGTAAGTAGAAATCGCAAATTCGTCCCAGGCGAGAGGGGAGCGGAAGTTTGGCCAGAGAACGCCGCGTTCGTTTGGAATTGGAAGGCCCCAGAAGATGACCCAGGTACGTCCTACGTGCAGCAGAATGAAAGAAGCGGCCGTCATCACAGAGAAGATCGTCATTGCTTCTGCGGAGCGGTTGATCCCTGTTCTCCACTGCTGGCGGAATACAAACAGAATCGCAGAAATCAGAGTTCCTGCGTGTCCAATCCCAATCCAGAAAACGAAGTTGATGATGAACGTTCCCCATCCAACCGGGACGTTGACGCCCACAAGACCCATGCCCTGTGCAATCGTGTTTCCTGCTTCAAACAAATACATGAGGAACACGCAGAGCGAAACGCCAAAGGCAATGTTCCAGAGTTTTGTTGGAAACGATTCAACTGGACGAGTGATGTCCGTGTTCGCGTTGGAATATGTTTTGCCACCCTGAACTAATTCGGGGTGCAGGTAGTGTAAGTCTTCTTTGGTTAGCGTCGCCATATCAAGCCTTGTTCCTGATTTTTGCCAGATAAGTAATCGAAGGGCCAACTCCGATGAAATCGAGCACCTTGTATCCGCGCTTGTCGGCCAGATGCTTTGAAACTTCGCTGTTTGGATCGTTCTTGTCGCCGAATGAAATTGCCTTTGTAGGGCAAACTTCCTGGCAGGCAGTGATGACTGTTCCGTCTGCGATTCTTTTGTCCCCGCGTGCGCGAGATTCCTGGCGAGCAGTGCTGATTCTCTGAATGCAGAATGTGCACTTCTCCATTACACCGCGAGAGCGAACTGTTACGTCCGGGTTCATCGCAAGTTGCTGCGGGTCTCTCAGGTGACGGCGAACGCCTTCCATCCAGATCCAGTTTTCGAACCAGTTGAATCTACGAACTTTGTAAGGGCAGTTGTTGGAGCAGTAGCGAGTTCCAATGCAACGGTTGTAGGTCATCGTGTTGAGACCTTCTTCCGTGTGAGTGGTTGCGGCTACCGGACATACGTTTTCGCATGGTGCGCTGTCGCAATGCTGGCACATCATGGGCTGGTGGGCCACTTCTGGAGAGTTTTCGTCTCCTGAATAATAGCGGTCAATTCGCAGCCAGTGCATTTCGCGGCCGCGTGCCACTTCTTCTGGACCAACCATGGGAATGTTGTTTTCGCTGTTGCAGCTTGTAACGCAGGCGCCGCAGCCAGTGCAGGCTGTAAGGTCGATCGCCATGTTCCACTTGGTTCCGTTGTAAGCCCATTCCTTCATGAGGCGAGCAGCCTCTTCTTTTTTGGAAGGATCTTTGCCAGGGTAATCCACACCTTCTGGTTTGAATTCGCCTGGTTTTTCGATGTATTCTTTGAGAGTAGCTTCGCGAATGATCGGACGTCCATTCTGGCTTGCGCCTGCCATAGGGGCTCCAGGGAGACCTTCCGGTGCGAAGAATGCTTTGTCTTCTGTGTTGAACCCGTTGCGATATACAGACTGAGTGTTAGGCAGCTTGTAACGATCTCCAGTTGGTTCAATGTCTACTTTGATTCCGCTGTATGCAATGGAATCAGATCCAGGAGATACCAGAGCGATTGCGTTTTTGCCCTGACCATTTCCAGTCAGGCCCGCGTCTGTTCTTCCGTAACCCAGTGCAATGAACACTGCTTCTGGATGAAGTCCAGGCTGAAGATGAACTGGAAGTTCAAAACTTCCCTTCGCAGTTTTTACAGTTACTACTGAACCTTGTTTGAGTTTCAGTTTGCGTCCTGTATCGGGGAGAATCGCAACGTAGTTTTCCCAGACCACTTTTGTAACTGGATCTGGAAGTTCCTGGCGATAGGAGTTGTTTGCACCTGATCCGTCTAGAACCTGAACGTTGTAGTAAAGACCCAGTTTGAATCCAGAAGTTTTCTCAGGCTGAGTGATTTGGGAGAGGGAACCAGCATTGAAATTGCGTGCGCCGCGATCTCGTCCCAGATCCGCAGCACCTGGAGCAAAGTAACCAGTTTGAAGAGAAGATTGCCAGAACTTGCGGAAGTCTCCGCGTGCACGGCCTTCCCACTGAGATTTCATGTATTGATGAAACGTTGAGGCGCCTTTGATGGATCCACCAGCGATGGCGATGAGGTAGTCTTCTGCGGACTTTGTTGCCCAGAGAGGACGAATCACAGGCTGCTGGATGGAATAAACACCGGGAAGAAGTTCTGCATCTCCCCAGCTTTCCAGGTAATGATTCACAGGCAGAACTGCCTGCGTGCATTTTGCAGTTTCATCAATTCTGTCTTGAATCGCAGCAGAATATGGAACTTTCTTCAATGCTTCCGCAAACTTGTAAGACTCTGGCAGATGATAGACAGGATTTGCGCCAATCACGATGACGGACTGCACTTTGCCTGAATTCATCTGCTGAATGAGGTCCTGGATTTCTCTATCCGTTGCACCCGGATCGAGCTGCAATGCTGCAACGTGATCCACAGTCTTTCCGTCATTTCCAAGCATGGAGTTGAGGAGGTTCACTGCGATGGCAAGAGAAGCATTGCTTCCAGTGGCCGCAAGAGGGGAGCCGCCGATTACGAGGCTACTTCCGCGAACTTCTGAGAGTTCTTTTGCAATTCTTTCGAGAGACTCTTGCATCTTGCTCGCCTGTTCTGGAGATGCAGCAAGAGAGCTTGCGACTTTCGCAGGCAGATATTTTTCAAGTGCGCCTGATCCGCCTGGAGCGTTGACTCCCAGTTTGATGGCGAGTTGCGCTGCAATAGAAAGTGCAACGACTACCTGGTCGCCCGGACGAATCGCAATGCGTTCGTCTGCGTTGGATCCAGTGGTGCTGAACATACTTTCGATCGCAACGAGTCTGCTCATTGTTTTTTGTCCGCGGCGAAGCTCGCGCCCTTTCGCAAACAGAGAAGTGAAGTGAGCAGGTTGAATCATTGTGCCCAGGAAATCGCCGTCGATGGATAGAATGTAATCTGCCTTGTCGAAGCGATAGTCAGGGATGACTTGTTTTCCGTAGGAAGCCTGGGAACCTTCTGCGATCTGGCGAAGAGTTGGATCCGGACGGAAAGTGAGTTGTCTTCCACCGGGGAACTGCGCCATGAAATCGCGAACAATGGATCTGGTAGCAGGACTGATGGTCGGGGCAGTCAGAAGAACATAGTCTCCTTTGCCCAGGTTTGTTTTGATTTCAGTGATCAGTAGTTCTGCTGCAACGTTGCGTTTCTTTCCGTCTTTGATGCGCACTGCTTTGCGAAGACGATCTGGATCATACAGATCCATAATGGATGCAACATCCGATGCAGTCAGACCGCCCTGATTGACAGGGTGATCCGCGTTGCCTGCGAGTTTGATAGGGCGACCTTCGCGTGTGCGAACGATCATTCCGCTTCCGCTTGGAGCAACTGTGGAATAGAAGACTGGAATGCCAGGAACAATCTCAGGCGGCTGGATTACAGCAGGAACAATTTGCTCCGTTGGACGGCGGCATGCCGCCTGCGCCATCACAGCACCTGCGCCCATCACCTTGAGAAAAGTCTTGCGGCTTACTTTGAGAGTTTCCGCTTCCTCGAGCATGTCCTTTCTATCCTGAGTGAATTCAGGCTTTTCATAGATTGCAAACGACTGGGGTTGCGTACGCTCTTCCAGTGTTTGCCAGTAGTGCTTTTGTTTATTTTCCGTCGTCTGACTCATTTGTTGTTCCGGCTCTTAGTAGTGGCAGGTACTGCACTCTGTGATTTTCACATCGTGATTGTTCCCTGGTGGGTGTTCCTGGACTGCATTGTCACGGTGGCACTTGATGCACCAGCCCATGTTGAACTTGGTTGTGACCTGAATCTTATCCATCTCTTCGACTTTCAGCCCTCTTGTATCATCTCCGTGGCACTGGTTGCAGTCGAAACCGCGCGCAATGTGAGGCCTGTGGCTGAAACGGACGTGGTCAGGGAGGTCGTGTACTTTCACCCAGCGAATGGGTACGCCCTGCTTGTAAGTCTGGCGTAGATACTGAATGTTCGGGCTGTCCGACGCGACCACGGAATGACACTTCATGCAAGTTCCCTGATCCGGGACAGTGGCGTGAGCTGAAACCTCAACACCGGAATGGCAGTACTGGCAGCTGATCTTCAGCTCCCCTGCGTGAATCTTGTGGCTAAACGGAATGGGCTGGTCGGGAGCATACCCCTGATACTTCGCATCTGCGGCAAAGAGATAAGCGATGCCGCTGATGAGGGAGATGATTACGAACAGCTTAACGCCGTGTTTTTGGAAAATTCGAATGAGAGACATAGAAGAACCAGACGCAAAACCTTTCTATTTGATTTTTGCTGACCTCCGACCGGGTTAAGCAGGGCGACTAAATTGTCAAAGAAATGTCAGGCGATCACTTCAAAAAATTGCGCCGGTTCATTTTTTTCCTCGCCGCACATCAAAAAATTCTGCCCGCTTGAGCCCGATCAACTCCCATGACAAAAAGTCTGAGGTCATGACGAATTTGCTTCTCCTCGGCTTTGCATTTTTAAGAGAACTTCTATTTGTACCCTTTCCGGGCCGGCACCAATCGTGCACGACAGGGTTCGGGAGCAGTGCATGAAACTCGACAAACTTACTACAAAAGCGACCGAAGCGATTTCGCAGGCCCAGGAAGAGGCGCGCAAACGCACAAATCCGGAAGCGATGCCAGAGCATTTGATCTATGAGATCTTTCGTCAGGAAAATGGCATGGGTCCTGTCATACTCCAGAGGCTGGGAATGCAGGAGGCGAGTGTTCATCGCATTCTGACGGATTACATAGACAAACTCCCGAAGACCCAGGGGGACATTGACGTTCGACCTTCGCGTGCATTCATCAAGTTGCTTGAAGCAGGGGAGGCGCTGGCCCAGAAGAGAGGAGATCAGTTTCTTTCTACGGAACACATACTGCTCGCCTACATCCAGGACTCTTCGCAGAAGCTTACTCGCGAAATGGGAGCACTGGGGCTCACTGCAGACGCGGTATCCCAGGTCCTGGATAAATTGCGCGCGGGAAAACCTGTCACGAGCGAGAATCCAGAAGACAGTACGGAGGCACTCTCTAAATACGCGCGAAATCTCAACGACTCTGCGCGAAAAGGAAAACTGGATCCTGTCATCGGAAGGGACGAAGAGATTCGTCGCATCATGCAGGTACTTTCGCGAAGGACAAAGAACAATCCTATCTTGATTGGTGAACCTGGAGTCGGCAAAACTGCGATTGTAGAAGGCCTCGCAGGAAAGATCGTTCAGGGAGAAGTGCCGGACGGACTCAAAGACAAAGAGATCTATGCCCTTGATCTGGGAAGTATGATTGCAGGCGCGAAGTATCGCGGAGAATTTGAAGATCGCTTTAAGGCTCTCATCACGGAAGTGCAGGCTTCGGAAGGAAGAGTGATTCTGTTCATTGACGAGCTGCATACACTGGTTGGCGCGGGCGCGGCAGAAGGATCTCTAGACGCATCCAACATGATCAAGCCCGCTCTCGCGCGCGGAGAGCTTCGTTGCATTGGTGCTACTACTCTCAAGGAATATCAGAAGTACATTGAAAAAGACCAGGCTCTAGAACGTAGATTCCAGCCTGTGTACGTCAACGAGCCATCCGTGGATGATACAATCATGATCTTGCGCGGTCTGAAGGATCGCTACGAATTGCATCATGGCATTCGCATCACAGACGGAGCGATTCTGGGCGCGGCCAGACTTTCGGATCGCTACATCACGGATCGGTTTCTTCCGGACAAAGCAGTGGACCTGATCGACGAAGCCATGAGTAAGATGAGAATCGAACTGGATTCCATGCCGGAAGAACTGGATAAGATCGCAAAACGAGTTCAGAATCTGAAGATCGAACGCGAAGCGATCAAGATGGAAAAAGATACTGCTTCCAAAGAACGCCTTCGCCTTTTAGAAAAAGAACTGGCGGATGTTGAATCTGAATTTCGCACGAAGAAAGGAATCTGGGATTCAGAACGCATTGATGTAGAAAAAGCAAAAAAGATCCGCGAACAGATTGATGCGCTTCGCATCCAGGAGAAAGAAGCGGAACGAAAAGGCGATCTCAACCAGGTGGCGGAGATTCGTTATGGCAAATTGACTGCTCTGGAAGCTGAGCTCAAGAAAGCAGAAGCAAACATTGAGAAGGCGCAAAAGCAGTATCTGAGAGAAGAAATTACATTCGAAGACATTGCAGGCATTGTGGCGCGATGGACGGGAATTCCAGTCTCAAGAATGATGCAAGGCGAAAAAGAGCGTCTGCTTGGAATGCTCGAAAAACTCAAAGATCGAGTCATTGGTCAGGATCATGCTCTCGTAGCAGTTTCTGAAGCGATTCAAAGATCCAGATCTGGCCTTTCGGATCCGAATCGCCCCATCGGAGTTTTTATGTTCCTCGGGCCAACAGGTGTTGGTAAAACTGAAACAGCCAGAGCGCTGTCTCAGTTTCTATTCGATGATGAAAACGCAATGGTTCGAATCGATATGTCTGAATACATGGAGAAGCACAGCGTGGCTCGTCTCATTGGAGCTCCTCCAGGGTATGTGGGTCATGACGAAGGCGGTCAGTTAACGGAAGCTGTGCGAAGACGTCCATATCAAGTGATTCTTTTTGATGAAGTGGAAAAAGCGCATCCAGAAGTATTCAATGTATTTCTGCAGATCTTTGATGATGGTCGTCTTACTGACTCGAAAGGAAGAACTGTAGATTTCAAAAATACAATTATTGTTCTGACTTCCAACATTGGTTCGCATATTTTGATGGAACCCGGCTCGCAAGAAGAGAAAGAATCTCGCATCAAAAAAGAGCTTCACAATTTCTTTCGCCCGGAGTTTCTCAATCGACTGGACGATGTGATTTTCTTTCAGCCAGTCGGACTGGATTCTCTTCTTTCTATTGTGCGAATTCAAGTGGACAAGCTCGTAAGCCGCGCGAAGGAACAGGCTTTGAAAATCAAAGTGGATCCGGCTGTGCTCGAGTGGCTTGCGAAGAGAGGATACGATCCGCAGTTTGGTGCCCGTCCAATGAAAAGATTGATTCAAAGAGACGTGGGCAACTTATTGTCGCGAGTGATTCTCAAAGGTGAATTTAATACAGAGAAAGAGTATACACTGAGCTTGAAGGACGATCATCCTGTCCTCAAGGGCTGATGCCTGGGAGTGCATATATGCAGAAGTTTATTAAAAAGATTCTTGTTCCAGTAGATGGATCGGACAGTTCAAAGAAAGCTCTGGAGCAGGCGATCGCTGTGGCAGAGGCTGCGAATGCAACGATCACCGTTCTAGAAGTAGTAGAAGACTTCGGACCGCTGCCCGGTTACTACGAAGCCGCGCCTAAAGGCGAAGACAGGGTGAAATGGATTTCAGAACAGCGCTTTGAGAAAGTGCATCCTCCTCTGGACAATACGAAAGTGAAGTGGGACCGTAAGATCGTGGAAGGTTATCCTGCGTATGAAATCTGCAAGGTGGCGCAGGAAGGGTCTTACGATTTGATCATCATAGGCAGTCGTGGTCTCAATGCAGTCACTCGCTTCTTGATTGGATCCGTTTCTGATCGCGTCGTTCATCATGCTCCCTGCACTGTTGCAGTAGTTCGCTGACCATGCAGGACCAGCGGAGCTTCGATGAGTTCGTCGAGGCTCTGCTTGGATGTCGCAAATGCAGCACTGTTGTGGGTCCACCTGTCTGCGGATCCGTTCGGAGTTCTAAAATCATAGCCATTGGTCAGGCACCTGGACCGCACGAAGCAAGATTCGGGAGGCCTTTCGCGTACACTGCAGGCCGCACTCTATTTAAGTGGATGGCCTCCATCGGAATCAGTGAAGATGTTTATCGCGCGAATGTGAATATGAGTGCGGTTCTTCGCTGCTTTCCAGGAAAAGCAAAATCTAGTTCCGCCAAAAGCGCGGGAGATCGCGTTCCTTCTCCTGCTGAAATAGAAAACTGTAAGGAACATCTGGAATTTGAATTTACTTTCCTAAAACCGCGACTCGTCATTCCCATTGGCAAGCTTGCCATTGGTGTGACCATGCCTGAGGCGGCTAGATCTCCGCTTGCAGATGTGATTGGTCGGGCGTTTCAAGTGTCTGCATTCGGCGCGCGATTTGACTGCATTCCACTGCCGCATCCCTCCGGGCTCAATGTCTGGAACAATGTGGAGCCCGGAAAGTCTCTCCTGGTGAAAGCTCTTTCTCTAATAAAAGAACATCCGGCTGCGAAAGAATTGATCAAAAAAAGCTCTGCGGCTTCATGAATCAGTTGCCCCCATCCTGGATGAGTGCGAATCATGATCCATGAAAAAATTGATCATCTGTGCAGTGCTTGCAACGGCATTCGCATGCAGCAAGGCACCCGAACCGGAAGCGCCAAAAGTAGAAGCGCCTTCCAAACGCGTATTCTTTATTGAGCCAGCAAACGGCGCGTCTGTTTCTTCTCCAGTCAAAGTAAAGATGGGAGTAGAAGGAATGACCGTAGAGCCCGCAGGCAAGATCGTAGAAGGCACAGGGCACTTTCACATCATCATTGATGCACCAGCTTCAGAAGAAGGGAAGGTAGTGCCGGCGGATGATTCGCACAAACACTATGGCAAAGGCCAGAAGGAAGCGGATCTGACTCTCAAGCCGGGCAAACACAAACTGGTTCTTCAGTTTGCAGACGGTGAGCACAAATCCTATGGCGAAAAATTGACGGACACCATCGAGATCACAGTGAAGTAGTTCACATTCTTCTCAGATGGGAAGGCGGCTTTTGGCCGCCTTTTTGTTTTTAAGGATGCACTTTTTGCATAAAGTGAGCGAGTTCGGCCAGGTTGTGCGCCACATCGTAGGTCTGGATTTGAACGCCCAGCTGTCGCGCAATCTGAGTCAGTGAGAAGATACCGCGCAGAGTAATTTCATTGCGTGGGCCCTGGTTATCCACCACGATTCCATGCTGTCTGTGGTGATGCTTGAGTGTTTCGATGATGTCTCCGACTCTCGCATTGCTCACATCTTTGATGCTCAGAGCGTCTATGTCTGACTGGCCCGTCATGATATCGGATACTTTGAGATCTCTTGCCTGTCCGCCGTTCTTTTGAACAAACTGGATTGGCTTTTCGCCCAGAGTATCCGAAGCGGTGATGATTCCCACGAGCTCATCGTTGTAGTCAACAACCAGAAGCATGCGAACACCGCGATGAATCATCTTCTGGTGAGCTGCATCCAGCGATTCCTGTGGATGAATGGTGATGGCTGTTGTCTTTTTTAAGTCAGTCATCACCTCCAGCGCCGGAGAACTTACAGTTACAGGCGCGTGCCTGTGATGATCGGGCGTGTGAAATGTAGTTCCTTTAGAAACAGTGGAAGAAGTCAGTACGCGAAAGCTCATCGTAGGTCCACCTGAACGACGCTCAAAATATTCTCAAGTCTTTTCATCTTCTCGAGGGCATCTGCGGACAGCAATTCGTCTGTTGTAATCACGCATCTCGCGGTGCCCCCTCTTGAATCGCGGCCAAGTTCGAGGTGAGCAATATTTACGTTTTGATCTCCCAGATACATGCCCAGAGTGCCCACTACGCGCGGTACATCTCTGTTTTGCACGATCAAAAGGATGCCTTCCGGTTCAAATTCGATGGGCAGGTTTTGAAAACCTACTACCATTGGCTTACTCTGCAGTGCCGTGAATTTCAGACCGGCCGTTGTCTTGCTGGATGAAAATTTCACGGTGATCGCGCTGGAATAACCTTCGCATGTCTTTTCGCTGGTTTCAGTGACTCGAATGCCGCGGTCTTTTGCCAGGAAAGGTGCGTTTACAAAATTCACTTCATCTCCGAGCGCAGGCGTGAGTGCTCCGCGAAGAATGGCAGCCTTCACAGGATCGGTCATGAATTTTTCAATTTCGCCTGCGTATTCGATCTCGATGGAATTTACATCCCCCTCAAGGAATTGAGTGAGAAGGCGACCAATTTTTTCTCCGCCTTTGAAATATGGTGCCAGAAAATCCAGCGTCTCTGGTTCCATGGTGGGGAAGTTCAAAGCGTATCGTGCAATTCCTTTTGTGAAGAAATCAATCACCTGTTCTACTGTGTCCATGGCGACTGCAAACTCGGCATCTCCTGTGGACGCTCCGAGGTGAGGTGTTACTATGCAGTTCTCAAGCTTCAAGAGAGGATGGTCTGCAGCAACAGGCTCCTGTACAAACACATCGAGTGCGGCGGCCGCAATCGTTCCATCTGAAAGGCCCTGAGCGAGCGCATCTTCGTTGTAAATCCCGCCGCGCGCACAATTGATGAGACGGATTCCTTTCTTGATCTGAGAAAGGTTATCTTTACTTACGAAATCCTTTGTTGTTTCCGTGAGAGGTGTGTGTACTGTTACAAAGTCTGATTGTTTGAGTATCTCTTCGCGAGATACAATGTCAATTTCCAGGTTGGCCAGATTTGCAGGTGGAATGAAAGGATCATAGCCAATGACTCTCATGCGAAGTCCCTTCGCGCGCTTTACAACTTCTTTGCCAATTCTGCCAAGCCCTACAACTCCGAGAGTTTTTCCAGTCAGCTCTACTCCGAGGAATTTGCTTTTTTCCCATTTGCCGCCGCGAGTGGATGCATTTGCCTGTGGGACGTTTCTCGCCATGCTCATCATCAAACTGATGGCATGTTCCGCTGTGGAAACTGAGTTACCTCCGGGAGAATTCATCACAACCACACCGTGACGCGAAGCTTCTGGAATATCAATGTTGTCTACGCCTACACCGGCGCGAACTACAAGCTTCAAATTCTTTGCCGCGGCCAGCACTTCTGCGTCTACAGTGGTGGCAGATCGAATGATGAGGCCGTGCACATTTCCTATGATCTTGAGTAGTTCGTCGCGTTTTGTTCCGCCGGAGTAAATTACTTCTAAATCCGCATGGGCTTTCAGTTTGGAGACGCCTTCTGCGTCGAATTTGTCAGCAATGAGTATGGTATGCTTCATATGAGCCATGTTTTAGGAGGGCACCCTTCGCTAAAAGTGATTTAGCGGAGCGAAAGCCGCAGTTTTCGCACGGCCCAGAGACGGTCAATTTTCGACGGACTGCTCTGTTCTCCTGAAAAGGCGAGCAAAGAAGCCCCGCCGGGGCGTCTCCGGGACAAAGTCTTTGAGAGTGTCGTCGACGAATTCCTGGATGAAACGCAGTACTCTCTTCTGCGCTTTTTTGTGGGTCAAAAGAGTATGCATGTTTGTCATATCAGGAGGCAGAATGAACTGGAGAGCCCGTTTTTCTCTGCTTCCAATGTTGTTGTAGATGTAGATTTGATTTTCCGCAGACACGGTTCGATCGTTTGCAGCCATGATGGAGCAATAAGGAACGCTGATGCGAGGCAGAACTCTTCTCACTCCGGAGAGAGATCTCTTGAAACTATGGAGAGTATCGAGCGCGTAGGTGGCGTCATATCCAAGCCAGGGGTTCAGTCTCTGCATGCTATTGGTTTTCTTTTTCCCTTCTATGCGAAGAATAGAAGTAAAGATGCGCATGATTCCAGTAAACATGGTCATGGGCTGGTGGATGATGAGTTTTCCGTTGAAAAACCCATTGAAGAAAACGGGAGATGAAATGGTCAGCACTCCAGCGGGGCGATACGTATCTGCGAATCTGCCCGCAAGATCGAGCATCAGTGTGCCACCCATAGAAAAACCAACCAGGAATACTTTTCTGTATTTGCTTCTCTCTTCTCTGAATAGAGTCTCCAGATAGTCTTGCCAGTGATAGAATCTTACGCGCGTTAGATCTTCTATTTTTGTCCCGTGGCCTGGAAGAAGAATGCCGATCGAAGTATGTCCGAGTCCATGCAGGAATTCTCCCAGCGGTCGAGTGGTCAGAGGTGAATCTTCAAATCCGTGGCAGATGAGAAAAGCCACTCCGCTTGTGCCTTCGAATCTGTACGGTTCCGCTCCTGGCATGATCTGCCTCGGGTCGATTGGCTCAGGCATGGGCCGGGCCGGTTCAGGCAATCCAAAGTGGCCAAGAATGAATATAGAAGCGACGAGAAGAACGAGGATCGACAGGACCACGTCGCGATGTTCGCCGAGTCGCTAATTCCGGCAAATGAAATTCCCGGCACGAGTTGACGCAGAGCACGGGGATGCAGTCATGAGTCATGGCGGAACTCACGCGCAGACTGCAAATCCTGCTCGATCCGGATCAAATGGAGTCATTGCAGGCAATCGCGCAAAAGCGGCGTAAGTCTGTGGCGGAACTCATCCGCGAAGCGGTCGACATTCAGTACAGACCTCGCACTGAAGTAAGACGCATTCAGGCCATAGAAAGTCTTAGATCGTTCTCTTCGATCCACATTTCCACGGACGATTTGAAGTAATCTGAAAATTTTGAAGTAGTCTGAAAATGGAAAAGTGGTTCCTCAGTTTTGATGCCATCCTGGTTCTCGCCTCCGATCTACCCGCGAAGTCCGCGCTTCTCGATCAACTGAGCGAATTTCTAAAATCAGGCATTCTGGTTACATCCTCGCACTCAGTGCAAAGATGCGCCGAGTTTTTCGAACACAGAGGAGAGAAATCGTTTCGATCCTTCTATTCCCGTCTGAGGCCCGCTCTGGATCATGTTCTGGAAGTGACGGAAAGAGATCAGTCTTACGCTCTGGATCTGGCCGAATCTTCTAACTTGTCTCTGGCGCTGGCTCTTGAAGCGGCTGTGGCGATTCATTCAGGCGCCAGTGGCTTCGTATCATCGAATTCAAAAATTGACTCGCTTTCGGAACTTCCGCGCATCGCTGTTGCCATATGAGCCAGGAACAGGTAATAGAACTAACAGAAGAAGAGTCTTCCACGCAGGAGCTCGCGCGTCGCATTTCAAATCAGGACCTGGCTCCCATGGCAGATGAGCTCGATCGCCATGAGCAGTTCGCGCACCCGGTGTTTCAGAAACTCGGAGAAGCTGGACTACTCGGAATTGTCATTCCGGAGGAGTTTGGAGGGGCAGATGGATCGTTTTTGTCTGCAGTTCTTATTATGGAAGAACTTGCGCGAAATTGCGGCGGGACTGCTCTGAGTTTTGGAGCGCACGCATTCATTGGCGCTTACAACCTTTTCAAATTCGCAAGTGATTCGCAGCGAAAGAAATATCTGCCTGATTTGTGTTCTGGTAAGAAGTACGCCGCCTTTGCTCTCACTGAGCCGGAGAACGGATCGGATGCGATGGGTCTTCGCACCAGGGCAGAGAAGCGTGGAGCATCTTACATTCTCAATGGCGCCAAAACTTTCATCACAAACGGAAGCGTCGCAGACACATTTGTAGTCTTCGCGCGGACGGGAGATGCAGGGGCCAAAGGAATTTCCGCATTCATTGTGGAGAGATCTTTTCCGGGATTTGCATCGGGTAAACCCATGGAAAAGATGGGAATGAGAGCGAGTCCAACTACGGAATTGTATTTCGAAAACTGCGAAGTGCCCGCGGAGAATTTGCTCGGTGCCGAGGGGCAGGGCGGTTACTTTGCCCTGGAAGGTCTGGACATGGAGCGCACTCTTTTTTCAGGCCTGCCGATTGGACTGATCCAGGGAGCATTTGATGTTGCGCTCAAGTACAGCACGGAAAGATCTCAGTTCGGTTCAAAGATCGCTGGCCTTCAGCTGATTCAGGCCATGGTGGCAGACATTGGAATGAATTTGTTCGTGTCCAGGCTTCTTGCCTACACAGCAGCCAGAAAGCTCCAGGAAAAAAAGAGAGTCACTCTCAACGCAAGTTTCTCCAAACTCTTCGCATCGGAAGCAAGTGTGAAAAGCACTCTCGACTGCATCCAGATGCTGGGCGGTTACGGCTACATTCGTGAATTCAAAGTAGAAAGGCTGATGAGAGATGCAAAGCTTGTGGAGATAGGCGGAGGCACTTCTCAGATCCAGCGTCTTATCATCGCTCGCGAAATCTACAAATCGCACGATTTGAGCCCTTAGAACATTTTTTGTTTTTACTTGATCTCTGGCGCAGTCGGGTCGTCTAATCGATTATGCCAGATCTTAACACCGACCAATCCCGCGGACAGGTGCAGAACCTTCCATCCGCATCGAGCGGGCCACGCGCCATTGAACCGGTTGTTGTTCCAGAAACAGAACTTCCGCCTGCCACAGGCGCACAAAGAATCTTCTGGATCATCATTGCGATTTTGTGCGCAGGGTGGATCTTCATTCCAAATTTCTTCATCATTCCGATTCCTTTTTTCATAGATGAAGGAATCGCGGCGATCATTCTGATGACCGCACTCTCGAAGCTTGGAATCCGCATCCCCATTCTCCACTGGTTCTTCGAGAAGAGAATGGGAAAGAGCATTGCTCTGAAGACTAAGCGCTGATCAGGTTTCCCGACCCCAGTGTGTCCCCTGGCGATCTGTTGGAAATGGTCTTTCCGCAACGCCAGTGTACACCTGTCCGGGTCTGTATGCTCCACGCACTCCTTCGTCGTGCTGTTCCATCCAGTGCGCCAGCCAGCCTGAAAGTTTTCCAATCGTGCGAATCACGTTGTTCATAGTCATGGGCAGGCCGATCATTCGAAAGATGAGCGCGGAGTAGTAATCCAGGTTCGGATACAGACCCTTCTCTTTGAAATAGGGATGGCCCAGGGTGAATTCTTCTACTTCCAGAGCTTTTTCGAAGAGAGGATCTACGGCCGCAATTTCGTTTGTCTTCCTGAATTCGTGAAAGAGTTTCCTGGCAATGATCGCACGAGGATCCTGAGTCCTGTAACTCGAATGACCGAGGCCGTTGGAACGGATGATTTCCTGCCCTTTTATAAACTTTTCAAAGTATTCTTCCGGGCTCTGGCGACGTTTTGTCATCTGGTCGAGCATGGGGATAGGCGGAATGTTTGCTCCGAATTCCCTGGATCCCCACATCGCACACATCGCGGCGTTGATGCAGGCAAACAGATTTGCCTGTGAGCTTGCCACGAGGCGCATCGTGGTTGTAGCAGTGTTCTGTTCATGATCGCTATAGAGAATGAGCAACTGATTGAGCACTCGATCGTGTGATTTAGGAACTTGATATGTTTCTGCCGGAACAGCAAAGAGCATGTTCAAGAAGTTTGTGCAATACGGCATTTCGTCGCGCGGGTATACTACTGGCTCTCCTACAGATTTCTTGTAAGACCAGGCAGCCAGTGTTCGCACTTTGGCAAGAAGCCTCGCGCGAATATCTACTCCCTTTTTCAAATTCTCTTCATACGTAGACGGATAGTATGCGGACAGAGCAGTTACCATGGTGGCCAGGATGGCGATTGGATGGGCGTCTCCTGGAAAAGCATCGAAGAAGTAGCGCATGGATTCGTGAATCATGGAATGCTTGCACAACTCGTTTGAATAGTTTGCGTACTGTTCTTGATTTGGGAGTTCTCCTTCATTGAGCAGAAAGGAAACTTCTACGAAGCTGGAGTGCTCTACCAGGTCCTCAATGCGATAGCCACGATAGAGTAGCCTTCCGCTCACTGGATCAATGTATGTGATGGCGCTCTTCGTGATGTTGACGTTGTTCAAGCGCGGATCAAAAATGCGAAGCCCCGTCTTTTCAAAGAGGCTGTCTGCGTGAATTGAACGCGAGCCATCTGTACCCTGCACGACGGGCAGGTGGTATTCTTGATTGTCTAGAATGAGTTTTGCGTCTTCCATAGCCTGGCATGATTCGGCGCCAGGCGGGCATGGTTGCAAGCACTATCTCTCGGGTTATTTCCGCTTCAGTTTGTGCTTGATGTAGGCTGCAAATTCACCCAGAGACATGTTCCCGGATAGCTTTGGCGCGGGCATAGAATCTGGCACCGGGACTGCCTCTGCAGTCTGCATGGCCGGCTCAGCTGCAATGGCAGATGCAATCGGCACAATTCGAATTTCACCCGTAACATTCTTCTGCACTTCCACTCTCTCCGATTTCAGTTTGATATCAATGCGCAAGAACTTGCGATTGATGATCGAGATGGCCATGGAGCCATCCAGAATTCGAATGATTTCGCGAACGATCGCCCATTTGGCCCAGAGAGTGCCTCGTTCCGGATTCAAACTCGTGATGAGTTCGTGAAGCTTGCGCGTCTGGCGAAAGTCGTTATGGAAAAGAAGAAAGCGAAAGTGAATGTTTTCTGAAAGGTCAGATGTGATGATCAGGTCAATGTGCTTGAACTCGCGAAACCCCGGGAAGTCGATCAGGCGAATGACCATCGAGTTGACCAGTTCCAGGGATGTTTTGATTTCAATGTCAGGATCCACGTTGATGTAGGAAGTGATCGCTCCCTGCGGAATCACCGCTGTGATAAAGTCCTTGAAATTTACATTTTCAAAAGATTCCGGCTCCTGGATCACTTCGAGTCTCGATAGTTCCAGGATGTCGTCCATCTCCGCCTGCAGCACGCCCAGGTCTGTGTCGATTTTATCCAGCAGTTCCTTTTTTTCTTTCTCTCTGAGGTCCGCGTTTCGCGCGGCAAGAGTCAGGTTGACGATTGCCTGAGCGGGCCCGCGAAGAATCCCGTCAATGTATCTGAACACGCGGTCTCGCAGCGCGTTTACAGAATCCAGACGAGTACGCCGTCTCTCCACGTCCAGGTGAAGCCGAATCAAACGGAAAATCAGGATGAAAGAAAGCGCGAAAATGAAAATGAATACGCTCGAATCAAAGACTCCTCCGCCCCACTTGATGAATCCACGTTCGCTGAGGAAGAATAGAAGTGTGGCCACGAGCATGATGATCATGCCACCGGCGAGAATCATTGCATCTGAGTCCCGGCGAAGTGCTCGCTGGCATGCATGATACGCATACCATGCAAAAAAGGGAAGGTTCAGCGGGAACCAGATGGTCATCACTGCGTCGATTCTTACAGGCGAGCCAAGGAATGGCAGGATCAGAGCCACAACTCCGTTGAAAGCCGGATAGAGGTAAACCAGGCGATTGAGCTTGAGTTTAAAAAAGCTAACAAAGAAAAAGAAGAAGGAAGTCGCGCATGCAATGTAGAGCATTTGCTCTGCTGCCTTGAATGCATAAAACCAGTCTGCGATCTGGAAACGCAGTTCGTTTCTCATCAGTTGCTGGAGAGCAAAGGAAATAGTAAATAAACTATAGTAAAAATAGTCTCGCATCCCGCCCACGCGGAGGAATAGCACTATGAAGAAGATACCTGTGGCAATGTAGATTCCGGAAAGAACCAGGCTTTTGAGGGCAGTTTTCCAGACAGTTGCTTCCGCTCGATCAATCGTGTCGATTCGCACTGGCCCGGAAGTGATTCCCATGAAGTCTTTGAAAGAACCTTCCAGGCGAATTGCAATTGTGTTTTCGCCCTGACGAAGAATAGAAGCGGGGAGTGGGTACACTCGCGGTCTGCCATACCCGTATTTCTCGGATGATTTTTCTCCAATGAGTTCCCCATTCAAATACACGCGATCGCGATCATAGACTGCTCCAAGGAGGAGCGCGAGATTTGATTCGCTTCGCACAAGGTTGAATCGTTTTCTGAGCCAGACCGCTCCACTTCCTTTTGCTTTGTCCGCGATGTTTGCGGGGAGGCGCACAGACTCATAGGAAGTGTCATCGAAGAGTGGGTCTGCATTTACTACATCGTCCCTTGTGATTACATGCCAGTCTCCAGAAAGCACGTCGTCATGCGTCTGTGCATAGAGAGGCAGTGCGAAAAGAAGAACCAGTAGAGCGCGAATCATGCTCCGCCCTCCCAGCTCAGCGGGAACTGAAAGCGATACGTAGAAAAAAATCCGCCGCCTTCCAGGGAAACTTTGCCACCCAGTCTCTCTGCAATGAGACTTACGATCGCCAGACCAATTCCGGAGCCTGGAATGTCGCTGTTCTCATCTACTGCGCGTTCAAACTTTAGAAAGACCTGCTTTTGCATTTCTGGATTGAGTCCTGGCCCTTCATCGCGCACTGCAAAATGCACCATTCCACCCTGCATTTCGCCGACTGCTTCGACTCGCCCTTTTGTATACAGAAGACCGTTTTCTATGAGGTGATAGAGTGCAGTGCTGAGTAGATCTGGATCTGCGAGTATTTCAGCATCTGGAAATTCCATCTGCAGTCTCTTTTTGGACTGACCGGTCACAGACAACGCTTCCTGGACAGTGTCTTCGCAGAGCTTGCGAAGATTGAAACGAATTCTGCGGATGGAGTATTCCCCCTCTTCGAGCATATGGAGCAATCGCGAGTCATGAACGAATTTTTCCAGATGAAGAGATGCGCCCGTTAGCTGGCTGGACTCTGGATCTTTTCCTGCGCGAAGTTCCTTAACGCCCGCTTCGAATTGCTCAGAAATCGCCTTGAATTCGGAAGAAACATTGAGAATAGAAGTTGTCTTCTTTTTCTCCAGAAGTTTCAAATCGTTTTCCTGATGCTTCATGTTGCGATAAAGGTCCAGGATGGAATCAGAAAGCTGCAGCGAAATGAATCCAAGGAACAATAGAAATGCGTAGACCGTGGCGCGCGGGGCCTCATATACCTTGAGAGTGACCAGCATATCGTGCAGAACCGCGGGTGTCAGAACCAGAAATCCATACACAATGTAACGCAGCTCTTCTCTTCTCTCTTTGTAATTTTTCCCAACGATCCAGAGGATTACAATCATGGAGGCAGCAAGGCCGGCGAGGTTTGCAAGAATCAGAATTTGCCACGCCTGTTTGATAGGCCACTTGCCTGCACCGGACAAGAGCGCTCCAATCACGAGGATCAGACTGAACCCCATGAGAGCCCATACGATCGGTGGACGCTTGAGCTTCAGCAAATAGATGAGATAGTTGATGAACAGTCCTGGAAGGCAGAAGAGAAGGGCCAGTTCTACTTGATAGGAGAACTCAAACGATGTGAAAATGTCGAGCCTCAGGTTGGTTCTGATCAGATGATAGAATCCTAGAAAGGCAGAGAACAGTGCGAAGAACATATGTTCGTATCTGTGCCGGAAGAAAACGTAGAAGAGCAGGAAGAAGCCAGAAGTAAGAATGTAAAGCACAGAGCAAACGATCGCCGGAACATTTTTCAGGAAGTTTCTTCGCGCAGCCAACTGCTCGTTTTCAATTCGCACCTGGTCATGGATGCCGGATTCAGTAGAGCTTCCGCGAATGCGAACTGCAATTACATTGTCTCCCTCACGCCAGAGCGCTGCTGGAAGTGCATAGAGTCTTTCTGTTTCGATGTCTACCGTGTTTCGCGCGAATGAGCCAGTCCTTCCTACCAGGTTTCCATTGAAGTAGGCTTCGTCCATGTCCTCTACCAGACCCAGGTTGAGTGCTACGTTTTCTGGTTTTTCGCCGTTGAGTGTGACGTGGCAGCGCATCCACAATTCGCCGCGGTAGTTCGCCAGTGCGGGATTCTTTCCCCACAGTCCAGGGACACTCGTGCGCTTCCAGCCTGAGTCGTCTAGTTCAGGCGAAGACGCTTCTCCCGCCTGGGCATACTTCCAGCTGCCGCTCAGGTCCAGTGAATTGCCGGGCACCCATTCCCGATCGCACTCTGCGTAGACTGCGTGGGAAAGACAAAAGAATGCCAGGGCTAGCCAGCTCCGCATAGATTCATCATCGGTGCTCAGGGGGGCGATTCTTCAAGGCATACTTGCTTCCCTGTCGCATTCTTCCCGTTGCTTTTATGTAGTCTCCCTTACGGATTCTTTCCCCGGTTTCCAGGGAATCGAGCATGGATTTCAGGCTCAGGATTCTGCCAGGGTGAAATTCACCGGGTTTTTCGAGCTTTTCTGCCACGGCACAACCTTCTGCGCCAGTTTCGTGGAGGCAGTCTCTGAATTTACATAGAGTGGCGGCCGCGCGAATTTCAGGAAAACTTTCGAAGATGTCCTTTCTGTCCAGGTTCATTACGCCCCATTCCTTCACACCCGGAGTGTCAATGTAGAGAGCGCCCGTTTTTGGATCTCGCACCATGGTGGAGTTGGTAGTTGTGTGCCTGCCTTTCTTTGTGGATTCTGATACCGCGCCCGTGGCCATGTTTTCGTTTCCAAGAAGGCGATTGAGAAGAGTCGACTTGCCCGTGCCTGATCTACCGGAGAAAAGTGAAATTCCATTGGAAAGGAGAGAGCAAATAGACTCCCAGTCTTCTCCCTTTGGATCGAGCAAGTTCACTGCGAAGGCGGAGTAGCCAAGACCGCGGTAGAGCTCCAGGCATCCTTCGCGAAGTTCATCGTCTGTAAGATCTGATTTTGTAAAGAGTATGACAGGTTCTACTCCACCGGCATGGCAGCTGGCGAGGAATCGATCAATGAACCCCTGGGACACATCCGGGTAGGCGAAGCTCATCACTACAACTGCGCGGTCAATGTTTGCGCCCAGGCCCTGTTGCTCGAATCTAGACGATCGAAACAGTACGTTTTTTCTTTCGCGTCTGCTTTCTATGAGGCTTTCGTCATTTTCCTGCACGCAGTGAACACGATCGCCCACGAGGATCAGGTGGCGTTCTGGAATGTGATCCCAGGACTCTTCGTTTTTGCGCCCTGCCAGGCGAAGCCGTCCGCGAAGTCTGCCCCTCCTGGTTTCGAGGCAATCAGGGAGTACGAGCATGTCATAGTAAGCCCCGAATACACTGGAAACAACTGCCTCAAAGCTTCCGGATTCGGCGCTCACAGGTCCGATATACTAAGAGCACGCGGCATGAGCAAAGTAAAAAACACATTCAGGCAGGAAAGGCGCAGGCTTGAGGATTTTAAACGATCCATGATCGAGCTTCGTGCGACCCGTGATGTATGCCGGGCCGTGCTCGAATTTCTAACCGAGGCGCTCGATTCCGAGAAAGCGGGCATCTACATCTGGAAAGAGGAAGAGGGAACATTTTCTGTGTGGCCAGATCAGCCAGGTGTGGAGCCCAGATTTTCTTTGATGGATCCTGCGATCGCTTATTTCGGAGAACATCCCCAGGTTCGCCACGTAGAGACCATTTCCTCCGATGAGGATCTTACAGACGATGCTCGTGAATTGTTGCATCGCTTTTTTACACTTACGAATTCAAGAGTGCTCATCCCCCTTGCTCTCAATGAATCTCTGGTTGGAGTCATTTTTCTTGCACCACCTCCATCCGTGAAGCTTGGCCGCCGGGAGACAGCTCTCATAGAAGAAGTCAGAAGCCTCGGAGTGATGTCTCTTTCCAATTCGATTCTGTATGCCAGGCTCGAAGGGATTCTGGGTCATCTAGAAGAGAAAGTACGCGAAAGAACCCAGGAGTTGGAGAGCACGCAATCACAGCTGGTCCAATCTGAGAAGATGGCATCTCTCGGGGTGATGGTGGCGGGCATTGCACATGAGATCAACACGCCTGCATCTGTCATCCAGGCAGCGGCTGAAAACGTAGAGAAGAATATTTCGTATTTACTTACGAATCTGGAGATGCTCAGGCGAGTGGAAGCAAAGACGGAAGAAAGTGCCGGGTCGGGTGCGGCAGACAGAATTCTTCACGCCATCGAATCCCTTCTCAAAAGGCCGGACGCAGGCCCAATCAAAGATCTGTTTTTGCGAAAGCGCGACATGACCAGAAGAATGGAGGAACGAGCCATTGACCACGCACGTGAGCTCAGCGCTTTATTTGCTGAGAACGGACTGGACGTGGACGACTCTCTTTTGGGTGATCTGGCTGCCATCTTTCAGGCAGGAAAAGATTCTGGAGCGTTCCTGACGTTTCTTTCTGAAGCGGCCAACGCTGCGCGCAACTTGAAGAATCTGAAAACTTCCATACGTGCGATTGCGCGCATTGTAAAAGCACTCAAGTCTTATTCTCATCTTGATTCTGGAGCATTCCAGCTCGCAGACGTTCATGAAAGTCTGGATAATACCATTGTGCTTCTGGGAAGTGTGCTCAAGACTTCTTTGCATATTGAGAAACGTTATGCGGAATTGCCGGACATTTTGTGCAACAGTGACGAGCTAGCACAGGTGTGGACCAACCTCATTCAGAATTCAGCGCAGGCAATGAAAGGAAATGCGGACTCTCGCGTGGTTGTGACTACATCTGTGGCGGATCTTTGGGGTAGGCCCGCAGTTCAAATTCAGATTGCAGACAATGGACCTGGAATTCCAGAGGAAGTACTTCCTCGTATCTGGGATCCTTTTTTCACCACGAAAGATCAGGGAGAAGGTACAGGCCTCGGGCTATCGATTGTGCGAAACATCGTGCATAAGCACCAGGGAATCATCCGGGTAGAATCTTCTTCGGGCGGAGCTGTTTTCCAGATCATATTGCCTGTAGAACCGCCTGCCGGTTTTGACACCGGAAGCACGATCTACAAGTTTGCACACAAGCCTACTCAGACCAGTTCTTAACTCTTTCCACGCCTTTATTCCAGTAGCGAAGCTCTCTTTCGCGTCTCTCCGCATGCATGGCCGGTCTGAAGATAGTTCTATCTTCCTGCAGTTTCAGCAGATCGTCTACGTTCTTCCAGATGCCTGCTTCCATTCCCGCAAGGTAGGCTACACCCAGAGCGGTTGTATCTGCGTTTTGTGGACGCTCTACAGGGCAATTGAGTATGTCAGATTGGAACTGCATGAGGTAGTGGTTCGCAGTGGCGCCTCCGTCTACGCGAAGGGAAGGGAGTTTTTCTCCTGTGTCTTTTTCCATGGCTCGCACCAGATCGTGCGATTGCAGCGCAATGGACTTGAGTGCAGCGCGAGTCATGCGCGCCGGATCCGTGTCGCGGGTTAGACCAAATACAGCACCGCGAGCCTGCATGTCCCAGTGCGGAGCTCCGAGCCCTGCGAATGCCGGAACAAAAACAACATCGTCTTCATCGTCTTTGATGTTCTTGATGATGTCTTCTGTTTCGCGTGCGCTGGCGAAGAACTTCATGAAATCGCGCAGCCATTGGATTACAGCGCCACCAATGAACACAGATCCTTCGAGTGCATACGAAACTCCGCCTTTTTCATCTACTGCAAGTGTAGTCAACAGCCCTGATTTGCTGATGATGAATTTCTGTCCTGTCTGGAATAGGAGGAAGCAGCCTGTGCCGTATGTATTCTTTGCCTGTCCTGGCTTCACGCAGAGCTGTCCAAAGAGAGCGGCCTGCTGGTCTCCTGCAATCGACAGTACTGGAAGGCCGTCTGGAAGTCCTGGAACTTTCTTTGTGGTTCCGAATCTGCTGCGGCTTGCCTGCACTTCAGGCAAGAGACCGATTGGCACGTTTAGTGTTTTGCAGAGATCTTCGTCCCATTTCTTCTTATCTATATTGTACAGAAGAGTGCGCGAAGCATTTGTATAATCTGTTTTCCATTCTCCAGTGAGGCGATAGAGCAACCACGTGTCTATGGTGCCTGCCATCAGTTCGCCTTTCTCAGCGCGAGCGCGCACTCCTGCTACGTTTTCCAGGAACCAGCGAATCTTTGTGCCGGAAAAATATGCATCGATGACCAGTCCTGTTTTCTTACGAACCTCATCCGCGAGTCCGCGCTTTTTGAGTTCTTCGCAGAAGTCAGCCGTGCGTCTGCATTGCCACACAATGGCACGATGAACTGGCTCTCCAGTTTTGCGGTCCCACACCACGCAGGTCTCCCTCTGGTTTGTAATGCCAATGCCTGCTGCATTCTTTGCGTCCAGTCCGCCTTTGCTCAGAGCTTCTGCCAGAAGAGAGCACACTCCCGTCCAGATTTCCATGGCATCATGTTCGACCCACCCTGGTTTCGGGAAGTGCTGGGTGAATTCACGGTAAGCAGTAGAGAGAACTTTGCCCGCTGTATCAAAGCAGAATACTCTGGAGCCTGTAGTTCCCTGGTCGATGGCAATGAGAAATGGTTTGGACATGTGCGATTCGCCCTGGTGATAGGAAGATGTGCAAGCCGAAAATGCCGGGATGTGCTTTTCGGCAACAGCCTGTGCTTTCTTTTCAGGCAGGCTCCGGCGTCCGGGACAGCTCGAGCTCCAGACAGGCAAAAGATCCAAAGGAAACGTGGCCAAATCGTGAGTGATCCAAAATTTTCGTTTGACCTTCTTCGCGGTGATTCTCAGGTTACTGGCAGATTCGCGTGCGAAAGCCGTGAAAAAACATAGGAGTGTTCAAAAATGGAAGAACAACAAATGCAGCAAGCTGCCGCCGGGGGAATGGCTGGTAACTTGATTGGACTTGTTATCGCGGTAATCTATATTGTTGGCCTGTACAAGACCTTCGAAAAAGCAGGTCAGCCAGGCTGGGCAGCGATTATCCCTCTCTACAACATGATCGTGCTTCTGAAAGTAGCTGGAAAGCCAATGTGGTGGATCCTGCTTCTCCTCTGCACGGGCCCAATTGGAATGATTCTGGTTGGTATGGCTGTAGCAGAACGCTTCGGCAAATCTTCAGTCTTCGGCATTGTTGCCCTGGGTCTGTTCGGTTTTGTCGGTTATCCAATGCTTGGATTCAGCGACGCAACTTACACTGCTCCACCAGCAGCGTAACTCTCAAGCATCCCGCGCCCACGGCGCGGGATCGCATTTTCTATTCTCTTGATTTCTCCTTAACAAAGACCGCCGCCAGGCTGATCATCTGCGCCGCCCTCCACTTTGGCGGTTGGATTGCCGCGCAGGCTGCGCGAAATTCTACGCGGCCGGCGAGCCAGGCAGACACAGCAATCAGACTTGCTCGATACTTTGGAACGTCGGAGTCTTGTGGATTGGACTCCAGAATGATTACGATATTGAAGAAGCCCAGCGCAGCAAGGCGAAAGACTATGCGCGTATTACTATGAGAGCCTAAACCAGATTCCGAAACCATTCCTTCCGTGCGGGAAAGATCGATTCCGTAACGTTATGCGACGAAGTACCTGCTGCTTTTTTCCGTCGCTTTTCGTTGTCCCGGCAGTTCTTAAAGTTCCTGCTGGATCACTTCTTCAAATGCAGCCATAGGCTGGGCTCCGGAAAGCATTCTACCATTGATGAAGAACGCTGGCGTTCCAGATACTCCCACTGCTTCTCCTTGCTTGATGCTGTCTTTGATTTCAGCGGCCACTGCAGGATCTTCTGTGCAGGCTTTGTATTTGTTCATGTCTGTTCCAAGAGAAGCCGCGAGCTTTGCTGTTCCTTCTTTTGTGAGAATGTCCGCAGAGCGGTCCTGAGCGAACATCTTGTCAAAGAATTCCCAGTAATGGTCTTTGTTCACGCGATACACGCATTTGGAACCAATGTGCATGTCCATCGCATGAGGATGGAAGTTCAGAGGGAAATCTTTAAACACCCAGCGGATTTTGCCATTGTATTTTTCGCGCAGTTTCTGGAGGGTAGGCTGAACGCGAATGCAATAAGGACATTCGAAATCAGAGAACTCAACCACAGTGACTTTCGCAGAAGCATTGCCGCGTTCAGGATTTCCGGCGGTTTCCACTTTGGTGCGTGAGAAATCGTATGTATAGTTATACTTCTTTTTTAGCTCAGAGATTTCGTTCTGCATTGCTTCGCGCCCACCTTCTTGCTTGAGGTGCATTGCGATTCTGCTGTGAAGCTGCGCCAGGCTCTGGCCGTCAGTTTGTCCTGTTTTCTTGATTTGTTCGTAGAAATCAGCGATTTGTTTTTCTGTTGGCTCTGGAGCTTTTTCTGAAATCTGGCGAGCGTAGGTTTCTTCATCTACTCCCTTTTCTTTTGCAGCCTTCTGCATCATCTTTTTGACTGCAACCTGCTCCAGCAGATCACGCATCTGAGAGTTGTATTCTTCTTTCAGTCTCTTGTATTGATCAGGCATTTCTTTTTCAACGTCTGATTCAGTGAGTCTGCTTCCATCTACGGAAACCCAGGCACCCTGTTTACACGCGGACAACAGTACGATCGCGAGCACAATTGCTTTTTTCATCTTTATTGGTCCTCTAAGGGTTGATCAATCCATGATGCAGCTTCCGGTGAACCGGGAGCCGGATTCTACATGCAGGTCTGGAGTGCGAATGTCACCGGATACTTGCGCGTTTCTTTTGATCTCAAGGCTTTTAGAAGCCTGGAGATTGCCGCGAAGCTCTCCTTCTACTGTGATGTGACTTGCTTCTACGTCTGCTTCTACCTTCGCGCCAGATCCCACGATGAGCTGGCCTCCGGTTTGAATTTTGCCGCGAAACGCGCCGTTGATCTTCAGGTTGCGTTTGAATTGCAGCCGTCCTCGGAACTGGATATCATCTCCGAGAACTGTGTCGATATCCTGCATACTCTCTGGAATGGGCGAGGGCCTCCAGGGTCAAGAAAAATGCACGAGTACTCAGGCTGAATTGCCGTAAATTCGAATGTGATGGAACTTCGCGAACAGTCCCTGGCGCCCCTGTGGAAAGTGAAACCTTCTCGCAGAGAAGGATATCACAGGACTTACTACACAGAGACCGCAGAAGGCGATTCCATTCTCATTGACTTTAATAATGTCCGCCAGATGGTCCGCATCCAGGTAACCATCGAATCAGAAGGCGGTCGCCAGTACGCCTGCGTCATTAAATCCGGCACCATTCTCCAGGAGCGCGATTTGACTGTGGGTCGTCCCATGGACATCACCAGCAGAATTGCGCCGTTGCGCTTCTTCATTGGATCGATTCCAGACGACATGCTTCGCTCCGCCATTCGTGGCAGCTATGGCATCCCACTGAATGGCCCGAGTCCCGGGATGCGTCGCGCTCGTATAGTGCACACGCGAAAGGTTCCGAGAATGCAGCTTCTTCTCAGGCGGAAGCGCGCCCGCGAGCGCAGGCCTGGCACCATGTGGCAGAAGGTCTTTCGTCGCATCCCGGCAGAGGGCTTTCAGATTGCATGTGTGGGAACTTTCGCACTCGGGTATTTGCACAATCTCCTGGGCATGGCTCAGTTCGCATGTCTGGTTGGTTTCTTCGGGCTGTGGTCTGGCGCATACGACTGGCTCGTGCGGGACAAGAGTCCCTTTCTTCCCAGGATTTGCTGCATGCTTGGAATCTCCGGCTATGCGATCTGGCTGGAAACACAGTACAAAATCTGGGGTATTTTTCTGTAGCAAGGCGAGCCCCGCCGGAAACAATGTGCCATGCCAAAGCCGGGCATAAGCAAGATCGAGCAGTACATCACATTCTCCGTTGGCGGAGAAGATTACGGCGTGCCCGTACTCGAAGTGCTCGAGATTGTTCGCATTGAAAATCTAATCAAAGTTCCACACGGGAGAGATTACCTCCTGGGAATGATGGACATTCGCGGACAAGTTCTTCCCGTCATTGATCTTAAAACAAAATTACAAATGGAAGCAATGGATTCGCATCCAGAGCGAGCCATCATCATGCAGATCGGTGCAAGAAAGATTGGCCTCGGGGTTGATTCTGTTTCGCACGTGAGAAGTTTTTCTTCAGACAACATAGATGAAGGTCCTCCAGTACTTCGCAGCGGCAGCTCCAGGCACATCATCGGTGTGGGAAAAAGCGGAGATCAGTTCATCGTTCTTATGAGTCTGAACAAGATATTCTCACCAGAAGAAGTGGAGCAGTTTTTTGCGCGTTAAAGTCCTTTTCTGTTTTGTTCTTCTTCCACTCGCGTTACTTGCCTCCGATAGAACTGCAGACCTCCTGGACAGCCGGGGAGACAGCCGCAGGATTGGAATGTGGTATGTGGTTCAAGAAAAGAGAAGCGATTTACTCAAGCCAGTCGCAGAAATCCTACTTACCAGCGAAGATGTCCGTGATCAGAAACAAGTTCTCAATGTGTTTGCCGCGTACGGAGATGATCTGGAAACAGCTCTTCCTGAATGGTATGTATATGTAGATCATTTTCTGAAATCCGGAAGAGATGAAGATCTTTTGATTCAGGCTATGGACCTGGGTGTAAAATGGAAAGAATATCGACTGATGAATGCGTTTGCAAGAATGGCTGTGCATCCAATGCACCGGGTTCGGCTTCACGCGTTTCGCTCCATGGCAGCATTGCGAAATGATCAGATCATGCCCATTCTGCTCGGGCTTTCCAATTCAGGTCGCGCCATTGAAAGAATGTACGCTCTCGAGGGAATGCAGGAATATTCAGATAGCAGGGTAGCTCCTTTCGCGGAGAAGTTGCTTCAGGATCCAAATCGCAGTGTGCGCATCTTTGCCATTCCAGGTTATGCAGCGCAGCCAGGTTCGGACGGCAATTCGTACGCGATCGCCAGGCTCTTCACCCAGGAAGGGGACGAAGAAGTCAGAGAGAGAGTGATCGATCTGATCGCCACCAGGAAATGGGGCCAGCATACAACTCTGGTAGCTCAGGCTTGTTCGGATCCATCTTCTCTGGTTCGAGCGGCCGCTTTCCGCGGTGCGCGAGTTTTCAATCTGGCCGGATCCGTTTCCAGACAGCTGGAGCAAGAACCAGAAGCGCGCCTGAGGTCCGCTGGCCTGGATGCTCTTGCCGCGATTGGAAATTCAGGCGGCGGAACTGGCCTGGCACACATTCTTTCCTCCGATGAGAATCCGGCACTCAGGCTCAAGGCGGCCGCACTGCTTGGCATGTACCGCGAAAGGATGGGTCTTTCTTCTTTGCATTATAACCTTCGAAACGATTCCTCCGCAGACGTACGCGCGGAAGCGGCGGATGCTCTGGGGGACATTGGAGATCCTTCTTCTGCGCAGGTTCTGAGAACCGTGATGGAAGACGATCAGGAACAAATCGCTGTAAAAAGCGCCGCCATGCTGTCGTTTTTGAAGCTTCCACTGGCCGATAAAAAGAGCGTGCTGCTTTCGATCGTAGATACGATCAAGGACCGGGCTTTTGCGCGGCAATTGCAGAGAGCGGCTCTTTCTTTCAATGGTAGATGAAACACTACAGACACCGGAAACGCCAGATCCTCAGAGAAAAAAGAGAGATCCATTCCAGAATGTAGGGCCCATCGTATCCTCTGAGACGGTCACTGGAAGGCGAGAGCTGGCCACTCGCTCCGATATCAAGACCATAAAGAAAGCAGGGATCCGTGTCCACGGAAGAAAAGTCGTCACGGACGATGTAAAGAAACTCAAATCACTCTCTGCCGCTCCCATCATTCGTCCGGATGAAAAGATCAGCTTCTACGTGGAGCCTGTCCGCATTGAATACTACATACCCAAAGAGTCGCGCTTCGCCGTCGAAATGCGAGACCTCTATATTCCGCTCATTGATCCTGTGGTTTTGCCGGAGCATGAAGTGCTCCATGCCGCCATGGAGAAGAATCGTTTTGTAGATCTCATTGAAGTGATGAATGAATATCCGCAGACGATTTCCGGTTTGCTTGAATCCTACCACGAAGTATTAAATCTATACGAACATGTTTCCAGAGCAGTCAAGCAGGCGGAAGCAACAGAGCCAGAGCAATTTCGCACGGCTTTTTACCTCATGGAAGTCCTCCTGGAAAATGAGCCAACGGTTGCGTCCCTTGAGTTTATGGGGGACTTTGTTACTTACAATCTCAACTGGCTTGTGCGAACCATGAATGCTCTGGGTGTTGAGTTTCGCGCTACGGATAGAATCGTTTCCTATTTCATCAAGCTTCGCAACAATTACTGGGAAGAGCACAATCTAGAATACGATGAACGATTTGAAATTCTGGCCTCTCTCTTCTTTGACCAGGCTTATCCTCATCGCGGAACCAGTATGGCAGAAGACGATTTCCTTTTTGAAATGTTCGATCGCCAGAGAAAGTAATTGCATCTGATTGTGTTTGCGCGCGCTCCGGAACTCGGGCGCGTAAAATCTAGACTGGCCGCCGCGATCGGAAGAGATTCTGCTTTGAGAATCTACGAAACTCTTCTAGATCACACAATAGGGATTGCCACACATTTTGATTTCTCCATCCATCTGGAGGGAGAGTCTTCTCTCATTCTGCCAGTTCTCGACAGGGCGGGCATTCGCGAGCCCTATTTAAAAGAGCAAACGGGTGAGAATCTGGGAGATAGAATGATTGCGGCCATTCTATCTGAACTCGACCTGCACGATCGTGTGATTCTGGTTGGCTCTGACATTCCTGATCTTTCTACCGATGTGATTTCTCAGTGCGATCGTTTGCTCCTTGAAAATGATCTGATATTCGGGCCTGCTCATGACGGCGGATTCTATTTGCTCGGAGTGCACAAAGGAGCGGATACAGAAGAGATTCTGCGCAGCCTGTTTTCCGGGATGGAGTGGTCGCATAACAGTGTACTAGCTGAACTTTTGGCGCGGGCCAGGGATCTGGAAAAAAACGTAACACTGGGTCCAGTGTTGCAAGATCTGGACAATGCGAGTGATCTGGCAAACTGGCTTTCAGAGAATCAGGGATCTCTGAAAAGCCGGATACAGAAAACCGTTCCGGACGTTCGCGTCATCATCCCGGTTCTCAATGAAGCAGAGAATCTTCCCGTAGTCATTCGGGGTCTCACTGCTGTGTTTCCGTTTAGACAAATCATCTGTGTGGACAACGGTAGTACGGATGGATCTGCGGAAATTGCGAGGAGTCTGGGCGCTCATGTGCTCGAAAGTGCCAGGGGGTATGGGAATGCCTGCCTCGCTGGCATGGACTGGGTGAAAAACCAGGGTGGTGCAGACGTGATTCTATTCGCGGATGCGGACTGTGCGGACAAACCACAGGATGCAGTCAGTGTAGTGGGCGCGGTTCTTAGAGGCGCCGATTTTGCCCTTGTGGAAAGAATTCCAGAGGAAGAGGGCGCCCTTCTACCTCACGCACGATTTGGAAACTGGCTCTCTACTTCTTTGATCGCACTGTTTTTTGGGCATTCGTACAGGGATCTGGGCCCACTTCGTGCGATTCGTTTTGCTTCATTGCTGAGCCTGGAAATGGAGGATCGTAACTTTGGCTGGACTGTGGAAATGCAGATTCGCGCTGTCAGACGCGGACTGAAAATCGTTGAAATTCCCGGAGGCTATCGCAAAAGGCTGTACGGGGCAAGCAAAGTGTCCGCCACAATCATGGGTTCGATCCGGGCAGGCCTGATCATCCTGCGAACCGTTGGGCGGGAAGTATGGCGCGACCGGGGGGCATCATGGGCGAAGAGAAGAAAGAGAAACCACCATCCATCGAAATAGACATTCATGATGAGATGAAGCTCCTCGAAGAAAAGAAGCGCAAGGCTAAGGAGAAAAACAAAGACAAGTGAATCCGGAAGACCTGCGCGAATTTTACATCACCTCCGAATTCCTGACTCGCCTTTCCAGGCGAGCCAGGTACTGGTCGCGTGATTTTATTCTAGAACAAATGGATCACTTTCGTTCTCGCCATCCTGATTACCCTGAGCTGATAGATGTACTCCAGCTCGAAATAGACATTCGGGACAAAAAGGAATTGCAAGTTGACTGACTATGCGGAGCTACACTCTCATCTCTATGGTTGTTTAACGTTAGACGATCTCAGATACCTGGCCGGCCGCAACAAACCGCGCTGGGAAATATTTCTCAAATCTTATGAGTCTGCTTACGGAAGAAGCGCAGATATCCAGGACTTGATGGCCCCGGAGTCTGATTCTCGTCTGCGCAGTTACTATCACTTCAAAGGACCACCGGATTTTCCAAAGTTTCAATCTGCATTTGACCTGATCATTGCTCTTTCTTCTACGGAGCCGGGTGAACTTTTTGAAGTCGCATCCAGAGTCTGTGCAAGAGAACCTGCGGTTCACGCAGAATACAGACAACTGTTTTCCCCCATGATCTCTGTTTCAGAATTCGAGGAAAAGACAGGTGCACTTGCAGAAGCCATGGAGGCCGCCTGCAAGAATCATCCTGGAAAGACGTTCAGGCTTGTGATGTCGTTGCCCAGAAATCCAGTTACAGGTCCCGTTTTGTTTGAATCAGTCAGAACGCTCAAGCGCGCTGGAAAGAATATTGTGGGGATTGATTTTTGCGCTCAGGAAGAAGGGTACCCTCCTTCTCTTCTTTCCGATCTGCTGTCCGCGATCAAATCAGCAGAGGAACGTTATTCGATCTTGTACCACGTGGGAGAAAGTTTCAGAGACAAATCGGTGGAGTCTGCGGTGCGATGGGTAGTGGAGGCCGCTCTGGCCGGCGCTCACAGACTGGGACATGCTGCTGCCCTGGGTATGGATCCTGATGTATTTCGCGGAAGCACTCGAGAAGAACTTGCTTCTGAGCGTTTGGATCAAATTGATTTTGAGATTAAGAACTATGATTCGATCCGCGAGTTCATTCTTGCTCGTCCCGCACCAGGCTCCGCGGCGGCCATGGTTCCAAACAAAGACCAGCTATCGCAGGAAGCTCGAGACATTCGGGCATCTGGAAAGAAAGTTGTGTCTGTGTTTTACTCACCTGAGAGAACTGAATTTCTGCGTGCTTTTCAAGATTGGGCTATGAGTCAGGTGGCGGCCACGGGTGCTGTCGTGGAATGCTGTCCTGCATCCAACCAGGCAATCATTGGAATTACCAGGAACCATCCGCTTCTGCGATTTTTGAAATCCAACGTTCGCTGTGTGATCGGTGCAGATGATCCAGGAATCTTTGATACGGATTTAGAAAAAGAGTTTGAAACTGTCAGGAAATGGGGAGTGAGCGAGTCTGAGATTGCGCAGTTGAAGAAGAATTCTTTGGAGTTCACTTCCGAGAAGTTGACTTCCGTAGACTAGTCTTCTCTTTCGATGTACTTTCCTTTGCCGCGCGCTACAATCTTGCCGATTTCATTTTCGATTTCAGCGCGGTTTTCAACCACTCTGCGATTCTTTTTTACAAACCAGCCGCGCAGGTATAGATTCTCATCCACGGTGGCCGACTGAAGGTAGCGGATGGTGAGCTCTCCCGTGACTGTATCGAAGTTCATGGCTTCGTTGATTCTGGCCATGATTTCGTCCAGGATGACTGCGAGCACTCCGGGATGTACGGATTCTTTTTCCCCGCGGAACTTTGCAGGGCAACGATATTCGCCGTATGCAGTCTTTGTGTCTTCGTCAAAGGTGAGCTTGAGCTGTAGTCCGTCTTCGTTGTCGACGCCGGAGCCAAAACCGCCGCTTGGATCGCGTCCAGGCATGAATCTAAAAATAAGTGGTTGGCTGCAAGTCAATCCTTATTTTGTGACCCGTGAAACTCCGCTGGAGGCTGGAAGTAGGCCTTGCGTCCGCAGTATTTCGATTTTTCGGTCTGTGGTCCGGGGCAGGGCGCATCATGTGTGGCAGACTGTTTGGCTTTCTGGGCAGAATCCTGGTCGCCAAAGTAAGGAAGCGCACACGGGCCAACCTTCGCATCGCTTTTCCAGAAGCATCCGAGGCTCGCATCGACCAGTTGATGAGGGACGCCTATTGTTCCATCGCAAAAGGATCTTACGACTTCTACTGGTCCGGCCGCTGGACAAAAGAGGAAGTGGAATCTAGAATTCAATGGGAACCAGAAAGTCTGAAATCCTTTGAGTCTGCCTATCGAGCTGGCAAAGGAATCGTTCTGGTTGTGGGTCACCTCGGAAACTGGGAGTTCGTATCTCATGCAATCATGCTTCGCGGAATGCAGCTCAACGCATACGCCGCCATTCAAGTCAACACTCTGGCAAATGAAATGGTGGAGAAGATTCGCAAGCGATTCGGTGCGAAGTTCTTCGCGCCTCGGATGATGAATAGTCCGGATATGCTTCGGTGCTTGAAGAAAGGAGAAATCGCAGGATTCGTTGCAGACCAGAACGCAGGCTCAAGAGGATTTTTTGTTCCGTTCATGGGCCAGCTTGCATCCACTCACAAAGGACCTGCGAGCTACGCCGCACTCTCTGGCTCGGAAGCTTTCTTCGGAGTGGGCCTTGATCAGGGCCAGGGAGTGTACAGGATTGAAATGATTCCACTGGGAAGATGCGGTCGTTCCGAGTCTGAGATTCTGGCCTTCACCGCGCGATGGGTGGACATACTGGAAAAATACATTCGCATGTATCCGGAACAATACTTCTGGATGCACAATCGCTGGAAATCTCGTCCTGGCCCGGACTCCATCATCGTGGAGAGGGCGAAATCTGACCTTCAACCAAGAGAAAAAAACGCTGTCGGAGTAGAGCGAAAGCCATAAACTGGAATTCAGATGAAGCAGCCAGTTACGAAGATATTCGTCGCGATCAATGTCCTGGTTCACCTCTACGTGTGGTGGTATGTCCAGGGCACGCAAGGACCTCAGGCAGCGGATGCATTGATAGATCGATTTGGGCTGACTCCAGCTGAATTCAGGAACGGCGCATTCTGGCAGCCTCTGACTGCTTTGTTTTTGCATGATGGTAGAGTCTTTCCCATCATACACATTGGCTTTAACATGCTTGCGATCTGGAGTTTCGGGCTGGCTCTTGAAAACACTCTGGGTTCAATTCGTTTTGCGTGGTTGATGTTTGTTTCCGGCTGCGCTTCGAGTTTGTTTGTCATTCTATTTCAGGCAGATCTTCCCAACCCAACCATTGGAGCATCCGGGATTGTTCTGGGTTTGCTCGGTGCACTGGCGGTGTTCTATCCTAATTCACAAATGCTCATCTTCTTTATTCCCATGCGTGCGAGAAACGCTGCCATCTTGATTGGCGTTCTTTCGATTGTGCTCCCCATGTTTGGTGTGTTGACTTTCATTTCTCACATGGGTCATCTTGGCGGACTGGTCGGGGGAGTGCTCTATTCCTGGTTTGCTCTGGGACTTCGATTTGGACAGAATGATCTGCGCGAAAGAGAAAGTTACATCAGGCGAAAGGTGCAGGAACAGGAATATTTGCGCGAGATGCTCCAGAGACTGCAAAAAGCATCCCCTCGATTCCAGGGAACTTCCAGAGAACGCTGGAAGGAACCAGACGAGAAGGTCATCAATCCCCGTCCCGAAGACGTGCAGGGGCCAGAGAAGAGACTCTACTATGACCCCACTACTGGAAAGTTCTACACCAGATAGAATTTTGAAAGAAGCAAACTTAGAAATCGAAACTTTCGAGCGCTTCCTCTACGGTCTTGAAGATCTCAAACACTGAACTGAGTTTCGTAATCTCCATCAGGTTTTCGACATCTGAATTCAAGCCCGCAAACACCATTCTACCTTTCAGATAATCTACGTGCTTGAATATATTCAGGAACAAGCCGAGCGCCGCAGAATTAATGAAGGGCACTTTTTTCATGTCCACAATGAATTTTGGAGCGCTGTCTGGCTTGATGTACTTTTCCATTTTTTCCGCCAGCTCGTACTCATCGCCCGATTTAATCGCGCCCTCAATCTTTACGATTGTTACTTCGCCTTTTGTTGTGATTTTCGTTTTCATCAAATAAACTAAAATTCAGTACTGGCCTATTCTCGCAGATCAGGGAGTATTCTCCCGGTGCAAGCTCACCCAGGTCTTTCCGAACCCTGCTTTTTATGTGCAAGAATTCTACCGCTGCGGCGCCTCTGTAAAGTGAAATTGATATAGTGCTCTCGTTTTTTGCGCCTTTCTCCATCACGATGTGCAAACCAGTCTCATCTGCGCTCAGTTCAACGATCAAATAGTCCTTGTCCAGGGCTATGATGTCGCTGTGAACGATGCGTGACTTCGAACGGAAGGCCAGGGACGGGCGAAGCCCGAAGGAGGATACCAGACCATTCTTGTTCGCTTTGAAAAAGTGGGGCCGGGCTGGCACTCTGGCAAGATCACAGGCTGCCATATCTGCGAGGATTTCCTGCATTTCTTGCGTGTTCTGATCCGAGCGAAGCATGCTCGCGGGCATTCTGCCCGCCGGAAGCAGGGCCTCGAGGATGTCCATGGGGTTTGACAGAGAGCTTGCATTCTTTTGAAGATTCATAGTGCCTCCTGGATCACCCGGACTCCTGTTCGGGCCTGGTCGATTCTTCTGGATATAGTAGTTTTACTGGTACCGAGCCTTTCTGCGAGCTCTGAGTAAGAAAAAATAGGACGCGGTCGATCGAGCATTGCCACGATTCGATTCTTCCACTTCTTCAAGCGGGACGCCGGTGCTTTCGACGTATGTATCAAGTAATTTAGCCGGGCTGCTCGGTCCTCCAGCTTCTGAGTGCGGCGATCGCGAGACATTCTTCTTTGCATGGCCTCTTTGAGAAGGGACGCTGTTGCACCCGGACCCAGTTCTACCGCCAGGCTTCTGATTTCTTCTGAGTTCAGATGAAGTCCGGAATGAAGTTTCAGCGGGATTCTACAGTTCAGCGGAAGGTCCGCGGGAACATCCGATTCAGGCGACGGCGGTCTTTCATCCGCCGCAGGAAAGTAAGACATGTCATCCGCTTTGACTTCGCTCCCTTCTCTTGTTTTGGCGGTTCTCAGAAAATTCATGAATTCGTGGCGCAGGTAGGTAGCAAGAAACCCGGTAAACGGCAGATGCTGCCTGGACCTGTAAGCTTCGAGGCAGCGGGCCGCCCTTTCGTAAAAATGAAGATAGAAATCTCCTGCACGGTCCGGATCGCGAGTGAGGCGAATCTGGATGTAGCGCATCATCCAGGAAGCGCTGGCGTTCATGAATTCCCTGAGATCTTCTGTGCGATAGTAGTCCCCGGGCAGGTTCTGTAGCGGATCATTTTCTAGCATGGTCGTTCAAAAAAAGAAGGGTGGAGCAATGGAAAATCGTTCCGCGCTTTTTCGATCAAAAAACAAATCCGGGAAAAAAAAGTGCCCGCCCAGGCCCTGGCGCTTTTTGTGTAATGGTGCACCTTCCTTTCTTTAAAATGGAGGGCGCCGGGAATGATTATGTCTACCTGGACGCCCTCGAAGACCCGGCTCTGGTTTTGAAACTCACTCCGGAGATGATTGCGCGCATGAGCGATCGACATTTTGGAATCGGCGGAGACGGTGTAGTGATGATTCTTCCTTCCGGTGACTCGGAAGCACTCATGCGCATGTGGAATGCAGATGGATCAGAATCTTCCATGTGTGGAAATGCTCTCAGATGCGTTGCTTTCTATGTTCACAAAAAAAATGGGAAGCGGAACTTTACAATAGAAACGAAAAGTGGACGTCATGCGGCATTGATCGTCGAGAGCTCCGCAAAGCATGGAACAGTCCAGGTGCAGATCGGTCAGCCTCGCACCGGGCCAGACGAAATCCCGGTAAATCCGGATGTGCTCGGACTTACCGGGAAAGGACCTTTCCTGGACGTGCCTGTTTCTGTGTCTGGATTTGAAGGGAAGGGAACTTTAGTTTCTATGGGCAATCCTCATTGTGTTTTCTTTGTGGAGGATCCGGACAGTCTCGACCTCGAAAAGATTGGACCACTTCTAGAACACCATCCTGCTTTTCCGGCGCGAACCAACGTTGAATTTGTCTGCGTGCAATCAGACGGCACGATTCGCCAGAGAACGTGGGAAAGAGGAAGCGGGGAAACCCTGGCGTGTGGCAGTGGCGTCTGCGCTGTGCTCGTCGCCAGCGTTCTATCTCGCAACATGCCTCGGAAAAATACAATTCATGTTCGAGGCGGGGATCTAGAAGCAAGCTGGACGGAAGATGGTGTGATGCTCTCCGGTCCGGCCCGCATTGTGTTTGAGGGAACTTTCTCAGTATGAGTGATACGAATGCTCGCCTGTCGGCGCAGGATGTGGAATCTCCGTGCAATGATATATGCATCATGGATGAATATACTGGATACTGCAGAGGCTGCTTGCGCACCATAGACGAGATCGCACGCTGGGCTTCCTATTCGCCTGAACAGAAAAGAGAAGTTCTTCTGAAAATCAAAGAGAGGGCAGAGTGAGACAGTACTGGAAAAGATTTCTCGTATTCTTTAGTTTTGTAACTACTGTTCTTGGAATTGCCTATTCTTTTGTGGCAGTGCGCCTGACAGTCGGGCTGGTTCATCCGGGGCTCATAGCGCTGGTCTGGATTCTAGCGGCAGTCTCTCTGCTTCTGGCTCCTCTTGCGTTTGCTCTTCGCATGTTCCAGGTCCCCGAGAGAATCGAGAAGATCATCGCGTGGACTAGTTACCTTTCCTTTGGTTTTTTTGCCATGCTCTTTGCTCTGATTGCTTCGAGAGATCTGGGTCTTGTGGCTGTAGACCAGGTGGGTGGAATTGTGGATCGATTTTTACCGTGGAGAGATCCCGCAAATCTGCTTCATCCAATGCATCGTGAATTTCTCGTGGCCACAAGCAATGCGGCACTGTTGGGTCTGGCCGGTGGCATGTTCGTGTATGGTGTGATTCGGGCGCGGGCCATTGGAATTGAAAGAGTCCAGGTACCCATCGACGGCCTGCCAGAGTCTTTGCACGGTTTTACCATTGCGCAGATCACGGACATTCACATAGGCCCAACACTGAAGAGAAGCTTCGCACTCGAAATAGTAAAGAAAGTAAACAATCTGAAAGCGGATATGATTGCAGTAACCGGAGACGTGGTGGACGGAAGCGTTCAACAGTTGCGCGATCACACCGAACCTTTTGCGGATCTCGAAGCAAGGCACGGAGTGTTTTTTGTAACTGGCAATCACGAGTATTATTCTGGAGCGCTTTCCTGGATTTCAGAATTCAGAAACCTGGGTTTCCAGGTTTTGCTCAATGAACACTCTGTGTTGGAGCATGCGCCGGGCGGAAATGTAATGGTGGCCGGAGTCACGGATTACAGGGCCGCCGAGTTTTTCGATGATCACAGATCAGATCCTGCTCTTGCTCTTCGCCGCGCTGCCCGTGGAAGCCGATCTTCCAAAGAACCTCATGTGAAAATTCTACTCGCACATCAGCCTCGTAGCATTGCGGGGGCGGCAGACGCAGGATTTGATCTTCAGATATCCGGCCACACTCACGGCGGTCAGTTTTTTCCAGGGCCCTATCTGGTGCGATTGCAGCAACCATACACGAAAGGATTGCATCGTCATGGAGATAAGACCTGGATTTACATCAGCCGCGGAACTGGATACTGGGGCCCGCCGATTCGAGTGGGTGCTTCTCCAGAGATCACTCTGATTGAGCTTGTTCGTCGATAGTGCTCAGTCGGTGCGTCGTTCGTGCGTCGCTCGCGGATCGCCTGCGGCCGCAGAGCAATCAAATTCCAATCCAGGCGGCTCCAAATACTCCGGCTGAATCACCAAGCTTGTTTTGCAGTACAGGCGTCTTTGGATTCTTATAGAAAGTATACTTTTTGATTCTTTCCACACCTATGGTGTAGAGTTCTGGAATCTGAGATACACCGCCGCCCAGAACGATTGCATCTGGATCCAGTATGTTGATGATGACAGCCATGCATCTTCCAAATTCTTCGAAGAAGAATTCCATATGTTCCTGGCAGACGGGATCTCCTTCTCGCATACCAATCACTATGTCTTTCAGTAGTTTCTTCTGCCCGGTGAGATCTGCAAATCTCTTCTCTACTCCAGAGCCGCTGATGCGCGATTCAATGCATCCTTTGATTCCACTGTAGCACATGGTTCCGTCCGGATCTACGGAAACATGTCCCCATTCTCCGGCAATTCCGTGAAGCCCGCGACGAACTTTGCCACCAATGGAAATTCCTCCACCGCATCCAGTGCCCAGAATCACACCGAATACAAAATCATATCCCTGTCCCGCGCCCGATGTGCATTCTGCCATGGTAAAACAGTTTGCGTCATTCATCATGAGCACTGGATGATTCAGGTTTCGCGCGAGATCTGATTCAAATGCATGACCAATGAGGCATGTGGTATTCGCGTTTACGACGCGGCCATCCTGATCAATGATCCCGGGGATTCCAATTCCAACCGTGCACTCGTTCAGATCCAGTTTTCCAGCAACAGCAGTTTCCTGCACGAGTGCTGTGAGATCGGAGAGGATGGCTTCGTATCCCTCTTCTCGTCTGGTTGGAATTCTCTTTCGAAAAAGTTCCTGGCCGGAGCCAGAGAGCAGGATGCTCTCCGCCTTGGTTCCGCCCAGGTCCACTCCGATTCTATGCATGCTCGTCTAAAACAGCCTGCAGGCGAGGCGATCTCTGGCGGATTGGTTTTGCATGCCAGATTTCGTTTGCGTATTCTCCAATCGTGCGATCGGAAGAAAACTTTCCAGAGCGCGCTGCATTGAGGATGGACTTCTTGGTCCAGCCCGGTCTATCCACGAAATCGCGCGAAATGCGATTCTGCACATCTACATAAGATGGATAGTCCGCAAGCAGGAAGTATTTGTCTCCGCCGTAGGTCAGAGAATGGAACAATTCCTGAAAGAGGCCATGTGCTTCTGGATTGAAGAAATCGCCTTTCAGTGCATTGAGAATTCCGTGAATCTCGCTGTTCTCTTCGTAGATGCGAACCGGATTGTAAGAGCGCGAAAGTTTCTCTATCTCTTCCACAGTGTGGCCAAAGATATAGATGTTTTCATCTCCCGCTTCTTCTTTCATCTCTACGTTTGCTCCGTCGAGCGTTCCAACCGTTAGAGCGCCGTTGAGCATGAACTTCATGTTTCCCGTTCCCGACGCTTCCGTTCCCGCAGTGGAAATCTGTTCTGACAGATCGCTGGCAGGATACATTCTTTCTGCGAGGCTGACACAGAAGTTTGGTAGAAACGCAACCTTGAGTTTGTCTCCAATCTCTCTGTCCTTGTTGATGACGCCTGCCACAGAGTGGATGAGCTTGATGATCAACTTGGCGCGCTGGTAGCCGGGCGCTGCTTTTCCAGCGAAAAGAACCACGCGCGGAGTGTATTCCATCCGTGGGTTGGCTTTGAGTTTCTGATAGTCTCCGATCACGCGGATCAAGTTCAAGAGTTGCCTTTTGTATTCGTGCATCCTCTTGATGTGAGTGTCAAACATGCTGTCCGGGTTCACAGTGATTCCACACTCTTTCTTGATGATACCTGCCAGACGAATCTTGTTGTTCTTTCGCACGCGATTCCAGTCGTTTTGAAATTCCGGGTTTCCTGCAAATTCTTCCAGAGCCTTCATCTTGGAAAGGTCGAGCATCCAGTCTTTGCCAATCTTCGCTGTGATCAAATCGGAGAGTTCCTGATTTGCACTGATGAGCCAGCGGCGATGGGTGATCCCGTTTGTCTTGTTCTGGAATTTCTGAGGCCAGAATGAATAGAACTCTTTGAAGAGATCTTTTTTCAGGAGATCCGTATGAAGTGCTGCCACTCCGTTGACCGCGCTCGATCCCACAATCGCCAAATTGGCCATGCGCACTCGTTTCATTGGATGATCTTCGATGATGGAAACTTTGCCCAGCACATCATCCGGGATTCCGCGCTTCTTAAGATCTTCCAGGAATCTGTGATTGATTTCGTAAATGATTTCCAGGTGTCTTGGCAGTAGTCTGCCAAACATTTCCAGATCCCATTTTTCCAGAGCCTCTGGCATCACAGTGTGGTTGGTGTACGCGGTACACTTTTGAGTGATCGCCCATGCCTGTTCCCAGCTGATGGCATGTTCGTCCATGAGGAGGCGCATCAATTCTGGAACGGCGAGTGCGGGATGGGTGTCATTCATCTGGAAGAACGCGCGTTCTGGAATTCGGTTGAAATCTGTTTCTTCTTCGAGGAAGGTTTTGATCGCATCCTGGAGAGTCGCGCTTACTAGAACGTACTCTTGCTTCAGGCGAAGTTCTCTTCCCTGGATTACGTTTTCATTTGGATAGAGAACTTTTGAAACGTTTTCGGATCTTTGCTTGTCTTCCACTGCGCGCATGTAGTCGCCATGGTTGAAGTAATCAAAATGGAATTCAGAAGACGCACGCGTGCGCCACAGTCTCAGATTCGCGATCGTTCTTGTCTGAAATCCAGGAATCAGCATGTCGTATGCCTGGGCGAGAAGGCTTTCTCCGTGCACCCACTTCATCAGGCTCTTGCCTGTTGGAGTGACATACTCCTCTGTGTGGCCGTAGAACTTGATGAGGTAGGTTAGATCCTGTCTCTGAATTTCCCAGGGGTTTCCGTATTGCAGCCAGTTATCCGGAGCTTCTTTCTGATAACCGTTTTCGATTTCCTGGTGAAAGATTCCGTATTCGTATCGCAGTCCGCTTCCGAATGTTGGAAGATCCATCGTGGCCATACTGTCCAGGAAACAGGCTGCGAGTCTTCCGAGGCCGCCGTTCCCCAGTCCCGCATCATGTTCTTGCGGTGGCAGTTCTTCCGGATCATAGTCAATTTCCTTTAGCATTTCGCGAAACATTTCGCGTGCGCCCAGGTTGACCATGGATGTCTCGAGAAGTCGTCCGAGTAGAAATTCCATGGAGAGGTAATAGATTCTTTTTGCTTTTTCTTTGCGGAAGATTTCTTCTGTTTCGTTCCAGCGGTCGATCAAAGTATCGCGGATTGTATAGGCGACTGACTGGTAAACGTCGCGCATGTTGATGTTGTCTTTGTATTTTCCAATGCGGTATTCTACGTGGTGCGCGAAGGCGCGGAAAAGGGATTCCTTGTCGAATCGCTGCGTGCGCTCAAGAAGTTCGTATAGTTTCTGATGTTTCTGATTCATTGCTCCCCCGACGGTTTGCCGGGAATCTGGATCGGTTCAATAGGTCGTCAAAGATTTTTAGCATCCTTTCTGGTTTTTTTCCACCTATCGTGCGCGTCATTTCGTTCAAAAAGGCCAGCCGCAATTGCAAGGGAGTTCCGGGAGGATTTACTCCGGGCCTAAATTCTGAACTCCGCCCCCGCTGTGATCTTGCGAAAACGTCCTGTGTAGGTGGGGCGGCCATAATAACGCAGGAGGAATTCACCAAATCCATCCTGGGAGTAATAATTGCTCAGGTTGAGATCTCGCAGGTAGTTTTGCGGCATGCGATTGCGAAAGATGATGCGGCTCTCTTCGTCGGATCCAATGACAAAGACGCGTAGCCTGGAGTTCACCGCAAAGTAACCTCCCAGAGAATAGTCGTACTTTCTGACCCACAAAGACCCATGCTGCATGATGAGAGAGCCGCCGCTTACACCAGGGATTGTCGACGGGCCAATCACGAGAGTTCCGCGATCCTTCGTTATGCCAGCGTAAGATGCCGCCGCAGCACTCGCGCGGAATTCGAGTCGAGTGAACGCCTGAAAGCGCAGCTCCAGACCACCACGGGGACCTGAGCCGGATAGTCTTGTCTTGAATCTCTGGACAAGTGCCGTGAAATAGAGAGATGGAAGGATCGTTGCCGAAGAGAACAGTGGACCGTCTGCGATGGTCATGGTATTGAAACCACTCTTGCCCGCAAATACGAAGGCGCGAAGTCTTTTGGAGAATCGATACGGCTCGATCCCGACGGAGCCAGATGCATTCTGGTGTCTGGCGAACACTCCGATCGTCCACCATTGATTGAATGTAATGCTTCCAGGGTTGAATGCCGCGGTTACGGGAGGAAGTCCAATCGCTGAGATGCTGCCTCTTGCCTCGTAAGAAAAACCGATTGCCTCCACATAAAAGCGATCCGCATCGAACCGAATGTGAGCGTCTCCTCCTTTCGCAGAATGACCATGGAGTGGAAAGTAAGCTGCCGCCTGGCCGCCCCGCGGAACCAGATTGAGAGTCGCTCTGTCCCCGACGAGTGCGGCTTCCTGGGGAGTGGCCAGGTATCCCTGTCCGTAGCCTGCACCGAGCCATAGCCCCGTTGGACTGAATGCGCGCACTTCGTCCAGGCGTGATTCTATTTCTTTGAGTTCTTTGGCGCGTGCTTCTTCTCTGGCGGCGAGCATATCCCTGTAGGATTTTGTGCCGTATTCATCTTCTCTGAAAAGAGCAATGTCTGCTTTGGCAACTGTGGTTTCCTTGCCCTCCGTGAAGAGCACAATCACAGAAGGATCCTGAGACGTGACTTTTCCAGTCAGAAGGGTGCCGTCTTTGAGGCGGATTGTGTCTGCCGCAAGCGAACTGGAAAGCAGTAGAATGGCGATGAGAAAGCGCAGATCAACCTCCGGAAGAATTAGACGAACTCAATTACTTGTCGGCTCGGGGTATGCCCGGACTACATGCCCAGTCTTTCTCTAAAATCGTGAAGAGCATTCATATAGTAAATATATGCATCGTGGGGAGTGCCATAGGGGCTGAAGTACTTGTGAACATCCCCATCGCTCCAGTATTTTGTGCTCATATAATAGAAATGGTCCGAGGTCTGCAACTTCCGGAATATGTCGAGCAGGGCCGGGTCTCCCGTTGCATGGACCGCTTCCTCCAACTCGTAGATGCCACGAATGGCTTCCTTTTGCATGCTGTTTCCCATCCACGCGGATAGATCGCGTTCTATGTCTGCCCACGAAATAGGTGAATGAGCGTCAATGGTTCCTACCGGCTGGTGTGCCCTTGAAACCTGGGTCACAGTGCGAAAGCAGAAGTCAGGATGTCTGAGAATTCTTCCTGGCAATTCTTTGAGAAAACTGAAGATCCCCGAATCCTCCCACTGATGTTCTCCGAAGGTTTCATAGTCCATGAAGAGATTGATCGTAGTCCCGTTGCCTGCCACCTGGTGAACCCAGCCTGCGAACTTCTCTGCGGTCAAAGGCCAGTCTTTCCAGTTTCTGTCTGAAAATCGAAACGCAACATCATCGCTGAGTCTATAATTCTTGAGAAGGCATTTGATTCCAGGACTGTGCTCAGGCGCGTACACATGATTTGGGCTTCTCCAGTCGAGCACTCGTTCGATTCCTTCGAGAAGGATGGTCTGAAATCCCATTTCGCGCGCAAGCCACGCAATGTGATTGGAGTAGATGAGTTCTGTGTTTCGAAATGCAACTGGATTGTATCCGAATTCTTCGCGCATGAGCTGGCCATGCTTTGCCACCTGAGCGCGAAATTCGTTTTCAGAATACAGAGATGCGAGAGTGTGATAGTAAGTTTCGTTTAGAAACTCAACCTGTCCAGTATCTGCGAGTTTGCGAAAGCTATCCAGGGTCTCGGGCGAATACATTCTGAACTGTTCGATCGCAGTTCCTGTGATGGAGAATGAAACACGGAAATCAGAACCGTAGAGCTTGATTAGATCCAGGAGTACTTTGTTTGCAGGAAGATAGCACTTGTTTGCCACTTTGCGGCATATATCGCGGTTTTTTTGTTCATCCAGATAGTGAGGATCCACGCCCACATCGAAGAAGTGGTAGGGGCGAAGTCTGAATGGCTGGTGTACTTCGAAATAGAAGCACACTGCGATCATTTCACAAGTCTCCCGTACACCTGCTCCATCTTTTCAGCGGGAGCGTCCCAGGAAATTGCCTGTACTTCTCTATGGCCTTCTTGCTGCATGTTTTGCTTGAGTTCCGTGTCGTGCAGGACTCGAAGGATTTGTTCTGCGAGTTCTTCTACGTTCCAGAAATCTACTTTGATGCAATTTTGAATGACTTCGCTTACACCTGACTGCCTGGATACGATGACTGGAACGCCGTGCATCATTGCTTCTAGAGGAGAGATTCCAAATGGTTCGGATACAGATGGCATCACGTAAAGATCGCTCATGGAGTAGAGTCTCTTTACCTGCGCGCGATTCATGAATCCAGTGTAGTGGAAGAACTTACCAATCCCCAGGTCTGCTGCATATTCGATCATGCGTGAATACATGTCTCCTGTGCCTGCCATTACAAATCGCACATTCTGGATTTGCTGAAGCACGAGTTGCGCTGCACGAACGAAGTAATCCGGTCCCTTCTGGAATGTGATTCTACCCAGAAACAAAACGATGTGATCCTTGAGTGCTTTCTTTCTTTCGAGGACCGCGCCCGGGAGTTCAAACTCAACTGCATTGTGAATGGGAAATATTTTTTCCGGCGAAACGCCGTATCTTTGCACCAGCACATTCTTTGTGTAATTGCTCACAGTCATGATGGCAGTTGCATGATGAAATGTATATCTTTCGAGGTCGTATACGTACTGGTTTACACTTTCTCCGCTTCTGTCAAACTCAGTGGCGTGCACGTGAACGACCAGAGGAGCTCCAGTAGCATTCATACACGCGAGACCCGCAGGAAAGGTCATCCAGTCATGAGCGTGAATGACATCCATTTCTGTTTTTTGTGCGATGAAGTACGCGGCGCGTGCGTATCGCTCGATTTCCTGGTACATCCAGTCCCCGTATCCTCCGCGAAGGAGGGGGATTTCGCGGGATTGTTTTTGCATGACCGCGAGCTTTTCTGTGATGTCCACCAGAGATTGGCCTGAATACTCCGAGGATGCGTAGGGGGAAAAGACCTGTCTGGTTGTGAAATCATGCAGCGCCATGCTGCGAAGCACTTCCAGTTCGTCTGTAGTATAGAGTTCTGTTCTTGTACCCGCATCTACGAGTTCTACATTTTCATGAACTGGTTCGTCTCCATGCATTCTGGGTACGAGAAAGCGCACACTGTTCCCTCGTCTTCCCAGAGACGATGCGATTCCTTCGCATGCGACGGCCAGTCCTCCCGTGATTCGGGGGGGATACTCCCAGCCAATCATGAAGATCTTGTAGTTGCTCATTAGCCGATTCCAGGCCCGGTGCGCAGCATATAGAACCCCTTTTCGTTTTCTATTTGATGTTTACAACAATTATCATAGAATGGGGATGAATTCCATGCTTTTTCAAAGGAGTGTACGGTGATAAAAGTCATGGCCGGTGAGCCTTATCCACTCGGAGCAACCTGGGATGGATCTGGCGTAAATTTCTCTCTGTACTCCGAACATGGAACCGGCGTAGAGCTGTGTCTATTCGATTCCGCTGATGCGAAGAAAGAGAGTCGTAGAATTTCTATGACGCACCGCACAGATATGATCTTTCACTGCTACCTTCCAGACGTACGGCCGGGGCAGATCTACGCATACAGAGTGTACGGACCGTGGGAACCTGCGAAGGGTCATCGGTTTAATCCTAACAAATTGCTGGCAGATCCTTATGCTTTTGCAATGGCCCGCAGTGTTTTGTGGGATGATTCTTTGTATGCGTTTGATCCAAACAATCCGTCCAGGATGGACGAGAGGGACAGCGCACCATTTGCAGCTCTCTGTGCGGTTGTGGAAAAAGCATTCACCTGGGGAGACGATCGACCTCCTGGAATTCCGTGGCGCGATACGATCATCTACGAAGCTCACGTGAAATCACTGACGATGCGTCACCCGGAGGTCCCGCAGAGGATGCGTGGGACCTATTCAGGTCTTGCCTCAGAACCAATGATAGAGTATTTCAAGAGTCTTGGAATCACCGCTATCGAGCTGATGCCGGTTCACCACCATGTAGATGAACATGTGCTGGCCATGCGCGGACTGAAAAACCTCTGGGGCTACAGCACTCTCTCTTACTTTGCTCCAGATCTTGCGTACTCCGCTGGAAGGAGAGTGGGGGATGCCATCCAGGAATTTAAAGTCATGGTCAAAGCGTTGCATAGAGCAGGGCTGGAAGTGATCCTGGATGTAGTATACAATCATACCTGCGAAGGGGATCACAGAGGGGCCAACCTTTGCTTTCGCGGCATTGATAACGCTTCTTACTATCGACTCGATCCAAACAACCCCGGGATGTACACAGACTTCACTGGTTGTGGAAATACTCTCAACATGCAGAATCCGCGGGTGTTGCAGCTCATCATGGATTCTCTGCGCTACTGGGTCACAGAAATGCATGTGGACGGTTTTCGATTTGATCTGGCAAGCGCGCTTGGTCGAGAGCTCCATGCTGTGGACAGACTGTCTGCATTCTTTGATATCATTCATCAGGATCCAGTTCTGTCTAGAGTGAAGCTGATCGCTGAGCCCTGGGATCTGGGAGAAGGTGGCTACCAGGTGGGCAATTTTCCTGTTCAATGGACGGAGTGGAACGGACACTATCGCGACTGTGTGCGCAGTTTCTGGATTGGTGGGAATGTAGCGCGCGAATTTGCCACTCGTCTTACAGGTTCCAGCGATCTATACGAAGCGGCCGGTCGGCGTCCGTATGCAAGTATTAACTTTGTTACCTGTCATGACGGATTCACCATGCTCGATCTGGTCAGCTATGATAGAAAACACAACGAAGCAAACGGCTGGAATAACACGGACGGAAACGATCACAACATCAGTTTCAATCACGGCACAGAAGGAGAGACGCAGGATCCAACCATTCGCGCTACTCGCTTTCGCCAGATGAGAAACTACTTTGCAACTCTACTTCTTTCGCAGGGAGTACCCATGATCAACATGGGAGACGAGCTGGCCCGCACTCAAAAAGGAAACAACAACGCGTATTGCCAGGACAATGACATTTCCTGGATTGACTGGGATCTGACAGAAGAACAAAAGCATCATCTGGAATTCGTAAAGAAACTCATCCATTTACGCAGACAGAGTAGAGTGCTTCGCAGGAATCATTTCATTCGCGGAGGAGAACCAGGAGAAGAGAGAGACATGATCTGGCTTCATCCGGACGGGCACGAAATGAAGAGTTCAGAATGGTATGATTCCATGCCCATTTTTGGTGCGATCATTGATGGTCTTCATCCGCAGGAGAACAAGAGGTTCTACGAAATAGGTGGCAAAGATGAAGATGTGGAACCTCTCTTGATTGTCATCGCGCGCAGCGCAGGCGAGTTTCGGATACCCGCGGAGCCCAACCTTTCATGGTACAGGATCCTCGACTCTGAGCTTGGTCCTTCCATTTCTGTGAAGGCTGGAACGTCTCTGGATTTGATGGCTCTTACAGTTTCTGTCTTTAGACCGGATCGAAGAGGTTGAAATGCAGCCTGCAGAGTCTGCACTTGATATTCTGTCCAGGCGAGCGGGGATTTCGCTTGAGTATCATGACATTGACGGAGTCGCTCACACAACTTCAGAAGAAGCAAAGCGAACCATTCTTGAGATCCTGGGTTACAGCGGAGATCCATCTGCAATCCTTTCAGACCTGATTCAAGCAGATGCCACCACTCTCATCGCACCCGCCGTCATTGCCTCCGTCTATGCGCCCAGATTCAACATGCGGATTCCGGTGGACATAGTTCGCCAGATTGAGCTGCGCATTGAACTCGAAGGTGGAATCACAGTTGGCCTCAGACCGCAGTTTGAGTTAAAAGAAGAGCATCTTGTGGCCGGTCGCACGATTGGTCTATACGAAGTAGATCTCAAGGATTCTATTCCACCGGGACAGCACATAATCAGTGTTATGCGATGGAAAGAAGAGATAGGGCGATCGACTTTGTTTCTGTG
>JAIBBM010000065.1 GCA_019694685.1 Leptospirales bacterium
GGGAGAACAAATGCAACCATGTCAGGAATAGAATACAATAGATACAGATACATGTGAATCTTCGGCTGACGTGTGTCCACCTTGAAGGCAACGAGTGCCCGCGCGATGAGAAGCATCAAAATCAATCCGAGAAGCGAGAAGACAAAAGACTTCAGGAATTCAAAAAATACGTAACGATCCAGTATCCGTTTCATCCGCGCGCGAAGATCTGTTTGAGATCAAAGAAAATTGATTCACCGGAAAAGCCGCACAGGTTCGCAGTGACCGCCATAGCAATGGCAGCCATGATGGGCACTTCCAGGTTGTCGTCTAGAAGTCCGGCCAATCGATTTGAAGAAAAAAATTCAGTCACAGCGGCCGCCGCGGATCCCACTACGAGCACTGCCAGAAGTGCTAAAGGGCGATTTCCAAAAAAAGAATACTCTGCTTCGCGTACAGCATTCGGGAATCCCTGAAGAATCAACCAGGAATGCAGGAGAAGGAACAGGCCCGCGGCTGTGGTTCCCGCGAGAAAGAAAGCGAGCATCCCTTCTAGCGATTTAGAATTCCAAAAACGAACTCGTCCAAATTTTCCACCAATATAAGCGGCCACTGGATCTCCCAGCATGAGAAACGTGGTGGCACAACCAGCTATGATTTCCTGTGTGCTCGAAAACAAAAGTAGAGTCGCAGTCAAGTATGGAATGGTTGCGTTCATTCGGCCATGTTCTTGTTCTTTGAGGAGAGGTCCTGCCACGCGAATGAACAGCTGATTGAGAGATTCAACGCGAAAGCGAAGAACATCTATGACGATCAACGCCAGAAGCATAAAGACGTTCAGACCCAATCCAACCATGCGAGTGATGTGAATGTAAGGCGTTCCGAGGATCACAAGTGGATCAAAGTAGAAGAACGCGGGCACGAGGAGCCCGAGCATATGCCAGGCCTTGCGTTTGAAATTGAAGTCAAAAGCCTCATTTCGCGGCAAGATTCGAATCACCTGCATGGGGGTCATCTTCCACCCGGGGTCCTTTAAATCGAGTACAATTCCCATTTCAGACTGCCCTGGCGCATGCCGAAAATTGAACTTGACAATGATAAAAAACGCAGCTCCTTTTGAAGGCGTGAAGCTTCGCGCGGTGCATCTCTTGCGTCACCTCGAACGGGTGGAGAGAGACCTGGAAGAACTCAAGAGATTGGAACAGGGACTCAAGGATGATCGCGCATATACAGCGCGGCTGCGCGACTCTCTAGTCGACGAGCAACTTCGCCTCGAGCAATCCCGCGCTCGCCTCCTCCAGCAAGTAGTCAAGGCACCGCCGGAGAAAGTCGTCGATGCGGTGCAAAATCAGCTCGATGCCATCGCGGCGCCACAGCGGCGCGCCCCTGAATTGATTCTACCGGAAGGCAAACGCAAGACGGAAGAGAAAAAACCAAAGCGCGCGGTGGAAGAAAAGAAGAAGCCATCCTTCAACTTCAAGTACGATTGAATCGCCGATTGTACTTGCCCGCACACCTGTCCCGGCAAAATCGAACAATGCGTTTCATTCGACTCATTGTTTTGTCTGTTGTGGCGATTTCAGCCATATCCTGTCGCCTGGATTCCCAGGTTCTCGCAGAGTTCAACGGCGGAGATGTTCGCCGATCCGAACTGCGTGCCGCCTTTCGCCTCATGGAAGGCCAGCCCAGCCTCGAAATGCAGGACAGAGTGGTGACAGATCTGGCTCTTCTCAAAATCACAGCCCTCGAAGCAGTCAAGCAGGGTCTCGATCAGACAGAAGATTTCAAAAAACGCGAACCTCTGTTTCACAAACTCGCCTTCCTCGGTGCGCTGGAACAAGAACTCATGGCAGAACAGAAGAAACAGAAGTTCAAGATGATGGAACTTCAGTTTGCCTTTCTAAAGGAAGGCGAAAAAGACAAGAAACGCAAACCGGAAGCGGAAGACATCGCCAAAAAATTGAACGAGGCATCCGATTCAGACCGCGAAAAGATCATCGCACAGAAAACTGAAATGAAACGTTATGCGGTCACAGGCGGCTATGCTGACCCGATCTGTGTATCGTGCGTTCCCAATCCATTTGCATTTCTAACAGACGCCGCTGCAAAAGCAGAGGGCAAGTTCGTAGTCGTAGACGATCCAAACGGTTTCTGGATCATCCGCAAAGCTCAGGAAACAGAAGTGTCAGGCGATTCTCTTTCTGAAACATACGAAGCATACTTCAAAAAGGCCGCCAGACTTTCGCGCACTGCGATTGCGGCCATGCCGGAAGGGGCTGAGAAAAAAGAAATGGAAGCCCAGACCATGAAGGAAGCGCAGATCGAAACTGTGTCCAAACAAATTGCAGAACAACAGGTAAAGAGGGAATCCCAGGGCTTGCTGCAAAAGAGAATTGAGCAGAGAAAGAAATCGCTCGGACTCGAAGCTCTTCCTGGCCTCCGTTCCTATTTTGATGAAAAAACAGATGTTGCCAAAGATCTGAGCGCACCCGCCATCAAAATGGGAGGCAAAGACATTACACTCGGTGAACTTCTTCAGGGTCTGCCGGAAGACAAGACCGTAGACCGCAGACAACTACTGCAGCAGATCGTTCTTCCTTATGAAATCCTAAAAGAAGATCCACTCGCGGCCGCAGCTCTTAAGTCGCCTCAGCATGATTTCTTGATGGCATGGAACAGAAACAATCAGCTCGCTGTCCTCTTCCTCGGGAAACAGAATCTGCCAGAAATTACCGAAGCTCAGGTTCTAGAACGGTTCAATGCTGGATTTGCAGGACAGAATTTCGGACAACTGCACGATCGCATCAAAGCAGATCTAACTCAGGAAATGCGTCAGGGAAAACTCAAACAGATCCAGGACGGCCTGGGCAAGCAGTACAATCTCAAGATCAACAAAGACAAACTTAAGGGCGGCGAACTCTAATCCGCGACGCTCCTGGTGGATCACACCAGGAGCCGTACCACTCTATTTGTGATCCGGTTTCGCGCCTGGCGATTCTGGATGCCTCTCTGATTCGAGCTTTGCAAGGTGCGGTCTTCCAGACCACGCGAGCATTTCGTCCACTACCTTCTCTTCTACCTGCGTTGTCTTGTGTGCGTTTCGCATCTCACGGTAGGCTTTGAAGTTCTCTTCTATCTTCTGCTCGGAAGCATGCGCAATGTGAGAGGAATGAACAAACGTAGCGATTACAATACCGATGCTGAGAATACCCAGACCTACTGCCACAAACCATGCTTCTTTGCGTCTGAGCAAGAGCGCGACAGATGCAACCACGATCGCCACTTCTGCAGACAGCTGGCCGAACTCATAGTATTCCTGCGCCTCCACGTGCACTTCAATGAGGGGATCGTAGGATTCAACCCAGGTCTTTGCTGCAGCAGACTCCTGCAAATATCTCTCCACGTTCTGGGCAAGAAATCCAACGTCCTCTTTGTTGAGAGACTTTCCTTTGCTTGCTCCCGCCACTTCCGCGTGCACCTGAAAAAGAGCAATGGCTGCCACGCGGTGCTTCACATCATTTCCCTGATACTTCGCGTGAGCATTCTGCTGTTCGACGAGAGACTTCACAAGTTCTGCGCGCTCACCTCCCACTTTCGCCGCGGAAAACGCAAGAAGAACTCCAAGCAGCGCCATCGTAATGCCAACGCGCATTCCAAAAGAGGCTCCATGTCCACCGTGACCGTCGTGTGAATGACCGGCGTGTGATATGTGTTCGCTGTGTTCCATTGTACTCATCTAGATCTCCAGGAAGCGAGTGGCTCCGTCGCGTGCAATGAATGAGTCAGAGACGATCCGGTCGAATCTTTTTTTGAGACAACGCCTGACCTGCTCAGACAATCCCGCAAAGAGAATTCCATTTGTTCCATTGCATGCGATAGAGCGGATGAAAGACCGCGGAGCCAGGACGAGGAAGGTCGAGAGCCTGCATGGCAGAAAGCTGCCGCTGTACACATTCGGAAGAAAAACTCCCCTGCCCAAAACGATCGTGCTCTGAGCGTAAAAATTCTTCTTCGAGAGAATCATAAGCCTGGCGAATCATTTCATGAGAGGGCCCGTATGCTTTCAGTGCCCGTCTGTGAAGCCGCTCGTGTTTCCAGAACAACGAATCATCTGCAGAAGATCCTGGGATGCCACACAAGGACTGCGGAGACGTGTCTGTCCCGAAATAGAACGGCTTGAACAGCGACAAACATGGCGAAGACGATCCGGTGAGCCACACAGTGTGTCGGCCGTCCTTTCTCAGCTCCGCCACCATGGAACCCGTGGTCTGGCTTGGTGTTACCGGGCCCTTCGCGTGAAGGCATACGGAAGCCATGCTCGATTTGTCAGGACGAAAGCCCTGCTTCTCGTGCAGGCCATGAGATCGCAGATGGCTCATGGCGGATCTGGCGTCTGTCTTTCCCTCGCTCTGCCGGAGATTTCCTTCTGTGTCCGCTCTTCTGGACGCGCACATGGAGAAATATGTGAAGAACTTATCCGAAAAAGTAGTTCTGAAATTGAACTCCCCGCCCTTGTGTAAGCCTTTGCTTTTCGCAAATTCAATCAGGCCTTTCGAACTTCCGTCAAATTCTGTTTCAATGGTGAGTCCGTTAGAAATGGAACGAACATCTTTCACTTTCACAAACGCCCAGTGTTTCTCAATTGTTTCTAGAACGTATGCTTCTGTTGGATCGGCGATGATGAACGAATTGTGATAATAGAAATTCTTATCATAGTAGCCGGCCATGGCGTCCTGGCCGTATTGCTCCAGCAGTTGGGTGATGCAGAGCATTGCATTTTGTGCTGTATCACTTCTTTCAAGCGCAAGGCGAAGCAGGTCCATCCCGAGAAGGCCGTCATTCTTTTTGGCAAAAGGAACGCGAGCAAACACTGCCTCATTCCCGATCGCCACTCCTTTCGAGTTGACTCCCATTTCCGCGCCCCACATCCAGAAGGGTTTTGAGAGGATGACTTCAAAAGTTTCCTTTACTTGAGGAATCTCAATATATGATACACGTAAAGTTTTCTCCGAATGCTGTGCTGCATCAAATCGGACGATTGCCTGGGCCTCATTGGGTTCTCTGTCAGAATTCTTGGCAAGAATGGTGATTCCTTCTCTGGTGGCATTGGGCAGGGCTACGGCTGTGTCGCACATGGACAAGTTATGAAGAGTCGGTCAGATCAGACAAGTTTTTTGGATCGTATTGGAAACCGCTTCCGAAAGGCTGGCTCATGTCCCTGCGAATTCTCGCACGATCTCCGGAGTATCTAGTCATTTCAAAACCGGCCGGCCTTGCCTTTCATCAGGAAGGGGAAGAACCGGGAGTCATGCAGATCCTTCGCCAGATGGAAACGGAAGGAAAACTCCCCGCCGGTGAAAGACTGTTTCCGGTCCATCGCCTGGACACAATCACATCGGGAATTCTAGTAATCGCACGCGGAAGAAAGTCAGCAAATCAAATCGGCAATGAATTCCGATTCGGACGTGTAGAAAAAGTGTACTGTGCGATCTCTGAAAAAGCCCCCACCAGAGTTATGGGGACCATCTCCGGAGACATGGAGAAGGCGCGCGAAGGAAACTGGCAATTGACTCGCAGCCAGAAAGATCCGGCCGTGACCCACTTCATCAGTGTGCCCTACAAAACAGACAGAGCCATGAGATTGTTTCTTCTCCGGCCAGCCACCGGAAAGACTCATCAGATCCGCGTTGCACTCAAATCCATTGGGTCACCAATTCTCGGAGATGGGCGTTATGGTGGTTATGGACGCGCTCGCGAAGAAGAGAGAGGCTACCTTCATGCCTACGCGATTCGATTTCGCTCAAACGGAAAAACAGTCCAGGTGATAGACTACCCGACAGAGGGCCGCGAATTTAGACGAGAGGGCTTCCTTATGGCACTCAAGCAAGCGGGAGATCCATTCTCGATTCGGTGGCCTGGCCTCAGAAGCGCGGGCAAACGGTCTTTTGATCCGTACGAAAAGCCGCGCAAAGCAAAGAAAAAGCGTCCTCCTAAACGGCGTGGCTCAGAAGCCTAGGCTCATGTAAAACGCGGAATCTTCCGTCACTGTTATATATGAAGAGAACTGCTCTTCTTTTGCTCTTTACAGGAATGATCACGGCGGCTGAGCTTCCTTCCCCATACGATGCGGACGGTCGGATCGCTATCATAGAACGATTTCTATCCGAAAGGAGGGGACTGCGTCTCTTCGTGATCGACAATTTCGAAGGCGAACGCACGTATCATACCAGAGCCGCATCCACTCAACTCGCTGACATTCAATTCATCAAAAGATCGCCGGACTCCGCCCCTTATCGCCGTGAGCTGGATCTCATTGCCTCCCGCGCTCAACCTTTCGAACATGAGAAGTCCCTGTTTCTTCACTTTTCATTCGAAGATCCAGGCAAACAGGTGTTTCAGGTACTGCCGGATCATCCGGTGCAGATTCCAGGGATCCCGCAAAGAATATCACTATGGGTGAACGGACAAAGCACCCATGCTCTGGTCTTGTTGTTTCAGAATTCAGATGGACGCGAAGTGAGAGTGAACGCTGGCAGACTGGATCACGCCGGATGGACCAGAGTGGAGATGACAGCACCCGATCTCTTGAGATCTAGAGGTAGAAGACTCGAACGCAGATACACCACTCAGTTCCTGGGCTTTGTGATTGAATCGAGTCCACGCGAAGAAGCAGGCGACGCAAGCGTCATGATCGACAACCTTCTTGTTCTAACAGACTTGAGCGAGCTTATGATCCAGGGAGAAGAAATCCCGGACACCTGGGGTCGGACAAAAAGGTAGACACATTTACGGCGGAAAGGACAATGATTTCATGCCTTCCGCTGACCTCTCCTTCTCTTTTTCCAATGATTCTCTGGATCAAATCGTTTGCGACGTAATCATTGCAGGTGTTTTTCAAAACGGAGAGACCTGGGAATCTTCGGGCCTCATGGAGGAACTCGACAGACTTGCTTCCTGCGCGACTGTAATGAAGGAAGAAAAGTTCGATGCATCCAGGGACAAGACCATCCTGATCCGCACAGCGCAAACAACTCTTCGCTCAAAAAGACTGATCATCGCAGGTCTGGGCAAAAAAGAGAAAATCACAACACGCAATCTATCTCGCGCACTCAGGCCGGCCATTGATCAGGCCCTGGGATTTGACGCAGTGGGAACCATCGCCATTTGTCTCAGTGAGATGCCTCCTGTAGTCGATTCGATTCTCTCCGCAGTCGATATGTCGCATGACGTCTGTTATGCGTCGCGCGAATCTAAGAAGCCACCAAAGTCGTGCAATCAAATCATACTCATGTCACGGTATGGTCTTTCTGGCACGGAAGGACATCTCAAAGCAGCAGTGACCATTGCGCGAGCACGCAGTTCAGCAAAAGATCTCACGAACATGCCGCCCAATATAAAGCGCACCACCACTCTTGTAGAGAAAGCAAAATCACTCTCCTCTATTCCAAACGTCACCGTAGACATAGTAGAAGATCGCGCCTGGATTGAGAAAGAAATGCCCTGCTTCTTTACAGTGGCCAGAGGTTCTCTGGCAACGGATCCTCCGAAGTTCATTCGCGCCCACTACACCCCCGGAGGCGCGAAGAAAAAAATCGCCATCGTGGGAAAAAGCGTCATCTTCGACACAGGCGGATACCAGGTCAAAACAGACGACTACATGAATACGATGAAGGCAGACATGACAGGCGGCGCCATGGCACTTTCTCTTATAGAAGGATTTGCGGGCCTGGGGCTAGACCGAATAGCATTGTCCGTCTACTGCGCTGCCACTCCGAACATGATTGATTCGGAAGCAATGCTGCCGGATTCTATTGTTGCCACTACCTGCGGCAAGAAAGTTGAAATTCGCCACACAGACGCAGAAGGACGACTCACTCTCATTGATGCTGTTGCGAAAGCCTGCGAAGACAAGCCGGACTTGATCATCACCATTGCCACTCTCACGGGATCTGCTGCGCGCGCTGTCGGGGAAGCAATCGCCCTTATGGGAAATGAAACGCGCTATCGGGAACGCCTGGCACTCTGTGCGGAGAAAAGCGGAGACGCGTGCCAGACTCTAGACATCTGGGAAGATGACTACGAAGACATCAAAAGCAAACTCGATGGCGCAGACATCATCAATACAAGTCAAAACAAGAATCGCGGAGCTCAATCTGCCTGTGCATTTGTGATGAGCGGCCTGACCATGGAAGTGCCCATGCTTCACCTCGACATCGCAGGTGCGGATATGACAAAAGATGAGAAAGCAACCGGAATCGGAGTGCGATCCCTCATGCGTTTTCTCATCGAGGAAAACGCCGCTCCATGATGGATCGGCTTCTCAACATACTGTTCCCTGAAAGACGCGAACTGCCCTATGCAGTTTATATCGTGCGCGTTAAAGAACAAATCCGCGCTTCTCTACCCTACGCGGGGCTGCTTGCTCTTGTAAGCTGGCTTCCATACCTGTATATAGACGGACAGATCCATCCGGAAATGCAAAGCGCTCTGGGGGCGTTGCGCCTCGGATTGAGTTTGTGCGGGGCGCTGGTTCTGGTTGCACGTTATACGGAATTCCTCGGCCGATTTGACATGGCAGCTTACTACATTACCGCCACCTACTTGCTGCAGGCTACTCCCATCGTAACGGTTCTCACACACAACGATCCTCAATATGTAGCGGGCTACCAGCTTGCTCTGCTCGTTGTGAGCCTCTTTCCACTTCGATTTCACCTTGGTCTGATGCAGATCACAGGATCTCTGGTCACTTACCATGTATTTACATACTATTATGATCGTGAGTTTTTCATTCGATCCACCTATCTGTGGAGCAACCTTGCCATTTCTTTCTTTGTGTCGATGGTGATTCAATACGCAAACGAAAGGCGTCGCCTGAAGACTGAAGCACATCGCAGAAAATTGGAAGAGACCAGGTTTGCTCTCAAAAGACGGACAGAACAAATTGAAAACGACATGAGCATCGCGCGCCTCGTGCAAAGCAACCTCATGCCCCATTCTTTTCCTGATTCACACTTCATTGAGATTCACGGCTTCTACCAGAGCATGGAACTCATCGGCGGAGATTTCTACGATGTTTACGTACTCGATGATCATAGACAACTGTTGTTCATCGCAGACGCATCCGGTCATGGAGTATCCGCAGCACTCGTGGCTGGAATGGCAAAGATTTCTTTCTATCATGCTCTGGACGCGGGCTGCAGCCATCCCAGCGATCTCCTGCAATTCATGAACAAAGAGATCAAACGATTTCTTCGCACCGAACACTTTCTAACTGGTTTCGCACTGCTTGCGGATTCGCACACCGGCGTCGTAGAATACAGCAACGCCGGTCATCGGCCACCAGTGTACGTGCGTGCGGATGGAACCATGGAACATCTCGATACGCCTGGCACAATCCTCGGAGTTCTAGAAGACGCGGGGTACGAAACGCAATCCATACCCATGCGATCCGGCGATTTTGTTGCGCTTTATACAGACGGCATCATAGAGAGTCGCAACAGAAAGGGAGAGGAGTTCGGGCCCGAACGCCTCGTCGGAGCAGTCCAGAAGTACAGGAAGGAAGCGATCTCTCGCGTCCCTTTTTTCATCTTCTCGGATCTCAGAGTGTTCTCCGATGGTGTGGTTCCGGGAGACGATCTGACCTTGCTTGTCGCGAGAATTAAATAGTTTTTACTTTCCCGCATCAGAAAAACGCTTTGCGAACATCCTCGACGGGCCATATTCCGCCGTGCGCATCTTCGTTCTGTGCATCGGGCTCACTTTCGCCGGACCACTCACGGCCCAGCACGTAGTCCAGAATGTAAAATCACTCACCCAGGTTGAATCCCTGGATTCAACCGAGCAAACGCCCCATCGGTGGTGGGTCACAGAGCAGCCCGTGGATCCAGTTGCCATCACTCGGCAGGTGCTTGAATCCAAAAACGAAAACCCCGGCTCTGCCTGGAAGGCAATCCCGGTTCCATCTAACGTTCGCGACTACTATCCGCATATGACGCGAAAGCAAATGAGTGTGACCTACCTCAAGGCGGTTGTGCTACCGGATGAGCCAGCAGCAGCCACGGCACTGATGATGGGAATCATCAACGACAGAGACAGAGTATACGTGAACGGAACGTTCATCGGTGCTACAGGAATCTGGGATTCCCCTGTGGCCACAGCTTACGACAAACGGCGCATCTATCAGATCCCGGCTGGAGTCATTCGACCAGGAGAGCTCAACGTAATTGTAGCTCAGGTGCAGGGTCTGTCTGTGGATCTCTGGGGAATGGATCAGTACAGGACAGCCATCGGTCCTGCCATGGCCATCTTATCATCTGAAATCAACGAATCTTTTCGCGCGCTCCTTTTTCTAACGTGCTACACTACCGTTGGACTCTACTTTTTTTTCATGTGGGCCCGTCGCAGACAGGACAAACAGAATTTATTCTTCGCGGTCTTTTGCGTCTTACTCATCGCGTACAATTTGCTTCGCAGTCAGTTGAGATATGATCGAGGGATCAGTTTTCTCGAATTGAAAAGACTCGAATACATTGCTCTCTACGCAGTTGTGCCATTTTTCTTTCTCTTCTTTCGCTCTTACTTTCATCTTCCCAAAACTAAAGTCGTGAAGGTCTTCGATGGTCTGATGACCCTCGTCTGTGTGGTGTTGCTCGTTGGAATTGGTCACACAGTTTTCACAAATGACACAGATGGGTGGTGGAAATTTCAAAGGACAATCGTACAACTTGGATGCTGGCCTCCCCTGGTGGTTGGCTCCGTCGGAATCCTTGTCTATCGTATGTTCAAGAAGGATAAGGACGCATTGGCCATGTTCATCAGCATGATCCTGCTTGTAGCCGCAATGGTTCTCGACATTGCGTCGAGCATGGGGAAAGTCAATTTTCCTGCTATTTTTCAGTACGTCTTCATCGCTTTCATCTTGAGCATAGGAACCGTACTCTCCAATCGATTCCTGCGCCTTCACCGCGAAATAGAAGACTTAAATGCGAATCTGGAACAGAAGATAGAAACGAGAACCAGAGAATTGAATCAAACAGTGGCAAAGGCCCGTGCGATCAAAGAACAGCAGGACGGAGACTATTTCCTTACTTCCCTTCTCATTGAGCCACTGTCCGGTGTTTTCTCCACAGGCGGGCCGGTTCATGCGGAGAGTTTCGTCCGCCAGAAAAAAGAATTCGAATTCAGAAAATGGAAATCGGATCTGGGCGGAGACCTTGCAATCGTAGATCGAATCGGTCTGCGCGACAAAGACTTCACCGTATTTATCAATGCAGACGCGATGGGAAAATCGATGCAGGGCGCAGGCGGTGCGGTGGTACTGGGAACCACGTTTCAATCCCTCATCTCTCGAACAAAAAGAGGAATCAACGCAAGCAGACATCCGGAACAGTGGCTGCGCGATGCGTTCTTTGATCTGCAAAACGTGTTCGTAGCGTTTGACGGAAGCATGCTTGTGTCCGCCATCTTTGGCCTCATAGACGAAGCATCTGGAACTCTGTACTACATCAACTCGGAACATCCCGGCGCTGTTCTTTATCGAGACAAGAAAGCGCAATTCCTGACGGACGCGGGTTTGATCCGCAAATTCGGAATCGAAGGAATTGAAGAGAATCTACACGTCAACATGCTTCGCCTGAAGCCGGACGATGTGGTCATACTCGGAAGTGACGGACGCGATGATCTTCACATAGGAGAAGACCCGCAGGGCGGCAGAATCATCAATGACGATGAATCCCTTTTTCTCAGAATTGTGGAAGAAGCACAGGGAAATCTAAACGAAATCGTAGAAGGACTGACGACTCGCGGTCAAATCATAGATGACCTGAGCCTCATTCGCCTGGGATACAGAGAAGACGCGCCCGCCATACAGACCGCCGTTCTTCCCGGCGGATACGAATCTCTTCTTTCTGCAGGCAAAGCTGCTTTCGCGCGAAAGGATTCAGCAGAAGCACGGACCAGACTGGAAGGCGCACTCAAACTTCACGAAAGCGAAGAAGTCTATGAAATGCTTGTGCGATGCTGCCTCGCACAGAAGGATTTTCGCGCGGCGGCAGACCTGGTAGATCAGGCAACTCTACTCTATCCTGCCAATCACAGGCTTTTGTATCTGGCTCTCCGTGCATTCAAGGGCACGGGTCAGTACGACCGGGCCGTTGAATACGGAGAACGCGCTGCGCTGAGAGATCCGGACAATACGGACAACTTGATGCATCTGGCGGATTGCTACAGACTACTCAAGAAATCATCTCGCGCCCAGGATGCGATTCGCCGCGCAGAAAAAAAGCAGGCTTCCCCGGATCTTATGCGAAAACTCAAAGGTTTGCTGGGGGTCGCAGTGCTGGCAATTGCTCTTACGCCATCCTTGCGCGCAGAATCTCCCATCCAGCTAGAAACATCACGCGACCAACAATGGCAAATAACGTCAGACGAGATTGATCCGGAAGCAGAAACCAGAGCCTTTTTCTCAGAAGCGCGCACGAGTGACCAGACTGTAGTCTGGCTTCCGGTGCAGGTGCCCGGAGAAAGAAGAGGCGCAAAACCTGGCACCATCTGGCTTCGCACGACTCTCAATTTGAAGGAAAAACCCACATCGTCTCTAGCCTTTCGCGCTGGAATCATTCGCGACCGGGATCGCGTGTTTATCAATGGCAACCTCATTGGCAGCACAGGAGAATGGGACGCGAGCGCTCCTCAGGCATTTGACAGAAGTCGTCTGTACGAAGTGAAGCCGGATGTATTTCGCACCGGTGACAATCTGATCTTAATTCAAATCCAGGGAACTCCAGAACTCCCTCCTGCCATTCGGTTCGGTCCACTCTCCCTTGGAACGATTCAGGACGCTTTGACTCGTCAGGCAAGTACTGCCTACATGCACGGAGCTCTCACTGTCGTCTATCTGACCATCGCTTCGTATTTTCTTTTCTTGTTTCTGAAGCGCAGCGAAGAGAGGGACAACCTTTACTTTGGTTTATTTACGATTCTCGTAGCCATCTTTACATTTCTTCAGAGCGAACTTAAGTATCAGATCCAACTGTCTTTCATGACATTCAAGAAGATAGAATTGATCGCACAGTTCGCTTCTGTGCCGGCCTACTTTGCTTTCATCCAGGCGTTCTTCCCGGAACGGAGGGAGAGGGACAGAGGTGTTTTGAAAGTCATCGGTCTTTCGGGCTACGGGATCATCGCACTGGCCTGCATCCTTGTGGCTGCGACTTCGAACCTGAGCATATGGATTTTCGTGCGAAATTACGGAGTTACAACCGGATGCATTCTACTGGTGGTGGGTGGCGCGGGCCTCGTATACAATAGACTGCGCGCGTTCGAACGCGACGCGTTCTACTTCACAGGCGGACTGATCGTGCTGGCGGGCGGGATCATATTCGCCTATTTGTCAGAAACCGGAATCCTTCACCTTCCCAATGTGCTCGATGGCTTCCTGCTTATCTTCGTAATCATAAACGCCATGACTCTTGCAAATCGCATTCTTCGCCTTACAGCACAGGTGGAAGAAATGAACGCGGATCTGGAGAGACGCGTTCAGAGGCGCACGGAAGAGCTCGGAGAATCTCTGGAAAAAGTGCGAGCATTGAAAGAAAGCCAGGACGCAGACTATTTCCTGACTACACTCCTACTCTCTCCTCTTTCAGGCGCAAAACTTACCGAAAGCGGAATGACACCCAGCATCCTGATCAAACAAAAGAAGAGCTTCGACTTTAGAAAATGGCGCGCTGAGATTGGCGGGGATATTTGCGTAGTGGATGAACTTCCTCTCAAAGGAAGACGTTATGCGATTTTCATGAACGGTGATGCAATGGGCAAATCCATGCAGGGCGCCGGTGGAGCTCTGGTGCTTGGAACGGTGTTTCGTAGCCTCATCACAAGAACGCAGAAGGCAGAAAGATTCCAGAACCAGACTCCACAGGAGTGGCTGAGAGATTGCTTTCTGGAGCTTCAAACTGTCTTCGTCACGTTTGATGGAAGCATGCTTGTTTCTGCAGTCTTTGGTCTCATTGATCTGGAAAGCAGGGAAATGTATCACGTAAATGCTGAGCATCCCACCTCTGTACTGTTGCGAAACGGGAAAGCATCCTTTGTTCCAACACTCCACCCTGTCATGAAGATCGGTGTGCGAGGGATGGAAGACAAAATGCAAGTGGAGCAACTCTTGCTTCAGAGCGGAGACATTCTAATTGCGGGCAGTGACGGCAGAGATGATGTTCTTCTGGGCTACGAACCGGACGGCACGCGCATCATCAATGCAGACGAGTCCCTCTTTTTGCGCATCGTGGAAAACTGCGGCGGAAGCCTGGGAAAAATTTACGAATCCATTCAGGCAAGCGGAGGCATCACAGACGATTTGAGTCTACTGGCCATTGAAGTGAGCTGACTCTCTTACTCAGTTCCACGAATCTTTTTTACCGGAACGTTAGTCGCCCATGCCTGCGACTTTTAGAAAACCGTGAGCGAACGTATAGCCATCTCCGGGCCAGCGCGCTGTGATGAGGTTTCCATCTACAACCGCAAAGCCAGGTTTACGATTCTCCTCGCTGTCTCTGAACATGGGTGTGGGGCCTTCTGAAAAATCAGAAGGATCTTTTAAGAAACTGGTGACTTCATCCTGAGTGGTTGTTTCCGGGTACGTTCTATAGTAGTTTCCAAGCCACAAACTGGTCAAACGATAGGCGGCCATTTCCTGCGATCGAAGGAGGCACGTTACCTTCCTGCCGTATAGAACAGACTTGCCGTTCTGTCCTTTCGAACGAGCGGCCAGAAGTACGCCATGACAAATGGCTCCGACTGGTTTGGCCGCTTCCATAAAATCGCCAATGATCTTCATCAAGTCCTGAGACTCCAGATACGGCCTCATTCCTGGAGCGTGTCCACCTGGTAAAATGATTCCTTTGAAATCAGACGCACGCGCTTCTGAATAGAGAAGAGGCTTCTGGAAAGCGGGGGACGCCGTCATTTCATGATAGGCTGCGACAGCGTCTTTGCGAGCCATCAGAATCCGCTTCCATACTCCAAGCCCATCCCCTGTGACCATGCGATGATCTGCACTTCCCGGCTTGCCGTCTGGAGTGGCGAATGTAACTGCGATTCCGCGATCGTTGAGCACTTTCCAGGCAATGCTTGCTTCAGAAGGGTCAAAATCGGTGCTGGACACTGGCATGAGAATCATGCCTCAATGAGGCCCCCCTCTTCGATCAGTCATGCGATTTTCAAATTTGTGCGCGGATTTTGTCTGCGGTCACTCGAAACTGATCCGGAGTAAATTCGCGCCTGGGAAGCGCGAAATTCAACTCCGCACCTGAATCCAGAGGAACCAGGTGAACATGCGCATGCCTCACTTCTATCCCAATGACTGCAACACCTACTTTCTTACAGGGAATCGCACGACGAATCGCCTGAGCCACGCGCTGTGCGAAAACAAACAGCCCGCTCAGTTCTTCTGCAGAAAGATCAAATATAAAGTCAGTCTCTCTCTTTGGCAGCACTACCACATGGCCTTCTTTGAGGGGTTTCTTTTCCATGAATGCCAGATAACGTTCATCTTCCAGGATCTTCTCGCAGGGCTCTGTGCCGTTCAGAATGGATGAAAAGGCGCTCATTGCGTCATTCGAGACCTTCCGATCGGGCTTGCAAGCACACAACGCCCGGTGAAAATCGAGCGTGCGAATCCTGGGCATAGTAAACATAAC
>JAIBBM010000125.1 GCA_019694685.1 Leptospirales bacterium
ACAGACGAGTATCCTTGCTGGTCTATGCGTCACAGGCTGGAGTTGTCCGCTCTCGGCTCTATGCCTTTGTTTTCTTCCTTGTTTCCAGTGCGATCTTGAGTCCTGGAGATCCCGCGAGAGGTAAGCCAGGCCTGGCGTCCGGCAAACATTCTTTTATCTGGTGTCTTGTCTGATCTATCACATAACGGCGCGTAGGTGCTGACGGACCGGATCACTGGATCCGGCTTCTTTCTTCCTGGAGTTTCTTGTTTGCCTCTTCTAGCTGGGTGATCCGGTCAAAAGACTTTTTCAGCTCTTCGCTTCCGAGTTCCGACACAGCTTCCTGGGCCTGGTTGGTTTTTTTGACCTGTATGAGTTCCTTGCGCGTATACTCATTGATGGCTTCATACATCTTGATGATTTCGTAGGCGTTCGCCAGTTCCTGCTCTGTGAGCCTTGCGATCTTCTCGTAGACTGTGACGAGATGATCGAGACGCTGTGCTTTTTGATCTGCGGAATCACCCTGGGCCATGAGGCAAAGGACGCTCGTTTTGTGGGATCGTCAAAACAATTTTAAATTGCGCCGAAGGGGCGTGCGGAGGGTTTTGTTCCCGTGATTGAAGTAAAAGAAGTGAGCCGGACGTTCGGCGACTTTACAGCAGTCCAGGGCGTCAGTTTCAATGTGGACCGCAAAGCGGGCATCACGGGACTCCTTGGACCAAACGGCGCAGGTAAAACGACCACCATGCGCATGATTACAGGTTATCTTCGCCCCAGCAGCGGCGATATCCTCATCGACGGCGAATCAGTGCGCGATGAAGAAAATCTAACCGGAATCAAAAGGCGAATCGGTTACCTTCCGGAAACAACTCCTCTCTATCCGGAGATGCTTGTATCTGAGTTTTTGAAATTCATGGGGGAAGTTCGCGGCGTGCACGGAGCAGAGCTAGACGCTTCCGCGGTCCAGATGGTAGATCGGCTCGATCTGGGAAGTCATCTCTATTCGCCCATTGGCATTCTATCGAAAGGGTTTCGTCAGAGAGTGGCACTTGCGGGAACCCTGATTCACAAACCGGAAGTGATCATCCTGGATGAACCAACATCGGGTCTCGATCCAAACCAGATTTCAGAGATCCGGTCTTTGATCGTTGAACTTGGAAAAACGGCCACCGTGATTCTTTCCACTCACATCCTTCAGGAAGTAGAGGAACTCTGCAATCGCGTGATCATCATCAATCGAGGCAGAGTGGTAGCAGACGAAACCACAGCAGTTCTCAAAAGCGTTCAGGCCTGTTCTGTTGTAGCACGCGGAGAAGATGTGGAGAAGAAGCTTGCATCCATTCCAATTGTGACTTCTGTAATCGCGGGACAAAATCACAAAGATGGCTTTCGTCAATATTTGTGCGAAGTGGGGGAGAACGGTCCGGAGAAACTCTTTGCAGAGCTGGCGGGCAAGTCTCTGGAAGTCAGAGAGTTTGCGCCTGTGGCCAGATCGCTTCAGTCCGTCTTTGAGGAGCTGACAAATTGAAATTCTTATTCAGGCGTGAACTGAGCAACTACTTCAACACTCCCATCGGCTATGTGTTTGCGGTCGCTTGCCTGTTTTTTAACTTTGTATTTTTCTTCGCGGGAATCTGGGCAATTCCGGATTTGTTTCCTGCATTCTGGGACGCGCGCAGCGCTTCCATCCGATCGTACATGAATCTGCTTCCGCTCACATTTATACTCATGGTTCCGGCAGTGAGCATGCGCATCTGGGCAGAGGAAAGAAAATCAGGAACTCTAGAGTTGATCTCCACTCTTCCTCTCCGGGAAGTGGATCTGGTCATCGCGAAATTCCTGGGAGCCTGGGTCTACGTTGGACTGTTGATCGTCGCTTCTCTTCCGCTTGCCATTACCATCTGGTTTATGGGTCATCTGGACTGGGGTAGCACTCTGGCACTCTATGCCGGCTCCATTCTCATGGCGGGCGCATACGTAAGCACCGGAATGGTTGTGTCCGCTCTCACGCGTGAACAGATCGTTGCTTTCATCATTACATTCTTTATCAGTCTATACATGTTCATTTCCAACTACTACATTGTATCTCAGCATCTCAGCCCTGGTGCAGCAAGACTCATCGGGTTTTTCTCTCACAGCCATCACTTTACAACTTTTTCTCGTGGCCTGCTGGATGCGGCTGATGTTATGTATTACGTAACATTTATAGGCATGATGCTCACGGCGAATGTGTGGATTCTCAGGAGGGAGAGATGAAATCTTTTTTTTCCGCTCTCAATCACAACACATTGTTCATTCGCGTCAATACTGTGCTTTTGTTTTTGCTTTTGAATGGAGCCGCCAGTTCCTGGAATTGCAGATGGGACATGAGTCGCGATCGAGTGAATTCTGTGACAGAAAGCACGGAGAAAGTCTTCGCACGGCAGCGCGATCCCGTACTTGTTGAAGCATACATCACCTCTGATTTGCCTGGTGAACTCAAGGCAATGCTTAGCCCCATTCTCTATCAGCTGGACGAAATCGGGCGAGTGGGTGGAAAGAAGGTCCGCCTTCGCATCATCAATCCGGATACAGAGGAAAAAAAGCAGGCAGCAGAGCAGCGCGGCATTCAAGGAAACCCATTTGAGCAGGCGCGTGTGGATGAAGTGAGCCAGAGGCTAGGCTATTTTGGAATCTACATTCAGTCTGGAGAGAAATCCACAGTGCTTCCTCTTGTAGAAGAGGGGAGGATCATTGAGGATTTTGAATATCGATTCTTGCGCGAAGTCAAGGCTCTCAATAAAAAGGACGGACCATCCGGAATCGGCTATGTGCGCGTACGTGGAACGCTCGACACGAGAAGTTTCCAGCAATCGCAGGAGCCGGACAAAGACAATCTGTTCGGGTTTTACACTCTGATGCAGCGCGCCTTCGGGAACATTGTGGATGTGGATCTTTCGCGAGAAGTAGATCGCGATGTGGAAACTCTCATTCTTACAGGTTTGCCTCATTTCGACGATCGCCAGGCGTATCACCTGGATCAGTTCCTCATGCGCGGTGGAAACCTGGTGTGCATGCTCAAGGGATTTGATTTTCA
>JAIBBM010000066.1 GCA_019694685.1 Leptospirales bacterium
GGCTCGAGCATCTTTTTGTCCGCTTCTTCCTGGAAGAAGACGCCGCCGTTTACGTGAGGATCACGGTTGTCTGCCACAGACAACGCCACCTGCGAAGGACGAAAGCCAGAGCTGGCCCAGAAGATATCGTGAACTCCAGTTACAATTCCAACAGGCCGAATGTAGGCTCGCCCCGCCACTGCTTCTTTGCGATAGACATCGGACATGAACGCTTCCAGACCACCCCAGTCGTTGTTGATGTCTGCCATGAGCCCTGCTTTGAATACAGTTGGATCATAGTTGTTCACGTATCTATGAACAATCGTTCTGTGACCAATGTAGCCGTCCGTCATCTGCCCGTAGAAGAAAGACCAGTTGAATGCGTCTCCAGGATTGTAGTAAAGGTGCGTTCCTCGACGAGCATACTTGATCACCTTGATGTAGTCGGACGTGTCATCAAAGGTCCCGGTACGAAGAGATCCTGTTTTCTTTCCTGATTTTGGATCGCGGTCGTATGCGAGGACTTCCAGTGGGATCTGGACTCCAAGCTTAATGTCAAAGAAGAACGGAAGTTCCAGGAGAGGCGCTACCGTGACGTAAATATCATCGTCTACGGTTTCGTAGCCGAGGTCCAGGCCAAAGCCCATGCCCTGGACGCTCTGGCCCGCGCCGTATCCAGGCGGAGTGTAGAGCTGGGCAAACAGCGCAGACGGAGCTGCCAGTGCTGCAAAAGCAATCAGGATGATGACGCGACGCAATTCTTCCTCTAGTATCTTCGATACGGAAAGTACGGGCAAAAAATGAAGTAAATTAACGACCCTGACGGCCCTGGGCGATCAGTTCTTCCAGAAATTGCCGCGCTTCAGAAACCGTATCGCGAAATGCGAAGAACTCATCCAATTTTGAAAGCTGGAAGATCTTCTCAACACTGCCCTGAACGTTGACCAGAACCATAAGCCCTCCCCGCTTCTTCATCCAGTTAGAAACCTGGATCAGGGTGCCGATACCGGACGAATCTACATACGAGAGATCCGTCAGATCGAACACGACGAAGCGATATCCTTGCTCCATTAGACGACGCATATCGCCTTTTAGATCAGGACACTTGTAAAGATCGAGCTGCCCCGATAGACTGAGTTCCGCCACTTTGTCGTGGGCCGTACCGCTGAAATAGTATTCCCCGGAGGTGATTCTCCCCAGTTCCGCGCCGCCTGCCATCATGTTCTTGCGGGCAAGGTTCATATTCTCTTCCAGATTCCGTTCCATCTCTTCCAGACGGCGAATGAGTTTCCGCACCTGATCTGGCTCAGTGGCCTCATTCTCCTGAAGGCGACGCACCATACGACCAAGGATTTGTTTGGCGGCAGAAAGATCCCTTTCTCCCGAAACCCGCGATGCTTCAATCATGGCTCTGGCACTCGCTGCAGTCAAAGCTTCCAGGCGAACGGTCTTGTTGTATCCGTCAGAAGGCCTGGCCTTGAAATTCATCGCGACCCCGGCGTCAAATCGCTCCAGGCGAGATCCATGTACAAGATTGTAGAAAGAAAGCTCTGCCCCCAGCAAGCCTTCGCTGTATGGTGCCGCTACCTTTCCGTCGATTTCAAGAACGACTACGATGTTGCGAAGATCATCCGAGCGAAGATCTCCTGGGCGAAGGATGACAGAACCATCGTCCTGCATTTGAAACGGCATATCGTTTAGAATTTCTTTTACCTGAACGCCGGGGGAAGTCTTGAGTTTGATCTCAAGACCCTGACCGAAGAGTGCCGCAATGTCTCCGAATTCGCGGAAGAAAACTTCCTGCGCCTGCTCTGGACCGTCTATGAAATAGAAATTCCCTCCGCCTGCCTTTGCCACATCGCGCAAAAGCAATTCAGAGAAGTCGCGTCCAAATCCAATGGTTGTAGTGGAGATTCCGCGCGAAAAATGATCTTCCGCAATTTTCACAAGCTCCGGAGTAGAAACAATTCCAGTGTTTGCCATGCCGTCTGTAAGCAAGATCACACGGCGAAATGCGTTTTCAACGTCCGCTGCTTCCACAGAACGAAGAGCCTGAAGCCAGCCCCCGCTCAAATTCGTGGCAGTTCCCACTCTTACGTTTTCCAGTTTCTTGATGACTGAGAATTTATCCGAAAGAGGAGTCAGAGGTTGCACGACTTCTACGTTTGTATCGTATGCAATGATGGCGAGTTGATCGTGACGGGTGAGCCAGTTCACCAGAGAAGAGGCCGCTTCCAGAGTAGCCTGCATTTTTTCGCCATACATGGATTTACTTTTATCGATTGCAATGGCCACGACGAGCGGACGGCGAGTAGGCGAATCTGTGACAGGTGGTGTCTCCACCTGAATGAGCATGTGACAGAGACTTCTCTCCTCGCTGGAGAGTTCCGGATACTCGGATAGTAGACGAAAGTTCATATCACCTGCCCCAGACTTCAATTTCCGGGGGGCGAACAAAAGATCAAGTATTTCCGTCAGCGCTCAGAGCAAATACGAGACAAATTTGAATCGACCGGAGTCAAAATGGCCTGCGAGTCGCGCGCCGCAGATGCGTAGAATTTACATGCCAGAGCGGGCGAATAGTTCTCGTCGTGAATCAGATAAAGCTCGGCCAGGAGAAGGCGGGCTGAATCCAGGGAATTGGACTTCTTGTAGCGAGCCACGATTTGCTCCGCCTGGGATCGCGCCGAATCAAACTGACCCAGATCAAAAAAGATTCTGGCAGAAAGCAATAGAGCATCGTCTGCCAGCTCACTTTCCGGCATCCGGCCTACAAGCAGCATGCATACATCGATGGAGTCCTGGTATCTTCTCGATTCCTTCAGACTTCCGGCAAGCGCAAGATACGCCTGCTCCTGGAGGGTCTGGTCTTTTATCTGCGAAAGCATTTGAGTGAGCGGAGCAATGAGAGTCTTGCCATCGCGAGCCTGCAGCCGGAGAAGTTCTACGCGCGCCAGGTCTGAGAAGTCGCCCTTCACGGACGCTGCTTTTTCGTACTGAGCTTTTGCCTTCGCTGCGTCACCTGCCATCGAATATGCAATGCCTGACTCGTAAGCAAGCTTACTTTCATCTTCTTTTTCAGCGATCAACGGAGCACAGAGAACGATCCATATTACAATCAAAAGTCGTCGCATCACTCTACCGGCATCAGATCTGGCTTCTGGCGATCTCTTCGCGCAGGTGCAGGCATGTCGCTTCTCCTATCATTGCTTCGACCCGCATCGCGCAAATTCTCCCTGGGCTTGTCTTCGCGAGGTCCGCCTTCGCGCGACCTGTCAGATCGCCGCATATCGTCACGCTTTGCATCTTCGCGCGGTCTTGTATCCGGTAGGCGAAGAGGAGTTTCTCCGCGTGCGTCTTCGCCCAGGAATGGAGGAAGAGCAGAAGGTTTTTCAATTGGGTTTTCAGGATCAATCAAGCGATCGTCCACTCCAGAGAGTCCCTGTTTATGATTTTCTTTTCTTTGGCGCGGCAGGTCCGGTGAGGATGACTCCGGCAGGAATTCTCCCAGATCTGGCACTGTTACGTCCCCACGGATCCGGCGATTCTCTTCCTTTTGCACGCGCTCTTTGATGGTCGCAATGGATAGATCCTGACCCTGGGCTGGAGTCGCATCCTGTCCCTTCTTCCACGAGAAGAACACAACCACAGTTGCACCCACGGTCCAGACCAGGATGGCGCCCAGGCGAATCAGCCTGAGCACATTGGGAGGCAGTTTTGCCGTCATCCGGTCGATCAGGGCGAACAATGAGTTCATGATGGTATTATCGTTAAGATTTGGAAGAGTGTGGACAATTTAATTAGACGGAACTTTCTCCAATCGGTCGAGTAAAAAGCCAGTAATCGCGGGAAAACATTGAATGGATAGGTGGCTTGCGTCATAGAAGTTCTTGCAGCGAGTTTCCTCTTGAGCGCTCATATCCAGAACAACTGCTCCGCGGTCTTTAGACTCATCTGCGATTCTCTTCTTGAGAATTGCAAAGCGCGGATCCGCATTCAGGCGAGTTTCCAGATACGGATTTACCTGAGGCCAGAACACAATCACCTTCACTCCAGCAGCCCTGGCCGCATCGAGTGTTCTCTCAAAAAACACAACTTGCTCCTCTGAAACCTGAAATCGTTTCAAATAGATGCCCGCAATTCTGTCTGTGTCTGATTTAAGTTCTGCGTCTGTTGCCGTTCCAAACCATGCATACTGCGCGCCGTTCATAAGGTTTAGAAACTTTACTTCATGAGACTGCTCCATGCTGTAAAGATCCAGGTTGTGAATCTCCGCATTCTTCATGGACATCATCAGACCGCTCTGCCATTCCACCGCGGGTCCGTAGATTGCCTGGAAGCCCTTTTCCATTTGCTCGATGGGTATGAGATCAAACATACTTCCGGATTTCTTTTTCTCGGGCGAAATCGATCCGCGAACGCGAAGAATCGCTTCGCGAAGTGAAAAAGGCAGACCGTAAAAAGCAAATGCTCGCGTGTCATTGTATGCTTCTTTGTCCATCTGCGGAATCATAGTGGACATTGGTTCCATATAGCCGCCAGCAATTCCGTGATTGAGAATCGTTGTGCCCAGAATGCCCGTGTTCCTGTTGAAAGACTCTGGGGAAACCTCAAGGATCATGTAACCCGGTCTGCGAAGGCCTGTGAAAAGTCTGCGAGAAAGGTAGTAGAAATAAGCCGGATTTGCCTGCGGTCCTGCGAAATTGAAAATCTTCCAGTTCTTTCTGCCAATGTACTGCGCCGGCAAATTTCCAATCGCAAATGATCTTGAATCGCCGAGTACAACTGCAAGATGAATGTCCGGCGGTTTTGCCTTCGCATATTCGCGCATGCGATCGATCTGCCTTTCGCGCTGCTTGTAGTATACCATCCCGCCTGGCTGGAGGAATCGATCGCGCACTTCAGGCAAAAGAAACGCTTTGTCTACGTAGGATAGCACGAAGAGTGCGAAAACAGGAGCGAGTAATAATTTCCAGCTGATCTTCATGATTACCTCAGAACTGAAAGTAGAAGAAATCCTTTTGCCCGCCGGTGAATTGAGACAAAATCAAAATCAATGCCAGTCCGCCGGCTGGAACCAGAATTCGCTCTGCCCGGCGAAGCTTCGCGAAACGCTCAGGATACTCGTCAAACAAATGAAAGACAAGCACACCCGCCATTGCATAGAGAGCCGTCTCCACATGCATGGGCTCCAGTCCATCCGCCACCACCAGGCGTGGGAGGTTTGCCATGGAACTCAACGCGTGCATACACCAGGTCCACGAAGTGCCCATGAAGAAAACAGTTGTGGGCCAGAACATCAAATGACCGAGCAAACGGCGAAGGATCCTCCCCCACCACGTCACAGGAAATTCTGGAATCCCTTTGGACTCCATAAACGATTCAATGGACAACATCACACCGAGCAAGATGCCCCACACTACGTATGTGTAAGCCGCACCGTGCCAGAGTCCGCCAATGAAGAAAGTGAAGATGAAATTGAAGTACAGCCTTGCTTTTGAAACACGATTTCCACCCAGTGCGATGTAAATATAGTCTCGCAACCATCTCGAGAACGTTATATGCCATCTGCGCCAGAAATCGGTGACAGAAATGAAAAACAACGGAGCCTTGAAATTCACCGGAATCTGAAATCCAAGTAGAAGCCCGAATCCGCGCGCAAGGTCAGAGTATGCGGAAAAATCAGAGTACACCATGGCCGCAAACGCAATCACCGCAAGCCATAGATACAGAGGAGCATAGACAGACGGGTCTTTCGTGCCTATGATCGGCCCGAGATACTCCATGAGTCTGTCTGCGATGAGTACTTTCTTCACAACTCCGATCATGCATAACCAGAGACCTTTGTAGAAAGAATTCTGATCCAGGGTCAGACCTTCTGTTCTGCACTGGCGAATCTGAGGAAGAAGTTCGGCAGATCGCATGATGGGGCCAGCGATGAGCTGCGGGAAGAAAGCTTTGAATAGAAGAAGTTCCAGCAGACTATTTTTCTCCGTGTATACTCCACGAAAGATATCAAATCCATAGGACATGATCTGAAATGTGTAGAAGCTGATGGCCAGGGGGAGAAGTATCTCGTAGCCGAGCGCTTTTTGCGAATCCTGGAAGGCTGGCTGCTCGAGCCACGAAATCCCGGCCGATCGTCCAATGATATCAGCGAAAAAGTAAAAATACTTAAAGAATGCCAGGTTGCAGAGATTCGCCAGTTGTAGAACATAGAAGATCCAGTTCTTGCGATAAACGCGCCAGAGTTCGATCACACTCCAGTTGACTCCGACCACTACCAGGAAATGCAGCATGAAACGTGGGTTCCAGGTTGCGTAGAAGAAAAGAGAAGCGGCAGTGAGAAACCAGATGCGAAACTTTGGGGGTAAAACCCAGTAGATGACAACCGTACAGACAAGGAAAACCAGGAACTGAGCGGTTACAAACAGCATCGATTATTCTCCGTATAAAAGCTGCTCGGGGCTGATCGCGCGAAGTTCACCTTCTTTCAAAGGTTCTTTCTCAATGTCGCAGAATCCAACGGTAGTGCGAAATAGGTCCACAACATTTGAGCCTACTGATTCGAACATTCTGCGGATTTGCCTCTTCTTTCCTTCCCCCAGAACCACTTCCACAAGGCCCTGATGACGATCCCGGATATGCGCAGAAATAGCTTTGAGAATGTCCCCATCGTGCTCAATTCCCTTTACAAACGTTCTGCGCAAAACGTTTTCAGGCGGAAGATATTCTGCGGTTACTAGATACTTCTTCGTGATGCGATGCGAAGGATGTGTGATAGCCTGGATAAAATCTCCGTCGTTGGAAAGCACTACAAGCCCTCTAGAATCCTGATCGAGTCTACCCGCATACTTCAAATCGCGCAAACCTTCAGGAAGATAATCGTAGATGATCTTTTCTTCATCCCCGAATCTCCTCGAGGAACAGACCACACCCACGGGCTTATTAAATATGTAATACTTATGATCCAGAGGCCGGATCAGTTTACCGTCTACTCGAACCAGATCACCGGCGGAAACGCGTTCAAAAAGGTCGCTCACCTTCCTGCCGTTGATTTCTACTCTGCCTTTGAGAACCAGATCTTCTACGTCGCGTCTGCTCCCAATTCCGGCGGATGCCAGATAACGGTTGATTCGAACTTCCTTTTCCGCCGAGGGTTTACCCGCCAGCGACCCCTCAAACAGGTCCATCGCTTCGGACGGGGCGGCCGCTACTTTTCTTTGCTTTGGAAACGGGTCCGGCGGAACATAAGAAAACTGTGCACCATCTTCGTCGCTCGTGCTGAATGCTTCCGAGCGGCGCGGCTCTGCGCGATAAGGCTTGTCGGATCTCTGCGGTCTGTCCGAGCGGGGATAAGGCCTGTCCGATCTTTGTCTGTCCGGTCTGTCTGAGCGACTGTACGGTCTTTCCGATCTTTCCGCGCCAGGTCTGCGCGAATCAGGGCGAGATGGTCGCCTATCGTTTCTTTCCGGGCTGCGCGCGCGATCATAACTGCGCGGTCCATCTGCTCTCTGTGGTCTGTCTGTGCGAGGATAAGGCCTATCCGATCTCTGCGGCCTGTCAGAGCTCTGTCTGTCTGACCGATTGTACGGTCTCTCCGATCTTTCCGCGCCAGGTCTGCGCGAATCGGGGCGCGATGGTCGCCTATCGCTTCTGTCCGGGCTACGCGAGCGATCCGGGCGAGAATAAGGTCTTTCCGAATCACGACGCGGTGGTCGCCTATCGTTCCTTTCCGGGCTACGCGAGCGATCATAACTGCGCGGTCCGTCTGTTCTCTGTGGTCTGTCTGTGCGAGGATAAGGTCTATCGGATCTCTGCGATCTGTCCGATCTCTGTCTGTCCGAACGAGGTGGTCTCTCTGATCTTTCCGCGCCAGGTCTGCGTGAGTCGGGCCGGGATGGTCGCCTATCGTTCCTTTCGGAGCTTCGCACCCGATCGTAACTGCGCGGTCCGTCTGTTCTCTGTGGTCTGTCTGTACGACTATAAGGTCTATCAGATCTCTGCGGTCTCTCGGATCTCTGCTGCCTATCCAATCTCTGCCTGTCCGAGCGAGGTGGTCTCTCTGATCTTTCCGCAGGTCCGCGCGAATCTCTGCGCGGTGATCGGCCTTCGTAACCGGAGTCTGGTCTGCGTGAAGCTGGACGTGGTGGGCGATTCTCGTAACTAGTTTTGCTTTTTGGGCTCTGCTGCGGACTTGTCCTTGTCCTTTTTTTCATCACTAACTTCTTTCGCTTCGGGGTTGATCTCTCCGCGCCGGAAGAGGATGTTTTTTCCTTCATATTCACCCGAAAGCCTCATTTCCTGGCCAAGGAAGCGGAATTCAAGCTCATCGCCGGCCGGTGAGCCATCTTTGAGTTTGATGAGCCTGTCCGCCAGCTTAATCTCGTATTTCCCTTCTTTGAGCTCCTCTGCCCCAGTTCCGTGCTTGTATTTGCCACCTGGCCAGAAATATATTTTGCGATAACCGGTGGAACCGTCTGGATTGAGCTCCCACCATTTGCCAACGAGATTGTCTGTGATCTCTTTCTCTGTGTACTTCTTCTCGTTGTCTTCCCCGGAACCGGCAAGAGCAATCGAAAGACCTCCGCCATAAACCCAGCCTTCCAGGCCGCTGGGAGAGCGCGAATAGTACCAGTAATCTTCCGTGTTTCCAGATTTGAATTTCTTATCTGATCTTTTGAGCAGTTCTACTTTGTCTCCCGCACTCAGGATCTCGACTTCGGAGGCAAGAGGAAGTGGATCGATCCGCATGGGCATCTTTTTCGCGCGCACTGTGGCGGTCTTAAAGCCGACCTGCACTCTTGCGTCGCGGCAAAAACCAAGCGGCAGTATGAGAATCAAGAGGAGTGGCACATGCTTGCGGAGCATGTGCCAGGTTTGCGCGACTGCCGCCGGAATCAATAATTTACTGGCAGGATATTGTCTCGCTCGGCGCTCTGAATTGCCTGGACCAGCAGGTTGCGCAGACCTTCTCTTTCTTCGATCCGAAGAGCCTCTCGCAAATCATCTACGGCTTCGCCCATGGAAAGCTCATTGAGTGCGAAAACTGCTTCCGTGCGCACTTCTGTGTCTCTGTCTTTGAGCAAAGTAATCAGGACTTTGTATTGCGCATTCTGCGATTTGTCTATCAGCAGAATGCCGCGCGCCAGTCTTGCCTGCATCCGCTTGTCTTTTTCCTTATCTACTTGCGCCAGAAGTACCGGCAGTGCGGACCTCCCCTGACGACCTGCGGCAAGGATAGCGGGCCCACGAATAGAAATAATGGGATGATCTAAATATGCTTGAATTGTTTCAAGAGAACTTGGATCACGAATTCTTCCGAGCGCCTGGAGGATCATGGCGGCCACGTTTACAAAATTATAGCTGTGCATGAGCGCGCGATGCCCTTCGTCCTTTTCATCCACGGCGCCCAGAGCTTTGAAGTCGTCTGCCTCACTCCAGTGAATGTCCGGGCTGAAAGGATACACATATCCCTTGCGAAGATGAGCCGGGCCAGCAGTGTTTCGATCGAGCACTACAGAATTCTTATACTCGCCACCTGGAAGTTTCGCTCTGAGATCAGAGGTGCGCTTCACATCCACTTCAATTCTTTGGGTGACCAGCGCCATTGCTTCTTTCAAAAATGGAACAGCCTGCTTATGTCCGATTTCGCCCAGCGCCCATGCAATCGACGCTTTGATGTACGGATCCTGAGTTGCGGTAGGAGGACATATTTGATTGAGCTGCGCTCCGCATGCGATTCTGATTTCAGTGCTCTCCGGATCCCGCGGACCACGTGGATCTTGAAGACCAATCAGAAGCTCACGACCGAGAGGTCGCACGAATCTGGGATTACGAGTTCCTCCCATATAAAGAGAAGCTAAATATTTTTGATCAAAGCTTCCGGCGTCGAGATTGCGAAGTGCTTCCTCGCTGCGTGCTTGATTGAATTGAATGATGTCATCTTCCGATCCCGCGAAGACTGGACCGGCCACGATCAAAAGTGCGATAGAAAAGCTGATTTGGCGCATGGGCATTCCTTTGTAGTTTGTCTGTCGGAGTCGGTCAGACGATTCTTAAAGTGCGCTTCAAAAAATGTAATCTATTTTCGCAAATCCTGGAGAAATCCGCTCAATTCCTGGAGCTTCACGGAAAGCTCTTCTATGCGATCATCTCTGTTCAATTTCTCACGAAGCCTGTCTTTGCCAGCCTCGGTTGTCTTTTCAATTTGATCCAGACGCGACTCGTGCAGCTGATTCATCAATCTATCTACATACTCACTTCTCTCTGCAATCTGAAGTTCCCCTTTCTCCACCAGGCGAGCAGCAATGCTCTCCATACGTTCGCGAGTGAGATTATCAAAACCAATTCCACCGCGCACGAGCCTGTGAAAGAAGTGGGAAACGTTGCCGCTGATTTCACGGATCAGAGCAGTGAGTAGAAAAGAACTGAATTCAGGATGATCCCGGTCCAGGCTTACTTTTAGAAAAGTCTGCCCCAGAATGTATGCAGTGATGTCTTCCCCCGTTGCATTCTCGACTACTTTGATTTCATGCCCGCTGCGAATCCGCGCTGCCACATCTTCGAGAGTGAGCGTTCGACTGGTCTCAGCGTCGTAGAGGCGCCGGTTGGCATACCTTTTCAATAAAATGGGTTTCTTCACTGTCTTTTTGCAGTGCACCATGAACGTTTGGATCGTCAAGCTACTTTTGAGATGACAGTGGGACCCCGCGTGGAGTCATCGCGCGATGCAGAGAATTGAAACTCTTTCGGTGTCTAACCAGAAGGTATTCGTGCGCGCGGATCTTTCCGGCCTGGGCGATCCACCATCGGGGAAAGCACTGTCCCGCATACTGCCAGTCGTGGAAATACTCCTGGGCAAACAGGCGGGCGTCGTTCTAGCAGGCCACGATTCAAATCAAAACACATTCGCTCCCCTGGCAGATGCGATTGGAAAGTCACTCGGTCGGCCCGTTCACCTGGTAGAACCAGGCGATATGAAGCAAAGATGGTCCACTCTCAAGGCGGGCCAGGTGATCCTGCTCGAAAACCTCAGCAAATACGACGGAGAGACGAAAGGGGAAAACGCATTCGCGGAGCAAATTGGCGGAGGGGCGGATCTATACGTAAGCGATTGCTTCGCAGCCCTGGCACTTCCCTACGCTTCCATAACCAAACTCACAAAAAACAAGACGATCGCCGCAGGCCCCGGGCTCCACTCTATCCTGCTCAGTCTGCAGGAAATCAATTCGCAGAAGAACAAACCTCTCGTGTCTTTTCTAGGTGGAAACGACTTCGCAAAGAAAGTAGACTTCATGCCGCGAATGCTCAGACTTTCGCAGACAGCACTCATCGCAGGCAGCATTGCCTATACATTCCTGAAATCGAGGCTTGTGCCCGTTGGAAATTCCATCGTGGACAATGGACTGGAAGTCACCGCATTCCAGCTGCAGGAGAAAGCAGAGCTCGAGCAAACACAGTTCATTCTCCCGGTGGATCACATGATTGGCGAACGCTTCTCCAGAGACGCGAAAGCGAAAGCTTCGCGCGATCTACCGGATCGCTGGATGGGCCTGGACATCGGGCCTAAGACCATTGCATCCTTTGAAAAGGCACTGAAGGGCGCCGGGTCCATTCTATGGTATGGAACTGCCGGAGCAGTCGAGCTTCCAGCATTTCAAACGGGGACAAAGTCCCTGATGAAATTCGCCTCCAAACTCAAAGCACCGATCACATTCCTCGGGGAGGACACAGTTCGCATGGCAGACGAGTTTACTTTCGCCTCGGCCACGATGATCCCCGGTAGCGAGTCCGCCATTCAGGTACTTTTGGGAAAGAATCCGCCCGGATTGGCCCTTCTGCAAAAAGAGATTTGACATAGCGCTCAGGTGCAGATTTACTATATATATGGCCATCATTCAGACTGTCATACTTGTTGTTTTCTTCATTTGTTGCGCTGGTCTCATCTTCCTGATCCTGATTCAATCCGGAAAAGGCGGATCCATGGGGATCATGGGCGGAGGGGGATCGAACACTGCGTTTGGCTCTTCTACCGTAGACGTGGTAGAAAAGGCAGCTTTCTGGTTTGCCATCGCGTTCTTTGTCCTCGCAATTCTGGCAGCCATTGCATTTGCCGATTCTGGTCCTCGCGTTCCCGAAAAGGATGCTCAGACTACGGAAGTCCCAGCCACGCAGGGGACTCCGGCCAATCAGGCAAACCCTGCCCCGGCAAATCCTGCTCCGGCGCCCGCTCAACCTTAAGCAAAAAATTCATTTTTTTTTTCGAACGGCTAAATTTCAGGCAGTCACCCTCCTATAATGATCTAGATATAGCCTTGGCATGGGAAGGAAGGGATTTTTTATGAAGAGCAAGCTCATTACGGCTCTCGCGGTGATCTGCGCTGCAGGTGTTCTCACAGCGGAACCCAAAGTCATCGATCGCATAGCGGAAGCTAAAGATTATCCAGATCTGCAAAATACGGAGAAAGAGCAGGATAACAACATTCAAGACGCATACAAGCGACTGACAGCATATGCTCCACTCGTTGCTTTAGCCGCAAAAGACCGTGCGAACTCTTTCAAGGAAAGGGCTGAGCCTCTTCGTTTTGAACATACTTTCCGGAACGTCAAGTATACCCCTCGCAATACGTATGTGCGTTATGTCAAAGAAAGCGACAAAGCTCCTGGCGATGTAATGCTTGTTGGACTCGGAGATCTCAAGACAATTGAGGATCTTATCGCACAGAAGACGGCCCAGGCAAATGCTGCGGGAATGCCAAATGGCGAACAGATTGCTCCCTTCAAGTTTGGCAATCGTGACGGCGTTGAATTGACTCAATTCCAATTCATCATCCGCGAAGACGCAGACAAGATCCGCGCCATCGGATCACGTCGCAAGAGTGTGATTCTTTTCTATAAGCCAGCAGCTGCTGCTACACCGGACACCATTGGTGCGCAGGATCTGGATCTTGTAGTAACTCGCATCGTGGAAGATGACTATGACGCAGGTGTAAAAGATGTGGAAGTGATCATTGATCCATCCCCTTCTACTCCGGGAACCAATGACGTCATCACTCTGCATCGCTACAATTACAAGGTAACTACCTGCGCGATTCTGGGAACCATGTCCAACACTCCCAACTACCCTCATCGCGCGGCGTTCAAGCAAAAGTTCTACGCTCGACTGATGGATCACTTTGATACGCTCTACCGCATGGTAGACACATATGCAAAGCGTGACGGAAACGATGTGAACGAAAAAACAATCGATCGCATGAACCACAGCATGGACTACTGAGAATCCCCTTCTCAACAGGAAGAAACCCGCTTCACGGCGGGTTTTTTTTTGCACGTACGCTTATTCGGATACGAATCCGAATACAACCAGTCCAGTGTAAGACTGAAGAAGAAACTGCTGCTTGCGAGGCCCAGGCAATATCTGGTAAGGCTCCCCGGATCCAAACGGAGAAGGAATGCGAGCGATTCTATTTCCATTTGCATCGATCACTTCTGTTCGCGTTCCATTTGCAAAGGCCAGAAAAGATTCATCGGAAAACGCGTACGCAAGTCCGGCAGGTTCATTGCTTTTCCAGACCAGATCCCCTGACTTGAAAAACAGAGCTCCTTCAGGAGGAATCACCAGAACCGATCCAGAATTGGAGACCGCAAGAGGAAGTGAATGAGTGTACTCTGCGGAAAGAGGAAGAGTCTCTGAAACGGAGGCCTTTTTTTCCTTCTGTCGCACCACAAATACAACATCTGATTCCCCGCGCAAAGCATGCACCGCAGCCACCTGTCCATCTGGAGAAAGGGCGCAGCTTTTGTAGAACGCTGGATCCTGGGATTCAAACTTGAACGCAATTTCTCCCTGCGGATCAATTACGATCAATCCTCCGGCGCCAAATACAAAGCAGGTCCTACCTGATCTGGAGAATTTGTAATCGGTTAGAAAGTTCCCGGCTATGTGTTTGACTCCTTTGAGGTTGCCGCTCGCGTCGAGAACGTCTACCCGGTTTGCATCTCCGGTCATCAGGAATACAGGCGAACCTGAGGGAGCAGTCACAGGATACGCAGGAAATGGTTTCTTCCATAGAAGTTCTCCGAGGGAACTCAGGAAGCTGATCTCAGATCCTACTCTCTGAAAAATAAAATAGCCGTCTCCGTGGATGGGAGCAAATGCCATCTTCTCGGAATTCAAATCCACGCGACGATTGGGAAGAATGAGCCTGGATGCATCTCCATTCGGAATCCAGACCGCATTGAAAGGTCGAACGGATTCTTTGACCCAGGAATTAGGGAGAGGAGACGGATCTCCTTCGAACGGATAGTAGTAGAGTGCGTTGATGGATGGGGAAAAAGACTCTTCCCGGGCCGGAAAGCGAAACAAAAGAGGCCCGAGAATCAATAGGAATGCGAGTGTAAATTGAAGAGCTCTCACTGAAGAGAGCTCTTCTGTTTCAATTCACGTAAGCAAGTAGTTTTTGGCCGCTGGTTCCAGTGCGAATTTTGCGGATTGCTTTTTTCTCAATCTGGCGAATGCGCTCTTTGGACAGCCCGACCTTTTTGCCAATCTTCTGCAGAGAGAATACTGCACTTCCTTGCAGACCAAATCTCATCTGCAGTACTTTCTTCTCGCGAGAAGTCAGACTCTCGAGGCTCTCCTCAATTTCGCGCTTCAGCTCTTCGCCTTCCACGCGGCTCTCAGGGACCTGCTCTGTCTGATCCATGATGTTATCGCCGAGAGTGAAATCTTCGCCGTCTCCCATAGGAGCATCCAGGCTCAGATAATCACGGCTCATGTTCACCAGGTGCTGGATCTCCTGCGATTTCATGTCGAGCATTCCAGAAAGAGTTTCCAGATTGTTCTCCACGTCGTCGTGGTTTTCGATCCACTTTTCCGCTTCATCGATTCTACGAAGGTCCGCTGTACGATTCAGGGGAAGGCGAATCAACGCTGCCTTTTGCTGGATGGCAAACAGAATGGCCTGTTTGATCCACCATACGGCGTACGAGATGAAATGATAGCCGCGGTCCGGGTTGAACCTCTCCGCTGCGCGAATGAGGCCCATGTTCCCTTCGTTGATGAGGTCCATCATGGTGAGACCATAAGACTGGTATTTGCGAGCTACAGTCACAACAAAGCGAAGGTTTGCCTGGACCAGCCTGTCTCTAGCTGCTCTGTCTCCGCTTTTTGCGAGGTTGGCCACTTCGAACTCAGTCTCCCGGTCCAGCATCGGAATCTTGTGGATTTCGTTCAGGTACCAGTTGAGGATGGAATCCCCATGCTCTGAGTCGCGCCCGGATTTGCGTTTTTCTCGAACGACCCTGGGTTCACGGCCCTCTTTTTGTATCTTATTTGTATCGTGTATTGCGCTCATTCTGTCCTCACCTCAAGATCAAAAGCCCTTCAGATTTAGAACTATTCTAAAATACGGCATCTACTCGCCCTGATCAACCATTTTAATCGTTTAAACTTCGCTTTTTTTTGACTCCCTGATCGGGAATTGCCTCTTAGACCCATGCCCTGGTGGGCAGGTTCCATGATTCAGACTCTTTCCGTTGAAATTCTACGATTCAGGCAGTCCTTCCTCGGCCAAATCCGGGCATTTTTTGATTCCAG
>JAIBBM010000024.1 GCA_019694685.1 Leptospirales bacterium
GGCACCGCTTCCAGCAGCCGCTTTGTATAAGGCTGCTGTGGATGATCCACCACGCGGGCCGCATCACCCTGCTCTACAATTGTCCCGCGATCCAGAACACAGATTTCGTGTGAAATGTAACGTACTACAGATAAATCGTGAGAGATGAACAAATACGTTAGACGGCGTTCTTCCTGTAGATCACGAAGCAGGTTTAAGATCTGCGCCTGAATAGACACGTCCAGCGCGCTGACACATTCGTCGCACACAATGAACTCAGGATTCAGAACCAGAGCGCGCGCGATGCTGATTCTCTGTCTCTGGCCTCCGCTGAATTCATGAGGGTAGCGCTCCAGAGCCGAATCAGAAAGTCCCACTCTGTCCAGAGTGTCTTTCGCCTTTTTTCTCCGCAACGCTTCTGTCATTTCTGGAAAATGCAAATGCATTGCTTCTAGCAGTACGTCTCCGATGCGAAGGCGCGGATTCAAACTGGAATAAGGATCTTGAAAAATAATCTGCAATCTGCGCCGAAGCATGCGCGAAAGAGAACGAACCTGTCCGGTAGATGGATCAAAGTCGTCTGGAAAACCGTGGGCGAGATCCAGTGGTTCCCTGGAGATGAGAGGATCATCCAGATGAAGCGGAATGGAACCGGACATCACAGGCACAAGCCCGAGGATTGCACGTCCGATGGTAGTCTTGCCGGAACCTGATTCACCCACCAGACCGACGGTCTTGCCGCGGGCTATTTTGAACGAAACAGAGTCGAGTACGATCTTATGGCCATGAGTCCTTCGAAAGATACCTTTCTGGATTGGGAACCCGACTCGAACGCCTTGCAATTCGAGGAAGGACTCCATGGCTTTTGGATTACCAGTTCTTCTTGTTTGCGAAGTCTTCTTTGATAGACTTCGGGAAAGACCATCTTGGTTTCTTGGTTGCAGGGCGCGGCTTGATCATGATCTCTTCGCCCGTGAAAGGATTACGGCCCTTGCCGCCTTTCTTTGCTTCCACGTCCTTGCGAAGGAGAGTACCGACTACCGGGAACTTCACACGCTCGCCGCCGGCGGCTGCTTTGACTCCCTGCTGGAATGCTTTTTCGATCAGCGCTTTGAGATCACTGCGCTTCAATTTCACTGTGCCGTTTTTTCCGGCTTCTGCGATTTCAAGAATGCCTTCCTGGAGAACATCAAGAAAAGAGAATTTGCTAGCTGATTTGGCCATATCCTGTTGTTTCTTTTTATTGGAAGATATCCTGCAAGTAAAATTTCAAAATCAATGACCCTGCACTTCTTCTTCGTTCGCTACCTGCTTTAGATCGATCAAAGTAGAACTCAATCTCATCATGCATGCGCGAAGGCGATCTGGATCATTCTCGTAACGCCCGGCTATCTGCAGTTCCTCCATCGCATGATTGCGGAGTGCTTCTGCTCGTCTTTTGTGGCGATCATCCCCAACTTCAGCCAGAAGGTCCGCGGCCCGCCTGATCTGACCCGTTAGATAATGGATGAAATGCTTAAAATCGGAAACGGTCTGGGGATTCTCCCGGATGACGTGCTTGAGCTTCTTTACATTTGGCCGATCCGTGTCTTCCAGGACCAGGCGGAATGGTCCCTGTATGCGGAAAACCTCGCTTTCGCGAGCAGGCACGATTCCGATCGTCATATTCCGTCCCCGGGACTTCATCGACTCACTTCTGACTCTGGCCCGGGCGTTCACAAGACAAAATCATAGGAGTCGAATGCTTGCGGCCGAATTTCTCGCCGCCTCACGCGCCTTCTCTACAGTCTGGCCCAGGGCAAGCGCCACACCCAGGCGCCTCTTTCCGTGGATCTCAGGCTTTCCAAAAAGTCTAAAATCCGTATCTGCTCCGTTCAAAGCATCCTCCAGGCCTTCCAGAACCGGGGCATCCGAATCTCCTTCCATAAGCAAGGCGCAAGATGCGGCCGGACCATACGAATGAATTGTGCCGATCGGCAGGCCAAGGATGGCGCGGGCATGCAGTGCGAACTCGGAACGATTCTGCGAAATCAAAGTTACAAGACCCGTGTCATGCGGTCTGGGAGAAACTTCGCTGAAATAGACCTGATCCCCTTTTACAAAAAGCTCCACGCCAAAGATGCCCCGCCCTCCCAGACCGTCCGTGATGGACTTCGCAATCGACTGCGCCGCAGTCAGAGCCTTCTCGCTCATTGGTTGCGGCGTCCACGATTCACGATAGTCGCCATCTATCTGTAGGTGACCGATCGGGTTCATGAAATCCGTCCCGCCTGAATGGCGCACGGTCAGTAGAGTGATTTCGTAATCAAAGGGGATCCATTCCTCAACAATGACGCGTCCGCCTTTCGCACGCCCTCCTGTCATCGCATACTGCCAGGCCTTCGCTACATCCTCCTCTTTTCTTACGGTGCTCTGGCCTTTTCCGGAGGAGCTCATGACTGGCTTGATCACGCAGGGCATTCCGATTTCGCGCACTGCATCTTCGTATTCAGCTTGCGTCCCGGCGAAACGATAACGCGAAACTGGCAGGCCAAGCTCTTCTGCGGCGAATCGACGAATGCCTTCGCGGTCCATAGTCAGGCGAGCCGCCCGCGCCGTTGGGATGACTGTGAACCCTTCACTCTCGAGGCGTACAAGTGCGGCCGTGGCAATCGCTTCAATCTCAGGTACAATGAGAGAAGGCCTGACTTTCAAAATGAGATCGCGCAGGGCCTCTTCATCGAGCATATTGATTACAAAAGATTCATGAGCCACCTGCATCGCCGGCGCATTCGCATAACGGTCCACTGCGATGACGTGGACTCCCAGACGCGAAAGCTCAATGGTCACTTCCCGGCCCAGCTCACCAGAACCGAGCATCATGACGCGAAATGCGCCTTTCGTGTAGGGGGCACCAAACTGATTCATGCCATGGCGTCTCAATCGGGGGGATGGCAGTCAATTCCGATAAAAATCCCGGAAAATGTCTTTTGCACTTTACAACTATTTGCCATGCGTTAGATTCCTGCCGGATTTCACAGCCTCGGAGTCTTCTTCATGCCAGCATCCGGACAGAGAAAAGTCAAATGGTACAAGAGTCTTAGCTTTCTAGGACTCTTCGCGCTCACACTCGTCCCCCTCTGGGATCTAGGTGGAATCTTCGCCGTGATGAAAACACAGGGAAACAAGCTGGTTTTACAGGAATCGTCTCGCCTCATTGAGCAAATTGGAAACAACGTGGTCGCCAAACTGGCGGAGCGCTCTCGCCAGATAGAAGCACTTTGCAGAAGCGAGGCGAGCGTAGGGGAACAGCTGCCACGCGATGCGCGTCTCTTCAAGCAGGTAGTACCTACCATGATCAACTTCCGCGGAGATATGAATGTAGCAGGCGGCGGAATCTGGCCCGAACCCTTTGTGTTCACGCCGGGCATAGAAAAAAGAAGCTTCTTCTGGGGGCGCGACGAACACGGCTCACTTCAGTACTTCGATGACTACAATACAAATGAGCGCGGCTACAGACATGACGAATGGTACCCGGTTGTGCGTTACTCAAGACCCGGAGAATGCTTCTGGAGTAAATCGTACATGGATCCTTATTCCTACCAGCCAATGGTTACTTGCACTGTGGCCATGCGCGATACTCAGGATCAATTCGCCGGAGTAGCTACGATTGATCTCAAGCTCGAAGGGCTTCATGCATTCATGGAGAACATGAGGCAGCGGACAGGAGGATACATCTTTCTACTGGATCGCAACAACAAGTTCCTCACGTTTCCAAAAGAAGAAGACGTGGAAGTTATAGGCAAAGATGAAAAAGGGAATAAGACAAGAGACTTCCTTACCATCGCGGACATGGCCAAGAAACAGCCGTTATTCGCTCCTATCGCGGACGCGGTTCACGCAATGAACAAAGACATCACAGAACGCGCGAAGAGCACAAAAGGATTCAGGGCAGACATCGCGACAAAAATCGATCATGATAGCGATCAAATTGATGCAGAAGAAGCAGAATTCATAGCCGCAGCCATCGCAGATCCACTTGCGGAACAAACAAAAGACACATCTCTCTACAGAAAGTTCGAAATCCAGAAAGACTACATCACAGGCGAATCCGCCATTGTGTTTTTATTTCACGTTCCGCAATCCTACTGGAAAGTGATCATCGTAAAACCTTTGCGCGAAGCGGGCGCTGTTGCTTCGCAGATTACTTCTGTTCTCATCACAATGATTACAATCACGGTTCTTGTGGGTGTAGCTCTCGCAGCGCTCTTGCTCCATAGATTCTTCACCATCCCTCTGCGAAATACAACCGAAGCGGTAACGAACATCGGGCATGTAGTATCGGAAAAGCAATTTCAAGAACTGGATGCGCATAAGATCAAAAGTGTACGCGAAGATGAACTGGGCCAGCTTTCAGGAGTTGTGAATTCTCTTGCTTCTGAATTGCAGTCCAGTTACGGATCGCTCCTCGAGCTCAATCAGAACCTGGAGCAGAAGGTAGAAGATCGCACGCGAAGATTGCAGCAGACTCTGGAAGAAGTGAGCGAACTCAAAAAACGCCAGGATGGAGACTACTTCCTTACATCTCTTCTCATCAAACCGCTCGCCGTGAATCGGGTGGAAGGCAACCACACAGACGTGCGTTTCCTCATGAAGCAAAAGAAGTCGTTCATCTTTAAAAACCGAGAAGATGAACTTGGCGGGGACATTTGTCTGGCAGATACGATTCACCTGCACGGCAGAACATTCACTGTTTTCTTGAATGGAGATGCGATGGGCAAGTCCATCCAGGGCGCAGGCGGAGCACTGGTGCTTGGCGCCGTGGCGCGCATGATGATTGAAAGAACCAAGCTCACCATGAGTATGCAGAATCTGTATCCGGAACGCTGGTTGAAAAATGCGTTCATCGAATTCCAGAAAATGTTCGAAAGCTTCGACGGCAGTATGCTCGTATCCGTTGTCCTGGGTCTCATAGACGACGACAGCGGAGTGCTTTACGTCATCAACGCGGAACATCCACGCACTGTTCTATATAGAAACGGGAGAGCAGCTTTCCTCGAAGAAGATACCATCCACAGAAAGCTGGGCATTGGTGGACTGGACGGAAAACTTCAGATTGGCACGTATCAACTGGAAACAGGGGATGTGATCATCGCAGGATCGGACGGCAGAGACGACATACTCATTGGAATGGGACAGGACGGAACCCGCACAATGAACAGCGATGAAACGCTGTTTGTAAAACACGTGGAAGCAGGAAATGGAAATCTGGATCAAATCTACTCCGGTCTAGTAGAAAGCGGGGAAATCACAGACGACCTTTCGCTTCTGCGCGTGGAATACAGGAAGGAAGCAAGCCCCGAACGAAAAGCATCTCAGGAAGCAATTTCCAGAGAGCGCGCGCTTGCAAAGGGAGGCGATCAGACAGGTGGAGTGCGCGAACTCGAAGGTGCTCTGGGAAGAGATCCACTGAACCCTGAACTTGTGCGGCCCCTCATCAAATACTATCTAGAAAAGAAGAACTTCGCACGCACTGCAGAAATCGCAGAACCGCTCGCAGAGGCCGGGCATCTGGACAATGAATTCGCATTCGTCACGGCTCATTGCCGCAAGAAACTCAATCGCCTCAAAGAGGCAGCGGACATGGCGGAAAGAGTGTATCTGCGAGAACCTGAGCTTGCAAAGAATTTGTTTCTTCTCGCGGAAGTTTATGCGAGGATGGGAAACATTGCGCGCGGTGCAGATTTCCTGGACAAAGCAGAGAAGCTCGATCCGGGGAACCCGGCCGTTGCCAAAGTGCGCGCGATGTTTGGAACTCAGAACTGACGGAGTAAATCAGCGGCAGGTTGCACAATGCGGTTAAGCATTTTCTCCGTTGCGATGATCGCGGCCATGACCTGATCGCAGTCCACACCAACTGTGCGAAAGGATCTGCCTTCTGCAGGGGCCCACTCAATCATCGCTTCCACGAGCGCGTCTGTTTTTCCTCCAGGTGGAATGCGCACTTCGTAGTCCATAAGTTGTGGAAGCTCGATTCCAACTCTCTTCGCGATGAGCTCGAGTGCCTTCATGAAGGCATCGTATCCGCCGTTTCCTTCTCCTGTTTCTTCGTACGTTTGACCGTTGAAGTCAAGAGTGACTTTCGCACGAGGCTTTCCCTGAAGAGTGGAATGAATTTCTGCGCTCTTGATTCGAATCTGTCTTGAATCGCCTGATCCAAACAGATCTTCCATAAGGAAAGGGAGATCATCCGGAGTGACTGTTTGCTTTTGTTCACCCAGCTGTTTGATTCGATCGAGGAGTAGAAGTTCCTTTTCTGGAGGAAGTTGAATGCCCAGCATTCCCAGGTTATTGGAAACAGACGCTTTGCCTGCGAGCTTTCCTAACGCGTATACTCTCTGCCGCCCGAATCTTTCCGGAAGAATTGGATTGGCGTATAGATTATTCTTCTTGTCTCCGTCTGCGTGAATGCCCGCAGTCTGGGTGTAAACATCGTGACCCACTACCGGGTGATTTGCGGAAATCCTTTTGCCACTGAATGTTTCCACAAGGCGCGAAACATCCACGAGAGCTTTTTCATTCACACCTGTTTGCACTCGCAATTTATCATGAAGTGCTGTGACGACTGCTTCGAGAGGAGAGTTCCCTGCTCTTTCCCCCAGACCATTGACTGCACAGTGAATTCCAACAACACCTTCGCTTACTGCCGCCAGACAGTTTGCAGTGGCGAGATCATAATCGTTGTGACCATGAAAATCAATTTGAATGTCCGGATAGAGATCAAAAATATCTCTGAGACCCGCGCGTACTTCATCGGGACTCATGATTCCAAGAGTGTCCGGGAAAAGAAAACGATGAATGGGGAGATTGCGAAGAGCACCGACCATTTCGCGCACGTAATCAGGCGAATGCAGAAATCCGTTAGACCAGTCTTCGAGGTACACATTCACTCGAAAGCCATGCTCTTCACCGTATCTCACTGTCTTTTCAATGTCAGCCAGATGCTGAGCCAGAGTCTTTCCCAGCTGTTCGCGGCAGTGTTTGAGAGAACCTTTTGTAAGCAGATTGATGGCGCGGCCGCCCGCTTCACCGATCCAATCAATGGAGCCTTTGTGATCCGTAAAACCAAGAAGTTCAATGCGATCTGCCACACCCTTCTCATGGGCCCATACGAAGATCTCTTTTACAGTCTCGTGCTCTCCGCGCGAAACGCGGGCACTTGCCACCTCAATGCGATCCACGCATACCTGCTCCAGTAAGAAGCGCGCAATTTGCAGCTTCTCAAATGCAGAAAAACTCACTCCGTGAGTCTGCTCTCCGTCACGGAGAGTTGTGTCCATGATCTCTATTCGTCGCACAGGGGGCCTGCTTATCAAGATAGCCAAAATTTTCAGATTGCCGCCTATGTAAACGCAGATCGACTCCGAAAATAAAGCTGGGCCTATGAAACTTCGCAGAGTATCCCTTTCCGTCCTCGGTTTTTTGCTCGCCTCTGCTGTATTTTCAGCCCTGCCCCGTGTGGCCCCGCTGATGGAAGGTCTTTCCGGTAGCGGCCAGAGCCCCGGCTATAGCAGGGTTCCCATACTCTGCTTTCACGATCTAAACGGCCGGGGCCGTTATTCGATCACGAGCGCCACATTTCGTCATTTCATGAAAAGGCTACGCGATGAGAACATCGCTGTGATCCCGCTGGCAGAAGTGGTGGAACGATCCCAGAATAAACGGCTCCTTGAGAAACCCGCCGTTGCCATCACTGTGGATGACGACTATGAAGGAGCCGTTCGAATTGCGGCTCCCATCCTTCGCGAATTCGGTTACCCTGCCACGTTCTTCGTTTATACAGGCGGGATTCATACAGATCCAGCAGAGGGCATGTCCTATGACGATCTTCGCCGTCTCCTGAAAGAAGGATTTGACGTTCAAAATCATTCGCACACGCACACTGCCTTCCATGTTCCGCGAAAAGGTGAATCCGCAGCGGAATACGAACAGAGATTAGTTGTGGAAATTGAGGATTCGCGCAAAATTCTAGAAAAGAATCTAATGGGACATAAGATTCGCTTTTTCGCCTATCCAATGGGTTACCACACTCCCGCACTGCGCGAAAGAGTATTTAAGGCAGGTTACGAACTGGTTGTGACGACAGACGCACGTCCAGTGGACCTTACGCGCCCGTTTAATGGCTCATTTGACAGGCGAACCATTGAACTGGACGGCGGCGTTGCAGAATTAATTTTCGAACAAGCAATTCAGATCGCGAAAAAGGCGATTTAGCGTCACAAACGCCCGATAATTACGATTGACACGACCTTTTTATCGTCGTACTACCTGGCAGGGGGCGGAACCTTGATCGCGGAATTGAAAACGACAGACCTCGTCCTAAACGGAGGAGAAATTAAGATCGCAGACGGCAACTCCTGGATGGGAGCCGGCGATGGAATCAACCATGCCCTCGATGACCTGGCGGAAATTGGCGTCCAGGAACTGCTCATCTACGCACAAAAGAACGAAGTCCCCAAAGAACTCATTCGTGCAGTCAAAGCAAAGGGACTCACTGCATCTCATATTCAGCCACACAACATCCTGGAAGGTGGAGATTTTACTCCAGTGCGCAAACATCACGGCGCGCTTCTTTCGCGCGCGCGAAAACACAGCAGCGCTGTCGTGTACGTTGGTCATCATGAACCAGACGATCTTCTCTTCTTCCTTGCCGGACTGGTTCTATTCTCGCACCGCGAACTAACCGCAATCGAAGCCTGTCGCACCGTCGCAGATTCTGATGGCAATGAGGCGGTACACGAAGCTCTGAACCGTTATGCGGAATTCCTCAGAGAAGAATCAGGCCACTCGCAAAAGAACGGAAAAAGCACTGTCGTCTCTCCTTCACACGAAGATGCGGATGCTCATGCATTTCTCGCGCGCACAGCTCCTCCGGCGGCCACGCAGCCTACAGATGTAGAAGCTGTTTCCATGGCGGCAGCCCTCTCGCCCAGAGAAAAAGAAACGGAAGCTCCGGTTCCAACTCCAGTCGCAGAACCTTACTCACCGCCAGAAGCCATTGAGCCTCCCGCACCGGTGCCTGCCGTAGTCGAAAGCCAGAAATTGCCTGAAAAAGCAGAGACAAAGCCTGCCCCGAAACCCGCGTCTAAGCCCGCCGGCGGAGAAATCCGAAAACTGGATCATTCTTTTAAACCATCGAAATTCACTATTAAAGTGAAGCTTCTCTCCATCATTTCCGCGGTGATTGTGGGAGCTCTCACTGCGATGATCTTCCTCGCTACTTTCTTCTTTAGAAGAGACAGCGAAAGAAGCATCCAGGGAAGTAACCTGAGCATTACGGAAATCATTGGTCTGCAGCTGCAGTCCGAAATTGAAACGATTTCGTACAAATCCCACCTGATGGGGACAACTCTCGAGCAGCCACAGGCCGCGGATCAAAAGAAAGTGTTCATTGATCTATTTCTACAGAACAATGCGCATTTCATGTTCATTGGAGTGGCAAGACGCGCAGGAGATGCGATCATCATCGGTCAAAGTGTGACCAATGACAAATTCCTCAAAGACAACAACATCTCTCAGGAAGACATCACTCGCCTCAACCAGCAAAACGGAAAAGCATTCCTGGCCTCCTTCGGGGGTGCGACCATCGTACACAACGCTTCGCAGGGATTCAAAATTCCACTGATTGCAGTGAGCGTTCCTCTCGCACGTGGCGAAAGCATAGTTGTAGCGTATCTCGATCCTGGAACATTCATTAAGGCGTTCCAGCAAACTACACAGGCTCTCCCAGGAACCACCGCATTCCTTGTGGATCAGGCGGGAGATGTGATTGCACATCCGGATTCAAAGCTTGTATTGAGCGGCACTAACCTCGCAGATTCTCCCATCATCAAGGCTCTACTCGAAAGCAAGGTCGACAACGGCCAGATTCGCTATTCAGATAAGAACGGATGGAATCTGGGCGCGTACAAAAAGCTCAGCGTGGGCGGACTTGGGATCGTATCTACTGCGGAAGAAAACGTAGTATTTGGCCCTGTATTTGCGATTCAAAGACGAAACATTTACATCATGGTGATCGTAGTTGCTCTGTCGTTCATTGTAGTGTACCTGTTTTCAAAAACGCTGACTGTTCCTATTGTAAAACTAGTAGGTGCAACACAGCAAGTGGAAAGAGGCGAATATGGCATCGACATCAAGCCTGCCTCCGGAGATGAAATCGGGGATCTGACTCATTCATTCGTGAACATGGCCGTGGGTCTCGAGGAACGCGAAAAACTGAAAGATGCGATGGGCAAATTCACAAACCCTGAAATCGCGGAAATGGTCCTTCGCGGAGAAATGAAGCTGGGCGGGGAACGCAAAGACGCGGCTATTTTCTTCTCTGATTTGCGCGGATTTACTGCGATGTCAGAGAACATGGAACCGGAAGAAGTCGTCGAATTCCTCAACGAGTACTTCACAGATATGGTCAATTGCGTGGACGTTACGGGCGGGGTTGTGGATAAGTTCATCGGTGATGCTGTGATGGCTCACTGGGGCGCACTGTTTTCGCGCGGAAACGACACAGAAAACTCAATCAATGCAGCGATCATGATGCGAAAAGCGCTCATCGCATTCAACGAAAGACCAACGACGAAGAGCGGCAAAAAAAAGCCGATTGCGATGTTTGGCTGTGGTATCAACACTGGCCCGGTCATTTCCGGGCAGATTGGTTCGGAAACGAGACTGGATTACACAGTGATCGGTGATACGGTAAACCTCGCAAGCCGCGTTGAATCTTTGAACAAACCTTTTGGAACGGACATACTGATCACAACGGATGCCTACGACAGAGTGAAGGATGTATTCCAGGTAGAAGAGATGCCTGCGATCAAAGTCAAAGGAAAATCAGAAGCGCAAATCATCTATGCAGTTCTTGGGCGACTGGACGATCCAGAAAGACCAAAATCTCTGAAAGAACTTCGTTCACTCGTCGGCATCAAATTCGACGAAGAAAAAGCATCCAAAATGGAACAGGCTGCTTCCGGCGAAGGAGAAGTGAAATACGAAGTAATCGGCGACAAATCGAAGGACGCGCACTGAGGACATCATGCAGCAATTCGAAGTGTTCGGCACCCGACTTCCTGGACAAAGAGACGACTGGCTCTTCATCGGAGGCAGCGCGCTTGTCATTTTGATTTTTGGTGCGCTGCTGTTCTGGGACTTCAATCGAAAGAATTTCGGAGGTGGTGGCGAAGTGATCGGCACCATCACATTCAAGCATCGCACAGCGCAACGTAAGTTCGCTTCACAGGTCATCTGGGACGATCTGGATACGGAAACTCCCCTCTATAACAGAGACGCGATTCGCACTGCGGAATCTTCGGAAGCTGTAGTCACTCTCAAAAACGGAACCAAGATTCAGCTCGACGAATCCACCATGATCGTTCTAAACATTTCAGACAAATCAGCAGACATTGATTTTGCATACGGCTCCGTGCAGGCAAAGCAGGATCAGAAAGCTGGCCAGGAAGTGGCCGCTCTCAACATCAAGACGCAAGACAACAAAGTCATTTCTATTCAAAACTCAGACGTCAAACTCTCGAGAAACGAAGGAGAGGATCTCTCTCTCACCGTGCAGCGCGGTCAGGCGAATGTTCAGACTTCAGACGGTAAAACTCAGAAAGTAGAGAAGGATCAAAAGGCAACCATTGCGGCCGAAATCCAGGTGCGAAAGGTGGTACTTCGCCCCACTGCTCCAGACGACGGTGCGCGATCCTTCATCACTGAAAATCAAAAGGCATTTGCATTTGCATGGGAAAAACCAACCGAAGCGCTCACATTTGAAATCGCATCGGACAGATCCTTCTCAAGAATTATCACTCGCGTCACAACGGCCGGCCCCGGAACCAGCGTTGCTCTGGGAGACGGGTCTTACTTCTGGAGACTGGCAGCACAGGACAAGACAGGCAAAATCGATTATAGCGACTTTAGAAGATTCACTGTGATTCGAAACGCACCGGCGGTGCTTCTTTCGCCCGTGTCTGGCGCGCAATTCGATTACGTAACGGATGACCCTCTCGTAAACTTCACATGGTCGCGAAGCGAAACTGCGCAAGGATATGCGCTCGAAATTGCAGAGAACCCTGGCTTTGCAAGCGCAAGAAGAATCGAAACCTCTACCACATCGATCAGTCAAAAACTGCCTGCAGGTAACTATTTCGCACGAATCGTCACAACGAGCTCAGAAGCGGGGAATTTGCCGGGTGCAGCCACTGCATTTACAGTGGTGCGAAGACAGAAAACGCAGGCTCCTCTTGCTGTTCGCCCGGCTGGAGATAGAATTGCGCGCGTCATTCTTGAAAAAGAAGGCCTTGCGTTCTCCTGGAGCGTAGACCGCGACGTACGCAGCACTACTCTTGAAATTTCGCCCAATGCTTCTTTTGATCAAATCGCATTCAAAGGCACGGCAGATACGAACTTCCTGACTGTAAAACAAGGATTCCGCGAAGGTAAATACTACTGGAGACTCCAGGGAATCGACAGGAAAGGTAATGCGACTGACTTTTCCAACGTCTCATCTTTTACCGTGGCCGAAATGGAGAAAGTGGCTCTCCGCGGTCCGGCAAACGGGGCTGATATGGATCCAGTTCAGGCACGTCTCGAAGGGGTTGGATTGTTGTGGGAAGGTCCGGATCTTTCGCAGTTCCGAGTGGTCGTTTCACCGAACCAGAACCTGGATCCCGCCGTGGTAAATCAGATGACGTCTGCACGTGCATACTCTGCGCGAAACCTCGCACCGGGCCGGTACTACTGGAAAGTGCTCCTGGTTTCGCAGAACGGTTCTGTTCTTACGGAGAGCGAAATCAGATCGTTTAGCATTCTGGATCTTTTGCAACCTCCTCGCCTGCTCGAACCGCCTCGCGGACAGACAGTGGACATGACGGATAAGAACGAACTGTATTTCAAATGGGATCCGGTTCGCGGCGCGGAAGGCTACGACTTCACGCTTTTCCGCAGCTATCCGGACGGAAGGCGCACCGCCATCTTGAATCTCAAAACACAGAGAGCGGATTTCATGCTACGGGATCTTGGAATCCTTGATGTGGGTGGATTCACATGGTCCGTCTCTGCGTATGGCCGCAATCAGGTAAGCGAACCTGCAGCGTCTGATTTTACAATCACTCTGCGAATCGATGTTGGTAAGCCGGAGATTGTAACGCCGGGAGTCCAGTACACAGAATGAGAGCGCTGATCCTCTGGGCCGGCGCGATTGTCTTCAGCCTGGCCCCTTTCACACAACGAGCTTACGCGCAAGAAGTGAAAACGCCATTCCTCGAATGGAAACCAATTCGGGGAGCAGCGGCTTACGTTGTGCAGGTGAGAGATACCGGCGGAAAAGTAATACTCGAAAAGACTGTAGGCGAAAACAAGCTGGAGGTAGAACTCCCTCCCGGAAAATACCAGCAGAGAGTTTCTGCTCTCAACAAATTCAGAAAGCCGACACAGTACTCAGACTGGGTTGATTTCAATATCCGCGTGGCAGAACTGCCGAATGTAGAAACCCTCAAACCTACACCACTACCTGTGGACGTTGAAAAAAAAGGTGAGAGAGCCGTTGCCATCGAAGGAACACATCTCACTGAATCCACAAAAGTCTTCGTGGATACAGACAAAGGAAAAATCGAGTCCACTAAAGTAGAAGTCGTTGGGGACAACAAACTCATCGCTTCGTTTGATTCTGCGAAAATAGATCAGGGCAAACACGATATCATCATCGAAAACCCGCACAACAAAATTGTGCGCGTTGAAAACGCACTCAAGATCAGCGAAGACAAAAAGGTGACAACTTCGAGTGATCCGAGAGTTGTACGCGAAGACGCGAAGAAAACGGACCGCGGGCGAGACACAGGAAGAGAACCAGGCAAAGACACTGGCAAAGATACCGGGAAAGATACAGGCAGGGACAATGGGAAAGTTCCGGCCATTGAGCCCATGGAAATTTATCCGGAATACAAACCAACGAAGAAGCAATGTGGACGAGCCGGGATCTGTATCCCCGCTCCTCAGAAATACGCCTGGAATTTGACGCCACAGGCTTTCGTTCCAGGCCTCAGTCGCATTCGTAGCGGCGACACGAAAGGCTATATCTGGCCTGCAGTCATCGGAACGTTTCTGGTGGGAGCAGGCTATGAAGATAGACATGCGGACAAAGTAGCGAAGCGATCGCAATCTGACGGACTGGGAAGCATCTTCGCCACGCCTCTGGTGCTTGGAACATATTCTCTCTGGACGAACGGAGGCTTCCTTCTCATCGCGCAGGATCAATACAAGAACATTCGCAACCAGAGAGCGGAATATAGAAGAACCATCCAGAATCGCAATATTCTCCTGGCAGGAGCTCTCGCAACGTTTGGCATGGCGGTCATAGACGGCGCGCTTATGTCTGACTCTCAAGGATTCTTCTACACTACGCCCGGTCCAGGAGTGGGCCCAATCCCCGGGACGCGCAACCTCTCTAACTCTACATTCACGTGGAAATTCACAAAAGATGTTTGGATTCCGGGAAAAGTACGTAGAAACGCAGGAGACACTGCGGGAACCGTTACTCTCGGAATCTTCGGGGCGCTCGGTGCCGTGACGCTGTATGAAAGCTATCATCAGTACCAGCTGGTGCGCACTTCGCGCAGACTAAAAGACAGCGTTGCAAATCAAGCGGTTACAAATCCAATTCTGGGTGTGGCGCTCGCCTCCTATTGGACCAACCCTGGATTCGTCTATGCGGTCTTTGATAACAACAGACAATTCACTTCGCTGCGAAATCAATACCGTCGGAGCACGCAGGTGCAGGTAGCAGCCGTCGGCACGGCAGCTTTTCTGTACATTTTCCAGGTACTGGACGCGGCTTCCTACTCGTCTTCACCAGGTTTCTTCGGACCAGCCCCCTTTGAACCAGGAACGAACCCTCCTCCCATGGCAGACATGTATTGCTTTGGAGGGCCGTGCGTTTATTCTGTTACATCCAACTTTCGCATGCGCGCTTCCGCGTTCATTCCGGGAAGAACTCGGATCCAGAACGGAGACAAGAAAGCGGGATACATGATCGCTGGAACCATGATCGGATTCGGTGCCGCCGCAGTTTTTGAAGACTACGAAGCGAACAAGGCGCGTCGCGCGGCGATCAGAGCAGGCAATAGCGGAGTGAATGCTCTCTTTTCCTCGCAGCTTGCAGTCGCGGCCGGATACCAGTACTGGACTTCTTCATCTTACTTGTTCCTCTATCAGCAGTACTACCACGATGTGCGAAAGCAAAGTCGAGCGTACTCACGGGCGGTAAATGCAAGAACTACGATGCTTGGTGGAGCGGCCATTTTATACGGGCTTCAATTCCTGGATGCTACCACATTGCCAGCAAGTAATGCCTCCATTTCTACTGAAAAACAAATCGCTTTCTCAGAAGCAGCCACGTTTACGCAAGCGAATGTCGCGTCTCATCTGCTGGGCGACTTGAAACAGGATCTGCGCCGCGAAGCGGTTCATGGACTCGTGCAAGATCGAATTGAATTCAAGGATCGATTCCCGTACGATGTGGCGGAATTCCACAAGACGTTCGCGTTTTAACTTCGCCTATTCTTCTGCCAGCTTTCGCGCAATCTCGCGTCTCTTCTTCATCAGCGTGAGGGAATTGTCCAGAAAGAATGGATCCTCCGGATGTTTCAGGATCCTATCATACTGTTTGACTGCTTCGCGATAATCTTTCAGAGAAAAACATACTTCTGCGAAATAGAAATGCAGAGCCCTGTCATAGTCTGAACGTTCCGAACCGTCCTGGTTTTCAGTGACAACGCTTTCAAAGAACGTTCTGGCGCGAACAAACTCGCCCTTCTTCGCATACAATCGCCCGAGTCCAATGCGCGCGCTTGCGTTTTCTGGAAACTGCTTGAGGACTCTTTCGTAAGTATCGTGGGCCTGCGGAAAAGCGCCTGATTCGAGATAAAAATCGCCGAGTGCGACGAGCGCCGATGGATCAAAGGGATTTCTTCTATAGGCGACTCTGTAACTTTCAGTCGCAGAAATCCCATCTCCGAGTCTCGCATGCGCGGCACCAATGAAAAGATGCACCGCAGAAAATTCGGAAAGTCGCGCTCGCGCAAGAAGTAAATAGGAAAGCGCCTGCTCTGGAAGATTCAAAAGAAGCAAGAGTCTGCCGGAGTTGTACAAAAATGGAAAAAATTGAGGATCGACTTTGAGCCCGATCTTCATCTTTTCAAGTGCGATCGTCAGGTGTTTCTTTCTGAAGGCGCTTCCCGCATCCGTCGCGTCAATGTCTCGAATCACGTCATCAATGACAGCGTTGTTATACGCACCCGCAGACAATCCTTCTACCTGTTCTTCCGGCCTTCCGGGAGGCGGATCTCCCTTCCCTGTTTTCCCGCGGCAAAGCACAAAGTCATGCCTTGCTCTTTCAAAGCTGCCACCCGGATAACTCTGAGGCGCAAGACCTTCCGCAAACAGATCAGGGAAATCCTGATTCGCATTGTCTTCTACTTCCTGCGCGCGAAGGGTTTGAAACGAACAACAAAAGCAAACTGCGGGGATTAGAATCCAGCGCATCAATCCTCAATCGCAGCGAGCATCTGGCGCGCCTTTGCATGAAGAGGATCCACCTGCAGGGCCTCCCCGAGAACCCGACGCGCAAGAGGCTCATTTCCTGTTTGCGCGTGAAGTCGCGCGAGATGAGTTAGATTTCTCACCATGGATGGATCGCGAAGACGACACCGTTCCGCAAACTCGATGGCCTGTCTGGTTTCCCCACTCTTCGCATAGGCGTACGAAGTAATATAGAGGAATTCTGTGTCCGCCGGGAATCGTCTGGTGTAACTGTCCGAAAGGTTGGCCGCACGATCAAACATTCCTGCCTGAATCATTATCTTCACAAGCAATCGCATCGCGTCTGCGTTTTCTTCTGTCATGTCCATTGCCTGCTCGAGCACGAATATGGCTTCATCCGTCGCGCCATCGTTGAATAGCCCGCGAGCTTTTCTCACTTCCGCCTTGAACGCCGCAATCCTCTGGTCCGCGTCTGCGCTTCTCTGCTGCGCCGCCGCCTCCTTGAAGCCAATTCGCAACATTGTGAAATCGTCTGTGAGCTGGCCAAAACCCATGATCGACTTCTCAATCCGTCTCAGATCACTGTCGCCCTTTTCCACATGGCGAAGGAATTCCATTTCGTTTTCATTGATGATTCTATTTCCCAGTCTATCTACGCCGATCTGCACGTCATCGCGGCCGTCAGATCCAATGATCACTACGTCATTGGGCAAGAGCTGATACGTTTTCACTTCCAGATGACCGCCCAGGCCTGAAACGCCGAGCTTTCGCAGTTGCATGTCATTCTCAAGGAACTCGGCTTTTTTCTCTCTGTATAGAACTACAAACGGGTGCTCCGCATTGATGTAATACAGCATCCCGCTCTCTTCGTCCACGAGACCGAATACAGCCGAAACCATCATGCTACCATCAAAAGAAACGAAAACATTCTGAAGCTCTACAAAGCATTCCTTGAGCCATTGCTCGGGGGCTTTGTTCTGCGCCGCTTCCGCAAGCTGCGTACGCGAAACCATAGACTTAAATACAGTTCCCAGAACCAGAGCGCCACCTGCACCCTGAATGGATTTTCCCATTGCATCCCCGTTCAAAAAGACAGTATAGGTGCGACGCCTGAGGCTGATGCTCTGCGCGATGCACAGATCCCCGCCAATTTCCGCCTGCCAGTGGCGAAACTGAAACTGTTTCTTCTGACGCAAAAGCATATCCACACTTACATTCTGACTTTTCACAAAGTTTCCCGTGAGTGGTTGAATCAGCAGGGAAGTAAGGAAATAATCCCCGTCCTGTTGGATTTTTAGCTTCTGCACTTCATCGAGTGATTCGGTCAATTGCTGTGTGCGAACCCGAACCTTGTCTTCCAGCTTTTCGTTCAGTTGCTCCACTTCCGTATGCACGCGCATAAAGCGATTGGCAAGAATGGCAGCAATGGCCAGCACAAAGATCAAGAACGCATAACGTGCGATGTGAGTACTATTGATCCAGTGCCTTGCAGCAGCAATGTCATGAAGAGCTGCGATCATGAGAACGATGACGCCCAGAGCAAGCCAGCGCGCGTCCTGATTCTTTTTGAAAGCCTCGCGAAGAATATAGAAGATAGCGTATCCAATCGCCACGATAGAGCTGTACTGCCAGACGGTGAGACAATTCTTCGCAACCGTATACGGGGCAAAAAGGGTGATGACCGCAAGAACAAGACATACTGCAAAAACCGCCAGACCTACGCGCGAAAAACGGCGGTAGAAGAACTGAGAAAGAAAGAACATCAGGCTGGGCGGAATGAAGAACAAACTTATATATTCGATGCGTAGACGAGCGATCACGTGAGAGCCAAACAATGGATCACGAGATCCCGTTCGATTGAGCCAGTATAAAGTCAGAAGAGTACAGAAAATTCCAAACAGTAAATTGTGCTTATCCTGGGGTCTGCGCGAAAACAATAAAAGATGATACGCGCCCACGACGAAGTAGATTCCCAATAGAAAGAAGGAAACCACTTCGTTCTGAAAGTATTCATTGAAAACGGACTCCCCCGGTCCGAAATATGCGTCCGTGTCAAATTGAAGCGGATACTCTCCGGTCCCGTATACAGCGATGACCAGGTAGTTCTTCTCTTTTGCCGGGACTTGCGGAATTTCCTTGATGAAGCGTCTGAACAATCCGGTCTCGTACGGCTGCGCGCTTCCCACCTGGCCAATGAGCTGGCCATTGATATAGTAATACGAAACATCAGAAGTCCAACCCATATTGATAGCGGCGGCGCCACGGGATAGAATGTCAGCGGATTCGGGTGGAAGTTCTTTGCGAAGAGTGATCCAGCCTGCATAACCCTGCAGATTCTTTGTCTCTGTAATGCTTGCAGGAAGCTTCACTGTGTCCCAGCCAGAGCGGGACGGATCCGTTAGATCCTTTTGGTCAAAGCCCTTCTTAAAATCCCAGGTTCCCCCGAGAGGAATCAGGTCCCCTCGATTGCAGGCCGCGGTGAGGACAAGGAGCAGGCAGAGTAGATAACGCGCCACGGGTAAATCGTCCCTTCGAGCCAGGTCAGGTCAAGAGATTCTTAGACGGCTCCGCCGGGACGCCAAATACCCCAATTTCGCCCAGGATCGCTTCCCGCTCAGCGACCGTGCCAGTCGTCCATACTTCGCGTAACACCGGTTATGCGAAGTATTGCCTTATACAGAAATCGCGGAAGAACAGATCTTATCCAGGGGATGATATTGACGATCCATGGCATGTTGAGTACTGGCCGACCCCTCTCCGCCGCGTCTACAATACGTCGGCCCACGTCCCCTGCATGCAGCAACGGCGTCAAAAGGGGTGCCTTCGCGCCTGCGAAGAGGCCAGTATCTACGTAAGACGGGCATACGAGGGTAACAGAAGGCCCCCTCCCCGTCTCCTCAACTTCAGCGCGGAGAGACTCCGCGAAGCCAACGATAGACCATTTACTCGACGCGTAGGTGGTTCCTCTGGGCAGTCCAATGTAGCCCGATGCGCTTGCAACAAACACGATCTTGCTTCCTGGCCGCGAAAGCAAATCCGGATAGAAAGCGTGAGTCACCAGCACAGGGCCCAGAGTATTGACCTGATACGTGAGAGAATGACGCTCTACACTTACATCTTCGAAACGTCCGCCAAAGACCACTCCAGCATTGTTGACCAGTACATCAACCCCACCGACTTTTTTGATCACATTCGCGCGGGCTTTCTTTATGGATGAGGAACTGGTAACATCCATCTCAACCCAGTCACATCCCAGGCTGCGTGCGGTGGATTGAAGGAGAGCGCGATTCTTGTCCGCAAGAATGACTCGAGCGCCCTTTGCGATGTACTCCTGCGCGATGGCACGCCCGATCCCGCTTGCGCCCCCCGTAACCAGAACTGTCTCCATGAACAAAAAATCAGAATGATGGATTTCAGCGCAAGCCTTGATCCGCTTCGCGGGAGATTTTGCGAACCAGATCAGATGTTGCGAATCGAATTTGTCTGCCTGCAGATGCTTTCTGAATTCGAACCTTTCGCGATTCTTTCGAGACAAGAAGATCCAGATTCCGCACGCTTTCTGTCCGCTTCACGGCAGACTCATCCGAAAATCGAATGCTGCCAGAAGGTCCGCTCGCGCGCATGTTTAGAGATACAAGGACGTCCAGATCCGTGTCTTCCCAGCCAATCCCCTCATCCCAGAAAGGAGAATTGAGCGGAACGACGAAGAGCATGCGAATCATTGCTTCCCAGATCACTGCACGCAAATTTCGATCATCAATGGCAAAGCTGGCAGCCAGTATGATCGCCCAGAGAGGAATCTTCCAAAAACTCCTGGATTGCTTGATTTCAAAATCAGTGCAATCACCGGAAATCAGAAGCTGAATGCCCATCGACTGCGCAGTCTTCAAGACGGACGTAGGATCCTTCTTTTCCGGATCAATCTTCGCACGTTCTTCTGCGAATTTGTAGTAAGGGATCACTTCGAATCTTCCAGATTGAAAGAGTTCTGTTTCCGCTATTTCACGGTAAAGATCTCCTGGGAGAATGCCCTCCGGTTCTTGGGGAGGTGCGTCCCCCAGGGTGAGCGGAACAAGCGTATCTGATGTGATTGTGTTTTGTGTGCGACGAATGACTTTCGAACTGTAGTCTCCATCCGGTATGATATCGAACTCACCCATGCGAGCTGAATTTTGAAAAGGCAAAAGAACTACTTTGATTTTCTCAAAGCCTGCCCTGGGTGCGATATAGGCAGTCCGCGATTCAAGAGATTCTTGCTTCTGAATGATGCCTGCACAGGAAACAAACAGAAGCAGCGGCGCAATCGCCCGCATTTTCATACTACAACCCGCGAATGAGTTTTTCGACCAGGTCCTTCATGGCGTAACGCAACAATTTTCCACCAGAAGATTGGAGCACCTTCACATCAGACCCGCCGGTTGAAAAAAGGAAACCCGCCTGGCTGGACGTATCCGTACGCCGATTCTCAACGGAATCTGCCTGAAGTATTTTCGCATCTGGAACAGAAACGAGCCTGTAGTCAATACCTGTTTCTACTATATATTCTTTAGTATTCTTTGACCCGAGCAAACCAAGAAACAAACAGAACCCGGCTGAAGTCTCCCGAATCTCAAAGTTGGTGAGGTTTCCAGTAAGGAAGTATTCCGCGCCGAATTTGTCTTTCAGAGTTTGCAACTTCTCCGTTGTGATCTCATCCTGCGCGCGAATCACGCTTTCTACCAGAGTGGGTTCGATGATTTCAAAGTACCCCGACTGAACCATGAGACTCGTCAGTTGTATGGTAGCAGGTTGAACCAGATAGGACTTGTCCGTCATGTTTCTAAAGTTGACCAGGGCAATCTTCTTGCGCACAGTGCCTGCAGGAGCCCGGGTTACTTCTACTCTTTCATCCACGTTTTCGTAGCGAGTAGGCTGAGGTGTCAGGCAAGCGCCTCCGAGAAGAGAAAAGATGGAAATTGTAAGCACCGCGCGTTTCGTTTTCATACACCCTCTTAATATTAGACGAGAAAATGAGAGCAAAGTTCACCGATAGAATACTGCGGTGATGAAATAGCCCAGAATAATCACAAAAAGGAAGGAAATCACAACAGCCTGGCGCACTGCGATGCCCACCCCAATGGCCCCACCGCTGGCGGCCAGACCCTGTCTGCATGATATGGTAGAGATCGTAATCCCAAACACGATTGCCTTGAGCTGACCCACCCAGACATCTTTGAGACCCGTTTTTGTTAAAAGAGAATCATACACAGTCTGAAAGTACACAGAAAAATCTACGCCCAGCTGAGTCTGAGCCACCAGGCCTCCGCCTAGAATTCCAAGTAACGTTGCATAAATAGAAAGGACAGGAACCATCAGGCTGAACCCGACGATACGCGGCATCACGAGATAGCGGACAGGATCGATCGACATCACTTCGAGCGCGTCAATTTCTTCAGATACAGTCATGGTTCCAATTTCAGCTGCAATGGCAGACCCGACAGAAGCAGCGAGAATCAGAGCAGTCATGAACGGAGACATTTCCCTGGTCAGAGTAACCACAATGACCTGTCCGATTAAATCCTGCTGACCAAAATCTTTTAAAGCAAGCCCAGTCTGCAAACTGAAGATCATCCCGGTAAACGTGGCCACTACACTGACCACCGAAAGACTCTTGAACCCGGAAACGTACATCTGGCGAATGATGTCGTTGCGCTTGAACCACAGGAAGGGCAGCTGCAACACGGAGCGAAACAGAAGTAGAAGTGTTTCCCCGGCTCCAAGGATCGGGCGCAGAATTCGTTCGACCAAACCTTTGATCTGTTTCATTTGCCCGTGCTCGCCGGAAGAGTTGCTATTCGTAAGGTCATGTCAAGTCCGAATTCAAATCGAGAACCACAGGAGGCGCACTCGATTCTTTGTTTCTCTGTCCTCACGGTTGTACTCACGCCTGAAGCCCAGGAAGCCACCCAGAAACTCTACGCCCGTCACGTCCGGTGTGTTGTCGTAGTTGAACCCAACAAAGAAATGATGCTCCTCATCTGAGCTCCACTTTCTGGAATACAGGCGAAACAGAACGGAAAAATACTTTTCCTCATTCTCATCACGACGATATGTCACGACTGAATACAGCGGTCCCCAGATTCTTTCAAACTCGTCCGATCTAAAGGGCCACAGACTCAGTGAACGGAACTCAAATCGCCCGTTCGAATCGCTCGACGTGGAGACGAGAGGCCAGATCTTCCAATAGGTTTCCGTTTCGCGTTCTTTCCTGTAGTATGTTTGATCGTACATAAATACGGGCACCACATACTTCGAATTGGATTCCAGGAGAGCAGAGCTCGTGCGCATGGTGGCGTAAAATGGCGTCACAAAACTGTATTCTTGAGAGTAGATTCCACTTTGGTCCGTGAGAGATCCTTTCGAACCAAACACATAACGACCGTAAAACGGAAAAATGATAAGCTTGCGAATCAGCGGAGAATCATTCACCTGATACTGAAACAGAAACCAGAATAAATTCAGGTCAAAGCCATTCGTCGCATCGTCATGTCCCCATGAAAACAAGGGCCAGAGAACAGTATGCGCCGTCATTTGACCGCTCTCGGACCATTTGCGACCGTAAAACGGGAATACCATGAACATATGTCGTGGGTCTTTCTGATCTAGCCCCTCAACACCCCATTGAAAAATAGGCCACAATGCCGAATAACGTTCATATTTTCCGGTATGGATCTTTCGAGAAAAGAAAGGGAAAATTCTAAAATCGCTCCGGGTGGGACTGCCTCCCCACATGACGATGGGCCAGAGGATTCCGTGCGCACTGTAATCCTTATGCGACCAGCCGGAGTACAGAGGGAACATGACGTAATTGATTTCAGAATAGCTCAGCTTGTTCTTGATGCGACCATAAAATGGAAATACACTGAAATACCTTTCTCTTTCTGTCTCACCCGTGCCCCAGTAAAGAATCGGCGTGATAAAGTTATCCTCTTCCAGTCCGCTGTCATCGTGGTAGATATCATCTCCGGTGAACAAATACAGAAATGTCCAGCGATTCCATCTGTACGTTCCGTGCGAATAGAAGATTGGATACAGAATGGTTGTAAAAGTGTAGGATCTCTCCATGTTGGAGTATCTGCTTGCAAACGGATGCAAAATCCACTCAGACTGACCGGGTGCGGATGTCTTATCGAAGAGAAACAGGAATTCGTAGTAGTCTCTCTTTGTTTCTCCGGTCACGGTGGTAGATGGGCGCGCATAAAGAGCACCTCCTGACAAAACCAGAAGAAACGTGGCCTGAAAGAATCTCTTCATTGAATTGGATCTGCGAGTCATGGAATCTCAAAGATAGTTGCGAGTGTAAAGCGACCTTTCACTTCACCCGTTGCGCGCAGATCCTTTTTCAGTTCAGCTCCCACTTCCGGGCGATCGACCAGGTTCTGCTCTGCCAGTGCCTTCTTCCATTCTTCCGGCACGACCGATTCAAAATACGCAACTCGAAGGGGCTTCTTTGAAGAAGACCTGAGCTTTTTTGCGAGCTCGCGAGCTGATTCAGCATCCTGTGCCAGATAGGTTTCGCGAGCGAAAAACTCCGGCCCCATGTAATTTGAAAGAAGCTGGCTTGAAAAAATCCAGATGTCCGCCTGCGCATTTACAAAATCGTTTTGATACTGCGAAAGCTGTCTGCATGCATTCTTCTGGAGGCGCATTCCCATGAAAGTAAACGCGATGGATACCACGCACAGAAGCACCGCGCCCGCGCGAACGATCGCAGGCCACGTAAACCTGGACAGAGACACTAGCAAGAGAGCGCACGGAAGAATGGCCAGAAGTAAAAAGCGAGGGCCCCAGTTCACCACTCCATCCCCCGGGGATGCCACTGCCACCACAGGAAGATAAAAGATCATGGCCAGGGCCATGGAGCGATTCGCAAAATCAAGACGAGACCTGAATGCGGGAAGAAGAGTGGCACCCAGCACAAAGAGAAAGATGGGCATATAGCCAAAAAACCCGAGCTGAAAGCCGCGCGCGAAAAGCAGGGTGATGATTTGACCCAACCTGGATGCAAGAGGAATCGCGAATGCTTCCTCGTTTGCCATGAATCTGGGTCCTAACGGATGACCGTAGTGAAGCGCATTGAACAGAAAGAAAGATCCGGCAGCCACCAGAAAACCTCCGGCAAAAAGACCCGGAGGCTGGAGCGATTTGAACGTTAGGCGACGACTCAGAATGAGCTCAAGACACACTCCACCGAACAAAGCGGAGAAGAAAATCAACGATTCCAGGCGAAGATACAATCCAAAGCCGATCAGCATTCCGCCCAGAAACAATCGACGCGAGTTTTCAAGTCTTAGTCCGCTCAGAAAGAGAATCAGTCCGCCAAAATTGATGAGGGCAAAGTAAATATGTTCCGAGTAATCCACGCTGAAAGTGAGAATCGGAGTGCCCGCAGCTACAAACAGTAGAAGCAGAGGAGACGGTTGCGCAAAGCGATCAAACAAATACATCAAAAGCAGATAGAGCGCCGCCCCGAGAATAAAGAGGCCGCCCGGAGAAATCGCTTTGAGGAGAAGACCGGTGGCGGCCGCAAACGCAATTGGATACTGGCCCAGGTGCCTGCCATGAATGATTAGATGATACACACCGGGGAAAGGATAAAAGCGATACTCCGAGTCTATGGCACGCCCGGGATAAAAGAGCTCTTCTGAGGAAAACCCGCTCTTGCGAAGAGACTCTGCCTGAACAAGCTTGCTCAGACTGTCGCCTGAAAAGCAAACAGCTCGATCCAGCCTCGAAACTCCGAAGATGCAAAGGCCTGCGATCGCAAGCCATACCAGTGCCTTCAGCTTCCCTCTTTGCCCTTCCACGATAATAGACCATTTTTACTCGACACCCGCGGAGAAAGTAAAAATTCAATCGAGATGGCATCCGACAGCAAAATCATTCCAACTCTGGACAATCCCTTTGAAGAGGCCCCGGCCCAGGCCGCAGAACCATCTTCCAACCTGAATCTACTGGCATACGAAAAGACCCTGGAAATGGGCAAAGACCTTCTGGCAAAGCCACTGAAGGGCGGCGGCGTTTCGCGCATCATGGTGCAGCATTCCAAGCATCGGATGACCGTCTTCGAGCGCATCAAAGTACTCACTGAGTCAGAACCAAACATCCTCTTTCAAAACTGGGGCCGCGAGCTGGACGGCGCAGGACTCGTCACAGGCATCCTTCGAGTGGGGAACCGCGACGTGGCCATCTACGGACACGACTTCACCAATCGCGCGGGCTCCATGGATGCTACAAACGGAGCAAAGCTCGCTCGACTTATCTACCTGGCAGGCGAACAGGGAATTCCACTCATCGGCCTCAACGATTCTGCGGGCGCCTATGTTCCTGCAGGTGTGGGAGGTCTGGACGGATACTCGGAAGCGTTCTGCGCTCTTCGCAAGATTTCTGGAGTGGTCCCGAGCATCATGGTGATGTTTGGATTCAACGCTGGCGGTGGATCGTATCTACCACGGCAGGGATCGTTCATGATCCAGCCGCACGATACTTTCTTTGGTCTGACCGGGCCAAACGTTGTCAAAGACGTGCTGGGAGAAGAAGTCACTCCGGATCAACTGGGTGGTCCTTCTGTTCACGGCCAGAGCGGTGTAGTGGATCTGGTGGCTCAGGATGAACTGGGAGCGCTCAGAAAAGCTCTCCGTCTTCTGGCATATCTTCCGGACAACAATCACAGCTTCGCGCCATTCCACGACACAGGAGATCCAATCGACCGCGAAACCATAGAAGAAGACATCCTTCTCAGACGTACCTTCGCCTCCCCGTCTGGATTCAACACTCCTTTTGACATCACTCTCTTGATTCAACAGATCGTGGACCACGGAGAGTATTTCGAACTGCAACCTCAGCGCGCTGGAAACCTGGTCACCTGCTTTGGTAGAGTGGGCGGACATGTGGTTGGCTTTCTTGCAAACAACTCTGCAGTATCGAGCGGTCAGATTGACATCAATGCAGCCTACAAGGGAGCACGCTTCATTCGATTCTGCAATCTCTACAACATTCCAGTGATCTTCCTGGAAGATACAACTGGATTCTTGCCAGGTCGCGAACAGGAAGCTGGCGGTATTGTCCTGGCCGGACGTGCCCTGCTCGATTCGATCATTGACCTTCGTGTTCCAAGACTTCTATTCATTGTGCGAAATGCATTTGGTGGAGCGTATGCGTCGTGGAATTCATACCACACAGGCGCAGACATGGTTTTCGCTTTCCCTGGAGCGCGCGTGGCTGTAATGGGGCCCGCTGGACGAGAGTACATTTACAAAGATGAGCTGGTCAAAGCCCGTGCGAAATTGCAGGAAGCGATCAAAGCAGGCAGAGAAGAAGAAGGCAAAGCAGAATTCAATCGAGTGATCGCAGAGATGAATGCCAGGTATGAAAATGAGCTGATGAATCCGAAAGAAGCTCTAGCACTCGGATCTATTTCGCGCATTGTAATGCCCGGTGATTCTCGCAGAGTACTTGGACAGGCGCTCAACTTCTATATGAGACGCTACAAGCCAGGTCCACTTTCAGAACCACAGCGCGAGTTTCACTGAGAGTCGGGGCGGAATCTTCCGGTTGGAGGGCAAGAGCGCCGAATCCAACCTCGCGATTTTGCGAGAGCTGGCATTTGCCGCCGTCGAACCAGACCTGCCCATTTTAAAGGCACTGTGCGCCTTTTTTGTACGCAAATCGTCGTAAACGTGTACAGCAATCTCCCACTCCGCGCTGCCCGGCACGCCGATCCAAAATCGCGCAAACAGGCTTCTGCCAGAAAACGTGTGCTTTCTGTGCATTTCGCGCATGCCCGGCGCGATTATTGCGTAGGCATTTGTATTCTACCCATAAGAGAGAAATCCGATGCCCAAAACATCAAAAGACGTGATCGAATTCGCGAAGAAGAATAACATCCTCTTCTACGACTTTCGTTTCACAGATATCAAAGGAATCTGGCACCATGTGTCCTATCACGTGGATTCGGTAAGCGAAGACATTCTGAAAGGAGTCCCGTTTGACGGCAGCTCCATTGCCGCCTGGCAACCAATCAACCAGTCGGACATGCTTCTGATCCCGGACCTGGATTCCCTGTTCATCGATCCGTTCACAGCCGATCCAACGCTCGTCGTTTTCTGCGACGTTTATGACATCTACAAGAAGCAGCCTTACGAAAAAGATCCTCGCAGCATCGCGAAGAAAGCTCTGAAGTACCTCGCAGAATCGGGAATCGGCGATGCAGCGTATTTTGGACCGGAGAACGAATTCTTCATCTTTGATGATCTCAAAATCAAAGACGAGATCAACGCTCAATCCTACGAGATTGATAGTACGGAAGGTGTCTGGAGATCCAACTCCGACAGCGAAGGAAGCATCAACACAGGTCACCGTCCCTACACGAAAGGTGGATATTTTCCTGTGGCCCCTGTGGACTCACAGGTGGACATCCGGGCCGAAATCGTAAAGACCCTGCACAAGATCGGAATGGAAACGTTTGTAGTTCACCACGAAGTTGCGCAAGGACAGGGAGAGATCGGTGTAAAATTCGGAACCCTGATTGAAGCTGCAGACAATGTTCAGAAGCTGAAATACGTAGTGAAGATGGTTGCGCACAGACATGGCAAGACCGCTACATTTATGCCCAAGCCTCTGTATGGTGACAATGGAAACGGCATGCACACTCACCAGTCAGTCTGGAAAGACGGCAAGCCTCTCTTCGCAGGCAGCGGATACCAGAACCTGAGCGATGTGGCCATGAACTACATCGGCGGCGTGTTGAAGAATGGCAAGAGCATCGCTGCTTTCACCAACGCATCCACAAACTCTTACAAGAGATTGATGCCAGGTTTCGAAGCGCCTTCCATCCTTGCCTACTCTGCGCAGAACCGCAGCGCAAGTGCAAGAATCCCATTCGTGAATAGCGACAAGGCTCGCCGCGTTGAGTTCCGTTTCCCGGATTCTTCTGCAAACCCGTATCTGGCTTTCGCATCGATGCTGATGGCTGGAATTGACGGCATCAAAAAGAAGATTGATCCAGGTCCACCTCACGAAGAAGACCTCTTTGAACTTTCCACAGACGAGATCAAAGCAAAAGGGATCAATCTGATGCCTTACACACTGCGCGATGCTCTCACAAGCCTGGAAGGATCTTCGGATTTCCTGAGAGCTGGAGACGTTTTTACGGATCACTTCCTAAAGACGTACATTCAATACAAATACGACACGGAAGTAACACCCTATGAGGGCAGACCACATCCGATCGAATTCGTAAACACTTACTCCTGCTAACACTTGAGCCGGCGGGGACTTCTCCCGCCGGCACCTTCATTTCTTTCTTCACTACCGACTGGCAGCTTCTCTCCTTCTTTCTTCCGCAACTTTCATGATGTGACTGGCGAATGCCGGATAACGGGATAGAATGAAATCAAAATCCCTTTTCTTGAGAACGTAAAGATCACAGTATCCGCGTGCTCGCGCACTTGCGGTTCGCTCTGTCTTATAAATCAGTGCCATTTCCCCGAGAAAACTCCCTTCTGTAAGCTCTGTGAATACCTGAGAGCCATCGCGCGATACAATCTCCACTATACCAGAGCTTACAATGTACATGCAGTCTCCCATTTCACCTTCGCGGATGATGAAGGATCCTGGAATGTAGGCTGCCGGTCTGAGTGCCATGACAATGTCGCGAAGCAAATCCTCAGACGCCTCTCTGAAGAATGGAACCTTCTGAATCAGGTCCTTTCGCATGGCCAGTGCAATGTCCACTCGCAGCGACTGTGGAAGATCGCTCAGCAATTCTGCTTCATCCTGACCCATCCTGCTTTCCCAGACGTGATCATAGTAAGCAAGAATCTGAGATCGCAGATCAGATGGGATGGCGCGATATCTGAGGAACGCAGTGACTTCTTCTAACTTCTTGAAATAGTTTGCGCGCACAATGTCTCGATTTGCAAGGAAGCTGGCCATGTTCCCAATCACAAAGCCGTAGCTTCCCACTCCGATCATCATCAAGCCCAGAGCGAAGATCCTCTGTATGTTGTTGTGTGGGGTAATGTCTCCGTAACCCACGCTGGCAAGCGTGGTCACAGTAAAGTAGAGAGCTTTAATGTAAATGGTGACTGGATCTGTTTCATCCGTGATTCCATCGAGCAAGATCCAACCGCATGCCAGCATGTGAGTGATCAGAGAAATCAACAGTACAAAGTATCCAAGACGAAACAAGCCGGGATTGAGTGCATGCTTTCTCTGGAATTGAGAGAACACTTCATTGACCCGAAGCAATTTCAACAGACGATGAATCTGCAAAAATCGAATCACTCGCAGAAGCTGTGTTGCTTCCGCCGCGTCTGTTCCGTGGATCAAGAAGAACGGAAGAGCCGCAATCAAATCCAGAATGAACCAGGAACGAAGGTAATGAACCGCTATGCGCCTGGGGTCCAGAATGATCCTATTTTCAAATCGAAAGCCTGTAAAAAAATGAAGAACAATATCAACTCCAAAAGAAATCGAAAGCAAAGACTCAAACCACAACAGGGATGAGTGAAACGGAACATGCAGCGCAATCTGGAGAGGAATGATCAGTGCACATGCAACGGTGAGAACCAGCATGTAAAGATCCCAGAACTCTTTGAGTTTGCTCTCAGGATGAATGATCACGTTTGTTCTGCCTTCGAACCATTCGAACGATTCGTCGATGTCTGGACAACCCTGCCGACGGAAATCAGGCTGGCAACCTGATTCGTATGGAACTTCGCATCCCGGGCATAGAAGAATGGATCCTGCTGTTCCATCTTTTCTTTCTTCTCCCTGGAATTATTGGACTTACTTTCATAGAGGGGAAATCCAGATATCCCTTTCGGATCGCGGCGTGCTCGACTGCTCTTGCCATGTTTCTCAAACCTGGACTCGCGTCCGCGGCTCTCACCATTCCAACGATTGCAGGATCAATGGTCTCTTTCGCGCATGGCTTTCGCCTGCTGGGCCTGAGGGCCTTCGCGGATAGGGGTCGCCATCGCCTGAGCCACGCATGCATGGCCGCCGGGTTGATGTATCTACCGGTGGGGACAGGCTTTCTTTTCGCATTTCGCGCAGGACTGAATACCGGCTACTCGGATGCGATCACTTCACTGACTTCGGTTCATTTTCACTACGCTGCCTTTAGCACGAGCATTCTTGCTGGCTTCATCACGCGCGCGACGGATGAGAGCACCTGGCCTCGCTTTCAACCTCTGCTGCTTCTAGGAGTGATGACTGGACCGGCAGTGACTGGAATTGGAATTGCTCTTGGTTCCCGCGTGGAACTGTTTGCTTCTCTCTACATGACGGTCTTCGCATCCGCCCTGGCATTCACCTGGATTTTCCGCGTGACTTTCAACGGAGCGGGCGTGCGAAGATCGGCCGGAGTAAACCATCCCAATCGTCTTCGCGCATATCTGGGCGTCTCTTCCATTTGCTTGCTTATGGCCATGGCACTTGCTTCTACCTACGCGATTCGCCCAGACCTGGGGGCATTTCCCTGGATCTACTGGATGATTCGCACCCATGGAATTCTAAACTCCGCGGGATTCGTTGTTCCAGCCACGATCGCGGCTCTCTATTGCCTGGGACCCTTGCCTCCATTTCAAGCTGTGCTGAGTCGCCTAACGGGAAAACTCACGATCGGAAAGGATTCTCTCAATGAGCGATTCCTGGAACAAACGCCAGGCCTTCTCTCGCTGGATGATTTCGCATCCCCGCAATTTTCGCCGCGCTCAGTCCATGCTACGATCCGCGATTTCTACCTTCGCACATCCGAGTACACAATGACCGTTCAATCGAGATGGCTTCCGGGCTTCAGGCTTGCGGGAAGACTGTTTAAGAGCTTCAGCCGCAAGATTGGACAGATCAATTTTCCGGAACACAAAGTGCGCAGGCAAACACACGGGAGGCTCTTTCGCGCCAGTCCGGACAACCGTGGCGAACTGACTGCCTGGGTCAGAACGTATGTTGAATCGCCAGATCAAAAAACAGAATCATGTCTTTATGCGGCACTCTACGCGAAGATGCCGTCCTCTCTTGTAAACATCGCCATGATCATGCCCGGAGGCAATCTCACCAGCATACTGCGCTTTTCCAATGACGCGCACGACGGACTCATCCTGTCTTCTATCCCCGAAGCTGAACCGGACACAGGCATCTATTTCGCTTTGTTCGGGCGCCTTGCCCTTCGCCTGCCCATGGACGAATCGTTCCACCTGGTGGCGGACAACGAGCACATTCGGGCACTGCATTCCATGGAACTATTCGGGTACACATTCCTGACTCTGGATTTTGAGATCGCAAAAGCAAATCTCAGATCCGCTTGACGCGCAGCTCTTCTACTCCATTCTCCAGGGAGATGTCTTCTTTCACTGCAACCAAATGGCGATTTCGCCTCGCCCTGGGATTTCTCATCTTTGCTGCCGCAGCCGCATGGGCCGCCAGCTATTATCACATAGCGTACATCTTCTCTGATTCAGCACGAGGCAATGAAGACGTTGCAAAACTTCTCACCCTCGTTGATATTCTTTCTGGATCCCTTCTCGCAGCACTTTTGTTCGCGGCCGTTTTTATCTTTCGCCCACTGGTTCTTGGCCTGGGCCGTCAGCATAGAATTCTGGAAAGTCTGGAATCAAGGTCCAGAGCTGTGGTAGAGAGTGCACCGGACGGAATTCTGGCATTCGACGAAAAAGGGATCATCGAATCTTTCAATCCTGCGGCAGAGAAATTGTTTGCATGCAGTGCATCAGAAGTGATCGGAAAAAGCATCCAGACCATCATCCCGGGTTACAGAGGCTCCCTCGAAGTAAATGCGGAAACATCTGCATCACGCATCACCGGCATAGAAAGGCAAATCGTGGGACACAGATGGGATGGATCCACATTTGACATGGATCTTACCGTAAGTGAACTCATGGTGGACGACAAAAAACTAACCATGGCGATCATCCGTGATGTATCTGCGCGCACAGAAGCAGAACAACAAATGAAAGAAAGCGAAGAACGCTTGCGTTTGATCGTGGAACATTCTCCAGATGCCATTGCGATTCACGCAGCGGGCACGGTGATTTTTGTAAACCCGCGAGGAGTGGAGCTTCTGGGAGCACAAAAGGCCGGAGACATTCTGGGTAGACCCATACTCGATTTTGTTCCGCACGAAATGCGAAAAACAGTCATAGAACGGATCCAGACCATGATTCAGAAAAACGAAAAAGTTCCCATGCTTGAAGAAAGATTCGTGCGTCTGGACGGCAAGGCGGTCGACGTAGAAGTCATTGCAATTCCATTGTCTGTCGGAGGTAAACCGGCCATTCAGGTGGTCGCGCGAGATATCTCACGCAGAAAGGCGGCGGATGCAGAAATCAGAAAATCGCTCAAAGAAAAGGAAGTTCTTCTCAAAGAAATTCATCATCGCGTGAAAAACAATCTTCAGGTCATTGTCAGCCTCCTCGACCTGCAGAGCGATCGAGTGGAAGACAGAGTGGCACTCGAAGCATTGCGCGAATGTCAGAATAGAGTGAAATCCATTTCCCTGATCCATGAAAGACTCTACGAATCTAGAGATCTGGCTCAGGTAGATTTTCCAGAGTACATTCGCATGCTCATGGACAATTTACTGCGGTCCTACGGTGTGGAACCGGACAGAGTGCGCATGCGAATCGAAGTGGTGGACATTCGCCTGGGACTCGACACTGCCATCCCATGCGGTCTGATCATCCATGAACTTGTGTCCAACGCGCTCAAGCATGCTTTCCCGGGCGGACGTTCAGGAGAAATCAGAGTAGGCATCTACGCAGACGGTGATAGAAATTTCCTAGTGGTGTCAGACAATGGCAAAGGATTCGGAGGGGTCAGCGATTTTAGAACTGTATCCTCGCTGGGTCTTCAACTTGTGGATACATTGACTTCGCAAATCAACGGAAATATCGATTTCCATACAAACGGTGGTACAGAGTTTATCATTTCATTCCAGCAGGCGTAAGGAGCGACTATGAAAGAGGCAAAGATCTTAATCGTCGAAGACGAAAACATTGTTGCGTTGAACCTGCAAACCAGGCTCAAAAGTCTGGGCTATCAGGTGGCAGGCATGGCCTCAACCGGGGAAGACGCGGTGAAGAAGTGCGCAGAAACCATGCCTGATCTAGTGCTCATGGACATCATGTTACGCGGAGAAATGGACGGAGTAGCCGCAGCAGACCAGATCCGCGAGAAGTACCACGTGCCTGTAGTCTATCTCACAGCATATGCGGATGATGTGACTCTAGAGCGTGCGAAGGTAACAGAACCGTTTGGTTACATGCTCAAGCCCTTCGAAGTAAAAGAAATTCGCACAACCATTGAGATCGCCCTGTATAAACACCGGATGGATCGCCTGCTTCAGGAAAGTGAAGAAAGGTACTCCGTTGCAGTTCATGGCTCAAACGACGGAATCTGGGACTGGGATCTTGTAAAGAATCAAGTGTACTACTCCCCCAGATGGAAGGCCATCCTGGGATGCACGGACGCAGAAATCGGTAACACTCCAGAGGAGTGGCTGTCGCGCGTTCATCCGGAGGAACGCGAAGCACTGGACATGGCCATCGAAAGGCATCTGGCCGCCGTGACTCCGCATATGGAATGCGAGTTTAGAATCCTCGCAAAAAACGGACAGCATCGCTGGGTCTTCGCACGCGGTCTGGCTGTGCGCGGCACCGGAGGAAAGGCAATCAGAATGGCAGGATCCCTGGCTGACATTACGCGGCGCCATCAGGCAGAAGAAAAACTGGTTCGAATGACGGAACACGATCCTATCACGGACCTTCTGACTGAATCAGCGTTTCTTGAAAAACTTTACCATGCTGCCGGCGGAAGTCGGGACTCTACCGTTATGCGCCTTTCATTGACAAAATTCAATTCTGTTTATGCAGCCCAGGGGCCTGCATCTGCACATGACCTGGCAGCACATGCTGCAAAAGTGATGATCTCAAGATTGACGTCAGGCGCCATTGCGAGGCTATTCGGCGGAGAGTTTGCCATACTTCTGGCAGATGCGGATCCAGTGAGGGTGAAATTATTGCTCACTGAAATCACTCAGGACCTGGATCGGCTTTCTATTCCATGTGTGACCGGCTTTGCCATTCTCAAAGCAGGTGGAGATTACAATCTGGCGCTGTGCGAAGCTGCAAAGTACTGAAGAATATCAATGGCATCCCTTAGCTCAATGAGCCAGTGCATCCAGGAGTGCAGCCTCAATGAGATCCGGATGGGCCCAGGGAACAAAGTGGTCCATGGCAGGATCGCGCACAACGGTCAGGGGCACCTGACGCAAATTCTTCTCCAGGAAATCTGCATTTCCAGGTGGAACGAGGTCATCGCGGCCCCCCTGAATTACGTAAGACCTGGATTTAATGTTCTGCCACAGAGGAATCATCGCAAGTAGCTCGGACCGGAGAGGAAGTATTTCCTGATTGGTTACGTCCAGCATCGCAGGCAGGAAAAATCGAACCACGCCCGTATTTCCTGCCTTCTGATACCAGTGGACTGTTTCAAGATCCGGATCCACGGAAGCGGCAACAAATACGAGAGCATGATACGACAGGGGGCGATCCATAGCCATGCGCGCAATGACAGGTCCACCAAATGAATGGCCTACCAATATGACGCGTCCAGTACTGACTGGTTGAATTCTTCCAGGACGAACTGCTGGACCACTCTGCTCAAGACGCACACCTTCTGCGATCAATGCCGCCTGACGTTCCAGACTCAACTCAGCGGTTCCGTTTCCGGATTCGCCAAACCCTGGACGATCAAATGAAATCACTCTCGCGCGCGAAAGTAGAGATTCGTTCATCAAAAAGCGTGCAAATGCATCCCAGGAGCCAGGAGAGCCATGAACGAATACGATGAGATCCCGGCCCTGGCCTGCGCGCACATAGTGCATGCGCCTGCCGCCGGATTCGTAGTACATGTGCGCATTTGGAAATCGGTCGAGAAACGTCTGTTTATCTTTTTCTATCTGCTTGAAATACGGAAAACAGGCTGTCAGAAGGAAAATGGGAACAACCAGACATCTTTTCACGCTGATTGCTCCTCAAGCGGCTAGTGCGCTCTAAAATATTCGATCATGTCCGTTACCGGAGGTTTGCCTTTGACCCGCCGAATGAGGGACGCTGCCTGCCCACGATGATATGTAGCGTGATTGGAAACGTGAAGCAAAATTTGAACGAGCGGAGTGGTGAATTCCACTCCTTTGAGGTTCTTGTAAGAAATTTCACGGAGCAAATCCACTTCTGAAAGCCCGTCGATCAGCGCATGATACTTGTGCCGAACGGCTTTCTGGCGTTCAATGTAGTTGAATTTATCCGTAAAATCGAGTTTGAATGGAGGGGACACTTCCCCCTCAATTCTGCGCATCCAGACATCATCTGCAGCACACACATGTCCGAGTTTGTCTCGAATGGATCCGTTTCCGTCTCCGAGATCTCGCGTGAATTCTTCGTCCGTCAATTCAGAGACGACTGCGAAGAACTGGTCTTGAGCCCAGAAATTGTACTTCCAGAATGTCCGGACCGCTTCGAGCATCTTAACCCGCCCGGAACAGCTGACGATACTCCAGTTTGCCGCGCAGGCTGAAGAAAGGAGAACCGGATGCTTTTGCCAGAAATTCTGGAACCTGAATCTTTTCTTTTTCGATGAACTTGCGCACCGCGTCCACTCCGCCGAGCACGTCTACCCATGCAGTAGGTGGAACCCAGTTGAAACCGAATCCCATCGCACCATCTACTCCGTTTGCATCTGTCACATCTGGAATCAATGAGAAAGAGTAAGCAATGTAACGAGCAATGAAGTGTCTCAACAGATCCGCTTCCATACCAGGTGCAGTCAGAATGATAGAACCCAGCTTCTGATAATCGGAAGCCTGAATGGCGGTAACCGCATCCTTTTTGAATGGAACCTGGATTTTGGCCAGAGGCTCATAGTCGCCTTTCTTGATGTTGTATACAAAGCGATCTGTGGTTCCGTCCGCTTTCTTCTCACGGCGATACAAACCTTTTCCTGCCTTGTTTCCCAATGAACCCGCATCGATCAGCTTTTGCATGTAGGCAGGAAGCTTGAATGTTTCGTGCGCATTGTCTTTTGTATTGGCGTAGATGTTATCCACGATTGCCTTGTGAACGTCCAGACCCACCAGATCCACAGTTGCAAGCGGGCTCATGGCGCGGCCAGTATACCCGCCCAGGATTGCGTCCAGAAGAGCAATTCCGCCTTTGTCCTGAACCCCTTCCGCCATTTGCGCGGCTTCGTTCATGAGCTGGAATCCAATTCTGTTTCCTGCAAATCCGGGTCTGTCATTGCACAGAATCACCTGGCGAAGAAGAGTCTTCTGAAGATACTGAGCGATTTCTTTTGTGAATGCAGGATCATTCTTTGGTTGAGTGATCAATTCACACAAAACCAGTTTGTAGGGAGGATTGAAGAAGTGAGTGCCGTAATAGTACTTCTGCCCGTCTGCATCAAAATGAGATGCGAGCCTCTCAATGGAAAGACCGGAGCTGACAGTAGATACAATGGTGCCTGGCTTACGTGATGCTGCGATTCTCTTATTGAGAGGTTCTTTGATCGCGTAGTCTTCTGCTACAAGCTCAAACACCCAATCGCTTTCAGAAACTGCCTTTTCTAGGTCCGCATCATACGTTCCAGGAATGAAATTCTTTTCGATCACACCGGAGCGAACAGAGTCTACTGCGATCTTGATGCCTTCTTTTGCTTTGTCTACGCTGCGCGCGAGCATATGGACTTTCGCATGCCCAAAGGCGGCCACAATCGCCGCGCTATTTGCGCCCATCGTTCCGTTTGCGCCTAAAACGGTTACAGTCTTGATCTCTCTCATTCCAAACTCCAGGGTCTATTTCGAATAATCCTGAATCCGTCTAAACGCGTAGGCGGTCAAGAACGATCGCATTTTGCACGAATCACCCCGGATCAGGGTATGGGCAATTCTACGGAGAAGATGGTGGAATTGCCCGCGGAACGATACTGGATCAAAGTAGAATACTTGATCTCAGCCGTAAAAGGAGCATATCCCTCCTTGAGGAAAAGGATGATGCTTCGCAGACCCGCGCCAAATCCGCCGCCCGCATGATCTTCCTGCTTGTCGTAAAGGCGAACAGATGCGTCGCGCGAATTCTTACCCGCCATCATGAGGTCTTCTTTGATCTTCTCGAGGTTGTATTCCACACGCTGCTTGTCAATGACCGTGATAGGCGAATTGTTGATTACGTTTACAAACAGGGTCTGGTGTCCGCTTTTTGCCTTCACGCGAAGAGTCACATCTATCTTCTTATTAAATCTTTCTGAAAGAGCGAATGAATTGGTTTTGTGCATCTCAATGAGTTTGAGAATAGAAGAGGTCAGGTCCACATTTGTAAGGTTGTATTTCTTTAGTAAGTCAGTCTGGTTGTGCTCTATTGCATAATCTACTTCTGTCTGCACTTTGTCCTGGGCTGCCTGATCATTCTGAAGTTTATTTTCCGCGACAATTCTTTGCATGAGCGCGTTACGAAGCAGCGCCCAGCGATTATTTGCCTTGTTCGCGTTGTTGATCAATTCCCCTAGAGACCAGAAGACCGCTTCAGAGAGAAGTTCATGGTTCGAGATTTCGTTTCCCTGTTGCCCGGAAGGGTCGCGAAAGATGTTCATGATGGTAGCGCGAAGCTTGCGCTCGATGGTCGGGATATAATCCTTCCCGACGGACACAACATGATCTTTTGCGGTGAGGTCCGCTATTGGAATCGGCTCAGAACCAGCCATAGGGCGCTACATTTCCATCCGGCATGGATAGATAAAGGCATTTTTTGGGAAATGTTCTGGTTCTGGTAAGGCCGCCGGCAAAGGTCGCCATGGTGGATGTCCGCAAGAACAAGCTACTCTTGATCCAGAGTCTACTGCTGGATTTGATCGGTTTTTCCCTCATCTTTCCACTGGTTCCGCATCTTCTAGAATATTATCTGAATGCGGCCGCAAATACACCCATGGACAGCTGGCTTCCTCCAGCGGCGGACTATGTGCGCGGACTTTTGCCAGAAGACAGGCGATCAAGCGCAGAACTCATCGTCTTGATTGGCGGAATCCTTGCTTCCATCTATTCTTTCCTTCAATTCTCAGTCGCTCCTTTCTGGGGTAGACTTTCAGACAGAATCGGCCGCAGGCCTGTTCTGATCATGACGAGTTGCGGGCTGGCCGCGTCTTATTTGCTCTGGTTTTTCTCCACCAGCTTCACCATGTTTCTCCTCTCCCGTGTCCTGGGAGGTGCGATGGCTGGAAACATGGGAGTGGTCTCTGCGTCCATGGCGGACATGACAGAACCAAAAGACAGAACCAGAGCGATGGGAATGCTGGGTGCGACGTTTGGAATCGGATTCATCCTGGGCCCGGTCATCGGCGGACTTTCTTCTCTTGCCAATCTACCGCAAATGTTTCCGGGCCTTCACTGGCTCAATCCGTATTCATCCTGCGCTCTTGTATCCGTACTCATGTCGATTGGATCTGCCACTGTGAACTCTGCTCTGTTTACGGAGACGCTTCTCCATCCTGTAGCGCGAAAAGAATCTGTGGAAATACCAACGTCTGATTTGCGTGGCCTGCCCGCAGTGCTCTTGATCGGCTTCTTGTTCACATTCCTTTTTGCTGCTTTTGAGTTTTCTCTTACGTTTTTTTACAAAGCAGAATTCTCTCTCGGCCCGGCGGCCATGGGATTTATTTTTTCCTATCTGGGAATCCTGATCGCTCTGGGCCAGGGTGGACTTGTGCGAAGGCTATCAGGGAAAGTCCAGGAAAGATCTATGGCTTTTGTTGGATTGTCTCTTCTTCCTGTGCCTCTGGCGCTTCTCGCTCATGCGCCAGGTGTTGGCGTATCTCTTTTGATTCTCATTCCATTGTCGATTGGCGCGTCCATGATTCGCCCTTCGCTTTCGAGTCTCGCAAGCCTCCTTGCACCAGGCCACAAACAGGGGCAGAGCCTCGGAGTGTTTCGTTCCGCAGAATCTCTGGGAAGAGCACTTGGCCCTATCTGTGGAGCATACCTCTACTGGGTCTACGGAGTGAAATTCTCTTACGCCACACTGGCGGCGCTTCTGGCTGTTACTTCGCTTCTCTGTCTCTTGATCCGCAAAGCAGACGCATGAGCTGATTGCACTTGCCGGCGGGCCAGTCCAACCGTACCATGTAAGCATGCGATTCATTGCACTCATCCTTATATCTGTAACAGGCTTTTGCAGGCAGAGTTACGCGGGCTTTGTGGCAGAAACACTCAGCTCGGATTCCATGCTCGGAAGAGAATCAGGAACACCCTCCGCCAAAAAAACAGCAGACTGGATTCGCGATCAGTACATTGCCATGGGGGCATATCCTGCCTTCGCATCTGGTTATACGCAAGAGTTTTCATTCAAAGCAGGAGTGGAACCGGAAAAAAGCACCCTGGCGATCGGAACCCGTACGTTAGACGGCATTCCATTGCCCCTGTCCGCACCAGGATCTGCAGAAGGTAAATTCGCATTTGGCGGATACTGCGTTGAATCAGACGAACACAATGTGCATGATCTGGCAACGCTCGATTTGCAGAATAGGATTGTGCTTTGCCTGAGATGGACTTCCGAGGGTGAAAAAGATCGCAAGCTCGCGCGCGCCATGAGCTTTCAGAGCAAATGGCACAACCTGGCAAAACGCAAAGCCGCCGGAGTTATTTTTCTCTATCCAGAAGGAAGCGAACCGCCCGCCCCCGGCGATTTTATGGCCGGACATGAAGCAGGACCGATTGCGATCTCACTTCCTACAAAAGCTCTCACAGAATTATTTCCGTGGCTTGCCTCTGCGCAGGACAAAGCTCAGAAAGGAGATGTATGCGCGGCTGGAAATGAATGCAAAGGAACCATTCAAATTGCATACACGAGCAAACAGAAAACAGGGTATAATGTCGGCGCCTTCCTTCTTCCCTATGTTAAGGGACAGCGGTATGCCATTCTAGGAGCGCACTTTGATCACCTCGGGAGAGGAAACTTTTCCAGCATGGGCGGGCGCGGACTCATTCATAACGGCGCAGATGACAATGCATCCGGCACGGCAGCAGTGCTGGCCGCGGCAAAATCCTGGGAGGAAGATGTGCGAAAGGGGACGCGAAAGCTTCCAGAAAATACGAACGTATTGTTTCTCAACTTTGATGCAGAAGAGCGCGGTCTCTTTGGATCACTTGCATTTGTAAACCATTCTCCTTTCCCACTCTCGGACGCGGCCGTGATGGTGAACCTGGACATGGTGGGCAGATACAGACCGGAGAAAGGGATGACCGTGCAGGGAAAGGACAGTGCAGATCCACGGCTGCTGGAAATATTCCAGGCTGGTTTCAAAGAAACCTTTCCAGGAAACGCGAAGCTAAAACAAATCTCCGGAGGAGGCGGACCAAGCGATCACGCTTCTTTCTATATGAAAGGAGTCCCTGTTGCATTTCTGTTCACCGGATACCACCTGCAATACCACAAACCCGAGGACGATTTTGCACTTCTGAACATTGATGGAATTGATAGATCCAGCCGTTATGCGGCATTCATCGCGAATCAAGTACTGAAACTGGAAAAACCGCTTCAGTTCAAACGAGCGTCAGAAGAAGGCCAGGAAGGGCAGATGGAATTCAGGCTCCGACTTGGAATCATGCCCGGAAGCTACGAAGGCGGTACAGAAGGACTTCTTGTGGGAGGAGTTCACAAGGGTGCACCCGTAGAGAAGACGGGGATTCAGGAAGGGGATGTGATCATATCCCTGGGGGGCAAGACCATCCACGATGTCCAGGATCTAATGGAGTTCCTGAATACTGCTTCCGCGGACCAATCCTATACGATTGTATTCATGAGAAACAAAGAGCGCATCACAAAACAGACGCGCCTCATGAGCGAATAACGTCAGGCAGAAAGTTTGTAGCCCAGCTGGACCAGTGTAAAGAGCAGTGCTGCCATTCCACCTGACATGGGGATCGTAAGAATCCAGGCCCACACTACGCTGCGTGCCACTCCCCACCGCACGGCAGAAAGTCGCCTGGTGGCGCCCACGCCAATGATGGAACCATTGATCGTGTGGGTTGTGCTGACTGGAACGCCACCGTAGGTTGCCATAAACATGGCAGCCGCGCCTGCAGTTTCTGCAGCAAATCCACCCACTGGCTTGAGCTTGGTCAGACGTGAACCCATGGTATGAACAATCCGCCATCCGCCAGATAGAGTTCCAAGCCCTATGGCAGCGTAGCATATGAGAACCACCCAGAAAGGAACATTCTTCGCTGCATCCGGAACTAGATTGGAAGCTGCCAGAGCAGCGGCGATGATACCGATTGTTTTTTGTGCGTCGTTTCCGCCGTGTCCGAGGCTGAAGAGAGCGGCAGACACAAGCTGCAATTTTCGAAACAATCGATCCACTCGATCAGGACTGAATTTGCGAAAGATCCACATGATCGCGACCATGATCAGAAAACCCAGAATGATCCCGACGAGAGGAGAAATGATGATGAAAGAAACCGTCTTAATCCAGCCTGCAGAAATCAGAATCCCATTGGAAAAGCCGCCGTTCGCCGTGATCGCCGCACCCGCATACCCGCCAATCAAAGCATGAGAAGAACTGGACGGCAGACCATAATACCAGGTGATCAAATTCCAGATAATCGCTCCAATCACGCCGCAGAGCAAAACCCATAGCTTTCTAAACGCGAAATCGTCCTGGATGAGTCCAATATTCACCATGTCTCCGCCGATTGTCTTGGCAACGTGTGTTCCAAAAATGGCAAAGGCGACGAAATTAAAAAAAGCAGCCCACAGTACAGCGCGACCAGGAGTCAGGACACGCGTGGAAACAACAGTGGCGATTGAATTTGCTGCATCGTGAAATCCATTGATGTAGTCAAAAGCAAGAGCAATGACCACGAATATGATTACGAAAACCAGAACTGCGTTCATAAACTTTATTTGTTCTTTACAACGACGCCTTCGAGCGCCTCTGCCACATCTTTGCAGCGGTCGGTTGCATCTTCGAGAGTTTCAAAGATGCTCATCCACTTGATGACTTCGATCGGATCTTTTTCCTCTGTGAAGAGTCTGCGGATCGCATCGCGGTATAGATGGTCTGCTTTCTTTTCGATGTCGTTGATGTTCTTCGGATGATCTCCCAGGTTTTTATTTTGTTCGAGCATGGAGAAAGCGTGTTCAAGCTCCACTGCACCCTGGTGAATCAATCTTGCAAATTCAACTGCCTCCGATCGAGGAGTCTTAACACTGTATGTATCAAAACGAAACGCCAGGCCATTGATCGCGTCCATGATATCGTCTACTTCTTTGACCAGTAGAAAGATGTCTTCGCGATCAATCGGAGTGATGAAACTTGTGTTGAGTCTGGATGTAATGCTTGCGGCAATTGTATCGCACTGAACTTCTACGCTTTTGATTTCGTCTGCGAACTTGTGATGATTTCCGAAATCGTCAAACAGGCGAAGGAAGATTTCACTGCCCGCTCGCACCCTCGCTGCAAGTTCTGATAGGGACCGGAAGTATTTTTCTTCCTTTGGAATGAAGCTGAACATGACAAACCCCTGACACAGTTTTGTAATCACAAGACTGGGGTGCACTTCCGCGCTGTCCCGCAGGATTTCACAGCCTCGATCTGTTTTTTTTGTGTGATTTAGAGTGCTGGCAGGTTCAGAAAAAGAGTCGCTTTCTTGCCCGTGCCCCAGTGCAGGTCACAAAAAATGTTTCTACCCTTGCGAAAGCAGCTCACTTCGTGGTTTCGGCCCTGAATGGAAATAGGAAGGGAGAATTCGAATTTTTCTGAGATTTCGCGCTGAGCGGATCCGACGAGGATGTTTAGAATTTCGCGCGCAGTGTCTCCGACCATCGGGTCTTCAAAAGGAGATTTAGTCTGAGTGAAACGCTCTGCCGCATCCATGGCGCTGTCTGCGTCAAACGCAAGCACTACGCACGCGGGTGCCTTCGATGAAATGGTGATGCATGCGCTCACGTCCGCGCGAACGGGATAATCTACGTGTTCGGCAATGGGCCCCTGTGTCATGTCTACGGAAAGCATGTCGCGAAACGTAGTTTTGAGACATGTAGAGAAAGCCAGTATGTGCGAAGTGTTCACGTTTCCATCCCTCTTAATGCAGAAATTCCTGAATGTTCTCCCAGAGCACGCTGCCTCGAACTGGTTTTTCGATGTAAGTGTTTACACCGGCCTTCCCTGCTTCCAATACTTTTTCTTTGTCGGTGACAGAGGTTACCATGACGATTGGAACGTCTTTCCCGGAGCCTCGCACCTGCTTCACAAAAGAAAGACCATCTACCACAGGCATCTGCCAGTCCAGGAGAACCAGATCGATGCTTTCGCTTGCGAGTTTGTCCAGGGCTTCTTGCCCGTTGACCGCTTCCACCACTTCAATCTGTTTACCGCTGCCATAGCTTGCCAGCGTGCTTTTAATCACGCTTCGCATCATCGCAGAATCGTCCACTACAAGTATCTTCATTACAGATGTCAGATTCGAGACGCCGGGGTATGCCGGCAATTCAATCCCGCTTCTCCAGAACAGACTCGGGCAGAACCACGATGAATTTGGTGAATGTTCCTCTTTTGGTCTCTACTCGAACATTGCCTCCGAGCGCTCTGGCTTCTTCTTCCACTACATCGAGACCCACTCCACGGCCCGCGCTTTCTGTAACTCGCTCTGCCGTGCTAAAGCCTGGCCGGAAAATCAATCTCAGCACTTCTGCAGGAGATGCAACGTCCGCCTGTTCTTGCGTCAAGATTCCCTGTTCGATCGCGTGACGGGCGATTCTCTCCTGATCCAGGCCCGCCCCGTCATCTTCCACCGCAATTCGAACCTGGCCGTCATTGTGAGTCATCAGAAGGCGTATGGAACCATCGATTGCTTTTCCTTTCTCTTTTCGCGCGTCGGGCGTTTCAATTCCATGAACTACAGCGTTTCGAATCATGTGACCCAGCATCGCGCGAACGCGAACCAGAGCATCTCCACGGAGAACTCCCGCACGATTCTCAAACTCAAACGCAACAGCTTTGCCCGCGGCGAGTGCTTCCTGCTCTACAATTCTTTCACATCTTTCTGCAATCTCTGCAGATGCATCGAGAGTCTTGACTCTAAACACGTCCTTCATGTTTACAATCTTGTCAAACAACGCTCCGCCATCCTGAATTTCCGCGATGAGTTTCTTTCCAAGTTCCGCGGCGCCTGCAAGCTTATCCTGTGCACTCGATTCTGGATCTTTGCGAATTGCATCGAGCACATCTTCCAGTTCGTGAGCATTCTTCGCAATCGCGTCGAGACCGAGCGCGCGAGCGTTTCCCTTGAGAGTGTGCACTTCTCTAAAACACAAATCAAGAGCGGATCTGTCCGATCCTGCAAGAGCAAGCTTCTCGACCACCACATCCGCTGTTCGGCCTGCTTCCTCCAGAAAAGATTTAAAAACATTAGGATCGAGATTCAGAATCTGATATAGCTTTTCAATGCGCGCAGACTGCTCTGCTTCGCGTTCTGCAAGAGCGCGCTCCAGTTTCATTTGTTCCGTGCGATCGTCGATGACAACGAGCAGCTTCTCTATCTGTCCTGCGCCGTTCTTAACTCTCGAAAATGAAAAGGAAAGAACCTTCTCCTGATCCCCTGACAGGATCCGAACTTCAGAAAGCGGATTGGCAGCGGCGAACATTCGCATGGACATGAATGGATTTTCAATGAGCTGTCCTACAAAGTCACGAACAGAATTCTGCAACTGAGCCGGGAACAAATCTGCAAATTCCAACCCTTCCGGTTGCTTGCCCAGCATATCGGGAACTCTTCCTGAATATTCAGAGTTTACTTTTCCGGATCTGTCTATGGTCAGGATGCCTTCCTGAATGTTTCGAAGAATGTCAGACATCTGACCGCGGCTTTCATTGAGTTCCGCCGTACGTTCTTTAACACGATCTTCCAGAGTAGTGGCATACGTTCGCACTTCGCGGACCATGTCGTTGAACGTGGATGCAAGAATTCCAAGCTCATCCTTACTCTTAACTACAATTTGAGTAGAATAATCACGCGCTTTCACCCTTTCTGCGCCGGCGCGAAGAGCAACAATGGGGCTCGCAATCAAACGAGAAAGAGCAAGAGAAAGAATGATTGCAAGAACCACGCTTCCACCAATGACCGCGATACATATATAGTAAAGTTTCTCAAGTAAGTTGAACTGTGAGGTTGCACTCATGTCAATCCCCATCACGGCCGCGACGCTGCCATCCGCTCGAAGAATGGGGACATACGCGGACATCCATTTGCCCCACTGATCTTCGTAATATTCCTCACTCGTGCGCACCTTGCCATCGAATGCAGCCATGAGACCTGGCTGAGCGGATACGTTGTAGAGCTTTCCAATCTCTGAGGCCTCTTCTTCTGGATCAATCTTGCCGTTCCCGTTTTCATCTCCTGCTTCGTAGTCTGCGTCTGCGATGAATTTGAGAATGCTTCTGTCTTTGACTTCCGGAATGGGAACGAGCAAGTACGTAAAGCGCACGCGCGGCGGATCGTCTTTTGGCCAGGGCTCCTGACCTAGAATTCCGAGATTCACCATCCCTTTGCGTGAAGCATTCTTGATCTGTCTGAGAGCCTGGACCACCAGAATGAAATCATCCGATTTTTCAATTTCGTGCACTCGCGAACCGGAGATCACAGAGATGCTTTCGCCGGGCCCGATAGACAGGTGGTCTTTGTTGCGCGAAGAATCTTTCTCTGACAGTTCATTGAGCCGATCGATCGCACGCCTGTGTTCTGCGCTGAATATGAACTGGCCGGTGCGGCCCATATCTGCCAGTCTTTCTGCAAGTTCATTCCAGACGTTCTGTCGCGTTATCTTGTAAAAGTAACCCAGGCCGGCACTGGTGGTGACGAAAGCTAGCATCGACGTTGCGAAAGCAAGCTTCAAACCGAATGAAATGCGCATATCCTAATCTCAAAACGGAAAGCTCCCTGTCGAGTGGTTCGCGTCAGAATGCCGGCAAATCGGTCACAAAATTTCCATTTATCTCCAGGCTCATTTTCAGGAAATGGCATATGGATTATTCACAAAAATCCCTGATCATCCACGAGCAGCTTCGCGGAAAGATCGGCGTTTCCAGCAAGATGAAAATTGAAACCATGGACGATTTGTCCGTCGCCTACACTCCAGGTGTGGCGGCTCCCTGTCTTGCGATCGCGGGCAACCGGGAGCTTGCCAAAAAACTCACCATCAAGCACAACTCAGTTGCTGTGGTTACAGACGGATCTGCAGTTCTTGGCCTCGGAAACATTGGACCGGAGGCAGCCATTCCTGTAATGGAGGGAAAAGCTCTACTCTTCAAGCAACTGGCAGACATCGACGCATGGCCTGTGTGTCTTGATACGCAGGACACAGACGAAATTGTAGAAACAGTTCGTCGCATTGCACCTGTATTTGGCGGCATCAACCTCGAAGACATATCTGCGCCGCGTTGTTTTGAAGTGGAGCGAAGGCTTCAGGATCTGGGCATTCCGGTTTTCCATGACGATCAACACGGAACTGCCATTGTGCTACTGGCCGGACTTCTCAACGCCTGCAGAATCACAGGAAAACAAATTTCGGATCTTCGCATCGTGATCAATGGTGCGGGAGCGGCAGGCATCGCCATCACGAACATACTGCGCGATGATGGTCCCGGAGACAAGATCATCGCAAAAGACATCATCGTGTGCGATACTCAGGGAGCCATTCATGCCGGGCGCACGGATCTGAATTCTGAAAAGCAGGAATTGTTACGTTATACGAACTTTGAAAATCGTAGCGGATCGATTCAAGAAGTGATGAAGGGTGCAGACGTGTTCATTGGCGTGAGCAAAGCAAATCTACTGACTGCGGACCATGTACGCACCATGGCAAAAGACTCCATGATCTTTGCTCTGGCCAACCCTGTCCCTGAGATCATGCCTGCAGAGGCTAAACTCGGCGGAGCAGCGATCATTGGTACGGGTAGAAGTGACTTCCCAAACCAGGTCAACAATGCTCTTGCTTTTCCTGGCATCTTTCGCGGAGCGCTGGATGCGGGTGCGCGAAAAATCACAGATGAAATGAAAATCGCCGCAGCACGCGCTCTGGCAGAAATGGTAAAAAACCCGACGCCCGAGCACATACTGCCCCGAGTTCTGGATCCTGCGGTATCCGCTACGGTTGCAAAAGCAGTCTACAAAGCTGCGCACGACCAGGCCTGAGGTTTTTTTTGATTTGACCCTTCGCCGTACGCGAAGTAGAAATGGGCGTGCGATGGGGGCTGGCAGCATGGATCGTCTTGTTTGCCGGGGCTTTAAGCGCGCGCGAAACCAGAATCGGCGCCATTCAGCCATTCCAGTCTCCAGAAGAAAAAGGAGTAGAGAGCGGCGTGCGCGAAACACTGCGTAGATCTCTGCAAAATCTGGAGATCCAGGCAGAGGACACAGGCGAAAATAGACCAGACGGCAAAGGCGACTATTTCGCCACTATCTATTACTCCAGAGGTGCTGCTGGAGCACTCAATCTCTATGGCCAGATTTATGATTCCGCAGAGAGCACTCTGATTGACGCTGTCAGCATCACAGATGAATCGATCCGTGGCGCGGGCATCGCTCTACCAGCAGAAGAAACACGCGGTTCAGATGAAGAGACAATTTCGCGCTTTGCAAATCGCATGGCAGTGCGCATCAAAGGCAACCCGCGAAAGGTAGAAAGAACAGAAAACATCCAGGAATCTCTTCTATCTCTCGAAATAGGAAAAAAAATTCAGTTCCCGATTCGCAGGTCAGACACATCTGGAGAAGTCTTTCGCATGCTCGAAGACCAGAGAATCGTGACAGCAACCCGTCAGGCGACCAGAGTCAAAGAAGCACCGGCGGCAGTTCACGTAATCACAGAAGAGCAAATCAGGCAGAGGGGGTACCGTACTCTCACAGACGCATTGCATGACGCGCCTGGTTTTGATATCATTCATGTTTACGGCATCTTTCCGGATCTAATTCACCAGAGAGGCCTTGTGGGAAACAATCAGAGAACTCTGGTCTATGTGGATGGAATTCTCGACAACAACCTGACGGAAAACGGTGTGCTTGGCGGAACTCTGCGATTCCCTCTCTACAATGTAGAAAGAATTGAAGTCATCGGCGGACCTGCATCCGCACTCTACGGAGCCAACGCATTCAACGGTGTCATCAACATCATCACCAAAGACGGAACCACGCCGGGTGGAGGAGTCCAGGCACTCGGAGGATGGAGCGAAGACAACTTTCACAACCCTGGAGGCGGAGGATCCATCAGCGCACGTGGAACCACAGGAGATGCGGACTTACGATTCAGTTACAGCGCAGCTGCCACGTATTTAAAATCTGCGGGCCCTTACTTCGGAGACATCCAGCACCTGGACAAAAGAAATGCGAACGCAAATGACGCAGCCTACTACACTGAAACGCAATTCTGTGGTGGAGTGTGTAATCCGGATGCTAAATCGATTGGATACTGGTGGTCTAAATACTATGATTCTCCTGAAGACACATACAACATCACGGCGCGATTTTCTGCCGGTGGCTTCAGATTCGAGACAATCAACTGGCAATATCTGCAGGGAAACGGCACATTTTCCAACGGAACGCAACAAATAGACACGGATCGAATCAAAGGGTTTCGCGGCGCGTCCTGGGATTTTCGAAACAACAGCGCAAGCCTGGGATACCTCTACGCGATCAGCTCTAAAGTATCCCTCGACAGTGAGATCACAGCCAGACATACAGACGTGCTTAGCTCCAGTCACGACGAAGCGCCCAACAGTCCGGGCCCATACGCCTACTATAGACCGTACGATACTACACCTTCCTCCAATTACGAAAGACCGGACTATGCATACGTTGCAAACGAAAGGCTGCTCTGGGAACAAACTCGCGGATCCAATCTCACTGTAGGCGTTGAATCTTCTTTTACAGTCGTGCCCACTGCGTATGGTTCCGCGCGAAGATTTAGATACGTCAACAATGCCGCCTATCTCCAGCAAATCTGGGGACCCTGGGAATGGCTGTCTCTGACAGCAGGATACCGCTATGACTACAGCACCATCTACGGCGCGGCAAACACTCCGCGCATTGGAACTGTAATCACTCCAATGAAGGACCTGTCCATCAAACTGCTTGCTTCCAGCGGATTTCGCGCGCCCACAGCCTGGGAACTATTCAATGCAACGAATCAAAGAAAAGCAAACCCCGATCTAAAACCGGAAAGGCTGCGATCGTATGAGTTTGGAGTCGGCTATCGTTTCTTTCGGCGTTACTACGTATCCGTTCAGCAATACTACAACAGAATCAACAATCTACTCCTCGAAGTGCAAACGGCAGAGCCAAATCCAAACCAGAGCGGCACAAACTGGAATCAAAACCAGAATGTAGGACGCGCCACGATTTACGGAACAGAAGTAGAAACCGACGTGCAAATCTCGAACTCTCTTGGACTGTTCTTGAACTACACTTACAACCACGGCAAATACGAAGATCTGTCTTACTCACTCACTTCCTCTCCCTCCACAAGAGGTAGAACAGGAGACGATCCGCTCTTCGACGCCACAGCCGCCGCCGTGAAGCAGACTCTCGGTAGATCCATTGTGCCAGAGTCCGGTTCCATTCCAAACATAGCGCCTCACCATGCAAATGCAGGACTTACCTGGAAAATCTTGAAGAACGTCACCGCGTTCTTTGGCATCAACTATGTGGACATTCGTCGCACTGTGGCAACCAATCCAGAGAAGACTGTGCCCGGGTATACTATGGGAACCTTGAACCTCAGATGGGAAGATGCGTTTCTTTCTGGCCTCGATTTCTCCCTTCTGGTGCGAAACGCAGGCAATCAACAGTTCTTTGATCCTGGAATCCGGGCAGCCACTGGCTCCTACTATCCCACAGAGCATCCGCTAGAAAAAAGAAACATCTGGCTCACTGCCGGATACAGATTCTAAAGAGAACTCTTACTCTTGAAGTTTTCTCAGAGCGTCTCGCTTACGCACTGCTATGCGAAGGTATTCCTGAGCTTCTCGGTTCCCTGGTTCGATCAATAGAATATTCTCAAAAGTCTTCACTGCCCGGTCAAACTCTCGCGCATTGTAATCCGCAATCCCCAGTTTGAGGTCCTCTGCCAGGCGCTGCTTCTGCCTGGCGCGAACTCCGTCCAGTGCCATGGCAGCACGAGTGTTGTTTGGCATGTATTGTACTGCAGAACTGTAAAACCTGGCTTTGTCATACGGATCGACTGCCGCGTCTCCGCGAGCGCGGTACTGTTCACTGATTCCGAGTTTCGCTTCGTCCAGGCCGGCCATCGCTTCTTGATTTCCAGCATTCACGCTGAGAACGTTTTTATATTCCTGGATCGCTCTTTCAAAATTCTTTGCGGCCAGGTACTGGCGCGCGGATTCCATCATTTGCCTGGTTTGCGCGCCGCTCTGCCTTTCTACAATGGCGTCCCTGTAACGTTTCGCGGCCGCGTCATCGGGCGCTTTCTTCAAGATGGCATCAAAAACAATCAGTGCCGACTTTGGTTTACCCTCATTCATCAAGTTGACGGCTGATAGAAACAATCTAGTGCGACTGGCAGTCTCTTTGACTGATTGCGGAATCGTCAGACCGGACTCTTCCGCATAACGCTCGTTTAACGAGAAATACGCCTGATCCGGGAAAACGACTCTGCGCGGCCCACATCCTTTCCCCTGAAGAACAGTACCTGCCATCTCTGCCGTCACACGCCCGATGCGAGTGTAGTCTGGACGCAATGAGAACGTCGCACCTGCTTGCATAAGAGATGAGAACGAAGTCATCAGCACAATCTTGTTCTTCTTGCAGAAGTCAGAAACAATCTGAAATTGTTCGCTGTCATAAAGGGCATCTGGCACTAGATAAAAAGCGTCCGCTTTCCCCTGGATACTTTCGAGAGCTCGCGGAAGCTCCGATTTGCCAGAAAGTCTGCGCTTGTGATATTCAACGCCCAACTGCAAATCCAGATACTCCCCTTCAGAGGCTGCAAATTCGCCTTCAGGCGTGGAATAAAATGCATACACGTTACGTGCGGAAGGCGAAAGCTCGCGAAGAGACTTGAAGAATTCAGAAAGGGATACGTCCATACTTGTGCCGCACACGTCGGGCCTGGAAGCAACACCGACCGCGCGCGGACTCGATACCATGGAAAAGACGATCTTGCTTCCGTGGCCTTCCGCAAGCGCAAGCTGCGTTGCCTTGGATCCGATGGTCACAATGAGATCTGCATCTGATCTTTCTGAAAAAAACCGCGCTGGATCTGGAAGGGCATCCACATACACTGGTTGATCAATTTGTGCAAGCCCCGGATCAAACGAAGAATAGAAACCTGTCAGTGCATCCGCATAGATGCCAGTGTCAGAAGATACGATGACTGCAATGTGCCTGCGCTCCGCAATCAACCCGGCCGCGCACAACATCGCGGCAGTTAGAATGCATGCATAGACGCGAATCATTTTGCCACCCGCAGCCCGGCCGCCTGAGGAATCTCAATGCACACCATGGTCAAATCGTCTGGAAGGCGATCTGACCCTGCAAATTCGCGGCGATATTCCAGCATACCCTGCACTACTGTCTGAGGAGTAGTGCCCGGTTTCAAACGAAGCCTGTCTGCGATCTGAAGCAAATCGATCACGTCTCCTTCTGCATTGACGCTTTCAATGAGACAATCCGTGTAGATGAAGATTCGATCTCCTTCAAACATTTGAAATGGCACTGAGTGATATTCGATGTTGCGAAACACACCCAGCATGGGCTGCTCTGTAAAAAGAAGTTCCACCTGTCTGGACGAATCGGCGGGAACGTACAGAACCGGAGGATGCCCTGCAGTTAAGTATTCCAGACGATGATTTGAATCAATATGAACGGCGCATGCAGTCAGAAAGTAATTGGAATGAGTGAGTTCGCACAAATCGCGATTCGCAGCTTTCACAAGCTCTGCCAGATCCATTTTGCCAGAACTGGCTTCCTCGAATCTTCTTTTGAAAATTGACTTCGCAGCAATGGAGATGAGACTGGAAGCAACTCCGTGTCCCATCACATCAGCAATCACCACCCACGTGCCGTTCTCTGACTCAAAAAATTCCCACATGTCCCCGCCAAGCTCTGTCATTGCCTGGTAGGTTCCGAAAACGTTTACAAGAGTATGCTTCTCGAAGTCCTGCGAAAGGATTTGCGCCTGCACTGCGTGTGCAACCTGGAGCTCTCCTTCTAGAATCTGCTTTTGTCTTTCGAGCTGTCTGTTCTGCTTTTCAATCGTCGCAAGCGCGTCTTCTAGATCTGTTGTGACGCGGATGAACTCGTCGTAGCCCGCCTGGAACGCTTCTGCATCTTCCCGCGTTTCAGTGACGTCCTGAACGCTGAGCAAAGTTCCGTGCGAAGGAATGTTTCTTTTTAAAAAGCGAATATGACGAATCGAACCGTCCGCGCCGCTTGCATCAAGGCCGCTGGATACGGGAGCCTGGCTTTCAAGAAAGCTGCGAAACTTCTTTCTTGCTTTTTCATCGAAGACTCTTTCTTCCCAGACGCTGTCACCCAGATCGGAAGCAGTGATTCCCAGCAGCTTCTCTGCCGCCGGGTTCATGGCCATTAGTTTACCGTCTCGCAGAACCAGTTCCGCGGAAGGCGACTCCTGCCATAAATCCCGGACGTCTACCATCAAATCCCTCGAACAGATGTGTACTTTGACTTTCGCGCAATCACATCAAGGGCACGAAAGGAAGCTGACTGAACTTTTCTATTGGAATCGTACACGAACTCACCCTGAATCTTTTTGTCTGCCAGAGTGCGAAGAAGAGCAATCAGAGGAGGAATACTTGCTGAATTCATATATTCCAGAGGCACGAAGTTGCACTTCACTCCAAGCTTTGCTTTAAGTGCCTCTGCGATCACCTGCTCGAAATAAGGATCCAGCACATCTTCTGGATTGGGGGCATGCATGGCACCTTTCCAGTTCAATTCGATATTCGAACCGCTGACGACTGCTTCGATTTCGAAGTCCTGCATGGTCAAATTCGAAAGAGCCATTATGCATTCTCCAGCGGCCGGCGGGCCAGAATCGTCACGCTTTCGCCGTCAATATCAGCACTGAGATGGTACTCTCCTTCGTACGCTATGCGATACAATCCCATCCGGCTGTGCCCGTCGGGATCTTCCTTCAACTGTTCCAATCGTGCTACATACAATTCAAAAGGATCTCCGTCGCGGATACGATCAATGACCGAGCGAAGAGCGTCTTTGTTCTGGGCGTTCTTACTATAGTTCTTCACGCGAAAGGCACAATATCCGGCCTGCGAATCAAATGAGAATTCAACGGGTCGTCCTGAATCAGAGTCGGTGTATTTCAAAGCGTTCTCAAGCAACTCAATGGCGGTGACTGTGGTCTGCTCGAGGAAATCTTTGCTGAGTCCTTTGAGAGCAGGATCCGTTTGCAGAGATTCTTTGATCTTCTTGATCACGTTCCATTCTGGTTCAATTGTAAGCGAAAATGACATATTACTTCTCCCGCCGAATCATGGCGAAAGTGATATCGTCGGCTGGCCTGAGCCCCCCTGTATGCGCACGCAAGCTGTTCATGATTCGCTCTTCCAGGCCGGCCAGATCCGAGGTTCCGTGCTTACGCACGATCTCCTCTATTTTTTCCTGACCGAACATTTCTTTTTTCCCATTCATAGATTCTACGAGGCCATCCGTAAACAAGAAAAGGAGATCCCCCACAGACAGCTTGAACTTGCCCGCGCGCATGTCCTTTTTGACGCCAGCGTCCACCCCCAGCCAGAAACCATCTGTCGGAACCACTTCCAGCTTCTTGCCGGCGGCCCTGTAGATCAATGCATCCTGATGGAGACCGGCAAAAGAGAAATTCCCTTTTGCATCCGCGCGATAAAACGCGGCAGTCATGTATTTCCTTTCCCTCAATCGTCGAATATTGGCGAATAGAACGTCGTTCACATGCATGAATGCCTGCGAGGGCTCAAGGTCTGGCGAAACTTCCATAGTAGAATGAATGGCAGTCTGCGCCATGAGCATGGTTAGACCTGCGCGAAGACCGTGACCTGAAACATCTCCGATGAAAAACCAGAATCTGGGCGAGCGCCCGTCTATGTGTATGACATCCACATAATCTCCGCCCACTTCATCTGCAGTCTGCATGAAGCCTCGAAACGAATAAGGGCCGACCTTTTGCGGCTCTGGAATCATGGCCACTTGAATGCCCTGAGCAATCTCAAGCTCTCGCTTGATGGCTGCCTGCTCCGTCTTGAGTCTCTCCGAATCCTTCAAACTGCGCGACATGTGATTGAAGGTTGCGCCCAGCTGTCCGATTTCTCCTGCAGTCGTGATCTGAACTGTAACGCCGAGTTCCCCGCCCGCGATCCTCTCCGCCGCGGATGCAAGCGATTCGATGGGTCTCGATAACCTTCCTGAAATGAGAAATGCAAATACAAGTGAACCCAGAAGCAAGAAGACAGAGACAAACAGGATGGAGTTGCGAACCTCAACGATGGGCGCGTAGATTACTTTTGTATCAAACTCAAAAACAACCGTGCCCAGACGAATCGGATCCGCGTGTGCCGGAACAAAAAAGAGAGGGAATGCAAATCGAAGGATGCCCGCTACTTCTCTGTATTGCAGATTGTTGATAGAATTCAAGTATGCCAGATCTTGCGCCGGGATTTCATCCGATGAATGATTTTCACCTGAATGAGCAATGATTCGGCCGTATGTGGGGCTCTTCTTCCTGGGCGAGCTTTTCTGACTCACAACGTACGCGGCGAGAAATCCAGCGGGCCCTGAGCTTTTGACTGCACGAACCGCTTCTTTCGTAGAAGTGAATACGTCATCGTTTAGTAGCAGCTCGTCCTGAGCCTGCGCCACAACGTTGATGGATAGATTGCGACAAACATCGAGTGTCTTTTCGATCAGGATCTTCTGGTACTGGAAGATCACCACAAAGGAAAGTGCCAGAACAGAGAAGCTTACGATGCCGGAGGTCAGGATCATCAGGCGAACGCGGATCTTGAGTCTACCGCGCAGCGTTGAAAACAGCCCCATGGCCAGACCATGACTCCCCCGGCGGGCGCTGACAAGTAATTACTTATTCGATTTCGAAAACGATCGCGGAAGATGCCTGCGAAATGCCGGACGCCTTGAGCTGCCCCAGGGCCTCATGGGCCGCGCCCGGGTCTGCGAAACAGCCCAGGAACAGATTCTCCCTGTCCTGTCCCTTCACCGCGATGCGAAAGGCCAGGCCTCTTTCAGACTGTTCCTTGAGTCCTTTGCATGGAGCAGGTGGAATAGACTTAAGCTCCGGGACTTTTGCGATGCGACGTGCGATGCGGTCCGCGTCCGCAGAGGGAAAAGTGCCCACCTTGATCAAATAACGCGATGGAGAAGAGTCGGACATTTTTGCCGGTTCTTCCGATGGCTCAGTGCCCACTCTCGTAGACCTTTCGGACGCAGGTTCCTCGGGGTCCGTTGATTTCTCAGAACTACGGGATTCGGAATGTGAGGTAGCCTTGTCAGGGAATCGCACGAGGCTGTCTGTGCCCCGCACTCTCATGATCTGGACGCCGGCTGCAATGCCCACCGTGAACGCCAGAATGCAAAGCGCAAATGTGGTTACGACCGCTCGATTCTTAATACCCGATGTGGAGCCTTCGCTTTCCACGAGAGGTTCGCGGCGGATCTTGCGTGAGAAATCGATATTCTGCATCTCGTTATATGGAAAATATCGGTCAGTTTGACAAAACACACCGAAAATTTCAAAGATGGGACTTCCCGGCCGCATCGTACTCTTTGTTTTCCTGGCCGCCGCGGCTCCCGCTGGTGCGGCCCCGCTGCGTATATCCTATAACCTCCAGTCTACAGATCCAACAGAAGACCAGCTGGCAGCTCTCACGTCCTACATTCGCGACAATAAAGGATCCTACTTTCTACTACAAGGGTTTGCGTGCGATACTGGAGGCTTTCGCGTTTCGCTCAAGATCGCAAGCCAGCGCCAGGATAAAATCCAGGCACTCATCCAGAAAGAAGTAGGGCGCGATCACACTGCACTGGCAAACCCGGCTGTGATAGAAGGGGAGCCAAGAATCGAACATCGCAAACTGGAAATCGAAGCATTCAAAACGCCAGAGGCCCTGGCAGCAGCGGTAAGACTTGCAAACGAAAATACAGCTCGATTCCATTCAGCCTTCCAGGTAGAAACTCCACCTGAAACACATAACGAGCCAGAAGACGGACACCCGCTGCTCTGGCTGGGTCTACTCCTGGCAGCACTTGTCATTGTATTTATCTATTTCATTCTCACGGGAAACGAAAGGAAAAGAAGGCGGCATGCTCTCACGCCTGAACAGGCAGAGGCCGTTCAGGCAATTACGGGAGAGGCTCCAGTCCAGCCTTCGCAAAAAACAAGAAAGCACCGGATCGTCACGGCAGAAAGCGTGATTGAACCCGCAGCATTCGTAAAGGAGTTAAAGCCCATGGCTTCCAAGAAGAAAGCATCCAAACCAGGTCCTACGATCAAGAAAGCGCTGGATAAAGCATACGAAAACAGGTCCCTGGGCGAAATCGCAAAAAGCCCCGTTCATTCGCTGCAGGGTCTCACGCCACGACATAGCAAGATGCTTGAGGAAGCATTCGGCGTGAAAACCGTAGAGGACCTGGCAGGCCTCAAATACTTTGAGCTGGCGCGAGCGATCACAGTGCTTGCACGATACGAAGATTGATTTACAGTCTAGAAATGCAACCCATAGATATCCCGTGCGCGCTTTCCTTGCCATACTCGTTCTGGGCTTTGTCAATTGCGCGAAGTATGACGCGCCGGCGGGGATTTTTGGATATCTGCTGATCACGGCGGCTGCAAACAATCACGGACCTTGCTACAATCCAACTGTTAAAGTACAAACGGGCTCCACCACTTCTAGCGCGAACGGAACCACAACTGTAACCATCTCTGCCATAGACACGAGCACATCCTTTTTAATTTTCCAGGCAACCAGTGCCGGAGACAGACCTCCAGGGGCCACCATAGGGGGCACGATCGCTTCGAGCACTACTGTTGATTTCGAACGCTTTACAGATGGCCTTACAACAGAACCCGCTGTCATCACAATTCAGTACTACGTAGTAACCTATCCTTCCGGTTGCGCGTCCGTACAAAGAGGAATTACCAATCTCAACGCAGATCCAAAGAACATCTCCATCTCAAGCGTATCCTCTATTTCGCAGGCTATGATTCTTTTCAGCAGATCCACTGGAACCACAGAAAACGTATACGACAGCAACAATATCACGACAGCTTATCTAACATCTACCTCAAATCTTCGAATCGCATGCGCGGGCCCGTCGAACACAAATGCGTACTGGCAGGTTGTTGATTTTCCCTATGCAAGCATTCGAAATCAAAGTGGATCCACGAGCATTCTTGGAGCGGCCACGTCCGCTTCCGTACCCATCAGCAGTGTGGATCTTTCCAGGTCCATTGTGCTTACGAGTCTATACGATTCGGGAGCCACCGGAAACATTGGCGCCAATATGGTGAGAGCTTATTTGCCCGATTCCACAACCTTGCTCATTGAAAGAGACGATGTGGGAGCGCCCGACAACCTGACGCGCATTGACTACCAGGTGATTGAATTTCAAGACGGGACAACCGTTCAGAGAGGCAACCTCGCATTTTCTGGAGGCGCAAGCAATGCAACTCTGAGCCTGGCAAATGCGGTGGATACGTCTGCATCCGCTCCATTCGCATCGTTTCAATTTGGACCGGGACAGAGCTCTGGTAAAACACCCTATACGGCAAACGATCTAGTTGGAATGGCAACTGCAACGATGACACTGAGTTCCACAACGCTCAGTGCAACCAGAGGAGTCACTGGAGCCACGGCAGACATATACGCATACGCAGTTCAATTTGGCAAATGACGAGTGACAATCCAGCGGGGCATGCTTATATTGTTCGAATCAGACAAGCATGCCGCAAATTTCAGGCAACACTTCCGATCTCAAACCGCGCCAGCTTCATAAACTGAAGAATCTATCTCTCCGGCGCGTACGCGAAAACGCTGTAGTCAGTCAGGAATTCGCGCGAAGTCTCTGTGAGCTTTCGCACGAACTCTCCAGACAAATTGGAGTGCTCATAGATAGACAGGGACACATCTCGAAGATACTTGTGGGAGACGCAGGGCGCATCTTCATCCCGGAATTGCCCCGCGAAAGATCCGCCAGGCTGCGCGGACTGAGACTCGTTCACACTCACCTGAGAAAAGAACCACTGAGCGAAGAGGACCTCGCGGACCTCACACTTCTGCGCCTGGATTATATCACTGCCGTTACGATGACGAGCGAAGGGCTGCCCGAGCTTTTCTACAGCGCGCACTTGCTTCCTGGAACCTCTCCAGGTTATACAGTAGAAGATCCGGCCAGACCGGGGCGAATTCGCGAAGATTTTCGCGAAACACTCGATGAACTGGAAGCTGCATTCAATCGAGAAGAAAGCAGACTCAAGCAGGCCAGTCCTCTACCGCGAGCCATTCTAGTCGGAGTGTACACTCCGGAGATGAGAAAGAGAAGATCTCCCGAAGACTCCATGGCGGAGCTGCGTGAGCTCTGCAAAACTGCGGGCATCCAGCCCGTACGCGAAATCATTCAAAGGAGACCGGTGCTCGATCCAGGAACAGTCATTGGTTCAGGGAAAGTAAAAGAGATCTCTATACTCGCTGTGCAAGAAAGCACAGAAATGCTTTTGTTCGATCAAGAACTGTCTCCCGCTCAGGCAACCAGGCTATCCAAACTGTGCGATCTAAAGATCCTCGATCGCACTCAACTGATCCTCGATATCTTCGCGCGCAACGCGCGCAGTCGCGACGGTAAGCTGCAGGTAGAGCTCGCACAACTCCGCTATCTAAAAGGCAGACTGTCAGAAACAGACGACAACATGTCCAGGCTCACCGGTGGAATTGGAGGAAGAGGTCCAGGGGAAACCAAACTGGAAATTGGACGCAGACGCGTAGAAGAAAAACTGGCTCGCCTGGAACGGGAACTGAAGTCACTCAAGAAGAGACGCGAAATCAATCGCAAAGGCAGACAGAGAACCGGCATCCCTGTTGTATCCATTGTTGGATACACGAACGCAGGCAAATCCACTTTGCTCAACGCACTTACTTATTCAGAAGTAATCGCAGAAGACAGATTGTTTGCAACTCTCGATCCAACCACAAGACGGCTTCGCTTCCCTGAAGAACGCGAAATCATTCTATCAGACACTGTGGGATTCATCCATGAACTTCCTCCTGAGCTTTCGCGCGCATTCGAGGCAACTCTTGAAGAACTGGGAGACTCCAGTCTTTTGCTCCACTGCGTGGATGCTTCTGATCCCAATCGCTCAGACAAAGAAGAAGCGGTACTGGAAATCTTAGGAAGACTCGAACTGCTCGAAATCCCGCGCATTACAATTTACAATAAATGCGATCGACTGTCTGCAGAGGATCGCAGGCTTCTAGAAGAACGTGGAGACGGTGTTCTGGTATCTGCGCAAACAAGAATGAATCTGGAAGTATTGCTGGATCAAATAGAGCAAAGCCTGTGGCGAGCGCACATTGAGAGAAAGAAAGAGGTTCCTGCATGAGCGTCATGACGGAACTGGTAGAAGAACTGGAGTCGCTGACAGAAGGCGAAAACTGGGAACTTTCTCTGGATACTTTGCTCGGGATACTCGGCATCTCTCGCGAAGATTACTACCGCGTTCAATACGCCAGACGTAAACGATTTGGCATGAACGTGGATGGATTTGGTCCTGAGAATGTGGACCGGCTGATCGAAGTACTCGGTGATTTTGGATACAATGATTCCGGAGAAATTCTAGAAAGAGCAGGATACTGGTTCAATCCGGATCGTCTGGAAGAGTGGCAGGAATTCTTTCTATCTGTCACAGCCGCCAGGTTATCCGGACACAACATAGACAGAGATGAACTTGAAAACGCATTGTCTGCCTGCAGAAACCCGTCAGACGGAATTGAATTTTACTGCGAAACAAGATTCGAGCTCGAAGAGCTCATCGAGTTTGCAGCGAATCTCTTTATGAAAAAACACGGGATTGATGCGCACACTCTTTCGCGAGGCAAGCTCGAAGGGTTTCTATGCGGACTGTACGCGAAGCGAATTCTAAAAAAAGAAGACATCTTTGAAAGTCTACACGAAACTCTCATTGAAAGAGCTCTCGACTGGAAGTTCCTCAAAGAAGCGGATGTGAGAAAAAAAGTCAGACTGCCGGAGGACATTGCCCGTTGTCTTCGCATGCTCGAACTTCCCGTCGACGAAGAGCCGGAAACAGAAACCATAAAGAAACAATATCGCACCTTGCTCAAAAAATATCATCCGGACGTGAATCCGGCGGGCCTGGAAAGAACCAGAGACATCAATTCCGCCTATACGGCCCTGGTTCTAGGGCTGCAGACTCCAAGCCGCAGACCGTCCTGAATGCCCCCTGGCAACGAAACGTTGACAGATCCACCCCGATTCGCGTAAATGTAGTCATGCGGACCCGACTGGCCCTGGCTCTGGTATTCGTGAGTGTAGTGCCCATACACGCACTCGAATGGCTTCCTCTGGAGCAGGCCATGACTCGCGCACGCGTTGAATCCAGACCCATCTTTGTGGATGTGATGGCGCCCTGGTGCGGCTTTTGCCGCAAAATGCGCGAACAGGTTTTCCCAACCAGAGAATTCCAGGAGGCAGCATCGTCTTTTGTACTGGCCCGCGTGAATGCGGATGAAGATTTGTCTGCGCGCAAATACAACGTGGAGGGCCTGCCCACTCTGCTCATGCTCGACCACAATGGATATCTGATTGGAAGATCAGATGGATTCACTGAACCGGAAAGACTGGTGCGATTGATGAAAGAAGCACTCGGTCGGGCGGGCACACAGGCAAAAGTAGAAAAAGATGCACGCGAAAGGCCAGGAGTGAATTCCTCTTATCGCGCGGGACTCTACTACGCGAGCATCAATGATTCTCCAAGAGCGCGCTCTCATTTCCTGAATGCGTGGCAGGCAGGCAAAGCAAAACCAGATCCGCAATCCTTTGACGCACTTTACAACGCAGCAGTCAGTTCTATGGAAATGAAAGACTATTCGGGTGCGGTGCAGCTCTGGTCACAGTATGTAGATCTCTACCCATCCAGAGATAGGGACTTTGCCTATGCGCGCTATTTTAGAGGACTCGCTCTACGAAGCCTTGGGAAAAAAGAAGAGGCAAAAGCGGACATGGCATACGCATCAAACAATCTGCCGCCTGGAGAAGATAAGAACGCGGCAATCCGAATGGCCGGGAAGTGAAACCATCTGAATTTGTTCACTCACACATCCGCCATTTAGACGGATATGTTCCTGGCCTTCAAACAGAGGACCCGGAAGTCATCAAACTCAATACGAATGAAAATCCGTTCCCCATTCCCGCATCCGTGCGAAACGCTCTGGTTCAGGAAATTGACGGCAAGCTTCTACAGAAGTATCCAAACCCTGTTTCGCAAAGATTAAGAGAAGCACTCGCTGCAAAATACGGAAGGCCGCCGGAATGCTTCCTGGTTGGAAATGGATCGGATGAAATCTTAAGCATTCTATTTCGTGCAGTTCTTGGACAGGATAAAGCCATGATTGCGCCCTATCCTACGTACAGCCTCTATCCGGTGATCGCCGCACTTTCGCACAGCTCGTGCATTGAAATCCAGGTGCGCGAAGACTGGACTCTTGATTTTGAAGCCATGCTTCAAAAAATCCAGAAAGGAGGAATCGCCCTGGCTGCATTTGCAAATCCAAATGCACCCACTGGAATCGCGGAATCAGAAAAGGATATCCTGGACTTCACCTCGCGCAACCCATCTCTCACCCTGGTAGATGAAGCATACGCTGACTTTGGAAATGTAACTGTTTTTAAGAATGCGGGAACATCTACCTACCCGCGACTTCTGGTCAGCGGCACTGCGTCCAAAGCTCTCTCTCTTGCCGGAGCACGAATCGGCTGGTTGTGCGCGGAAGAATCCTTGATTGCGGAGCTTGAGAAAATCAAAGATTCCTACAACGTTTCCAGGCTGGCCCAGGCAGCCGCGCTGGCCGCAGTACTGGACAAATCCGAATTTGAAAAAAGAAGAGATGAAATAGTAAATAATCGAAACTTTCTCACAGAGGGACTGGACAGGCTGGGTTTTGAAACACTGCCCTCGAGCACCAACTTCATTTTCACAAGACCACCTGCAGATCTAAGAGCACTCTCGCAAAGAGGGGAAACAGCTGCCGGTGCGTACTACAGACTCCTTCTGGAAAATAAAATTTTGGTACGATACTGGTCATCCGAAAAGCTCAAAGAGTGGATACGAATCACAATCGGAACCAGATCGGACATGGAAAAGCTCCTATCTACAACGGACTCGATTGTCTCTCTTGCAAAAAGGGAACCTATTTCCAGTCAATGAACAGCTTTCTCTTCGCTGGCTGACAGACGGGGCAGAAAAAAGTATCGTAGCCCAGAACACTCTCTCTCCTGATCTTTGCACCACAGCGCGGACAAGGTTCATTCTTTTTATTTCGCACGAGCATGTGATCTCGGTGCTTTACATGCAGGCCGGCATTGGCTCCCTGCACTTCTTTGATTCCACGATCGATGACCGTTCGAATAGAATCATATAGAACTTTTTGCTCATCCGGGCCAAGCTGATGGCAAAACGTTTTTGGATGAATTCTAGCTTCAAAAAGAATTTCGTCCGCATATGCATTGCCGATGGCACTGATCTGTTCCTGTTCCATGAGAAAGGCACGCACCTGACGGCGGCTTGTGCGAATGAGTCCAAGAAAAACATCTTCCGTAAACTCAGGGGAAGTGATGTCCACTCCCTGTGTGGTAAACCTTGGAATCTGCGCTTCCTGACCCGGGTCCACGACATAAATCTTTCCCATCTTCTTTGCATCGAGATAGGATAGTTTCCCTTCTTTGAAAATGAAAGTGATGAGACCGGCGGACTTTGGTTCAATGCTAAAGGCACCGGCGAGCATTGGATGAGCCACGATCATCCTGTGTCCCGTAAGTTCAAATACAAGGAAAGGTCCATGTCGCCTGACGTTCAAAATTCCTCTGCCGGTCACGCAGGCTCCAAAAGGCTCTCCCGTCAAATTGCGAACCACAATGGGTTCTCGCACTTCCACTTGTTCAATGATGCGGCCAGAAATAAAATCATGCAGGCCGCGAGCGACGTAGACTAGATCCGGCAACTCCGGCATCAGTTCACCAGGTAGATGGTTCCGGCATCCAGAGTCGTTGCGTTGACTATGGAGAAGTTCTGCCCGGATGCTCGAGTAGTAGTGAGAGTGCCGCCCGTGACCCAGCCAGCCGTGAACGTAGAAGGTGTTTTGAAACAATCAATGTGGCCGTCTATGCGCCCGTTGTAATCAGATAGAATCGATTCGAAGGAAAGCTTCACAGTGGTTCCGCCAGGGATCCCGCTGATCTGAAATGATCCATCTCGATTGATGCTTGAATGAGTGGCCCAGTAGTTCACTCCAATGGCCGCATTGTCCTCTGCGATGACGAGCGCGCTGATGGCAGGGGTGCCCGCCCTGGTAAGCAGTTTTCCCTTGATGCTTCCTGCCACTCCGGTCATGGTTCCAGAAGGTTGTGCACTCGTAAGCACAGGAGACGCGGTGAAGTTACAAGGATTTGCCAGATAAGCCGCAGCCAGAAGAAGGATGAGTTCTTTTGTATTGTCCTCTTTTTCCTTTTCCCAGAATTTCACATTGCTGCATGCGCATAACAATGATAAGGCGACCACGCACAGGCTACGGACCATACACTGCCCTCACACCGGCCGTATCATCCGGACTCAAAGTCGTAGGAGAGTTCGTATACAAGAACGGAAACATGGCAGGCAAGTTGGGTCCGGTGGCGGCAGTCACTGTGCCATTGTTGTTTCCCGCAATGGAATGAGCAAATCCAAGAACGTGTCCCAGCTCGTGAAGGAGCACTCTTTGAAAGACAAGAGTAGGACTGGCAGAAGCACTGATGAGCTTGCCGTTCAAGAACAGGATTCCGGAGCAAATGTCCTGAGGCCTGGAAGGGCTGAGGTTGATCGGTTGCCCCACTCCGAGTATGGTGCCATTTGGATCGACGCC
>JAIBBM010000067.1 GCA_019694685.1 Leptospirales bacterium
GACTATACGTTTTCTTTCCGTCCTGGAATCATTGAAGAAAAATTTGAAGAGGTGGGAGACATACAGGATGGAATCGAAATCGGGGAAGGATACACGCGTCAGTTCAAGCTCGTGGCGGGAAAGATTGCGGCTTCTGAAAAGCAGATCTACAAAATTCGCAGACCCGTTCCCCAGTAACTATTTCTTTCTCACTGGCATTAGATCCGTGCAGCTTCCGTGAGCCACTTCCGCAGTTAGTCCAACAGTTTCTCCCAGAGTTGGATGCGGATGAATGGTTTTGCCAATGTCTACTGAATCGCATCCCATTTCGATGGCAAGGCACACTTCTCCAATCATGTCGCCTGCGGATGGCCCGACGATCGCTCCGCCGATCAGGCGGTGAGTTTCTGCATCAAAGATGAGCTTTGTAAATCCATACTCCGCCGCGTTTGCAATCGCGCGTCCGGATGCAGCCCACGGGAATTTCGCAGTCTGCACTGCACGTCCTTCTGCCCTGGCCTGGTCTTCCGTGACACCCACCCACGCTACTTCAGGATGAGTGTATGCCACGCCAGGAATTACTTTCGCATCAAACGCGCTCTTCTGACCGGCCGCCACCTCCGCTGCCACATGGCCTTCGTGCACTGCTTTGTGAGCGAGCATGGGGGAGCCAACAATGTCGCCGATTGCGAATATGTGCGAAACATTTGTCCGCATTTGTAGATCTACAGGAATGAATCCTCTTTCGTTTACCTGAACGCCTGCTTTCTCTGCAGCAATCTTCTTACCGTTAGGCGATCTTCCAGCGCTCTGGAGGATCATGTCGTATCGCACCGGCTCCTTCGGGGCATTTTCTCCTTCGAATTTCACCCAGAGTCCGTCTGGCTTTGCTTCTACTGAAACAGTTTTCGTGTTCAACATCACCTGATCAAAGCGATGCATGTTTTGCTTTTCCCACGCCTTGACCAGATCGCGGTCCGGACCTGCCATGATCGCTCCGAGCATTTCTACAATGTCAATGCGAGAGCCCAGGGTAGAGTACACAGTCGCCATTTCGAGGCCGATGATTCCACCACCTATGACCAGCATCTTGCCTGGAACAAATCTGAGCTCGAGTGCTCCCGTTGAATCCACGACGCGCGGGTCGATCGGAATAAATGGGAGGTGAACCGCAGAGCTCCCGGCTGCTATGATGCACTGTTTGAATTCAATGACTTTCTTGGTGCCCGTTTTGTCCTGGGCTGTGCCTTGCGTGATTTCTACTTCCAGATGGTTGGCACTTATAAAGCTTCCGTAACCTCTCACTACTTCCACTTTGCGAGCCTTTGCCATACCGCTGAGCCCGTTTGTGAGTTTGCCCACGACTCCGTTCTTATGTGCTTTGAGTTTATCCAGATCCACCTGAGGTTTAGCGAATTGTACTCCGGCGACCTGAATATGAGATGCTTCTTCTATGACGGCTGCGACGTGCAAAAGTGCTTTGGACGGAATGCATCCTACGTTCAAGCATACTCCACCCAGTGTCGCATAACGTTCGACTATGATTGTGTTCAGCCCCAGATCTGCTGCGCGAAAGGCAGCTGAATAGCCACCCGGTCCGCCCCCAAGAACCAGCATTTCGCACTGCATGTCCACCGTGCCGCTGTAGGTGGAAGCTGTGGCTGCGGAAGAAGGTGCCGGGCCTTGCGTGGGTGCAGGTGCTGTAGAAGAGGAGGCGGAAGAGGCCAGAGTGGGATTCGCAGATGAGGAAGAGGGCGCGGGCGATGTGGCGCTGGAGGTGCTCGATGCCTCAATGACCGCAACCGCATGTCCTTCTGAAACCCGATCGCCCACTTTTACTTTAATTTCTTTAACAACTCCGGCCACAGGACTCGGGATGTCCATGGTTGCTTTTTCAGATTCTACGGTGAGCAGAGCGTCTTCCGCTTTTACCGTATCTCCCGCCTTCACGCATACATCTATTACGGGGATATCTTTGTAGTTTCCTATGTCCGGGACTTTTACTGTAATTAATTCGCTCATGGTATCCCTCGTAGCCTTACAGTACCAGGCGTCGCACATCGCTTAGAAGCGATGCGATGAGCACGTTGAAATGAGTGGCAAGCGCTCCATCTATGATTCGATGATCTGCGGCCAGAGAGAGAGGAAGCATGAGGCGCGGAATGAATTCCTTTCCATTCCACACCGGCTTCATGGCGGATTTGCTTACGCCCAGGATCGCCACTTCTGGCGCATTGATGATAGGCGAAAACGAAGTACCACCGATTCCGCCCAGACTCGAAATGGTGAAGCAAGCCCCCGACATTTCTGCAGGAGTGAGTTTTCCCTCTCGAGCTTTCTTCGCAAGAACCGAAGTCTCTGCCGCGATTTCCGTAACCGATTTTTGATCTACGTTGCGAATCACAGGCACGACCAGACCCGCAGGCGTGTCTGCGGCGAATCCTATGTGAAAGTAGTGTTTGAATACAATGTTGTCTCCGTCGATGGAGCTGTTGAATTCAGGATGTTTCTTGAGAGCCATCGCACTTGCTTTGATTAGAAATGCAAGTACCGTGACCTTCACGCCTGTTGCAGCGTTTTCCTTATTGGTTGCGACGCGAAATTCTTCCAGTTCCGTGATGTCCGCTTCCTCGTGGTAGGTGACGTGTGGAATCATCACCCAGTTGCGCGAAAGGTTCTGTCCCGATATTTTTTTGATTTTTGAAAGTGGTTTGGTTTCGATCGGACCAAACTTCGTAAAGTCTACTTTTGGCCATGGCAGAAGGTCCAGTCCACCACCCATGCCGCCTGACGTCATCACGCCTTTTACATAGGCCATGACATCTTCTTTTAGAATTCTATCCTTTGGTCCGGTTGCATGAACTTTGCTCAGATCTACTCCCAGTTCACGTGCGAAGAATCGCACAGATGGACTTGCATGAGCTTTTCCACTTAGAGTGAATGGCGCTCCGGGGGATTGAGTTGCTCGCGGCCCCGCAGAAGGCGAAGAAGCATTCGCAGTACTGGCAGAAGCTCCGGCAGAAGAGGCAGACTGTGCAGATCCTGATGTTGCGGAGGCGGCGGCAGAAGCAGATGCAGTTGTAGCAGACGATGCTGTCGCAGAAGCGCTCGAGCCTTCCCTGAGCGCCTGCGACGCCGAGTCGGATGCCTCGATGATCGCAACGACTGTTCCCTCCGAAACTCTGTCTCCCAGCTTCACTTTGATTTCGCGCACCGTGCCTGCTGTAGAAGAAGGAACGTCCATCGTGGCCTTGTCTGATTCCAGAGTGACCAGAGCCGCATCCACTGCGATTGTATCTCCCGGTTTCACGCAGACATCAATGACAGGGATGTCGTGATAGTTTCCAATGTCTGGAACTTTGATTTCAATCATTTGACCCATGCGATGCCTCTCAAGCTGTTAGCGGGCCAGGTTTGCCTGGATTGATTCCGTATTTTGAAATTGCTTCCGCAACTTTCTTGCGATCGATCTTTCCTTCATCCGCAAGCGCGGAGAGAGCAGAAATCGTAACCCAGTGCCGATCCACTTCAAAGAAATGGCGCAACTTTGTGCGAGTATCTGATCTTCCAAAGCCATCCGTTCCAAGCACAACATACTTGCGCGGAACGAATGCTCTGATTTGATCCGCATATTGTTTTACATAGTCCGTGGCTGCAATCACAGGGCCTGTCGTGCCAGAGAGGCATTTCTCCACATGAGAAATGCGAGGTGTTTCTCCAGGATGAAGCATGTTGTACCTCAAAGCATCCTGGCCTTCGCGTGCGAGCTGATTGAATCCAGGACAACCCCAGAGATCCGATTCCACTCCCCAGTCATTTCGCAGCAATTCAGCCGCAGCGATGACTTCGCGGAAGATGGTGCCAGAACCAAGCAGCTGTACTCTTGGTTTTCCTGGCGCTTCCGCACCTTTCTTGAATAGATACATCCCCGCGATGATGTCGCGTTCTGTTCCGGCAGGCATGTCAGGATGTTCGTAGTTTTCGTTCATCACTGTGATGTAGTAGTAGATGTCTTCTTGCTCCGCATACATTCTTCGCATTGCATCCTGGAAGATGACTGCGATCTCAAAAGAGAAAGTTGGATCGTACGCAATGCAATTTGGAACGAGTCCTGCCAGCACCAGAGAATGTCCGTCTTCGTGCTGCAATCCCTCTCCGTTCAAAGTGGTTCTACCCGCAGTCCCGCCGATCAGAAATCCGCGTGTGCGCGAATCCCCTGCAGCCCAGCATAGATCCATCGTGCGCTGGAATCCAAACATCGAATAACAGATGTAAAACGGAATCATTTGCACGCCATGAGTGGAGTATGCGGTGCCTGCGGCGATCCAGTCCGCCATCGCACCTGCTTCATTGATTCCTTCTTCTAGAACCTGGCCGTCTTTTGCTTCTTTATAGAACATCAACTGATCTTTGTCTTCTGGTGTGTACTTCTGCCCCTCTTGATTCCAGATTCCAATCTGTCTGAACAAACCTTCCATTCCAAAGGTGCGCGATTCGTCCGGAATGATGGGGACAATGTGCCTGCCGATCTTCTTATCTTTTAGAAGAATGTTCAGCAATCTTACGATGGCCATGGTAGTTGAAATTTCTCTACCTTCTCCGGTGGCTTTGAGCAATGCGTCAAAATCAGAGAGCGGAGGAATTTCAAGTGCCGGCGCCTTCTGTCTTCTGGTAGGAAGATGTCCGCCCAGGTTCGCACGCCTTTCCTGCATGTAGGCGAGCTCTGGACTGCCCTGTGCGAATTTCAAATACGGCAGATGATCCAGGTCTTCATCACTGACAGGAAGGCTGAATCGATCGCGGAATCGTTTGATTGCTTCATGATCCAGTTTCTTTTGCTGGTGTGAAATGTTCATGGCTTCTCCAGCCTGTCCCATTCCAAAGCCTTTGATTGTTTTTGCTAGAATGACTGTGGGTTGCCCCCTGTGTTCTACTGCGGATTTGTACGCAGCAAAGATTTTAAAGATGTCATGTCCGCCTCGATTGAGTGCCCAGACATCCTCGTCTGTCCAATCTGCGATGAGTGCTTCCAGTTCTGGAGTATTAAAGAAATACTTACGAACGTATGCGCCGTCTTTTGCTTTGAAAGTCTGGTATTCGCCGTCCACGACTTCCATCATTCTTTTCTTCAGCACGCCTTTCTTATCGCGTGCGAAGAGCGCATCCCAGTGCGTTCCCCATACCAGTTTGATTACGTTCCAGCCCGCTCCGCGAAATTCACTTTCCAGTTCCTGGATGATCTTTCCGTTTCCGCGAACCGGTCCGTCCAGTCTCTGTAGATTGCAGTTGATTACAAAGATGAGGTTGTCCAGGTCTTCTCGTCCTGCCATGCCAATGGCACCGAGCGATTCTACTTCATCTGTTTCTCCGTCTCCTAGAAACGCCCATACCTTTCTATCCTGTGCTGGAATGAATCCGCGACTTTCCATATAGCGCATGAATCGCGCAGCATAGATTGCCTGCAGAGGACCGAGCCCCATGGATACGGTTGGGAATTGCCAGAAGTCAGGCATCAGCCATGGATGCGGATAAGACGAGATTCCTTTTCCGTCCACTTCCTGGCGGAAGTTGTCCATTTGTTCGTCCGTCAGGCGACCAAGTAAATGAGCTCGTGCATAAATTCCTGGTACAGAGTGCCCTTGATAGAAGACGAGATCTCCGCCGTGGTTTTCAGAGGGAGCGCGCCAGAACCAGGAAAACCCAACATCGTAGAGAGCTGCTGCGGATGCGAAAGAAGCAATGTGTCCGCCAACGTTAGTCGACTTATTGGCGCGCACAACCATGGCCATTGCGTTCCAGCGAATGTAGTTGTGAATCTTGATTTCCATAGCAGCGTTGCCGGGATACTTGGGCTGCTTTTCTACGGGCACGGTGTTGATGTATTCCGTAGTCGCGCTGTAAGGTATGTCGATTCCGGCTTCGCGCGCCTGTGCGATCATCTGGCCAATGAGATAGTGAGCCCTGTCTGGACCTTCTCTTGCAATGACACCGTCCAGTGCTTCTCGCCACTCTTGCGATTCGTTTGGATCTATATCTGTATTTGCTGAATGCAGCTGGGGCTCTGCCATTTATGCCTCCTCCCCGGAACAACGCGTGGCGCGTCAGACTGTGGGAGCCTGCCTGGCGGACGTCAATTGACTTTTGGATCGATTTGAATTACGATGAGGGCCAGATCGTCGTCCAGTGTTTCCCCCGCAAACTGAACCACGTCCTGTTCCAGGGCTTCCGCAAGGTCGTCGCTGGAAAGGTGGCTGTGGGTTTCAATGAAAGCGCTGAGGCGATCTTCTCCATAAAGATCGCCAGACGGAGCACGGGCTTCTGTCAGGCCATCTGTATATACGACCAGCATGTCTCCAGGCTCAAGCTGGACTTCTAACTTGCTGTAATAGGCCTCCTCAACCAGACCGATGACTCTTCCTCTGGCGGAATAGAAACTGGTGTTAGGAGCCCTGTGGATCAGTAGAGGTGGATGACCGGCAGACGCCAGACAAAGCAGCCTTCTCTCCAGGTCAATGCTCAGAGCAATGGCAGTTACAAAATGACGATCCAGATTTCCCCAAAGCGCGCGATTCAATCCAAACAAAAGGGCCGCCGGATCTGTGACTCCTCTCTGGTGTGAGAACGCAATCTTGATCATGGCAGCAATGAGCGCCGCTGGAACTCCATGTCCGGACACATCTGCCATGATGAGATCAAGAGTCTTTTCACCTGCGTAGAAATCAAAAAAGTCTCCGCCTACACTGTCTCTGGGGCGGAAGCGAGTGGCCAGTGTAAGACCACGCACGTGAGGCGCCGTTCGCGGGAGCACTGCGCGCTGAATATCGCGAGCAATGGCCAGTTCTTTTGCAAGCGCAGTGTGTGATTCTTTTTCCTGGGAAGCATGCCTCACGGCAAGTAGAGTGCGCACTCTAGCACTCAGTTCGCGCGCCTCAAAAGGTTTTGTCAGGTAGTCGTTTGCGCCCGAGTCAAAACCGCGAAGCAAGTCCGTCAGCTGATTTCGTGCGGTCAAAAGAAGTACAGGAAGCTCATGGATCGAGTAATGTTTGCGAATCTCTTCGCACACTTGATATCCTGAAATACGCGGCATCATGATATCCAGAACCACCAGGTCCGGCGGATCTTCTTCTATCATTTGAAGAGCCCGCTCGCCATTTTCCGCGGTGGTTACATCATATCCTTCGAGGCTCAGCTGCGTGCGAAGAACTTCGAGATTGATAGGTTCATCATCTACGGCCAGAATGCTTGATTTCGCGCGGTCTTTCTTTGTCTGAGGAGCTCGAATGGTCGTATAACGGATTGGTTCAATGGTGGCTGTGCTACCCGCTGCGAGTGGCAATCCTGTGCTGGCCGGAAGAGTGAAACAGAAGATGGATCCTTTCCCTGGTGTAGATGTTACGGAGATAGAACCACCGTGCAATTCCACCAGATAGCGAGTGATGCTCAGACCCAGACCTGCTCCCGAATAGGGACGCGCAATGCTGGAATCTGCCTGGCGAAACGCTTCGAAAATTACGCGCTGTTTTTCTGCGGGAATCCCAATTCCCGTGTCTTCCACTTCGATGGTTACAAAACCTGGTTGTTTGATGCTCGGTCTGGCGCGAATCGTCACTCTCCCTTTGTCCGTGAATTTCGCCGCGTTCCAGATCAGGTTAAAAAGAATTTGTTGCAGGCGATCTGGATCCGCGAATACTGCGGGCGTTTCCGGTTTGATTTCAGATGAAATTGTGATTGGTCTGCTTTCTACGAGAGGTGCTATGAGCGACAGCACCACGTCTACAGAATCCGCGATGCGAATCGGCAAGGGGTTCACCTTCAGATCGCGGTTTTTCAGGCGTACGAGTTCAATGAGGTCTCCCACCAGCCGAGAAAGTCTGCGACCGCTGTCCACGATCAATCCAAGAGTACGACCTGTTTCTATATCAGCATCATTGGCTCTGCCAGAAGTGAGCGCCTCCGCAAGACCTACAATGCCGTTTAACGGTGTGCGAAGTTCGTGAGAAATCGTTCCAATGAATTCATCTTTTACCCGATCCAGTTCTCTCAGCGTTTCGTTTTTTTCTGCCAGCTCCTGGTTCAGTCGATCTGATTCATTGAATACGGTGACGAATCTATGAGCGAGAATTCCTGCAATGGATAGAACCAGACCAAAGAATGCGTATTGGAAAAGAGGCTCCATAGAGAAGAGCTTCAGCGCGTCTCTGACCAGATCGAATATGGCCACGAGCACAAAGATTGCCAGCGCAGTGGCCAGGATTTTTGCATCCCTGGCTTTCTTGATCACGGATTCTACGACAATGAATGGCGCGTAGATGAGAATGACTGGAATGGCAGCTGTTTTCCAGATCCATCCTACGTGTGCGATGAAATCAAATGGGACTACGCAGAACAAGGCGGCTGCAAGAAAATTGAATCCGCAAATGATCCAATTGAGTCTGGGGTGAATCCATTTCTGGTAGAAGTAATCGCTTAAAAAAACAATCAAAAGAGGGATGAGAAGGGCCACGCTTGCATTTTCGACGCGAGTTACGAGAGAGGAATCTTCTATAGAATCGTAAATGGCGTAGGAGCGAGAGAATCCGTACACTGCAAGGCTGATTGTAAAAAGAGCGAAGTACAGATTGTACTTATCCTTTCTTCTACCCAGGAAAAGAACCAGATGATACAATCCGAAGAATAGATACACTGCAAGGAGAGCCAGATCGATTCGTTCCGAATAACGGTGCTGCAAAGAGGACAGGCGGTCCATCGTGTAATCTTTGCTAAAGAACAAACCAGGAACGGCGGGATTGACCGCGGATGCGATGGACGCCGTTCCTGCGAGATGGAGCACAATCGTATTTGTTCCTTTGTGCAGGATTGCTTTTTCGAATGGGATGAGTTTGCCCATCGACGTTTTTCGAATGGCGATTTGTCCGCCCCCATTCAGATTCATCTCCGAGTGCACCAGGGTTCCGTTCACGTAGAGTTCCCAGTTGTCTCCGAGCCCGCGCAGAAAGATCCCGGCAGGTTCTTGAAACGAGAAGTCGTCTGGCTCTAGCTCAAAGGGGGCGGAAATTGTGAAATGATGTGTGAATCCGTCCGTTGGACAGGGAAAAAGAGTGAACATGCTGATCGGGAAGCCGTCTACTGAACGTGTCCCCGTTCCAGACGGTAGACCTTGCCTGTATGATTCCACAAATCCTTCTCGTGCGGACCAGCGAAGGTTTTCGAGTGCAACCGGCATGCGCGCGAAAGCTGGAGCGGATGTGAAGCAAAGCAGAAGGAGGATTTCGCGGCGAAAGAACATCGAAGATGTGAGGATTTACGAATATGCTTCAATTTAGACGAGAAAAAAATTGCCCATGACATTGTTTCGCGCTCTGCTGATTCTCCTTCTGGCAGTACAATCGACATACTCCCAACCGCCCACCGCCTCATCGATCTACGGACCAGTGTCACGAGAAGACTATCTGCTCGGTCGCTTTCGCGTGGACCAGCATCCTGCATTCATCAAACTTTCGTCTACGGCCATTCCCACTCGAGGTCGCGAACAATTTCTTAGAAAAGAAGCTGCAGAAGCGCTCGGTCGCCTTCTTGGCGATTTGAAACGCGATCATCCCCAGGCTGAATTCTGGGTTGTGAGCTCTACCCGGAACTATTACGATCAAAAGGGAATCTGGGAAAGCAAATGGAACGGAGGGACTCTGGTAGAAGGAAAAGCACTCAATAAGTCCATTCAGGATCCTGCGAAACGCGCCCAGAAGATACTGGAGTTTTCATCCATGCCCGGAACATCTCGCCATCACTGGGGAACTGATTTTGACATGAACGTTCTCACCAATGTTTACTATGATTCTGGAAACGGAAAGATCGTCTATGACTGGTTCAAGAAGAACGCGTCTAAATACGGATTCTGTCAACCATACACTGCAGGAAGGAAGAAAGGATACTTCGAGGAAAGATGGCACTGGTCGTATCTTCCTATTTCCCGCCTCCTCCTTGCAGACTGGAAGACGTTATTCGACCATCATACTGAAAAACTAAAAGGTTTCGAAGGCTTTGCTGCGTCCGGTCACCTCGCGCCCACATACGTGGAGTCCATCAATCCGGATTGTCAATAGGAGTCATTTCGGGCAGGCCCTTTTCTTTCTAAATTCAGCTTCGAAAGCCGCAAAGGACATGGTTCCATTTTGTTTGGAAGTACACAGTGTGCGGCCTATCATGGTGACTGCGCTTCGCTGCTCTGCGTCGAGGCCCGGCGCTTCTGTCAAACGCAATTGAATCATCTTTCCGTATTCGTTGCAGCTCGATTCCTGCGGTGTAGCAGGTGCTCCTTCGTAGAGTTTGCGCAATAAATCGATCAAATCGTTGCAACGTTCCAGTCTTTTTTCCACGGGGCGCATGTCGTTTATGAAATCTTCTCCCGGTGCATACAGAGTCCCTCCAAACTTTTCGCACGTTGGTTGCAGGTTTTCCTTGAGTGCGGGGGGATAGTGATGAACAAAAATGACAGTGCCCGGTTTTTCTATTCTGCACGTGCCGATTCTGCCGGAGGGATCGCAGCGCGATTCTGACACTTTTCCTCCAATCGCGCAGTAGTCTTCTGCAACACTGCCTGAGAATTCTACGCACGCACCGGCTCCCGTGTGACTTCCCTTCGCATCCGGTGAACAGCTTCTGATGGCACTCTTGTCCCCTCCCGGCTTATCCGGGAGTCCGTCTTCTTTTGGAGATCCGGCGCTTTCTTTCCAGGAGGATACTTCCTTTGTTTCCTCAAGCAACTTGCCAGGATCAGGCTGCTTTCTTGGAGAGGGGCCCAGTGTCAGCGTATAACCAGAGTTAGGTGCGTGGTATTTTCCTCTCTGCGCGCAAAACTCAGGAAGCCCGGATCCGTTCCGCTGCGGAGAATAGTAATGAACCAGAAAAGGGCCCCGTTCTGATTGCATTTCGCAGCTCCCCACTCGATTGCGAAGCGCGCACGGAATGTAATTCACAGTCATGTCTTCCCCGCAGTAGAACCCGGGACGCCCTGATTCTGCAGGAAATTCTACGCACACTCCGAACACGTTCGGAGTGCCCCTCCCATCCATGGAACAGCTCATGAGATTTTCGCGTGCAGGGAGGGATGCAAAAGAAGCGAGTGCGGACGCGAACATTGCAGAAAGTGCAAAGACGCTGACTGCGCGGGTACGCACGTGCCGATTGCCCTTCAGCTCATGGATCACGGCGGACTCTTCAGATGTTTTGCAATGTATTCTGAAAGCGCTTTGTTGTGCTTAAGAACGTCAGGCGGCAATTCCTCCCATTTCCACAAATAAGCCTGATCGATCCAGTCTTCGATTTCCATTTCTTTACGCGAAAACGGCGGAAATCTCTCATTGTGGAGGCCGGGAACGTCTACCCAGTATCCACTGAACACAAGTGCACATACGGAAGGATCATAGAGCGGGGAGGCAGATCCTGGTTCGCTCCTCATCAAATCAAAACGAAGTGGTCGCAGATCGTAGTTTGCGAATTTGTCCGATGGCATAGTCGGGGGCAGTAGAACTTGATGAGTGTCCATTTCGCGCGGATCGTCATCATCCGTATCCATCTGTAAAATGTTTCTAAAGACATGGCCTGCCAGTTCTGTAAGAAGAGAAATGTGATAGAGTCCTGCCGTTGGATAAAGAGCGTGGGATCCTTCTGCAACCGGCACAATCGGATGAGTATCCACTGAGGGACCGTAAGGATCCGGCGCCGGGATGCGCACCCGGCCCGTACTCCAGATCATCAGCTTTTCCAGAAACAGGATGGGCTGATTTTCGAGATGCCCTGATAGAACCAGAGACTCAGGCGTTCCGTCGCCGCGAAACACCATGGTAAGACTTTCGCGGTCAAAGACATGCGGCCCAATGTTGAGCATCTTTGCAATGCCCGTCTTTGGATCAAATGCGTAGAACGTGTGGTAGTTGATGAAGAATCTGTCTGAGTTTTTGTCTTCTATGTAGGAGTAATAGACAACGGATCGCCTGAAGTCTCCGTGGATTTCTTTGAACACCCCATCTAAATCGAAAACGGATTGATTCAACAGATAGTCTGCGTGCCCGTTGTGTCGCAGAAATTCGTCTAGCTCTGTGATGGGGACATGCAGTTCCCCTGCGATAGAATCTACAGAAATCTTTCCATTGGACTTGAGAAGCTCAGGAGAGTGGATGAGATCTCCGAGTGCGACCGGAAAATACTGCTCTTTCTTGCTGAACAAAAAGATGGGCGCATAACGGTTTGCGATTTCCCGAATTTGTTCCGGTGTTTTGCGCGATGATGTTTGAACAAATATATGCTGTTTCCAGAATTCGCGGACTCCTCCGTCTGTGGTTCCGTTTCCCATGACTTGCATGGTATAGACGCCGCTCTTTTGACCGCGCAGATCCACCTCTATGCGAAAATCGCGTCCGACTTTTCCTTTTTTGATGATCTTTCCATCAAACGTTAGGCGATATTGCATATCCTGTGTGAGGATGCGAGTTTTCTCATGAACCTCTTCCGGATTGCTTCTGCACCACGGCAGGTCCACCACAAGCTTTTCGCCTGCTTCTAAGATGCTGAATGTGTGAGGAATCATATTATGTCGCAGAATCTCCGTCTTCGAAGAATACACCTGGCCGCACTCTAAAGACTTCGCACAGCGCACACAGCACTCGATGGGAGGCATTGTCTCCTTTTTCGAGTCTGTCTATTCTCTGGTGTGTGAAGCCACTAAAATGTCCGGTGAGTGCAATCTTCTCTGCGAGTTCTTTCTGAGTCCATTTTCGCTCCTCGCGCAGGGCTCGGATTTTTGTTCCGCTGAAGTGCATATCCCCCGTCTGAAGTTGAGTGATTTTGACGAAATTGTAAAGAGAAATTTTCTCGCAAATTTGCGGATCGTTCCGCCTGCTGGGATTCGGAGCCAAAGACATGATCGAACTAGAATATCACGGAAAAGTCAGGATTGACCGGGATCAGAACGGAATTCCTCACATAACAGCAGACACGGAAAGCGGCATGTATTTTGGCCAGGGCTACGCTCAGGCAATGGATCGCGGAAGGCAGATTCTACTGATGCGCATTCTTTCTCAGGGTCGCGCTTCCGAGATACTCGAATCCTCGGATGAGATGCTTGAGATTGATCGTTTCTTTCGGAGGATGAACTGGTACGGTGACAGCGCTCAGATTGCAGGGCAGCTGGACGCGGCCACATCTAAACTCGCGCAGGCTTTTTGCGACGGGATCAATTCATTTCTTTCTAAGAAACTCCCATTTGAATTTCGATTCTTGATTGGTTTGAAGTATGAACTCTGGGAAATCGATGATTCGATCACTCTGGCTCGTATGATCGGTTACATCAGTCTTCAGCAGTCGCAGACAGAAGTAGAAAGATTGTTTGTTCAAATGGTTCAGGCTGGAATCGATCGCAAGCTTCTGGAAGAATTTTTTCCAGGAAGCCTGGATCATCTGGATGAGAAAGTAATCCGTCAGGTGAAATTGTCAGAGCGAGTTGTTCCGGCCGCGCTTCAGTGGAGTCGCATCATTCCAAAGGTAATCGCATCCAACAACTGGGTCGTGGCTGGTTCTCGCACTAAATCCGGAAAACCGATTCTCAGCAATGATCCTCATCTTGAAATCAATCGCCTTCCGAATGTGTGGCAAGAGATCATACTGACATTCGCAGGTAGAACTGCATGCGGCGTTTCGATGCCAGGTCTTCCCGGGATTTTGATTGGCCGCAATCCGGATGTGTCGTGGGGCGCGACGTACACTTTCATGGACGCGGTGGATTCCTGGGTAGAAGAATGCAGACAGGGAAGTTATAAGCGCAGTCAATTTTTGCGCGTGCAGTGGGTGAGATTCAAAGAGCGCCGCGAAATCATCAAAAGAAAGAAGAAACCCGATCATCTCGAAATCTTCTATGAGAACGAGCATGGAGTTCTCGATGGCGATCCAGGAGAAGAAGGTTTCTATCTGGCGACTCGCTGGGCCTCAGGTTCTGGAACAGGAGCAAGATCGCTCGAAGCAATTCTTTCTATGTTTCACGTGACCGGAGTAAAGCAGGCCATGGACACGATGGGCAGGTTGGAAATGTCGTTTAACTGGGTGTTAGCTGATAAGCAGGGAAACATTGGTTACCAGATGTCCGGTCTCATGCCCAAAAGACAGAAGAACTGGTCCGGTCTTCCTCCGATGCCTGGCTGGGATTCTGATTTTGACTGGAAAGGTTTTCACTCTCACATGGATTTGCCTCGTCGTTACAATCCAAAAGAAGGATACATTGTAACGGCAAACAATGATCTCAATGCGTGGGGAAATGCAGCGCCCATCAATGCTCCCATGGGAAGCTATCGCGCGGATCGAATCGAAAAACTACTCAAACGGTCTGAACTCACTGTAGAAGACATGCAGAAAATGCATATGGATGTGTATTCTCTCCAGGCAGAGAGATATATGGAAATCCTGAGGCCTACTCTTCCCGCGTCTAATCCGAATGCGGAGATCTTGCGCGGTTGGGATCTGAGGTATGATCTGGATTCTAAAGGTGCCTATATATTTGAGAAGTTTTATGAATTCTTGCTCGAAGAAGTGTTTGGTTCCGTTTTTGGTAAACAGGTCTGGACCCATATCCGCACAGAGACAGGGATACTCACTGACTTCTTTGGGAACTTCGACAGAATTCTTTTATCGCGCAAATCCAAATGGTTTGGATCAAAGTCGCGAGACGACTTATTCTCCGCGGCACTCACGCGTGCTCTTTCAGAAGAAGTGAAGGCCTACGGCTCAGGACAAAATCTCATCTTAAAACACATCATTCTGGGCGGAAAATTCCCTCTGTTTTTTAGAATCGATCGCGGGCCGGTGGGTCTTCCCGGAAATCGCGCCACCATTCATCAGGGACAGATCTATCGCAGTGCAGGTAGAGATACAAGCTTTGCGCCCAGCTATCGTATGGTGGCAGATATGAATGAGCCGGGCTTGCACACTTCCATCATCGGAGGGCCTTCTGACAGTCCATTCTCCAGGCTCTATGCGAACGATGTGGACAACTGGGTGCGGGGGCTTTTGAAAAAAGTGGGGTTCTGAAAACAGAGGGCGTGGGAATTGCCGGGCCACGAATTGACGTTAGGCGGTGTTGGATGAAGAAATTTCGCACTGCGAAATTTCTCCTATGGGAAGTGCGCTGTATTTTGACCGCATGCGAATCGCCCGCTATGCGGAAACGCATTTCTTCACTGTGTCCAGAGTGCGAGTTGTGATGTCCTTTCCAAAGTTCTTTTCCAGCATTTGCATGAAGATCGGCCCTTTTTT
>JAIBBM010000126.1 GCA_019694685.1 Leptospirales bacterium
ATGCATGGCCGATTCTAGTTTCACGCTCGGGTTGAAGGATTCCTAAGGATATCGTCAGCTCAGGAGACCCGTTCCTCCCGCGCCATTTCAGTTCCGTGATTTCCGCTCTGGAAATCTCGTTGCTCCGACTCCTCGATTGAGACAATCAATGTCGGCTTTCTGGTGGTCTCATCGTTTTTGGCCCCAGGCGGTTTTTCGTGGTGGCTGTTAAGCAATTGCATACAAACAAGAATGTCGCAATCGCCCACAAACCTGGAGCGGACCCGTTTATCAGATTCCAGGTTTTGTTTTTGAAATGCTATTCCTCACAATCTGCCATGATCCTCTCTTTTTTCGTCTGTTCTCCGCTCGACTATACATATTTCGAAACAAGCTCTACAAGGATTCTTGGCGCAATCCCTGCGAAGGCACCGGCGATGATCGCGGCGGCAATCCACCAGTTCATGATGAACTCGACACTTGCAGGGTTCAGTTGTTTACCGGATGACAATCGGACCGGGCCTGCCACATAGGCAACATTCGCGCGCAAAGACAAATCGCGCGCAAGATCGACCAGGTGTTCCTTGAAATCCTTCAGGGGACTGATGCGATGGATGCGCCCTCCATCAAAAAGGAAAAGATAGTACTGGGTTTCCATCCAGATGATGCGGCTATGTGCGGTTAGCGTCCGGCAAGGGTTGACACCCACTGAAGCAATTCTGCCTGTCTGTGCACCAAACAGACCCTTGATCGTAAATATCCTCTCTTTCAGATTGAGAACGACTTGATTTCGCATGTAAGCTCCGAGCAAGATGAGGCTGATTGCAAAGGCCGTCAAGGCAGCTATGAGCATGAAAGGAACACCGGATCGACTCAACTGGCCCCAACCAAATAGCAGCGCGAGGCACATCGCACTTCCGAAACAGACGGCGAAAGCTCGCCCCGCATGTCCAAATGAATAGGCCACTGTTCCTTGCGCCTGATCGTATTTCCCTGACTTGACAACCAGGGACAGCTTCTCTTGCACAAGATCCCGTACAGCCGGCTCCTGTGTCTTCTCCCCTCCCACAGGTTCTCCGCGTAACATAGAGTGGACCGCTTTCTCGAACGCAAGAGCATCGACAATCCCTACGGGAATCTGAATGCCGCCTCTCGGATGTCCAAGGATGAAGGTACGCGACGGCTTGTGGAATTGAAACGATGAAAGCTCCGCCACCGGAGCTTCGAAGATTGTTTTTCCTCCTGATTCGACCGCGATGATCAGCCCTTCCAGAAGGACTTTGTAGTTGTTCCAGTAGACGGACACAATGCGATACCGCATGAGGATCACGAAGAGCGCGATCAATGTCCAGGCGATCGTGATGAATACTGGGAGGAAAAGCTCATCCTTGCCAACCATCTTCATGAACAGGACAGCGGGTATGCCCAGTCCTATGAAAATCAGAGGCAAATTGATAAACAGAGTTCTTCTGTCCTGGGCCTTTGCTTCGCTGGAATATCCAAAAGTCAGTCCATTCATTGAGGCCGTACTCCTTGATTGGTTCTTTGCTCCGACGTCGGATTACGAGATTCCGCCCTCTGCCCAAGGTTTACCGTAGAAATTGCCGCTAGAATCATGGCTGTGATCATGCCAATCTTCCAGAAAGCGCGCCAGCTCCGATACTTGCGTCCGATAAGAAAAACCCCTCCAACCAGAAGAGGGACAACATAATTGATGCCTCCAGTCACGGCCTGGCCGATGAGCCAATTTCTGGCATACGAGGTGCGCTGCTGTGCGCTCATAGATTCATTGTCTAGGTCATTGATGCGTTGCCCGGCGACCACCATACTCGATAGCGCAGCAACGGAACCGAACAGTAAGTAAAGCAGGAGAAACCCGACTGCCCGTCCGCGCGACTTGCCCGGTCCAGGTCCAATCACTTCCTGCATAGTGGAATCTGGTTGTGCCATTCAAGCACCTCAACCGCACAAGGTCACTTTGCCCCGGCAAGTCAACTAGAAAGAGATAAAGCCCGGCGCCTGACAAGCATCCGGGTAACTAAACCACCCCGAGAGCTTGATTCTACCTGGCAAGCAAGATCGTCTAACGTTCAAGGATACTATTTTCTTGCTGCATACTCGCAGACTTTCTGCATGACGCAATTTCCGCAGTCCGGGGCAGTTGGTCTGCATACGTCTCTCCCGAGAAATGAAATGCACATTCCAGCGTCTGCCCACATGGACTCCGGCAGAACGGCCATGATTTCCTTCTCCATTTTTCCGGCGTCTTCCTGTTTTGAAATACCAAGGCGAGGTGCCACTCGCAGAACGTGAATGTCCACGATGACTCCGGCACCCGTGCCGCCCAGCTCTCGAAGAAGAACGCTCGCAGATTTGCGTCCGATTCCTGGTAGTTCCGTGAGCGTTTCCATCGTGCGAGGAATTTGTTCACTCTCTTCGAGCTTCGAGGCGATAGCGAAGAGCCATTTGGACTTGTTTGCGAAATTTCGAACTCCTTTCAAATAGGGATACAGATCATCCGCAGTGCCTCGTGCGATGGAGCGAAAGTCGGGATAGGCTTTCAGGAATGCAGGGGCGATTTTGTTGATGAATGCGTCATTTGTTTGCGCCGACAGAACCACTTTGACTAGAAGTTCGTAAGGACCCGAGTAGGTGAGGGGATGAGGTTCCTTTCCGTATTTCTGGATTAGTTTTTGAAACGCCTGGGGCCACGCTGTCGTTTTCTTCGCAGCCTTCTTTGCGGGAGCTTTCGCACTTTTCTTTGCCGCAGGTTTTGCTGTGGCGGCTGATTTGCTTTTTTTTCGGGCCTTCGCCTGCGCCATGTTATAGTCCGGACCTCAGCAGGTCATGCAGGCGAAGAAGACCTACGGGTTTTTTATCTGAATCCACAACGGGCAAAACGGAAACGGGAGACGGACGGTTCTCCATGAGGTCAAGCGCGGATAGCGCACTTGTGCCTGTTTGAATGTGAATCGGGTTTCGCGTCATGATGTCTA
>JAIBBM010000068.1 GCA_019694685.1 Leptospirales bacterium
TCCGCCAGTTTTCCTGGAAGCCCACCGCTCTCCAGTACGCCCTTGCGCTTGGTTACAAGTTCGCGCGCCTTACGGGCTGCTTCGCGAGCGCGAAAAGAAAGAACGCACTTCTCAAGAATTGGTTTGATCTCACCTGGATTTTCTTCCAGGAACAATGACAGCTTGTCTCCGACGATCTGCTGCACGAGTCCTTTGACTTCCGCGTTTACCAGTTTCTCTTTTGTTTGCGAGTTGAACTGAGGCTCTGGCACCTTTACGGAGATCACAGCCACAAGACCTTCGCGCACGTCATCTCCAGTAAGAGAAGTTCCGCCGAGCTTCTTCTTCATGGATTCATCTTTCTTCACGTATTCGTTGAGAGTACGAGTCAGAGCAGTGCGAAAGCCTTCCAGGTGTGTTCCACCCAGGTTGTTGTTGATGCCGTTTGTAAAACAGAAGATGTGTTCGTTCTGCGAATCAGTGTACGCCATGGCGAATTCACCGATCAGCTTATCGTTTTTGCCTTCAAATGCGATGATGTGCTTGTGAAGCTTTTGCTTTTTCTGCAAATGCCTGGCCACGAACTCTTTGATGCCACCTGCGAACTCGAATACTTCTTTCTTTGCCGGTTGTTTGCGCTCATCGCGCAGTTCCATCTTCAGGCCGGCATTGAGGTACGCCATTTCTTCGAGGCGTTGATGCAGAAGTGCGTATTTGTATTCTGTAGTGGTGAAGATTGTATTGTCTGCTTTGAAGCGAGTGGTGGTTCCAGTGCGATTTGTTTTGCCTTTCACTTTGGCCGGGTTCTTTACCTTGCCGCGCTCAAATGACATTACATGAATTTGTCCATCGCGATGAACTTCTACTTCCAGCCATTCAGACAGCGCGTTGACGACTGAAACGCCCACACCGTGAAGACCGCCAGAAATCTTATAGCCGCCGTCTCCAAACTTGGATCCAGCGTGGAGCATAGTCATGACCACTTCAATCGTAGAGATCTTTTCTGTTGGGTGAATCCCGGTTGGAATGCCGCGGCCATCATCCTGTACTTCGATGACGCCATCCGGAAGCATGCGCACGATGATGTGTTTGGCGTAACCGGCCATGGCCTCATCTACTGAGTTATCTACAACTTCGTAGACCATCTTGTGCAGGCCCGTTGCGTCCTGCGTTCCGATGTACATCCCCGGTCTTTTGCGGACCGCTTCTAGACCTTTTAGCGCTGTGATCTGGCTTTCGCCGTACTTACCGTGCTCCTGCTTTGACATCAATTAGCCTTCAGTTTCTCCATTTGCTCTGCATATTCCACTGTGTAGCGAGTCCATGGAATCGCATTGAGTCTTGCTTCAGGAATATTCTTTCCGGTGCCTTCACAAACGCCGTACGTGCCCTTTTCCATCTTCTCAAGAGCAATGTCTATGAGCCGAACTTTGTCCAGGTCCATGTCTGAAAGTTTATTTAGTATTTCGTTGCTGATGACGCTGTCCGCCACGTCGACCAGGTCTCCCTGATCGTTGTATACGAAGTACTCCTGCTCTACCTCAAGCTCTTTGATGATCTCAGCCTTGGCCTTGAGCAGCTTCTCTTTGAATTTTTCGCGCTTTGCCTTATCCATACGGAATTATGTCCACCAGAACTAGTAAAGGCACAATCCTGCCGGCCCTGGGCTCCCTGTAAAGAAAAAAGGGATCATGGGCCCGGATGGCCTCTCCCGTACCGAAAAAATGCACCTCGGGATCGTTTTTTACTTGATTTTGCGGCGCACTAAATCAATTGTGCACTGCATAAGGACATCCAAGGATGTCCGGCAAATCGGAGAAAACCATGATCGAAAAAAACCTTCAAGACGTACTGAACGCCGGCATCGGCCTTTTCAAATCCAGCGAAGAGAACTTCAAAGTGGCAGTGTCCAATCTGGAGAAAACCTTCAATGATATGAGAAACAAAGGCGCCGCTGATAACTCAGACGCAGCGATCAAGATCCGTGAGATCCTTGAAAACACCCTGCGTAGCGCAAAAGACGTCCAGGCGAAGGCAGAACAGAACCTCAATGTGTTCATGGCAGAAGCCCAGAAGAACTACAGTCAGGTTCTCGAGCAGGTAAAGAAAGTGGTAGGCGAGGAAAGAATCCGCGACCTCAACACAAAAATCGATGAGCTTACAACGCTCGTAAAACAAAAAGTCGGCCAGCCTGGCGGACCAAAAGTTTAATTAGCGTTCTAAACGAATGCGAAGAGCAGCCGGGCAATAGCCCGGCTTTTTTTTGCCCGCTGGTTGCTAGATCTTCTTGATGATCAACAGAGTGATATCGTCTGCCTGACGTTCCTGGAAAACAGTTACATCGCGCAGAATGTTGTTCATGATTTCTTTGACAGGAAGGTTTGCATATTCATTCAGCTTGTCGTTCAGACGTTCTTCGCCGAACATATCGCCTTCTTTGTTTTCTGCTTCTGTAATTCCATCTGTGAAAAGTAGAATGATATCTCCCACATCCAGAGCCACTTCCTGATCCGTAAGGAAATCAGTAATGTCGTCCAGAATTCCAATCCATGCACCGTGTGTGTGTACTGTCTCAATGTGCCTGGACTTTTTGCGATAAATGAAAATGTCCTGATGCTTTCCTGCCACTACCATTGTCTTTCCGTTCAAAGAAAGAGCAGAAATCGTCATGTAACGATCCGCACCCAGACGCGATATGTTCTCCTTGAGAACAGTATTCACGTGACTGAGAACAGCCGCCGGACTTGCCATGGGATCATTGCTTACCATGGACTTCACACTGGTTTGCGTCATCATCATGATGAGACCTGATTCCACTCCATGACCGGACACGTCTCCAATTGTGATCCACTTCTTATCCCCGAAGTCGAGAATGTCGTAATAATCTCCGCCCACTTCATCTGCAGGAACCATGACTGCTGCAATTTCGTATCCTGAGATGCCATGATCCGGAGGAAGGAGTGCCGTCTGGATTCGCTTGGCGATTTCCATCTCTCCCCACAACGCATCTCTTGCCAGGCGCAGTTCCTGACGTCCCTGAAACTCTTTCTTGATGAGGTTGTGCTTTACGAAGTTGATCGCGGCGACAATGATCACTGTCCCAAAGAGAAAGTAAAGATTGTTTATCAATATGTTCCAGGTAAACGGGCCACCGAAGAAGGAATTGACCAGCACATACATGCCCACTGTCAGAAGTCCGTTGATGGCAGAATGCTTTGCATGCCAGGGCATGAGCATGTTGGCTGCAATGATGACCAGATTGAGGCCCGCGTAATACGGCGCATTGAAACCGCCCAGGTCGCGAGTCATCATCACGATGACCATACTGACAGAGACAGTAAAGACGTAGCCATGGATGAACGAATAGTTAGAAGGCTTTGTGCGATGAATGACGATCGATTGCGCGATGATGAACGCTGTGACAATGGCGCGATAGATCGCAAAGCGCGGCAGAAGGTCCGAATGCTCTTTGGGAATGACAAATATGTCCAGGACAAAGAACAGAGGCACCAGGGTGTAGCCCAGCGCAGTCATGATCTTGAGCCACGAATGGATGATTGCGTTAAGATAGGGCCTGAACTCGGTAATCGAGTTCACATCGGCTGCCGGCGTGCTCATGTTTCAGATATCGTCCCCCTGCAGGGCAGGATGAAGGGGCTCTCAGGAAATGTCAATCAACGATAAGAGCTTCGCATTGGGGGTTCGGCCGGCTTCGTCGTCCGCGAATTCCGGGCGAATCGAGTCCAGGGTGAACATCTCCAGCTCCCCCTTCCCCTTCGCATTGACCAGCCCCCTGGAGTGGGTTACGAAGTATTCCTGCAGGAGAGAGTTGGTATCCTGCGAAATGTTGATTTCACCTATAATTCCAGAGCTTTCCATGCGCGATGCGGTGTTCACCGTATCCCCCCATATGTCGTAGGCATACCGGAACTTACCTACGATGCCCCCCACGACCGGGCCGGAATGAATGCCGATTCGAATTTGCCAGTATTCTTCATTCACGGCCATCTTGATCTGCTTCATCATATTCATGTAGCTGCGAAACTCAATGGCAGTGAGGGCAGCCACAATCGCATGGCGCTTTCCTGCCGCATCCACACCGGCCGCGCACATATAAGAGTCCCCGATCGTCTTGATCTTATCCATTCCAAACTTTTCGCATATGGTATCGAAGTATTCAAAGGACCGATCGAGTTCGAGAAGGACGTCTTCGGGCTCCATCTTCTCAGAAATCTTTGTGAAACCCGCGAAGTCAGTAAACAGGACAGTGCAATCCAGTCTTCTTGGATGAACACTTCCGTTTCTCTTCAACTCTTCGATCACAAAATCTGGAAGAGTATTTCGCAGAAGCTCTTCGCTTTTTTCTTTTTCCAGAGCAAGTTGAGCTCGGTTGAGAAACACAACCTTGCGCAGACGAAAGCTGATGCCGGACCAGACAGATCCAATGAGGATTGTCCCGATCAAAAAGAAGTTGTTCCCAATGAAGAGTCGCCAGTCTGCTTCGCTCGAATTGGCTTCATTGATCCAGTCTAGCAAGATCACAGAAATCGTATAAATGCCCCAGACTCCAAAGCTGTTGGCGAAAACCATGCGAAGTCTCCATGGCATGGCGACGATCTGAGTGAGAAGGACAAGAATGATGCCCGCATAGTATGGACTTGTTTTTCCACCCGTAAACCAGGTCATCGCAATGATGCCCAGGGCCAGAACCTGAAACAATCCAATCCCAAACCAGTTCTGGTAAGGGCGAAGACGATCGACGAACGTTAAACCAAGAGTCAGAAAAACAAACGGAACTACGATGCAGCGAATGAATACGAGACCCAGGTATCGATCGGGAAATGAAATGTAGTCGAGTACACCGAAAATGGGATAGAGCGTTCCCGCGGCAAAGCAAACAAACTGAAGGGAATTCCTCGCGCTACTCAGAGTCTCTTCGTGAAAAAGAGCTTCATGCTCTGGCGTAAGCTGTGGATTTGGAACGATGAATCTTTTGAGAAACTTCATGCTTTCTTGCGAACATGGAGAAACATCTGACTTCTTGAATCTTCAAATGTGACGGATGCTTCCGCTTTTGGCTCATCCGCAAGCAAAGATAGAATTTCAGTTTCCGTTCTATAGAAGAGAACCCAGTCCATCCAGTAGTCCATGTAGGTTTTGGTTGGATTGTCCACATGGTAGTTCCCAATGATCATGGTCCCGCCTGGCTTCAGCAATTCGAAGATCTTCTTGATCACCGCTTTTGCCACAGGGCCGGTCAAGTAGTCAAAGAGGCCCATAGAATAGATGAAATGATGCTGGCCCCATTTGTCCTGAAGCTTTGGCGTGCGAAGCATGGTTCGCACAGATTCATTCAAATAATCCACGCGAGTCTTGAGACCTCGAGCTTTCTCCACAGCAGAAATGGCAGAGGCCGCTTCTCCGAGAGCTTCCACATCCTGATCCAGGAGAGTCAGGTGAAAACGGTCAAAGCTGTCTGATCCAGCGAAAACATCCTGCATTTCCCATGCAGGGCCGCATGCAATCGACATGATTCTAAAAGCGTGCTTCCCGGTTTTTGGGAAATGTCCCAGAGTTTCATGGAGAATTTCAGGTATATATTTGCGACGATTGCGCACTGCCTGCGCGGCTGCCGTCTCAATCGGGTGCTTGTGCAGGAGTTTGCCAAAAATGGAGCTGCCTTCGTAGTCATTGACATACGTCATGCGCATCATCTCTGAATCGCCCTGGTATCCACGAGGTTTGATGTTGGTTCGAGCCAGAAAGTCAGACGTCAAAATCAGATGCCAGACCATGCGGCGAAAATAGAAGCCATGCCGCTCATTCTCTTCTTTGGAAAAATTCTTCACGATCTTCTGTAGATCATCAATGCTTTGATCAAAGAAACGCAGGAACTTGCGCCCTTCTGTTTCTATGATTGCATTTTGCGCCGCGCGCCTGACGGAATCAGTTTCAAGCTGAAGCTTACGATCGAGATCATCAAAGAACGTTTTATGCACGTTCAAATCATAGAGCAAGTTCTGAGTATATTCTTTGAAGAGAGGTTCAATTCGATCTTTCTGCGAACGAATCAGAGGAAGATTGTGAAAATGACCTTCGAGGCCGGGAGCCGCAGTGTTCTGGAAAAAAGAATCAAAGTTGTACGCATCGTGTGCGAATACAATCCTGCCGTTGAATTTTCCAATGTTGTCATCCGTGATCAGAAAGCACGGACCGAATGATATATTGCTGCCGTTCGCCTTCAGGCTCAACTCATCGAATTGTTCGTTGTACGGGATGAGCTGGTTATTCTGAATGGTAGCAAGCAACGAATACCGGGAGCCATAGCCCACGGTGACTTCAATGCGGCGTTCTTTGCCAATCAATTCGCCTTCGAAGGTTGTTGCAGCGGACATTGACCTTACACACCCTCAATAGAGATCTGACCGTCTTCAGTTTTGAAAATGGTCAGCGCGCTGAAGCTCAGGTCCTGCCACTTGAGCGCCTTTTTGTAGAGAATCTTGATCTTCTGCTTGTTCTTCTTCGCAGTGTCCAGGATCCGAATGATCGGAGTGATGGTGGACGAATTCATATATTCCAGATTTCCGAAATCGAGAACCACAGGGTTCTGCCCCGCCTTCTCCATGATTTCAGTGAGGATGGGCGTGATGAATTTCCCTGGCTCTCTTTCGTTGCTTTTCCCTGTCCACTCCAGAATGAATCCGGGACCATCTTCGCGCACTTTGATGGTCAGCGCCTGGCTGCTAAAAACTTTAGGTTCACTCATGAATCCAGCTCCCCACTATCTATTTGTACTCAAGCACCGCGGATACGGCGAGTATGTTGTGATCATCCACGTAGAAGTCCAGAATCGACTGACCTTCGTATGCGATTCGCACTAGCCCTAGTCCGCTCTCTCCCGCGGCGAGCATCTTGGCGGAGACTTCTTTGAGTTTTTCTACGTATGCTTCAAAAGGATTTTGAAAACCGCGGATCCATTGAATCTGGGAATCCAGACGATCGAGATGATCTTCATCCGAGGGCTTGACTGGATTTTTTACTTCCACAGTGATTCTTCCGTCGCGCACGTCGACTGAGTGAGTGATCTTCTGATTTCCGCCCGCCGAAAAATCTCCGTATTTGACGGCGTTCTCAACGAGCTCACTCGATACCATCTGCAAAGCATGGATTATGTCGTCCGAAAACCCGCAGCTTTTGAGGAAGGTCTCTGTACGCTCTCGCACGTGATCGATTTCACCCCAGTCGGGTTTTATCTCGGTAGTCAAAGTGTCGTTCTTGATCGTTGGCATGTTTAATCGCCTGAGAGCGCCGTTATGCAGTTGCCAACCCTTACGTTTTTTTAAACAATGTCAATGGATTTTGGAAACCAGCGGTAAAATATTTTCGCGCGAAGCTCTCGCGAACGCCTCTCGCGAAGATTTGATCGAAGAGATATACAAACTCAACGTCGTGCTGGACATCAACCAGCTCTTCAGCTCGGATTTGAATCCGGACATCGTGAAAAACATTGTTCTACTCGAAGCGGGAAGACTCACAGATGCGGAATATGCATCGATCTTTCTGGTAACCGATGCAGGAGATCTGGAATTCGCAGCCACAACTGATCCGGATCGTCAGCAGCTTGAAGCCATCCGCATCCCAATGGGCAAAGGCATTGCCGGTTATGTCGCTCAGTCCGGTGAAATAGTCAATACAGCGAACATACAGAAAGACACTCGCTTCTATCGTGCAGTGGATGAACTAACCGGAAAAGTAACGCGCTCCTATCTCTGCATTCCACTGCGCGCGCGCGATAGGATCATTGGCACAATTCAGGTGATCAACAAGAAGACAGGCGGACATTTTGCGCACGCAGATGAAAGAATTCTACTAACGTTTGCGGGACAGGCTGCTATCGCCATTGAAACCGCCATCCTTCACGAAAAAGCAGCGGAACAAGAACGCCTCGCAAAAGAAAATGTAAGGATGTCAGCAGAGCTCGATGTGGCGCGCCGCATCCAGATGTCACTGCTTCCGTCCGCACCCACCCTTCGCGGGCTCGAAATTGCAGCCACAATGGTGCCAGCAGATGAAGTGGGTGGAGATTATTACGACGTCATTGAAACGGACGCGGGGCAATGGTTGCTGATTGGAGACGTATCGGGGCACGGAGTAGAGTCTGGACTGATCATGATGATGACACAGACCAGCATCAAATCCCTGGTTCACAAAAACCAGGATGCCAATCCAGCTTCTATCCTTTCGAGCGTAAACAGAGTTCTACGCGAAAATATTAACAGACTGGGCGCGGATCGTTATATGACTATCAGCGCCATTCGAATCAACGAAGACAAACTCGCATACGCAGGCAAACATCAGGATCTTTTGATTTATCGTTCAAGTACAGATCTAATTGAATCTCTTCCCACGAGTGGCACATGGCTTGGAATCGCAGATGACATTGGAGAAGCACTGGTGGATGAAGAAATAGAATTCTCGAGCGGTGACATGCTGGTGCTGTTCACGGATGGAATCACAGAAGCCACAAACGCGCAAGATGAAATGTTTGGACCTGCAAGACTCATCCAGCTCGTTCGTGATCACAGAAAATCAAGTCCGCAGGCAGTTGTGGATCAGATCATCCACGCAGTAAGAGATTTCGCAAAAAAACCAGACGATGATTACACTCTTCTGGTAATGCGAAAGCTCTGAGTCTTTATCTGCGAAGAGGCATTCCTGCGCCTTCAATTCCGTCAATCACCCTTTCAAAAATGGGACGCCATTCTTCCGCAGTGATGGTACCATCTGCTTTTCTGCAGCGAATTTTGTAACTCGCAGCCTTCTTTCCTTCTGCGATCGGTGCGCCTCTGTAAATCGTGGTGAGCTCCATAGAATGAATTTCAGGTGCGCCCAGATTCATTACAACATCCACGGGCCTTCTGGTTGTTTCTGCTTCCTCTAGTATGACAGTGACTTCGAAAACAGAGTCAGGATATACGGAGGGTGGTTTGTAAGAAGCTCTCTTCTTTTCGCCAGCGATTAAATCAAAAGAAATCTCAGCTACAAGCACGGTCCGGCGAATTCCAAACCGTTCGGCCAGCACAGGATGAAGCATTCCAATGAATCCCACTGCCTCCCCATCGCATTTCAAAACTACCTGGCAGGAAGGATGAAACAGAGACGAAACGGAAGAAGCGATTCCCCAGGAATCTTTTTTAGCGGGCAATGCAGTGTCCAATTGGCGCGCCGATGCTCCGGCCATTTCGCGCACAGTCTCGCGAAACCATGCAAAGGATTCTTCCTGCGCGGATGCATCTATCTTATCCGTAATCATGGCCACGCAAATTCGCTTTTCTTCATGGGCCGGCCCGGCAGAATGCAAGAACGCTGAGCTTTTGGCGGTCGGGTCATATACTCGCCCGAATTCAAAGAGTCTCACTTCCGCATAACGGTCCTGATTCGCCGCCAGATGATGGAGCACTCCTGGAATCAAACTGAGCCGCATGTGACTGAGGCCTGCGAGAGGATTGAGGAGTGCAAGGCCCTGCTTCCCAAAAAGCAAGTTGTCTTCCTCTTTCACAAAAGAGTAATTCAATGTTTCACTGAAACCAGCGTCTGCAAGGAGCCTCTTCATTCGACGTTCGAGAAGCCGCGCATGATCGAGAGATCGCGCAAGAACAGGCACGACAGGCGGCACAGGTGCTATATGATCATAGCCGTGCACCCTTCCCAATTCTTCCACGATATCTTCCGGGATGGTGATGTCGTACTGAGAGCGATACGTGGGCGCTGTGATCTGAAAAGTCTTTCCAGTCTTGTCCGATTTCACATCATACCCGAGCCATGTGAGAGTTGTTGAAATCTCTTTTGAAGTGACTGCAAATCCAAGTCTAGCCTGAAGAAAGGAAGTGGTCACTTTGATCTTGCTCTTTTTGGGAAGGACACTCTGTCCGGTAACAGGGCCCAGTTTCAAATCGGGACAGGTTTCGCGCAGTAGTTCTGCGATTCTGTATATAGTAGGCTTTGCTTTCGCCGGGTCCTGGCCCTTCTCAAATCGCATGGCAGAATCTGTGCGAAGATCAATTTTCTTGAGAGTGCGACGGATGAGCTCTCGCGGAAAAGTAGCAGATTCTATGAAGATGGTTCCTGTGTCGGGTTGAATCGCTGAATGTTCCCCTCCCATGATTCCACCAAGAGCCACTGCGAGAGGTGACTTTCCTGCTTTCTTATCACCGTCAAAGATGAGAACTGTGCCGGGCGGAAGTTTGCGCGATTCTCCATCGAGTGTTTTGAAGTCGGGTGATTTTGAATCGGAAAGTGCAACAGTAACCGTGTTCTGTTTGAGAGTGTTTAGATCGAATGTGTGGTTTGGCTGTGCGAGTTCAAGCATCGCATAGTTCGAAGCGTCTACAATGTTGTTGATTGATTTTTGTCCGACCGCTCCAAGTCGAAGCTTCATCCATACCGGAGTTTCAAGGACGCGTGTGCCTTCGCACACGGCCCCAAAATAAGCGAGAGCAGATCCCTTCTCCACCAGGATTTTCTTCGAAAGCTTAGAAGGCTTGAAGGTGAGTTTTCGATCCAGTGGATGAAACTTGATCTTCTTCTTATAGATGGCTGCGATTTCGCGAGCAAATCCAAAATGGCACCACAGATCCGGGCGATTCGTAATGGATTTGTTGTCGATGGTGATGACAAGGTCCGCCGGAAAAATAGAAGTAAGCGAATGCCCGGCAAGAGCCCCTGGAATGTCAGTCAGTTCAAGGAGGCCTTCTCCTGCAAAAATCCGATCCAGTCCCATTTCGGCCGCACTTGCAAGCATCCCGTGCGACTCCACTCCGCGGATGTTTGCTTTTCCAATGGTCATTCCTTTTCCGTCTTTTCCAGGAAGAGTAGCACCCACAGGAGCAAACGGAACCAGAATTCCCGGACGGGCGTTGGGCGCTCCGCATACAATTTTGCCCTGAAATTTTCCGGCATCAACCTGGCAGATCTGAAGACGGTCTGCCTGCGGGTGCTTCTCGCAACTTACAATGCGAGCGATGATGAGCTGAGCGATTCCAGGGAATGCATCCGTCACCTCTTCCACTTCGCATGTAGCAAGTGTTAGGCGATTGATCAGATCCTTGATATCAATGGATTTAAGATCGACGTAGTCATTGAGCCAGTTATATGAAAGTTTCATTGTGTTACTCGATTAGGCTGGAAATTGTTCCAGGAAGCGTAGATTGCCGGACATGAAGTGACGAATATCCTCGATTCCGTATCGCATCATCACAAGCCGCGAAAGCCCCAGACCAAAAGCAAAACCGTTCCATTTCTCAGGATTGAGCCCACCCTGACGAAGAACGTTTGGATGCACCATACCACATGGAAGAAGCTCCACCCAGCCGCTGTGTTTGCACACAGGACAACCAGGTCCGCCACAGACCAGGCACTGAATGTCCAGCTCGAAGCCCGGTTCCACAAACGGAAAGTATCCAGGACGCAAGCGCACTGTGACTTCGCGCTCAAAGAAGGAAGACAGAAACGTTTTCATCACATGAATCAAATTCGCAACCGAAAGGTTTTCACCGATCATCATGCCTTCTGCCTGATTGAATGTGTTTTCATGCGAAGCGTCTGTCTCTTCGTATCTGAAGCAACGCCCTGGCGCCAGAATGCGAAACGGCGGCTTTAGAATCTGCATGGCCCTCACCTGTACGGAAGAGGTGTGAGTGCGAAGAAGTACACCCTCCTGGGCAGTCCAGATCGTATCCTGCATATCGCGCGCCGGATGATCGTCTGAGAAATTCAATTTGCCAAAGTTGTTTTCATCCGTTTCTACTTCGGGCCCATCGAGGATGGTAAAGCCCATGAAAGAAAACAGGTCTTCGAGTTCTTCTGTAATCTGGGTGAGAGGATGGAGGTGTCCGCGATGAGAAGATCTGGGTCTGAGCGCATCGTATGTTTCACTTTTCAGGCGCTCATTGATTTCTGCCTGAGAAATTTCGCGTTTGCGCGCCAAAAACGCAGACTCAAGCGCCTCGCGGACTGTATTTGCCAGAGCGCCCGTGCTTCGCTTTTCGTCAGGGGAAAGATCCTTGAGTCCCTTTAGAATCTCTGTGAGACTGCCTTTTTTACTGAGATAATCCGCATGCCAGGCGTCCAGGGCTGCCAGATCTGCGGCACCCGCCAGACCATTTCGAGCGTTTACTTCTATTTTCTTGAGTTGTTCTGAAAGGGACATTACGATTGGGATTTGCGCGGGCGGCACGCTGTCAAGCATGCTCGCGAAAAAGGTTGCCCGCACAGGGCTCTCTTGCAAGTCTGGTTCATGGCCTTACCAAAGCGGAAGACATCTCTCCAGAAAAAGCGTCAGCGCCGGGCGCACCATGCAATCGGTAAGCCAAACCTGGTAGCCTGCAAGAGCTGCGGTGCATTCATCATGCCTCACCGCGTTTGCCCGTCCTGCGGTTTTTACAAGAACCGCGTGGTACTTGCACCTAAAGGCGTCCAGAAAGCTTAATTCAACCAATCACAGGTAGTTGCTTCGCAGTCACACGGCTCCTCGCTGTAGGATCCGCCACGCGCGCTACATTCTACAGAAGCATCTGTCATCAAGCGCGGAACCAGGCAACTCTGATCCAGATGACACGATCCTTTCAACAAATGAAGACCGTCCCCTCCGCCAGGATCTCCCGTCCCGCCTGGAGTGTTGATGCGAGCCGGTTTGATGACACCTGTGGCAATGAGAATCGCGAGTATGGCAAGAGTGCTCGAATCATCCGGCTGCTTTGGATTGCAGGTGATTGCAAATGCGATACAAAAAATAACCAGCAGTACTTTTTTCATATGAATTCCTAAAACTGCTGAAAGTCCGAACCTCTGTTTGTGTCCGTTCCCGTAGGAGTGCGAGCCACGTAGTTATTCGAACCGGATCCCGTGTAAAACGCGCAGCTATTCTGGACATCGTAGTCATTGGCTGTGTCCACTGGAAACGCAGCTAGATTGTAAACAGATGTTCCCCACCGAAATACATCACGCATCCCACCGGTCATTAGGCCAGATGCCATATCTCCGTCGCGATTCGAATAGCACATAACGTCCATGGGAAGCGCATCTAGATCATAGGAAACAAAGATCAGGCCGTCTGTAGAGGAAATGCCGGCAGTCGATGAATACACTTCGTATGTGGTAGCCTCCGCGAGTCCCGCAGGAAATGCTCCTCCACATCCGATAGGACCGCCCGCAGTATTGATTGCGTAGGTTGGACTTGAACCAAGCAACAAATCTTCCGAGGTATCATTGGGACGATCCAATGTAACCATGATGTATTCGCCCGCATTGATGGGAACATCATGCATGCGATACAGTAGAACTGGATTGGGCGAAAAAGAATCATAATAGTAAATTCCAAGTCTGTGTACAGTGCCCGTACTGAGTGCGCGAATGATCACTCTATCTTCGCTCGAAGCGCACGTTGGATGCACTCGATCTATTTGAACCTGAGCACGATTCGAATACTGTCCGTCAAAACTGATGGTGCCCCCTGCCGCAAATCCGCCGCCCGCAGGATTGGATACGTCTGCCGTTCCACCTGCCACAGTCAGAGTGCATGTAGCCGTTTGCGGGGAAGCAGTTGTAATCAAAATCTTAGAAGGATCATTTGGATCGAGTTGCGTGCTCGAGCATATACTTCCGCAACCTGCAGCGCAGTTCACGAATGGAACGGCAGCCATTCCCCATCTCATCTGGATGACTGCAGTCGTGGTGGAAGTAGAGTAAGCGTCTATCGGCACATTTTGAACGTTGTTGATGGCACCGAACGCCTGCGATGAAGAAGCACTGCCGTTTCCTGAAGTATTGGGTGTGCCAATGGTACACTGAGTATTGGTTGCGTCGCAAAATTTGAAAGCAGAGTCCAATTGTCCCGTGCCAGCCAGAGAACCAGGTGCGGTCAGATTGTTCCCATTGCTTGTATACCAGGAACCAATCGCTGATCCCGGCAGAGGTTTACCCGCCAGTGGATGCCCTGTTGGATAGAAGAAACGCTCCATGCTGAATGCGCGTTTGTTGATTCCATCCTGTTTGCCTGACAATGGCGGGTCTCCATCTCCGGCTTCATCAATCAGGCGCATGGTTAGATCGTACAGCTTGAGTTTGAAAGAGCCTGAATCCAGACTGAAGTTCTTTGTGCCGGACAGTTTGTTGTCTTCCACCCCCGTTGCAATTGCACCGTTGGCATTTTTCAAGAGAAAATAACCGTTAGCCGGAATTACGAGCTTTCCCAGGCTTCTGTGGCGGGTATTGACGCTGTCTTCAAACCAGTTAAATTCATCGGGAATTGGATAGTTGTATGTATCCTTTGTATCCCAGGCAAGAGACCAGTGGGAAAGATCAATCGAATGATTGGTCATGTTGCGAAGCTCTATCCAGTCATCATCGTTTGTGTATACGCCGCTTGAGTCGTAAGAACCCGCCCACATTACCTCTGAAATCACAACATCTCCAGGGGAAGCAGGCTCACCGCTTGGATGAGAAAGTTGATTTGTAATTGGATGAGAAACAGCCCAGACTGCTTCCCATTGCTGCTGAAGTTCTGCTGCAACGTATGGAGACTGCACTACCAGGAGGTTTTCGTCGTTGTTTTCCACGGCATTTGTGGACCAGTTGAATGATCCTGTGCAGACGATATTCCCGTCAATGATCAGGGTTTTGGCGTGAAGCTTGCCGCCGTGCGCTGCCACACCAATGACGGACGTGTTCTCATTTCCATCTTCGCGGTTGAACGGCCCGGTGGACATCCACACTCCCGCAGAATAGAGTCGGGGCGCTTCCTCTGAAGTTCCGCGAATGAATGTGAGGTCATGAACGCCGCGCACCAGAACTCCGCGCCTCGCCGCTCGGATCATGGCGGCGGAAATCTCATCGTGAGTGTATGCGAAGATCATGAATTGAATCTGCACTTTCGCGCCGTCGATCAGCTGCACCATGCGTTTGATTGCTTCATCTCCATCATAAGGAGAGAAATAGAGTTCGATAGGAGTGAGGTTCACGTAATGCTGTCTTTGCGGGTGTGTGGGGGCGAGTTTTGCCCCCGCGAACTTGCCATAAAACATTTGTTCGAATTCGCGCGTATACTCGCGCGCCAGAGTATCGCTTTCCATCACCATGAAGTTGTTGTTGTTTCGCATTAAATCGGAGTCAGTGTAGTTTCCCGTTCCCATGAAAACATACTTGCTGTCCACGACCGCGAACTTGTTGTGCTG
>JAIBBM010000069.1 GCA_019694685.1 Leptospirales bacterium
TCGCCGTCCGGGCTACGCCCAGAATTTCATAGTAGTCGCGATCCGCCATTGTTCCTCCGAATTACTTCTTGTCTTCGTCTACTACAGTGTAGTCTGCGTCGACAACCTTCTCTCCGCGCTCTTCGCCGCCAGGCTGCCCGCCTGCCTGAGCACCAGGACCTGGACCACCTTCTGCTCCAGGCTGCTGGGAAGCAGCGTAGATTTTCTGGCCAAGATCCATGGATCCTTTTGAAATCTCGTCTCTTGCCTGGAAGATTCTTTCAGCGTCTCCAGATTCGAGTGCTTCGCGAGTGCGTTTGATTAGATCTTCCGCAGCCGCTTTGTCTGCAGGATTCACTTTGTCGCCTGCATCCTGGAGCGCGCGCTCCAGAGAATATGTCAGAGAGTCTGCTTCATTCTTCGCTTCTACCAGCTTGCGCTGTTCTTTGTCGCGAGCTTCGTTCTCCTGCGCTTCCTGAACCATCTTTTTGATTTCGTCTTCTGTCAAACCGCTGGTTGTCTCCACGCGAATCTTATGCTCTTTGCCTGTTCCGAGATCTTTTGCAGACACATGCACGATGCCGTTTGCATCAATGTCAAAGGTCACTTCAATCTGCGGCACACCGCGTGGTGCAGGTGGAATGCCAAGGAGGTCGAAACGCGCGAGCGTTCTGTTGTCTTTTGCCATCTCTCTTTCGCCCTGCATTACATGCACGGACACAGCAGTCTGGTTGTCAGCCGCAGTAGAGAAGATCTGAGACTTGCGAGTCGGGATAGTAGTGTTTCTCTCTATGAGGCGAGTGAACACTCCACCCAGAGTTTCAATGCCCAGAGAAAGCGGAGTAACATCGAGTAAAAGCACATCTGTTACTTCTCCTGCGAGTACCCCACCCTGGATTGCTGCACCAACAGCCACTACTTCATCCGGGTTCACAGAGCGATTTGGCTCTTTTCCAAAAAGCTGCTTTACCAGTTCCTGAACAGCAGGGATACGAGTGGAGCCGCCCACAAGAATCACTTCGTCAATTTCCTTCGCAGAGAGGCCTGCATCCTTGATTGCGTTTTCGCAAGGCATGCGAGTTCTTTCTACAAGAGACTTGGTGAGCTGATCAAACTTCGCGCGGCTCAGAGTCATGTTCATATGACGAGGACCGCTTGCATCTGCAGTGATGAATGGAATGTTGATCTGTGACTGGAGAGTTCCAGACAGTTCAATCTTTGCTTTTTCAGCAGCCTCTTTCAATCGCTGCAGAGCCATTCTATCTTTTGAGATATCGATTCCGCTCTCTTTTTTGAATTCGTCCATCATCCATTGCATGATGGCCTGATCAAAGTCGTCACCGCCCAGGTGAGTGTCCCCGTTGGTAGACTTTACTTCGAATACGCCTTCTCCAAGTTCGAGAATGGATACGTCGAACGTTCCACCGCCCAGGTCATACACTGCAATCTTCATGTTCTTGGTCTTCTTATCAAGACCATAGGCGAGAGCGGCCGCAGTTGGTTCGTTGATGATGCGTTCTACTTCCAGGCCTGCAATTCTTCCTGCATCCTTGGTAGCCTGACGCTGCTCATCATTGAAGTAAGCAGGAACCGTGATCACAGCTTTTGTAACTGGATGACCCAGGTATTCCTCTGCAGTCTTCTTCATCTTCTGCAGAATGATCGCAGAAACTTCCTGGGGTGTAAAAGAACCCTGGTCTGTTTCTACTTTGATCCCGTCTGTTCCAGAGCGAATTACTTTATAAGGGACAACCTTCATTTCATCCTGAACTTCAGAGAAACGTCTTCCCATGAAGCGTTTGATGGAACGCACAGTGTTAGTCGGGTTGGTGATGGCCTGGTTTTTTGCCACCTGACCCACCAGCCTTGCCTCTTTGTCAGTAAAACCGACGATAGACGGCGTTGTACGAGATCCTTCCGCGTTTTGAATGACGATTGGTTCACCGCCTTCCATGATTGCGACGCATGAGTTGGTTGTACCCAGGTCGATTCCAATGATTTTGTCTTTTGCCATTTCCTTTCTCCTCTCAATAATTGCGCGATTGCTCGCTTATATTAACAAAATTTCTAAACTGTTCAAGCATTTTCATTTGCCTCTTCTTTCTTCTTCGCAGGCTTGAGCACTCTGACTCGCGCCGGACGAAGCAACTCTTCCTGACCGTCTATCGTTAAAGAATAACCATCTTCGTATACTTCGACCACTTTTGGAGAATCTACACTTTCGCTCTCATCAAGTGCGACTGCTTCCATTCGCATTGGATCAAATGCCTGATCCAGAGGACGAAAAGACTGAATATTCTCTTTGTTCAGCACTTTGAGAAATTCACTTCGAATCATTTCCACGCCGATCACGAAATTCTTCACAGCCGGATCTTCTGATTTCGCAAGAAGGACCTGGTTCAAATTGTCAATCACAGGAAGTAGTCCGCTTACGAAGCTCTTTACAGCCTGCGAACGAGCGCGGCCCATCTCATGGATCATACGCTTTTTGTAGTTCTGGAACTCAGCACGTTCGCGATTCCAGGAATCGCGCATGTCCATAGCTTCCGCTTTTGCTTTCTCAAGCTCCAGATTCACGCTTCCGCTTTCAGACGCTGGCTGTTCTTTTTGATCCGGCGAACCGGCAGCAACATCCACGCCTTCCAGAGTTTCTTCGTTTTGCGTTTCTTCCATTACTTCATTCTCCATATCAATTGCTCATCCTGGTAATCATGCTGGACAGGAGTCTGCGGATGTATTCCACCACGCTTACTACTCGAACGTAATCCATTCTGTTTGGACCAACCACACCCAGAGACCCGATTCGTTTTTCTCCCATTTTATAACTTGCAGTAATGACCGTAAGCCCGCCCAGACGCGGATCACGGTCTCCTTCCACGCTGACTAAAATATCTTCCATAGGAATGCTCTGCGAAAAAATTCCGCGAATCGCATTTCCCTGCTCATAGAGAGAACCAAGTATCTCCAGAGAATCCGCGCGATCGCGTCCCACTCTCGCCATGAGTTTTTCTACGCCAGAAGTATAGATCAGATCCGACTGACTGACCAGATCGAAGTTCGCAAGAATGGAACGCGCCACCACCGGGAAGTACTGATAGAGGTCATTTCGCACATCTGTTTCATCGCGGAGCTTTTCCTGGATTTCCAGAAGATCAAGTCCCTTGAACATATCATTGAGGTAACGCGATATTCTGTGCAGAACGTCAGGCGGAATTCTATCTTCCACATACATGGTTTTGTTGAACACTGTTCCAGATCTTGTGACCAGAACGATCAGGATTTCGTCCTGACCCATATCGATCAGTTCCACATGCTTGAGAACTGTCTTTGCCGGCTCAGGTGCCACAACGACGCCTGCGAAATCAGTCAACATCGATAGAATCTTAGAAGTCGCCGCGAGGATTTCATGGATTTGAAACTCTCGCCTCAGGTACTCTTCCTGGATGAGCTTTCTCTCTTCATCCGGAAGAGTGATCAAGTCAGGCAAGCTTCCGGCAAAGAGTCTGTAACCTTTTTCAGTGGGGATTCTGCCCGCACTTCTATGAGGAGAATACAGATACCCCTTCTGCTCCAGATCCGAAAAGATAGAACGAACCGTCGCAGAGGATAGACCGATCTGGTAGTTCTCTGTAATGTAGGCGCTGCTAATGGGAAGCTCCGTGCGCACGTAGCCTGCCACCACAAGCTTCAGGATTTCCTTCTGCCTGAGGGTCATATCGTCGCCTGAATCCATATCCACTCTGATCAATTCAGCCATAAGCCCACATTAGCACTCTCCTATGCCGAGTGCTAATCTTGATCTCAATTACGGCAGAACTGGATGCACAGTCAACTATTTCGCCGGTTTCTGGGCCTTTTTCAGGGATTCTGTCTCCTCAAGTACGGCCTCCCCATCCCGCCCCAGCTCGAGCAGGATCGATACGCGGTTGTAGGCGGCTTCCTGTAAGGATGGGTCTGCGCGCAGGGCTCTTTCAAAGGCAGAAAGCGCTCCGGTTCTGTCGTCGAGGCCCCAGCGCGCCAGGCCCAGGTAGAATAGACGAATGGCCAGAGCAGGTACGGGCGGTTTTCGAGTGGTCAGGTCGTCCGTCGGCTTTGGTCCGAACACCTGGTCGTTTTTTTCCACAGATGCATCCAGGAGTCTGCGGGCTTCCCTGAGTGTGGATGCATTCTCGTGCAAATGAATCAGGCTCTGTGCCAGGCGAAACGCAGCCTCGTCATTGTAGGGCTCCGCCACAAGTGCCTTCCTGAACTGATCTCTTGCGTGCTTCCAGTCGCCTTTCTTCGCGAAAGTCATTCCGCTGTCTATGGCGACTCTCGCTTTCTCCGCTTTGATCTCTCCTGGCACACAGGCCAGCAGCAGGGCGGAAAGAAACAAACTCAGGAGCCGCGCGCACATGCGAACATCAACCAAGCATCAAGTTGTATAGATTAGATTCTTCCGCCGGGTATTCAGTGGTTCTGAATTCCGCTTTGATCCCCCATTCGAGGGCCAGGTTCTGCAGCAGGTAGCGAGGCCCGTCCACATTGTCTGAGAAGTGAAGAAGCAACACATGAAATGGGGAAAGAATCACGATTCTGTCTGCAAGAGAATGCGATGTGCAAAATTCTCTAAAGCGACCTAGAAACGGATGGTCCTCTGAAAGCGCCGAGGTGTCAGACAGAGTCACGTGTGTTACGAAAAATCGATCCTTTCCAGTGTGACTGAATCTCTTCACCAGCTTCATAAACTTCAAAGTTGGATCTTCGCTTGCGCTCTCAGGATTCAAACGAGCGTGCGAAAATTTTAGAATAGGCGGATAGATAGAATTCAAAAATGCAAGAACCCAGTCATGATCGATTCTGCTTCCGCTTTTCTCGTCCGGGAAGAAACACGCGCAAAAACAGGAAGTATCGAGGGTTGGGAAATGATAGAACACAGCGAACGGATAATCCGCCAGAAAGTCGCTTGAGAATCTTTTGCGATAATGAAAGTTTTGTTTGAGATGATCTGAATAGGAAAGAGTCTGCCATGGCGCATCCTCATCCAGGAAATTGTCTCTAAAACCAATGATGAGATTTCTCTCAGTCAGATGATCCAGACCACTCTGCAGAGATACGCGATAGACTCCTTCCAGCTCGTCTGGCATCAAAAGTGCCACGGCTCCCGCTCCCGTCTTCTCTTTCAGCAAACTCAACACTGGCGCGAAATGATCTTCCGTAAGATGAGCGGCAGAAAGCAATTTCATGCTCGTTGGCCAGAAATCACTTTCCGGTCGCACGAGATATGTAGCCGGATCGAGTCTGTGCGCGGGTAGGTTTTCTAGAGTCCCTGTATGGGATCGCACTGAGTCTGCCAGCGCCTTCAGCTCCGGGTTGAAAATCCGATCGCGTATGGGAGGAGCCGCCTGTTTTGCACCGCGTCGATACGGAAATTGCTGCCAGAACTCGGCACCGGGATCGATCAGGTCCGCCACATGAATACGATCGGCAATACACTCGACAAGTAAATCAAATTCACTGGTCAGAGAGAAACGCGGATCGTATCTTGACTGAGCATGTCGGTATTCTATATGTTCATCGACGGCATCGGTTTTGGGCAGCCTGACCCGGATATCAACCCGTTCACCCGATTTGCTGAATCGTTTCTGGCTCCCCTGGGCGGCAAAGCGCTCGCAAACGTGCCGAATGGAACTGTAATCCAGCCTGTGGACGCAAGCCTGGGCTTTCCCGGCCTTCCACAGAGCGCAACCGGCCAGACTGCACTCTGGACAGGAGTCAACGGGCCTAAAGTGATGGGTCGACACATGACTGGATTTCCGGGCCCCACCCTGATCCGGGTGATTCAGGATCATTCCATCATCAAAGTGCTGAAAGACAAAGGCAAGAAGGCAGCTCTGGCGAATGCCTTTAGCGAAGCCTACCTGGAGCGAATTGCCAGAAAGCCAAGACTGACCGGCGCCTCCACCCATGTGCACCTCGCGTCCGGACAACCTCTGAAGAATCTAGACGACCTCGAAAATCGCAAAGCACTCTATATGGACATCACCCATGAAGTGATGCATCGATTCTTTCCTCATCTCAAAGAAAGATTTCCAGTGCGAAACGCGGAGGAAGTAGGTCGAGACGCGGGGATGCTGGCCCGCGACTACGACATGCTCATCTATGAATTTTTCCTATCAGACAAGGCAGGACACAACCAGTCGTTCGAAGAAGCAGAATGGGCCATTCGCACTCTTGAATCTTTCTTGAAAGGGTTGTGCGAAGTGCTCAGGCCAGAGGACACACTGCTCATCACTTCTGATCACGGAAACCTGGAAGATCTAAGCACGAAGACTCATACAAAAAACCCCGTACTGGCTCTTGCCTATGGACGGGGTTCAGATGGGTTGATGGAGAAGGTAAAGGATATTTCTGATTTCCCTTCTTTTATCTACGAACTGCTTGGGGTTTCCGTTCCGCGAGCTTGATTTCTTTCCCGTCTACTTCTATGATCATTTCAGATTTGTCCGCATCAGAGTTTTCGCTGGATGCAGTCGAAGTTGTATCTGCGCTTGCCACATTTCGTGCGCGATCTTCTTCGCGCACTACTGCAATTTCTGAATCAGCATGTTCAAGAAGACGACTCTGGGGACGCGTATCTGTTTTTGGATCTTCTTTCTTTCTATCATCATAGTTTTTCAAGAAGTCGTGTTCGCGAATCTGCGCTTCTGTTTCTCTCTTCCACTCAAGAGCACGAGAAGTGTATGCTCCATCTGGATAGTTTTCAGATGCGCGATAGAAGCGAGTGAGAGCTTCCTGGAGTTTACCCTGCTGGTAAAGGATCATTCCCATGCGAATGAGAGCCGCCTGATCCATAACGGACGTTGCATTTCCAAGGACTCTTTCGTATGTTTCGTATGCTTCGCGAGTGCGACCCAGGGCCTGGAGACTTTCGCCGGTCCAGTATAGAGACTTCTCTGCTTCCACGTTGTCACGCCCATCTTTGAGAACGCGCCCGAATGCATCCACTGCATCCTGATATCTACCCGCTTTGTAAGCGCGAATTCCGGCTTCGTATGTGGACAATCTGAGATCTGACTGAGCCGCTCTCTTGTCTGGAGAAAGGTTCGCATTGCCAGTCAGGTATTCATCATAGTACTCATAGTACATAGACTTTCTCTGACCGTTCACTGCGCCGGTTCTTCCGATTTCCGCTTGCAAGTTCTCCGGGAAATACTTCAGAGCAATGTTGAAATTTTCCTGAGCTCTCTGACGATCCCCTCTTGCCAGATAGAACTGGCCAAATGCAGTATGAATCCTTGATTTCAAACGTCCGTCGTTGGTGCGTGCAAGCAACGATTCAAGCAGAGACCTGCCCTCTACCTCATGATTGATCACGAGAAGAAGGCGTCCCAGAGAATAGTCCACTTTGTCGCGCAGTTCCTGGCTCTGGATCTTATCCTGATCCTGCTTGAGCGCTCTGTAATGTTCCAGGGCCGCTGCGTTGTCGTCTAACTTCTCAAGTGCCTCTGCAAGTTCATAGCGCGCGATCTGATTGATGCGATCGTTGAGATTGCGCGAAAGTACTTCCGTGCAGATCGCTTTTGCTTTCGCGTACGAATCGCGGGAATTCTGGCGAAGGTATTCTTCCGCTTCTTTGAGCTGTCTGTCCGCCTTCTCGATTACGCTTTCATTGCGTTCCACTTCCATAAAGCGAAGCGGGTATCCACTTCCGAATCGCTCCCAGGTCAAGAGGGCAATCCCTCCGGTCAGTAGCAGGAACCCACCTGCAAGAATTAGTTTTTGAATATCATTCATCGAATTACTCATGGCAGTCTCTCGAGGCTCCTCTTATTCCAGAAAGTAGATCTGTCCGGAAGTTCCTTCCGCACAACCGGATCAATAAAGTAGCGCCTCGCAGTCCTGTATTGTCCGAGTTTGTAATAACTGATCCCTGTGTAAAGCAACGCACGAGCCCTGGTCGCATCCGGATACGGCGCTGAACGGAACGGCTGGAGCTCCTGGATGCACGCTTCGTAGCGGTTTCGCTCGAATGTGCGGGCCAGAATAGCGTTGATGTCCGAATCTCCAGCCGCTGGCTCTATCTTGTGCACTTCTGGCTTTGTGTCCACCTTCTCAGGCTTCGTATCCACTTTCTCCGGTTTGGTGTCTGGCTTCACTTCGGGCTTGTCTATCTTCTCAGGCTCCGTTGAGCGAATCTGTGCCGGCAGAGGCAGATAGTTCCGTCCCTCTTCCATGCGATCTCCCACACGTCCCTGGTGAAGAAGCAAAATGGCGTAGTAGTACTTCGCAGGTTTCAAGTTCGAATCGAGGAATGCGCGAGAGTCCCAGTCCTGCTCTGAAAGAAGGAGTCCCGATGCTCGCACGTCACTGATGGTGGTCATCGAATCATTGCTGCGGTAGATCAGGAATCGATCTCCTCTCTCCACATTGTCCGCAGACCAGGTGAGCTGAACGTTGTTCTCGCGAACCGAGCCACGGAACAAAGTCAGAGCAGGCGTTTTCGTTTCTACTTTCACTGGCTCTACTTTCGTGTCTGGCTTTGTGTCTACTTTTGTATCTGGCTTAGTATCCGGTTTGATATCCGGCTTCGTATCTGGTTTTGTTTCCACCTTTTCAGGCGCACCTTCTCGGATCATCACGCCAAATCCGCTGAAGTTTCTACCTTCTGCGAGGATCTTCACCGGCCTTCCTTCTGTATCCAGAGACAGAATCGCGTAGAAATGAACGCCAGGCATCACTCCGGCGTCCGTGAAACTGGTGTCTTTTGAACCAGCACGGCCAATCAGATACGCACGATCGAGTTCTGCCACAGTGGAAATCGGACGGTTGGATCTGAATACCTGGTATCCCGCCACCGCACCCAGAGGTTCTACCCACATGAGTTTGATGGTATTGCGATTCGATAGATACGTAACAAAGGACCTGGGCAGTACAGATTCGTAATTCGCTTCCACCTGAGGTTTGCGATATGTAAATGGAATATAGGAAACACCTGCTGTTAGATTTCTATATTCTCTGCCCGTGTCTTTTTCCTGCATCGTCACTGCGTAGTAAACTTGCTGACCCGTAACCGGGCTAGTGTCTTCAAAATTCATTCTGTCTTCGCCAACAGATCCCAGTCGTTTAGCTGCAGCAAAGCTGTCTGGATCCACAAACGCTCCGGTGCCGCGATACACGTTGAAGACGACTCTGGAAGCTGCAGGTGCCGTCCAGTTCAACTTCACACTGGATTCCGCAGAGACAGCAGATAGACCCTGCACCTGCGGGCCTTGCGTGACGGGCTGAATTGGATTGGTGGGAGGAGTCTGGATCTTCGTATCTTCTGGAGGATGACCTCTTTGAATGATGAACGGACGCGTTGTGTAGTTCTCATCCGCCTTGAGAGAAAGAGTACCTTTCTTGCTCATCTGGTAGCCAGTTACAATTGCATAGTAGTAAGAGCCTTCCGGCATATTGCGATCGAGGAATGTAGTTTCTTTGGGGCCGAGAGGCGGAGTAGTCAAGTTTTCCGATTCCAGAATCAACTGACGTGTGGCCGGAGGTCGCACGAAACGCGCCACATAGATCTCAGTATCGTTAGCAGGATCCACTTCCCACGTCAACCTGGCTGAGTAAGGATGTTCTTTGTCTTTCTCAATAGTTAATCTTTTTATAACATCTGCCGGTGGAGGCGGTTTGGTCGGTTCTGTTTCTACCTTCGCTGGCTGTGTGGGCTGAGTCGGTTGCGCCGGTTGAGTGGGCTGAGCTGGCTGGGTTGGTTGGGCCGGCTGCGTGGGTTGAGTCGGCTGAGTTTTAGCCGGTTCCGTCTTCGAATCACGGTTGACCGCATCCGCCTGGGCGGCTGGCAAAGAGTCAATGCCGGGCACACGACGCTGGTCGGCCTGGGCCGCCATCATGGCCAGAAACAGAAATACAATAAACTTACCGGCTCTCATTCGATGCGATCCTGGGTAGAATATCGGACCTCCATTTCCTCAAAATCAAAGCCCGCGAAGATTTTGACGCCGAAAACGGCAGGTGGGATACGACTTTTATGCGGGGTCGGCCATATTATGAGGAGCCAGAATACCACCACTACCTCCTTTCCCGGGACAGAAAGGAGCTTTTCCCGCACACCCTGCTCGACCAGGTGAGCTGGGAAGGCCTGGACAACGTTCTGGACTTCGGGATGGGGAACGGATACTTCCTCCCACCCATCATGAAACGGCTTCCAGAGGGAGCTTTTCTCTGGGGAGCGGAATGCCAGGAGATTTTGATCGATCAGGCGCTTCAGAGAAAGGTCCGGGAGAATATTTCCAACTTCATTCCGTTCTACATTGAAAGAACCGAGCATCCTCTCATGCCGGACTGGATCCCCCCTATGGATATGATCCTGTGTTCATGCGTGCTTTCCACATTTGCAGATCCTTCTCTGGCCATCCAGGGAATTGCAAGAGCTCTGGGGCGAGCCGGGTTTATCATCTTGCTCGACTGGGAAAAAATGGAAGCTCCCTCCGGCCCCGAAGCAGACCAGAAAGTATCCCTGGACAGAATGAAGTATTTCATTGAAGACGCCGGATTTGAAGTGAACCGAATGCTGAAGACCAATCCCTTTGTGTACGGTATGGAGATTCGTCCGAAATTCGAAACGAAGCACGATCGCACCCCATCCTACAAGGGACTGGAATAGACCTGCCCTGCCTCAACTCTCTCAATGCGAAAATTGTGCGTGCTTCCTTTTAGAATGGACGGATCCTCGAATCTTATGCGCAGAAAATTATCTGTGAGAGCTTCTGTGCCTTCCTTTTCCACAATTCCTTCTCGCTCTCTTCCTACGAACCTTGCCGCATAACGTTCGTACCCGGATTCCTTGATTGCCTTGAGTTTGTCCATTCTGCGGCGAACCACTTGCGCATCGGGACGATCTGCGTAATCCGCGGCAAGTGTTCCGCGTCTTGGCGAAAACGGAAATGCGTGAACGTTTGCCATTCCCAGGTCGACGCAAACGCGAACGCTTTCTTCAAAATCAGCTTCCGTTTCCCCGGGAAAGCCGGCGATTACGTCTGTGCCAATGAACAGATCCGGATTGATTCGAAGGACTGTTTCGATTCTCTTACGAAAGCTATCCGGATTGTAGGTGCGTCGCATGCGCTTGAGTATCTCTCTGGATCCACTTTGCAAAGGAACATGCAGGAAATCACAGAAACGAGGATGAAGAGAAAGCTCTCCGAGTTCCTCATCTACGTCGCAAGGTTCAATGCTAGAAAGACGCAGCCTGCTTTGCCGCAGAATCTGGAGAATTTCAGCCACCACCCTGCCAAAGCGAACACCGCGGTCTTTGTACCAGCCCAGATTCACACCAGTTAAAACGATTTCAGGAATGCCTTTTTCTTCGAGCTCCCGTGCGTGATCCAATATGTCTTCGAGCGATCTAGACACACCGCGACCGCGCGCCGCCGGAATTTTACAGTAGGTGCATTTGCGATCACAGCCGTCCTGGATTTTCAAGTACGCGCGAGTATGACCCTGCGGCAGCACATTTCCATACGCAAATGGATCACTGATCGAAAAAGGACTGGATTCTCCGCGCGCCTTTTCTTCATAGAGAGAAAATAGTTTAGATTTTTGATCATTCCCCGCCACGAGAAACACACCTGGAATGGCTTTCAAATCCTCTGGATCTGTTTGCGCATAACAGCCCGTTACAAGGACATGCGCCCCTGGATGATTCTTGATTGTTTTTTGAATGATGTTTCTGTTTCTATGATCTGCCTGGTCTGTGACAGTGCATGTATTGACAATCACGAGATCAGGCTTCTCATCTGAGAGCGAATAACGTCCAGAAGACAGGAATTGCTGCAGTATTCCGTCCGACTCAAATAAATTCAGACGGCAGCCGAGTGTCTCGACAGCGATCCGTTTCACTTTGCTTCTTTGTTTGCCTTCGCAATCGCGTTGGAAGGATTCTGTTCGAGGGAACGGGCAAGCATATCGGAAGCTTCCGTGCGCATGGATGCCGCTTCTCCGGGGTTTCCATTTTTTTCAAGCGCATCCGCGGAGCGGCGAAGTGCTATCGCCATATTGTTGTACAGATCAGACAGAGCAGCCTTGCTTGAAGAGGGTTGTCCGAGCGCCTGGCGAAATCTAAAGACCGCGTTTTCAGGATTTCCCTGGCGAAGAAAAATCAGACCATCGAGTGCCAGTGCTTCTTGATTTCCAGGGGCAGCGAGAAGAACATTTTCAATGTGTTTGCGCGCCGCCGCGAAGTTGCCCGCACGATAGTGAATACGCGCTGCTTCCAGAACAAAGTTCATGTTCTTTGGATCTTGCTGCATGGCACGAGCAATCAAACCCTGGGCATCTCCAGTCTGCCCCTGCTTTCGCAAGATGGCGGCATAGAGCGCGGCCGGTTCTGGTCGATCTGGATGATCTTTCAGAAGATACTGCAGGTGTGCCGCCGCATCATTGAAACGACCCGCATGCGCATGATTGGCAGCGGCAAGCATGCGCAGGTGATAGGAAGTTTTATTCTCCTCAAATACGCTGCGCACCTTTGCAAGAGACTCCTCATACTTGCCCTGCGAATACAGTGCCAGTGCTTCATTGTAGCCGTTGGGCACCTCTGCGAAAAGTGCTACGGCTGCGAATAGAATGAGGAGAGTTGCTGTCTTTTTCATGCTTGTCCGGGGATTAAATCTGGTTTGGGTGGAACGGGTTCGCCGGGAAGAACCGAGCGGGACCGAATGCGATTCCTCTCTGCTTCCTTGCGCGCTGCTTCCTTGCGTTCCATCTCAACACGCTTCTCTTCCTTGACCGTTTCATAGTCGGCCCAGGAAGCTTCTGCGTATTTGAGCTTTGTCTGATCTTCCATGGTTTCAGCGGATACGTGCAGAATGGTTGGTTCTTTGAACGCACCTTCCAGCAGACGCTGAGACATATGATCTTCGATTTCGCGCTGTAGAACACGACGAAGTGGTCTTGCACCATACTTTTCATCATATCCAAGCTTCGTAATCAATTCGCGAGCGGAATCGTCCAGCTCCAGCTTGATCCTCTTCTCGAATAGATGATCGTTCATGCGCTTAACCATGATGTCGATGATTTCGTAGATATTCTCACGCGTAAGCGTGTGGAAGGTCACGATTTCATCGATGCGGTTGAGGAACTCAGGATTGTAATGTTTCTTAAGTTCTTCAACCAGCTTTTCTTTCTTGTTCTGTTCACGACGTGAATCATCTTCGGCGAAGCCCATCTTGCCGCCTTTGTGCATTTCGCGTGCACCCAGGTTGGACGTCATAATGATGATTGTTTCGCGGAAGTCCACTTTGCGTCCGTGAGTATCCGTGAGAGTTCCCTCTTCCAGAATCTGGAGCAGAAGATTGAAGATATCCGGATGCGCTTTTTCGATTTCGTCCAGCAGAACCACAGAGTAGGGATTCCTGCGAACAAACTCACTGAGCTGTCCTGCATCATCGTAACCCACGTATCCTGGAGGAGAACCAATCAGCTTGGAAACGCTGTGCGGTTCCATGTATTCGGACATGTCCAGACGGAAAAGCTTTGCCTCGTTTCCAAACAGGAACTCTGCGAGTGCGCGGGCGAGTTCCGTCTTTCCCACTCCGGTTGGCCCGAGGAAAATGAAAGATCCACTTGGCTTGCGCGAATCTTTGAAACCGGTGCGCGATCTGCGAACGGCACGGCTCACAAGATCCACTGCCTCTTTCTGGCCCACAACACGACGAGCAAGCTCTTGATCCATCTTGAGAAGCTTGTCCGCTTCCCCTTCTTCAATTTGCTCAAGTGGAATTCCAGTCCACAGGCTCACGACTGAGTAGATATCTTCTGCGCGAATCTCCACAGAGAAATCCGCGATTCTCTCTTGCCATCTGTGAGTGGTTTCTTCAAGCACTTCTTTGCGAGTGTTGATTTCATCCCGGATTTGCGCTGCTTTTTCGTATTCTTGCGCCTTGACCATGTCGTCTTTTTTTTGAACGAGAGCTTTGATCTCATCTTCGAGATCTGTGATCTCTGCAGGACGAACTGAGTTGGCCAGTCTAGCCCGTGATCCAGATTCATCGATGATATCAATGGATTTATCTGGCAGATGTCTGTCTGTGATGTATCTCTCCGACAGTCGAACTGCGAGCTCGATCACATCATCCGGGTAACGCACACGATGATGTGTCTCGTATGCTTTTCTGAGACCCTTCAGAATCAAAATTGTATCTTCGATCGAAGGCTCTTTTACATGGATTGCCTGGAATCTACGTTCGAGTGCAGAATCTTTTTCGATGTACTTGCGATACTCTGTCAGGGTGGTAGCGCCCACGCATTGAATCTCACCACGCGCCAGAGCTGGCTTGAGCATGTTGGCCGCATCAATGGCACCTTCTGCAGCGCCTGCACCAATCAAGGTATGCAGCTCATCAATGAACATGATGATGTTGCCGGATGCCTGCACTTCGCGCAGGATTCGCTTGAGTCTGTCTTCGAATTCACCGCGATACTTTGTGCCCGCCACAAGACTGGCGAGGTCAAGAGAGATCACTCTGCGATCGAACAGTAGATCTGGAACTGTGCGCGAAACGATTCTATCTGCAAGTCCTTCTACGATGGCAGTCTTACCCACGCCGGCCTCCCCGATGAGAACCGGGTTGTTCTTTGTCTTGCGACATAAGACCTGAATGAGACGCTGGATTTCTACTTCGCGGCCAATCACTGGATCTAGCTTCTTGTCGCGAGCAAGAGTGGTCAGGTCGCGCGCAAATTCGTCCAGAGTAGGAGTGCGCGATTTCTCAGTGGATTGCTTGGTACCTGTGGCGCTTGCCTGAGGCGCGCCCGGAGGAGAAACGCCGAGGATGCGAAGGATTTCTCCTTTGATTACGGAATAGTTCACCTGGAAATTAGCAAGAGCAGCCCCGGCCACATTGCTGTTGTCTCGCAACAGTGCCAGGAGGATGTGCTCTGTGCCGACATAGTTGTGCTTCAGTCGACGCGCTTCTTCTTTTGAATAGTCTATGATGCGCTGAAATTTGTCCGGATTGGGAGAGA
>JAIBBM010000127.1 GCA_019694685.1 Leptospirales bacterium
GGTGTGCGCGTCACGATGTCGGAGGACCTATGACTCTACAGGAATTGTCTCAAAAGCTGGGCATGAAATGCGCCGGGAAGGCGGACAAGGAAATTTCAGGAATCAAAGACCTGGAAAGCCCGGGGGAAGCATCTCCAGATCACATTTACTTTGTTGAGTCAAAAAAGAGGCTGAAGAAATATTCGGAGAAAATTGCGGGTGTAAAAGTTGCTCTCACCGTGCCGGAACTAGCGCCTAACTTCGAGTATGCGATTATTGTAGATCCTCCAGAAATGGCGCGTCTGAAGTTCATCGAGCTTTTGGGCATCTTCGAAAAAAAGAGCCAGCCAGAAAAGGGAATTTCTCCGCGTGCGTCCATTCATCCAACTGCAAAGATTGGCAAAGACGTCTCGATTATGGAAAACGTTGTAGTCATGAAGGATTGCGTGATCGGCGACGGCTGTGTTCTCTATCCGAACGTTGTTGTGGAAGAACGCGCCAGAGTTGGTGCTCAGTCGGTTTTGATGGCCGGAGTGGTGATTGGTTACAACTGCAGCCTGGGAACAAACGCACTCATTCACGCGAACACCGTCATTGGCGCAGACGGATTTGGATTCTACGATAAAGGCGGAGTGCGACACAAGATTCCTCAGATTGGAAACGTAATCATTGGAAATCATGTAGAAATGGGAGCTTGCTGCACCGTGGATCGCGCTACGATCGAAAGCACTCTCGTAGGAGACTACACGAAGTTCGACGATCATGTGCACATCGGCCACAATTGCAGAGTTGGAAATTACGTCTTTATTGCGGGCGCAACGGTCCTTGCGGGATCTGTGATTCTTGAAGACAAAGTGATCATTGGAGGTCAATCCGCCATCGCAGAACACTTGAGAATGCGTCGTGGATCTGTGCTGCTGGGTATGTCTGCTCTGACTGCTGACTCGCAGGAAGGCACGATCTATTTTGGAATTCCAGCCCTCCCGGCGATTGTAATGCATAGAATCCACGCTCTGTTTCCAAAACTTCCGGAGCTCTTTCGTCGACTAAAAGAAAGCGACGAAGCGTCATAGACTCTGTATCTGGAAGTTTATGACTCGCTCGCTTTACGATGTTTGGTGCGATGCTTTCTGGGTGTAGCTGATTTGCGCGCCTTTGCTGTGTCCATTGAGACCGGGCGTCAGGATGTAAAAAACCTGTACAAAAAGAGTAGATTTCACCCCTGCCATGCTTGAGCTGGAGCACCATTCCTGATTCGGACATGAAATTGAGCGCAACTGCAGAAAAAGCAATTCAAGCATACGGAGGCTCTGGTCTCTGGGAAAAGGCGCGCTCGATCGAGGCGGTCATCACTGCAAACGGACTTGCTTTCACTCTGAAACGCCGGCCTGCCTTTCGTCGCGCAAAATTCACAGCTGAAATCCACAGACCTTTCGCGTGCATGACTCCGATCGGTGCGCGAGCGGAAGTGGCAGGTGTGCTCGATGGAGTAGATGTGCGTCTGGAAAATTCTGCGGGAGAATTGCTCGAGGAGCGCAAGAATGCACGCAGTTATTTTCCATTCGGTCGTCGTCTTTTTTCCTGGGACGATCTGGACATGGCGTATTTTGCAAATTATGCCACGTGGAACTATCTGACTTTGCCAGCCCTTCTCATGAATGATCAAATTCAGTGGTCAGAAAAACGTCCAGGGTTTCTGGAGGCATTTTTTCCGGAATCGATTCCCACTCACAATCGATTGCAAACGTTCCAGTTCGATCTGGAATCGGGGCGTCTCATCCAGCACAATTACGCCCCGGCTATCATCAGCAAGTTCGCAAACGCGGCTAACGTTGTTAAAGAGCACAATCAGGGAGACGTGCTGTTTACGTCGCACAGAATTGTCACTCCGCAGGGATTTGGCGGAAAGCCCATGGGCGGACCCATTCTTATTGATCTCACGATTCACGAATTTCAGATCCGATGATCGTGGCTGGAATTCTCTGCAAGTGCTATCAAAAGTCGTTGCTGATTCAGGACGTTTCTTGCAACTACCGTTATGCGGTTGCTTCACCTGAATCCTGTAAGGTTCCTTATCTTAACTCTCCCTCTTCTGACTCTGTGTAAGATCGGAGAACTCAAGCAGGATCCACCGATCACTCCTTCGCAGTGGTGCGACTTGCGCCCGTGTGTGACCCTGGGAACAACCGTTTTCAATGAGCCACTTGGATCTTTTCTGGTCTTTCTTCTGGCATTTCTGTGGGTGGCCTCAGGAATTTATTTTCTTAAAAACCACAACGATCAGAAGTCGCGGAAATGGCTCGGGATCGCATTAACGTTAGGCGGCATTGGCGCAGCTCAAGCAGGCATCAGTTACCAGGCATTCAGCTACGAGTTGAAATGTGCTGGAAATGAATTCTGTTCGCTTACGAATGCGTTTGAAGTAGGATACAGCCTGACCCAGGCGGTCAGTGTCAGTGCCATGCTCACGGCGGTGGCCTTTGCCTGCACAAGCGGATGGTTCCGCAAGACTCTCTTTGTCTATTGCATATTGAATGCCGCAATTTATGTGGTCGTTACGATCCTGGGCGTCACGCAGCCCAACAAGACTCTCCTTTCTTTTGAAGTTCTGATGCTTTTTGCTTTGCCTGGAATCCTGCTTGTGATTCTGGTTTCTGGCATCCAGTATGCGCGCAAACGCAAGCCTCTAGACGGCTCTCTCTTTGGCGCCGCTGTCTTGCTTGTCGTGGTGAACGCTGCCTACTTCACTTACTACGGAGCAGGGATCACGGCGGCTCTGTACAAGAAAGGGCAGGGATTCTATTTCTCAGAAAATGACGTGCTTCATGTTGGGATGATTCTCTGGCTTGTGTACGTGGTGAAAGTCGTCGGAAAACATCTGAGAGATTTTGACGCCCGCT
>JAIBBM010000128.1 GCA_019694685.1 Leptospirales bacterium
GCTCTTTTGGTAAAGTCGAACATACTCTCCCCTCAGGCAGGAATTGCCTTCTGGATTGGCGGACAAGCCCTATTTGGGATGCTCGCCAGTATCCATTGTCGGCCTTTCTAAAAAAAGCCCGCCCTGGAAAACCCATATTAGACGCCGATGAGGCGTCCCTGGGTCATTCTGTACCTCACGGGCAGCCTGGCCGCCAGATCGGTGTCATGGGTTACAAGTATAAGGGTAAAACCCAGTTCGTCGTGCAATTTCCAGATCAACTCTGCCAGATGGTCCGAGTTCTTCTTGTCCAGGTTTCCGGTGGGCTCATCTGCCAGGATGAGCTTTTTGCCCCCCACGAGCGCCCGGGCCACCCCGGTTCGGGCCAGTTCCCCGCCGGACACCTGAGATGGAAAGTGGCTCAGCCTGTGGCCAAGCCCTACATGCCCCAGCATTTCGCGGGACATCTGCTCTGCGACGGCAAAACTTTCTCCCTGGATGAGCAGAGGCATCATGACGTTTTCAAGAACGGTAAAATCTGGAAGTAGATAGTGATGCTGGAAGATGAAGCCAAGATCGCGAGCACGAAACATTTCTTTTTCTGGTTCACTCATCTTGAGCACGTCTCGTCCAAGCACAAAGGCGGCACCTGTGGCAGAATCCATTGTGCCCAGGACATGCAACAGTGTGCTCTTGCCTACGCCACTGGCCCCCTCTACGCAAACCATGTCCTTTTCGTAAACGACGAGGTCCAGATCGTCTATGACTCGAACCGTTTCCCCTTCTCCGCGATACTCTTTGGAAAGGTTGTGTGTCTCTACAATGACGGATCTTGTTTCTTCTTTTGCCATCATTCGTTCCTGAGAACCATCACCGGATCCTGAGTAGCTGCGCGACGAGATGGAAAGTAACCGGCCAGTCCGCTGAGGATCATGGTGGCAATGGCTACACCGAAAATTACGCTTAAGTCCGCATATACGGGAAGGTGATCAAAATAGTAAATATTCTTAGGTATTAACTGAATCGGGGAGCAATGCTCAAACACAATCTGGCAACCTGAATTCATCAGATCTTCTACAAGCTGCATGGTGACCTCGAGGCGATTGGCGGCATAGATTCCGATGGATCCACCGACCAGAGTCGCGAGAAGTCCAATGAGCATAGAGTGTGCGGTAAAGATCACAAGAACAGAACGAGTGGGAAGACCCATGGCGCGAAGCATACCGATGCTTTTACTTTTGGATTGAACAAGCAGATGCACCGTAACCCAGATTCCAGCCGCGCCCGCGAGAATCAAAAGCCCCATGATGATGATCATAAGAACTTTTTCCAGCTGCAACGCAGCCAGGAAATTTCCTCTTTCGTCTTTGAGAGTGCGAATCGTATATAGATACGGATTTTCGGGAAGCTCATCGCGCACTGTGCTACGTACGAAATCAAGAGAAGACAGATCGTTTAACTGAACAATGACTTCTGTTACCTGTAAAGGCATGTCCAGCACTCTCTGTGCCGTAGGCAGCGCCATGTAGATCAGGTTCATATCGAATTCGTAAAAGCCCGTGCGAAAGAAGCCGGCAATAATGAACTCTTCTCTGCGAATGTTCATTCCTTTGCGAAGAGACCCACCCTGTGGCAAAACCAGATGGACAGTGTCTCCTACCTGCCATCCGTAGAAGCGAGCCATTTCGCGGCCGATGATGATGTAGTTTCCCTGATCGAATTGCTCGAGATACTGCTTATTGTAGTGAACGATTTCAGGAAAATCCTTCAAATGACCTGTTTGAAGCCCTGATTTCTCTGTTGGAATTCCGCGGATTCCCTTGCCTTCAAAACGTCCCTGCACTTCCAGAAGTCCGTTCACCTGGATGCTTCCGAATGCAGATTTCACGTGAGGAGAAACGATTTTGCTTTTTAGGACTGCCTGAGTGATTGCTTCAAATCCAAACATTGGATTTCCGGTGCGCGAAATATTTACATGATAACCGCTATTCCAGAGGGACTTATGCACTTCAGACTGAAAGCCATTGAATACGGAAAGCACAAGCACCATGGTGTAGACCATGAATGACATGAACATGAAGGAGAGCCTGGTTCCGAGGCTAAACAGGACCATGCGGCCCTGGCCGCGCAAATAGCGCGCCGCTATGAATATTTCTAGAATGACTGTTCGAAGCACTTCGCGTGCAGTTTCCGAAAGCTCCAGTCTGCGGTCAACATGGAACTCCAGGAGGCTCGGGCGCCGGCATTGAAAAGAATTTACCTGCAGACTGACGATCGAAGGATTGCAGAATGACCCGGCTTTTGCCTATCACCAGCATCTTTTTCTTTGTGTACTACTTATCATTCATCACAGGCAGACCCGGCCTTGAGCAACCGGAGAAATACGAAGACGCGAAAAACACTTCTTCATTCAAAGTGGCCTTCAAGCCGGGTTTAATTGAAAGAGCTTTGATTCAGAAAAAAGCAATCGGTCTGGAAGACGATCTTTTAGAATCAGATGCGCAACCAGAAAGATTGTTTAGATCCCTCGAAAGATCCTACGCAGGAGATCTTTTTTCAAGTGCAGCCATCACATTGTGGTGCACCGGATTCTTACTCTGCTTCCTCGCACTGCGAAAGAGAGTCTGGTTCGGTCGCTCTATGGCCTGGCTTTTGATTCTTCCTTCCACAGTTTCTATTTTGATTGTCCTGTTCACTCTCAGACGCGCTGGTCTCACGGGAGTGATTGTATCTTACGATTCTCTTGCCATCTCATATGTAGAAACAGCCCTGGTGTTGATCGGATCTGCTTCTTTGATGCGCTCCGGAATCTCAAACAGAGACGCGGATAGACCTTTCCTGAATCATCT
>JAIBBM010000070.1 GCA_019694685.1 Leptospirales bacterium
ATTGGCACGCCTTTTCAACTGGGCAAATAGCTCGATCGCAGCGTCAAGCTCGCCCATCAGAGCCAGGGCCTCGCACCACCAGAATGAGCAGATTGTGAACGCGCTGCTGGTTTCGCCGAAATCATCCTGGTTGCGGTAACGGAGCATCAATCCCCGATCCACCAATAGTTTCTCATACTGACGCACTGTTGAAACAAAACGCGGATCCTTTGCGTCGAGCAGTCCAATGGTTGGAAGGAGCAAATTGCTTGCGTCCGGATATTCGCCGCCTAACGCCTGCGTAAAAAACCCGAGATCCTTGTTGTATCCCCTATCGAGCACCGTGGCACGCTCTATATCCGCGATTTGTTGCCACCGCGATGCGTGCGCCGGATGGTTCAACCGCCGCGCAATCACTGCGCCCCGATGAATGGCTGCCCAGCACATCGCTCGCGAAAATGTGTAAGGCCGCAGCATGCTGCGAAATTCCCAGATGCCCGTGTCCTCCTCGGGCGCATTTGCAATCGCTGATTCGACGAGACGCTCGACCAGCGCAAAGATCGCACTACCATCATCAATTACTATGCGCGGATCAGTGACAAAAGTCTCAAGACACAGGATGATCTCGCCCATCAGATCATTTTGTTTCTGAAGATGTGCCGCATTGCCAATGCGGACGAAACCATTTCCTTTGTAACCGACTAGATGAGGCAGAAATTCTTCGTCAATTTTACGGGCTCCGTCGAGCGCATAAACCGGTTGGAGGGGCCCGGACTCGACAACGTTGCAGAGATAACGAATGAACGCTTCTCCCTCCGCTAGATGACTCAACCTGCGAAGAGCTTCCACAACGAATGCAGCATCTCGCAGCCAGCAATATCGATAGTCCCAGGTGCGCTGTGTACCGATGGCTTCCGGTATACTTGTCGTCGCCGCGGCAATCACTGCGCCTGTGTCTTTGTATGTATGGAGCTTTAGGCACAACGCGGAACGCAAGACGAGCGCCGGCTCAAACGTAGGCAGAGAACATGTCTTCGCCCAGCTTCGCCAGCCTTGAATCGTTGACTCGAGCAAAAAATTCACTTCAGCCAGGTCCGGTCTTTTTGCGCGAGAATAGCAGCTGAACACAAAGAACACTGGCCGGTCCAAAAAGAACTCAGCGCCCTCAAGAACAAAAGACAGGGGGAGATTGGAATACAGAAAAAAATCTATGTCACTTCCGCGGATCACAATCGATTCACCGCTGAGCGCGACTGCTGGTTTTGTTTTTCCATAGTCGGGACGCGCATCAAAGACAACTCTCAGTCGAGGGCGTCCTCGGATCGGTCTCAGGATGCGCACGATTTCAACGGGCGACTGCACACCCAGACCTTCCACAATGCGCGGAGCAAAGTCCAGAAGCTCATATCCTTGCTGCTCATTCAAAATTTGAGATCGTAGAATATTTGTATTCTCTACATATGCGAAAGTCCTGTCTGCATCACCGAGCGATTCCAGAATCTGAAAGCATCCTCCGTTCTGCCCATCCAGCAAACGTGCAAAAACGGAAGGGGAATCAAATCGGGGCATGCAAAGCCAGTCGATCGATTGATCGGGAGATACAAGCGCCAGTATTCGCTCATTTCCGATGATCCCATGATTCAGCAAACCGTGGTCCTCTTTTGAGCAATCCCGGAGGACATGATGGATGAAGTGCGATGACGATGAGGATGCATTTCCTGTTCCAGTAGCGGCGCGACGTCCTTCTCACTTTGCCCCAGTGGCTTGTGCGAAAATCCCGTCCGCGCTAATTCTTCGGCTTGATTCGAGATTGGAAGCTCGCTTCGAGAAAATGTGCCACCGCTACGGCGGCCACGTCGTGTCCATGTCGGTTCAGATGCTGGTCCCTCGGAAAAGTTAGAGGGCCAGGAGCGCGGCGAAACGTATCAAGCAAGCTCAAAAACGGAATGTTCTCTTTTTCCATTCGGTGGCGTAGTTCAATACCCATTGGGACACGATCGTGGAGCCACGACTCGTCCATTGCATATCCATAGCTCCGCATCAGATCGAACTTGCTCTTATCGTACCTCACATCGGAAGGTATATAAACCACAGCGAACGCGGCACCGCTTTGCTCCGTCTCTTCTTTTATCCTCTGGATGGTTTTCAGCATGGTCTCAAATTTCGGGCGCGCCCGCGCATCGAGACCATATACTTGCGAGAAGTATTCCGGTTCCAGCAGACCGAGTAAGACCTCCTGTGGATTCCGACCATCCACAAGCGCTTGCCCATTTTGTGCGAGCCACCGATCTGTAACACTTTCGTCGGCACCCATCTCCTTCGCATACTTTCGCACTTCGCTCTGGATCAGCGCCAGCGCCGGTTGAAACGCGGACGCCGGCACCACTTGCGACTGCTTTTCCCTGCTCGAATCGCTGGCGATGAGCATCGCCTGTGTCCGATCGAGCGTCAAAGCCTGACTCATCAGCAAATCGTTATAAGTTTTCTGAAGAAACGTACGATAGACGAAGTTCGCCGTGTTCGGCGCGATCCAGAAAAGAATCCGCACGCCCAGCTTCTTTTGCTGATTCTGCTTCATCCGTCGCAGCAGCAAACTTTCGCCTGACTCATAAACATCGTTCTGGTAGAGGCAGAGGACAACAATGTCGGGCTGCACCTTCTCTCTAATCGCGCGCAAGAGCCCCAGCTCATTTCCTGGCGAAAAGCCAGTCATTCCAGCGTTCACATGCTCCACCTGGAAACGTTGGCGCAGCGCTTTCTCAGAGCGCCGGACAAAACCATCCTCTTCGAGAACTCCAAGGCCTTGAGTGAAAGAATCCCCAAGGAAAAGAATCCGCGTCCCTGCTTTGGGACCGAGTTCCCTGTTGCGCAAGCCCAGAGAATTCGTGCCGAGTGCTACATTTCCTGGAGGAAGAACGTAGTACTGGGCAGACGTATCCAGAAAGAAAGCGCCGACCGTGTCCATCAGGCGGATCGCGCCAAAGACCAGCAGCAATGTCACAACAACGAAAATAGGCCGCCGAAATCGGAGGCGCTCGTTCGCAGGATCAGCAGGCGTGTTCATCATTGTGTTTCTCCTCGACGAATGCTAGAATAGGGCATATATGAAAGGGGAAAGTCCGCCTGCACTCGTTGCGACAATGCCAAGTCCAACCAGAACTACCAGGAACAACAAAATGGGCACAATCCAGAACTTACGGCGCTCCCTGAGAAAAATGAAGAACTCTGCCAGAAAATCCATATACTCCCCTTAAAAATGATGATCGTAAGTTCGCATCTGCACCAGTGTGTCTTCGCGGTCTTCCCAGTAAGAGGCAGCAGCCGCGTCCCTTTGCGTTTGGAGGAATCTTTTTCCCGAAATGCGTGCGAGGAGACCGACGGGTACAACCGCTATGACATACGCGACCGACAACAGAATGCGAGTGACAATGAACTGAACTCCACGCGCCGCCCTCATCCAGCCAGCAAACAGGACGTTGGCCAGCGGCGGGATGCATCCAATCAGAAGCAGAACACTGGCCGATCCAGACCATGCGAAAGAGATTTCCATATGGATCCAATAGCGATATGCGCAAACGCACGCACCGAGCGTTCCGAGCATCAAAAAGAACCGAGTCGCCTCCGTAGTAACACGCCGGATTCTCTCGATCATCAAATACAGTGGCGCGCCAACAGGATACAGAACGGAAAGCACAAACGAAACCACGACGCTCCATCCAAGAATTGGCGCGATGGGCTCTGCTATAGCTAGCTTCCAACGGACACCTGAGAGGATGAGCAACAAGACTCCAAATTTAAGGAAGAAAAGTCGTATGGGATTCAATCGAGTTCAAACTCCTTTTGCCAGGCAGAATCATCGTTTGTGGCATCCTGCTCTTCCTTACGTAACAAGAAGTTCTCAAGAACGAGCACATCCATGCCGGTGCGCATGAAGCAAGTGTAGGCTTGCTCGGGAGACATGACAATTGGCTCCCCGCGAACATTGAAAGATGTATTGATAACGACACTGCATCCCGTGAGTCTCTTAAACTCTGCAATCAGGGCATGGTATTCTGGATGATTCTCTGGAGAGACCGTTTGAATTCGGGCGGAATAGTCGACATGGGTCACCGCTGGAATCTCTGAGCGTTTAACGTTAAGTTTTTCGATTCCGAACAGGGCCTTCTCATTCGGAGTCATTTCAGTGCGAATAGATTGCTTAACGGGAGCAACCATCAGCATGTAATCTGAATCTTTCTCGTGATCGAAATACTGGGAGACATCCTCCCTCAAAACGCTCGGCGCGAATGGTCTAAAAGATTCGCGGAACTTGATCTTGAGATTCATCACGGACTGCATTTGTTCATTTCGCGGATCTCCAAGAATACTTCTTGCCCCCAGTGCTCGCGGGCCAAATTCCATCCGACCCACGAACCAGCCAACGACGCGACCCGCGGCAATGTAGGCCGCTGCAGCACGCGCCGCCGCAAATGTATCCGGCAGGCTCGTGTATTTCGCTTTCCTGGAATCAAGGACGTTCTTAATTTCGTTCCGACTGAATCTGGGGCCGAGATATGACCCTTTTTGCATCGAGCGCGCCCGTACAGGATCACGACTCATTCCAAGCACACGATGCCACGCAACCAGGGCTGCACCCAGGGAAGAACCGGCATCCCCGGCGGCGGGCTGAACCCATATTTCTTTAAACGGTCCCTCACGCAGAAGCCGCCCATTCGCGACACAGTTGAGAGCCACACCACCGGAAAGACAGAGGTTCTCCATTCCGGTGGATGCGTGGATGTGACGACCGAGCTTCAAAATGCACTCCTCCGTAACCAGTTGCACGGAACGCGCTAAGTCCATCTCGCGCTGCGTCAGGGGTGATTCAGGTTTGCGGGGTGGTCCGTCGAACAGCTCGTTGAATTTCGCATTGGTCATGCGAAGCCCGGCCGCATAATCAAAATAATCCATATTAAGGCGAAACGAACCGTCGTCCTTTACGTCGATCAGATGGTCCCGAATCGTATCAACGAAGCGCGGTTCACCGTAGGGAGCCAGGCCCATCAGCTTGTATTCCCCGGAATTGACCTTGAATCCGGCATAATAGGTAAACGCCGAATACAACATACCAAGCGAGTGCGGAAATCGGATCTCCTGCCGGATCTGCAGATGGTTTCCGACCGCCTCACCCCATGACGTTGTTGTCCATTCACCCACGCCATCGAGAGTAAGAAAAGCGGCACTCTCAAAAGGCGAAGGGTAAAACGCTGCAGCCGCGTGGGATTCATGATGCTCTGCAAAAATGATTCGCGCATCTTTCCGCAGGCCGGTCAAGTTTCGCCGGATGCTCCTGGCGACGAGCAGCTTGTGGTCAAGCCACGATGGCATCGCAGCAAGCCACAACCTGTAGCCTCGCGGCGACGCATGGAGAATAGATTCCAGAATACGTTCTAACTTTATGAAAGGCTTGTCGTAGAAGGCCACGAAGTCCAGGTCCGACTGAGCAATTCTTCCCTCGCGAAGGACATACTCAATTGCACTGATCGGAAAGCGCGGATCGTGTTTTTTTCGGGTGAAGCGCTCTTCCTGGGCTGCAGCGACGATTTGCCCGTCAACTACCAACGACGCTGCCGCATCATGGTAGAAGCAAGAAATTCCAAGAATCCTGGGCATCGTTATGTAGAGGTTCAAATAACATCACGCCTGCCAGCTATTTTTGTATTTTTGAATTCGGAATATTATAAAATTTATCAATAAAATCGCGCTTGAAAACGTGCGAAACGCCTTTCGGAATTATAATTCCGAAAGTTCATTCGCGCTGCGATGATTATTTGCGAAGACTGCGCTTGAAGTGAAAAGGTGTCTCGCCGGTCTGTATCTTGAAAGCCTGATTGAAAACGGATCGAGACCGAAATCCATTCTCGCGCATAACCGATCCAATGTCCGCGTCGGGGTTATGCCTGAGCGCATCCTGTACAGCTTTCACCCTGAGACCATTCACATATTCGCGAAATGATTTCCGAAGCGCGTTATTCAAGAGTTCTGACAATTGATAAGGTGCCATATCAAGTGCCCGAGCGAGATCCGGAAGTCGCAATGTCGGATCCTTCAGCAACTCTCCGGAGATGAGCACTTGCTCCATTCTTTCAACCGCGAGTCCAACGTCCATACCCGTGATTCTAGATTTCGCATAACGGTTGTCCTTTTCTTTACTAAGGGATCGAAACTGACCACCTAACGCGAAGAAATCGAGAGGAACTAAAAAGATCCACGAATAGAAAGCAAACACAGAATAAGGGATGACTCCGAGGACGAAGCCATAGGCCGTGAGCCGCGCAATTGCCTGGATACACCAGAAAATTGCGGCAGGGCCCACTCGCCCGCGAAGTTCAATAGCAAGGAGATAAATCTCAATTGCGGTTGCCAGGATGGCTACCGCAATGAACGCCTGTGGCCTGACTGCCCAACCTGCTGCCGCCAGAATGATGCCAGAAGTAGCTATAATGGACGATATCCAGTACATCTTCCGCGTTCGTTCTTCCGGCCAGGAAAAGAAAAGCGGAATAAACAAAAGAAACAGTGCTCGAGCTGCAAGCAAACATAACACACTGATTCGCCATAGTAAATGGGGCCCGACGAAGCCCAGAAGTTCCACGCCATTCCCAAAAGCGGCAAGAAGTCCTAAACCCAGGACAAGAATGTATGCAGAGTAAACTGTGAACTTGCCATTGCGACTGACAAACCACAGCAAGTTTGAAACGGAAAATAACGCGAGAAAAATTCCGATCGCCAGGCCGTTGATTCCGGTCCTGGCCCGATCGCGCTGCCGAAACTCGCTGCGGCCAAGCACATACGCCGGGAAATTCAAAACGCTCGCCGATTCAATGCGAATGTAAAAGTCCGCCGTCTCCTTCGCATCAAGCAAGATGCGAAGGGACGGATAGAGGCTGGACACATCCCAGGATGAATAGGAGACGCGATAACCGGTTACCGTCTTTACCCAGCGATCGTTATCCCGTCTGAACAACTCGGCACGATCAATCCATGGGGCGGGCAAGCTAATGTACGCAGTCGTCGGATCGACCGAATCGTTGCGAACGCGTAAGCGAAGCCACACGGGATGATCCGTGATTCCCAGACGAAATTCTTTGCCCGCTGGTTGCCAGTCGCGGGCCGCGACAACAGAATCGATGGAATCATCGTAGGCTCCGCTGCGCATCACGCTGACGGACGCAAGATCAATCGGCGCCATGTCATCAGCAACTTGGACAATTGTCTGAGCGAATGCAGATGCACTGAAGACGCACAACAACGCCAGAAAGCGACACATATGAACCATCCTGGTTGCCACGAAAGTTAGAACAACTAAAGTTACAGCCGACTGTAATTGAAATCAACGCTGACCGGGACGGTTAGGATTGCCTCGTGTCGTGAAATGGTGAGTGCGCCTGTCCGGATGCGGTATTAGGATTTCAACGGACAGACCAGCCCCGGGACCATCCGAAAAGGCGCTCACGTATCCGCCGAGAAAACGAACAAAGTACTTTGTCATCGCAAGTCCAAGGCCCAGTCCGTCAGGATCGCCGGTTATGCCATGTTCAAACATTTTCTCCAGCATGGCTTGCGAAACACCGCTGCCGGTATCATCGATCGTCAAGTGAAGACCGGCAGGGCTCTCTGCTGCGTAAACGGATATTGATCCAAATTGCGTGAACTTGACAGAGTTTGCAATGAGGTTGAGCAAGATGTGCTGCAATCTGCGCTTATCCGTCGGGAACTCCAGCTCCGAAGAAACACTGATGTCCAGCGAAACCCCTTCGGGAATGAGGGGCTGAAAAAGGGCAGCAATAGAGTCAAATACCTCACGGAGACGTACCGGCGCGATTTCGATTTCGTTCTCATTTCCGTTCGCGTAGTCGAGGAGCTCATGAATGAAGGCACTCAAGAATGAAGCATGGCTTTCAATATAATTCAAGTCACGCAAGACGTGCGCTGTTTGTGCATCCGCTTTGATGACATCGAGGCGAGCGATGATCGCGTTTAAGGGCGTTCGCATATCATGACTCACATAACCGAGAAAGCGCGTTTTCGCCTCGCTTGCCTCCTCGGCTCGCTGGTGTGCGAGGCGAAGAGCTTCATTCATCCTGCCGCCTGTGTAGAGCAAAAGAGCCACAACTGCCATCAAAGCAATGCCCAGGGAACGATTCGCAAAGACCACTGCAACGGGAACGCTTGATTCCGGAGACATCATCGCTCCGCCAAGCATCAGCACTGAGAATATCCAGACTTCGATGGCCAGTAACTTGCCATGTGGTCGCGAAACGAAGAGGGCTGGGATATACCAGAGCCATACTGCGAATCCTCGCGGAACCATAAGGTCCAGGGAAAAAATGACAGCTGCCAGAACAAAAGGCGCGATGTATCTCAGGGCCACCGAACGCTCCCCAGTATTCCTCTGCGGGCTTCGTCGCCGTGTGTTTCCCGTGCATCGTCCCAATATCCGCCGGAAAGATGAATCCGGGGGCCCGGAACACGTAGTCTCCGCGATAAAAGATCCAGCGCTTTCTCTAGAGCATAGATAGAACGTGGATCATAGCCGAACTCGCTTGCCACCTGAAACTCAACCGACGCCAGATCCGTCCCAAGATGATTTCGCAAATCCGCCAGCATGTCACCGAAGGCTTTTTCAAAATCAGGTCCCGGTACGCCCTCTAACGAAATACTCACTCCAGCCGATCCGAGACTCTTGTAATGAATCTGCAAAGGAAAGCGCTGGAGAGGTACAAGTCCCGGCGTTGCCGGTAATTTTCGAGCAAGGCGCAGGACCAGCTCAGATGGCTTCACCGGTTTGGTAATATAGTCGTCTACTTTCAGTTCACGAGCGGACAGAACATCCTCACGTTGATTGGAAGCGGTCATTACAAGCACAGGCTTCCCAGTTAGAAACGCTGTGGCGGATTCTATGAAGGCCAATCCGCCAACAATTGGCATCCGTAGATCGGTGATAACGGCATCATAGGGGCGGGACCGTACCCAGATCAAAGCCACTCGTCCGTCTGTCGCCGAATCGAGCAGAATGTTAAACGCTGCAAACACGCGCATTACCGATTCAGCGAAGCCCGGGTCATCCTCTACTAGAAGGATTCGATAGAAGGGAATCATCTTCCTTTTGAGCCGAAACCTTTGGATCGACCCATCCTCCGACGTCAAAAATCTAGCGAACGGAGGAACATGCAATGTAGAATGTCTTTGCCTGGGAAAAAATAACGTTATGCGCTCAATGAAATGAGATTCGAATTGACTTTATAGACGATAGCTGCCGAATTTCGATCAAATACTTTCCGGATTCACAATTCCGAACAAAAAAGAGCAGGACCTACTGCGAAGGTCAGATGCGTGATTCGGAAATATCTTCCCTTTCCGCTTGCAACATCCACGCAATCGGTGATGATTGTGGTATGATAGAATGGTTGGCGCTCATCCAGGAATCTCGCAGGAATCGTTTCTTATTCTTTTTTCTTTGTCTCGTTATAGAAACCGGAGTTGCATTGATTCACACGTCCCTACCTTACTACGCCAATCTCATCCTTCTCTACGCTTTTCCAATCATCGGCGCTTCGTGGATTCTTGGCGCGCGATACGGTCTAACGCTCGCTCTTTTCTCAACGGTGATCTGGTGGGTGACACAGACCAGCAATCGCCCGGAAGAGGTAGCAGAGACTGTCCACATCTGGAACGCATGCTCTCGCGCGATCATCTTCTTCGGCATTGTTCTGCTGATTTCATTTCTAAAGGAAGCACTGACGGCCCGGGAGCGAACACTGGCGCGCCTACTTGCGCGAAGATCGTTTCTTGCATCGGTCTCTCATGAGATGCGCGAGCCATTGAAACGAATCCTCGCTGGAAGTGAAATACTTTCGACCACTGCAAGCGACCCGGCAGCAGTTATCGCTGTGCAAGCAGCCACGCAAGAACTGATGGAGCTGGTGGATGCGATTCTAGAACTCGCTAGACTTGAGAGCGGTGCAGTGTCATTTCGCGCAGACTTTAATCCAGTAATTGTTCTTCGCGAAGTAGTAGAGCATCTGACACCCGTTGCCCGGCAGAGAAATCAAATGTTTTCTGTAGAGATAGACGGAAACGTGCCGCCAGTGGTGCGAGCTGATCAGAACTGCCTCAGGTATTCCATAACCAGGCTCTTACGCGACGCGTCTGAGTTTTCCGAATCGGGTGCCATCATCATCAACCTCGGCTACTCCAGGGAAGATCAGTTGCTGCGTTTCACGGTTCGAGATTCGGGTCAAGCAAACGCAGATCAGAGGAATACCTCTGTTCGAGATGGTCTGGGAATGCATGTGGCACGCGAAATGGCCCGTCTCAACGGCGGACATCTCTGGCAGGACGAAAATAAGACATCCGAAGCGATTCATCATTTCACAATGATTGTGGACGCCGTATGATTGCATGACATGAATCATATCCGGCTGGGGGCATATTCCACTGGAAATCGCCGCTTTTTTGTTGCGCGCGCGAGGAAGCCCACGACTTGCTGAAGACCGTACGCAATGGACGATCCAGGCAGACTTACACTCGCAGAACGTTACCGCCAGGGCATCGAATCGCTCATCCACTTCGATTTCGAAAGACGCGAAGAGGATCTAAAATGGATGCTTGCAGAATCCAAGAAGCCAGTCAAAGGCATTTCGTGGCTCAAGGAAAAGTATTACGAGCTACTGCGAAAGTGTGAGGAACATCCAGTTCCCTTTCAACTCATCTATGATCTCGAAACGATTGCATCACGCCTGTTTCCCAGAGCCGCAAGAAAATTTTCATTTATCAAAGATCCAATCCCGGAATACTACAGGGCACGCTTGAAGATCTACGAACCTGAACTCAGAGAGATCGCAGACTCAGAAGGACACATCCGCGGCGCAGACCTGCTTGGAGTGCTCGGAAAAATGGGGGCCAGAGACGGCCGGAGTATGGTAGAAATGTTTTTGGCCAGATTGAAAGATGGGAAGAGCCATTCATCTCTCGCAAGCAAACTGGAACCAGGAGCTCTCGAACAGCTTGAGGTCTCGCTGCAGAGAATTCCGCCTAACGTTCCTCCGGAAGATCTTCCGGCACTCATGCAGGTGGCGGCCCAGTCTTCAGTGTCTCCTATCGAAAATGAGAAGCTCGAATCGCACGAAGCAATCGATGAATTGGGCGAAAGTGAGACACCAGCGGTCGAGCTTCCCCTGGCGATGGAAGTGGGCATGGAGGATTCCGGCGGATGGAAAGAAGATTCGGCGTCAGAAATCGCAGATGTCCAGACAGACGATTTCGCAGAGGCGTTTTCCGAAACAAGCGCACTCAAAGAAGACGAGAGCCAACACAATGCAGATATTCCAGGCGAAGTCGATGTGCGGGATGACTCTGTGCTGGATTTTGCATCCACTTCGGCTGAGCCTTTTCATTCCGATTCAATTCTCGCAACAGGCGCAGAGGCACTGGAAAGCCCGAGCACAGATTACGCGGCAGACACAGATTCTACTTTCTCCAATCTGGAAGTGTCAGAAGAAACACTCGCCTCCGAAGATTCACTCCGCGATCATCTCGCTCGCCCCGATCATCGCACCGATCTCGATCTGAAATCGGACGCTGCATACAAACAGTTTCTCATCGAGCAATCCGAGCTCACGCAGCTTCGCAAAGAAAGGTTTCTGGAACTGTCCGGACTTCCGGGGCGAATCGATCAAGCCATCGAGCAGCGCAATGAATCGGAATCCGTTCAATTGCTCGCGGAGATTCATCCGCTTGCATTTCTCACGGAACAAGAACGGTTGCTTCGCGGTCTCGATGCGATTGAAAGCCCACTTGGAAAAATCATGGGACATCTTTCAGAGATGTATCGTAGACTCAATACTCCGGACATGCGGGAGTATGTGGATTACTATTCAGCAAAGCTTGAGGCCGGGGGACTCTTCGACACGTTTCCAACCATCCGCGAAAGATTGATCAACTATAGAAACAGCCTGGTAGATCCTCCGCCAGAACTACTCAAGCAAGTCCACACTGGTCTGCGCGACATCGAGGACAGAACCGGCGAAGATCATCGCGAATGCGTGGCTCAGCAAGTGCGATTTCTACATGAATGTCTGGAGAACGAAGTCTTCGGAAAAGTCTGGCCCACCATTGCAGTGATCCTGGAAAATATTCTAAAAGAAGAGCTCGCCTCGCTCGGAGAGACAGACGCTCCTATCGTTTCGTGGCGAAACAGACTTCAAAGAGAAGAACAAACCACTCCCAGGGCCATCGCAAATATTCTCGCGGAAGTGGAACCGGAGAGTGGATCTGCCATTGCAGGTATCCTTTCTACGACGGACCTTCCTTCTGCAACGGCCCGTCCCCCGGCGAGCGGCCTTTCATCTGCAACGCCGGGTCATCGAGGCACAGGTTTTGATTTTCTTGCAAATCGCTCTCTTGACCCGCATGGAGATGCACAGAAAATGCAGGAGTCACTGACCAGACAATTCGCGACAGACGCGCACGCTGCTCATGCTCTTTCGATTCAGATTCTCAATTCGAGCGAATACAGCCTTCTTGAAAAAGAAACCACCCTTTCCGTACTCGAAAGGGCGAATCTAGCTGCAGCCACGGAGCTATATCATTTTGACAGACTCGTATCTTCTGCCGGGACGTTAGACGACCAACTGGCATTCGCTGCATCTTTGAGAAACGGCAGCGCCGGTCACCTTGTTGCGGATAGACTTCAGTCCCTTGAATTTCGTCGCGCTCAAAATCAATCGATGGGCCATTTTTCTGCTTTTCTTGCAACCAAAGACCCGTCAGCCAAGACCCGTCTCTTTCAGGAAATTGCGCGTGACCCGCACATTCCGGAAGGGATGAAGTCTGTCTTTCGCAAGGGAGCAGACGCAAACTCTTTCGAGAAGTTCCTGGAGAGTATCACCACCTCAAGCCAATCCAACGCAAACAAACTGAAACTACTGAGAATTCTGCAAAAAATCGCAGTCCATAGGAACTGGCTGACTCCATCAACAAAAGAAAGACTGGAAAACAGGATTCGATTTTACGAACGAATCTTAAGCGCGGATCAAGAGATCGCCGCCAGTGTAGTTGGTCGGCTGGACTACTACAGAACGCGCAGAGAGGAAATCAGACAAGCCCTCATGACCGGGAAGCCTGCAAGAGAGAAACTAACGCCGCCTAACGTAGAATCTCCTGCAGTAGAATCTGCAGAAGAAGTGCACCGGCATGGATTCAGTGACGAATTGCTGGAGAGTCTAATCCAGAGTCCAATGCGCGCATCCAGGTGGTATTCGAAACTGCCGGAAAGCTCAAAAGAGGAGTTACACAAACAGGCCACTTCCCCGGGTAAAGCTCAGATCCTTGTCAACCAGATCCAGAAGGACATAGCATTCAAAAAGGCAATACGTCATTTGAAAAAACCGGTAGAAGCCGCCGTGTTTTCTGAGCTTTCCGCCCAGTTTCCGGAGCCAGAATACCAGGAGAAGCTGAGGCAATTTACGCCGTCTCAAAAGGAAACGAAAGTAGTGGTCGCGCAGTCGCAATCGGCAAGCGAAGATTCATCTACAAATATACCGTCAGGCGCCATTGGTCCAGATGCTAGTTTTGATCAACTGGTAAACCAGACCCTGCTATCCGGTCCAGATCTTCCACCTCTTCCGGAAGAGGACCTGGCCCTGGACCATCGCCCGGGACCACCGCATCCGGCCTTCGCGGCGGCCATTTCGAAGAACGAGGAACGCACAAAGCACGACGTTACATCTTCAAAGCCCACTCCACCTCATCCACAGCATCATGCAGAGCCTTCGCATCATGAAGGCACGCGTCACGAACCACATCACGAACGTCATCCAGAAAAGGAGCATCCTTCACATGCGGCTCGCGCGAAGACAGAAAGTGCAGTGGACGGCCTGGCTGCGTCTCTCGCGCGCGGTTTCAGCGGCCTGTTCTCAAAGAAAACAAGCGCGCCCTCGCATGGAAAAGAGCAGAAGGCGCAGTCTTCTTCCCATGGCGCGCATGACAAGAAATCAGGGAAGAAGAAAACAGATCAAGCGGCCGCTACTCTCATGAAGGCAGTTTCATCGTACGCGAAGGGAGAGATATACTTGAGCGAAAAGGATTTGAAATCTCTTGAGAAGGAAATGGAAAAACATCCGAATGCAAAAAGGCTGATCGAAGATCACGCTTACTTATTTAAGGTGGAGCACCCAGACCCGGCTCAATTTCAGCCTCCTATATTCGTCATCATTCCGGAAATGAAGGCGTTGAACCATGATCCTACTAAGAAGAAAGCTGTGATGACCAGGATTGAACAGTCGATCAGCAGCGCGCCTTCCAAAAAGAAGGCTCACATGCAGGCGTTACTCACGTTTATGGAAAGATATAAGACGAAGTGAAGTTGGGAGAACCAGTGGCGAGCGCTGCCAGAAAGGCCAGGCGTTCACCT
>JAIBBM010000071.1 GCA_019694685.1 Leptospirales bacterium
GACAGGCTGCCGGATCTCCCCTCGCGGACATTTCATCCAGGGTCACTGTCTCCGTTTGCACCTCGATTCTACCGGCACCCGGGATTGCATCGCGCGCGTTCGCTACAAGGTTGATGAGAATCTGCTCCACCTGCGTTACGTCTGCGACTACATTGCAGAGATTTTCATCAAGCGAAAGCCTGAGGTCCATTCCTTCGCGTGTGAGTCGTTTCAAGATTGGCTCCAGGTCCCTGATGATCGTGTTCATGCTCACAACCCTGGGCTGAAAGACCTGTGTTCTGCTAAATGCGAGGAGCTGGTGAGTCATATTCGCTGCTCGCTCCGCTGTCTTTCTGATTTGATCTATTCCTTTCTGCTTATCTCGAACGTCATCACGCGCAAGAAGATCGCAGTTCAACATGCCCGCCAGGAGTTTTGATATCGTATTTCTGAACGGCCATTGCATCCGACTTTTTTGACTCCAGAACGCGCTGCAAAGATGCGCGCAGATTTGCCACACCCGTGGCATTCTTTTCATCCGGATTATCCGGAAACGCTTCAAACACATGCAGACCGAGTAAATCCTCACGGCGGGTCATAGTTGCGCGAATGTATGAGTCCGTGGCCGCGACAATGATCAGGTCCGGGTTGAGAACCAGGTACGCGCCAGGGCTTGCTTCGAACAAAGCGCGGAATTCAGGAGCCACAAATTCAGATGATCCCCCAACCATCCTCAGATAGAGTATGCTCCCCGAAAAAGGTCCATCCTTTTATCTGCATTTTCGTTCCCGTTAGGCGCCGATTTGATTTCTCTAACCGAGCGCACAAAAGTGTGCGATAGGGGGATGAACTATGCGATTGTAAACAGGCTCCCATCTGCAATCGCCTTGACAGAGGCACCAGGTCCGCAACGTTCATCCCGTGAAGCCTTATCTCATTGCCCTGTCGCTTGCGTCCGCCCTCCTTGTGGCCTATTGCTCGGAAGAAAAAAAACCAGCGGAGCAGACGCCAGTGCAGATGCCGCCAGAAGCAGCCCAGGGAAAGGAAATCTACATTGCGCAAAACTGCAATGGTTGTCACGGGGAAACAGGTCTCGGAGACGGGCCGGCAGGACAAACTCTCAATCCTAAACCGCGCAACTACCGTGACATTTATGCTTACAGAAAAGGCAGCTCTCTCGATCAAATCGCAGCCATGCTCGAATCCGGACTGGAAGGATCCCCCATGAAAGGCTATCCTCACCTGACTCTGGAGAAGAGAAAACTGCTGGCAGCTTACGTAGTCTGGCTACAGAAACAACCCTGAAAACTCCACACAAAGAACTACTGAAAATTCTCCCGGCACACACTTCTGTGCTGGGATACCTGCCGGGCTCAAGGCTCGCGGCGGAGGCAATGCCTTCTTCGATCACCAAACAGCGCATAGACGATCTGGACGCAATGACCGCGGATGCTTTGTTTCTGGACGATCTTCCAGCAGATACGATCGCACTGGCAAGGCTGCTAGAATGCGCCGCCGCTGGCTCCATGGCAGTACTCGAATTCAATGAGTCCATCCGGCGGGCCTCTGAATGGAAAGAAGTCTTCCAGGCTCTGGGGTTCAAAGTTCTGAAAATAGGAAGGCGCTCCGGTCGGCTCATTGCTACGCTTTACAAACCAGTTCACCCGGCAAGTCTGCGAAGATGGAGTGTCATTCTACGTCATTCTGGCTCAGCAAACACCTTCGCGCGGTTATACGAATGGATCGCATTCTTCCAACGATTTGATTCCATAGGGGAAGCAGAAATCATTCTCGTGGAAGATGATCCACTCGAAGGCAACGTGAAGATGTTAAACAGCATCGCCAGCGAAGGCTTCTTTCTGCGAAAGAGACACTACAGGCCTGTTGGGCTGATGCACTCTTTTGCAACGGGAATCCATTTTTCATCCGGACGGAAAATCATCCTCGACGCGGATCCGCGCATTCAGCCCTCAGAATCGCTATCGCTTCTGGAAGCATCTTATCCGCTCGACTACGATCGCCTTGCGTATTTCGTAATTGGAAATCCAACGGACGGCCAGACAGATCTGCGCGAAGCACATGCCAGGCGCAGACGCCGGTTCTTCTCTTCGCTGTTCGCAAAAAGCGAAAACAGATTCACTTTCTCGCTACTCACGGGAGAAGGCGCTCGTTCAGGGATGCCATCGCGCAGCTCACTCGCCAGAAGTGTTCGCGGACTAAAGACGGTTCAGGTGCCCGTTACGATCACTTCCCCTGCACTGGCACAGCAATCCTGAAACGAACCAGCACTGCGTCCCCCACCTTCAACATGAGCAGCTTTGGCGGAGTTACGTCGTATTCCGCAAGAGACACAGTGAAATCTCCCGATACAACCACACTGCCTGATTGCTCTTCAAAATTCATGTCAGAAGTCATGCTCTTCTCTTTGCCGTGCATGCGAACTACAAAGCTAACAGGAGCCTTTCCCGCCTTCGCGGACGCAGACGGAACAAGAACCGTGATCTGCTGAACCTGGGGATAGCCCAGCATCTCCCACATATTGGAATCCCGGTTGCGATTGCCCGTGGTCATTCTGGGAATAGAACATTGGATGGTGAGGTTTTGCGCAGTAAACGTGCTGCCGCTCTTTGTGGCAGAACCGGACACCGCAACATCCGCACATCTTCCTTCAATGACTTTGAAGCTGTGGTCCGCAAAAAAAGAGACGGAGCTTGCTTCCTGCGCCTGGGCGGCCGCCGTTGAACCGACGAGTGCCCAGATTATAAATATTCTAAAGGATTGCTCAAGCCAGAATTTCATATTGCCTCATTGTACTTTCAATTTTCACTATACTTTCAATCTTCCGTAGATGGCTGCTCTGCGACGTTGCTAGAAATAGAAAACACCGACTGCAACTGTCAACGCTCCAAAGCCACCCCATCCCACTTTCTGCATTCTTTTGGCCGCCTTTGGCCCACCTTCTTCGATCCGTTTCCCAAGCGCCGGTAAACTGGCAAGAGCTGCAAAGTGCAAGAGCGCCAGCCATTTGTGCGCTGTGATACTGTCATAGGAATCAGATTCTGCCGGACGAGAAGGTGCAAGAAGTGCAAGCCCGGCTGTCAGCGCGTAGGCCCCGGCCGTCAGCCCCGCGAGTGTCCTGTGAGTGCTCCCCCCTCTTTTGGCCTCCCACTCGGAATTGTTGAGAATTGCATAGTAAAGTGGCCAGTTATTGCGAGGATCCGCTAGCAGAACCGCATTGGCCACTGGCTCCCCGCTTCTGCGCAGCGAATGGATGGCTTCCTCTCCCTTCAGGTTCGTGGCCAACCAGAGTCCCCACGTTGCCAGGCCTGCTACCTGGTGCCACTGAAGCATTTCCCGTCTCGTGGACAATTCGTCTGCGCGAATGGACGACTGTATGAATAGATATAAGAAAACAAGGACAAACCATCTGCGGATCATAGGTACAAGGAAAACGGACGTCCAAATCAAAAGCAAAGGAAAAATGATTTTTTATGAATTCGAGTTGAGAACGAGATTCAGCGAAATCGTCCACCCGTTGAGGCGCCAGTTACGAATTCTTACCCGGGGGAGTATCTGCGAAGGCGGTGCATGAAAAATGGCCAGGTTTCGCTCAAGATCACGCCAAATAAAATCAACCCGCCACCAGCATAGCCTCGCACCCCCGGGTTTTCACCTAACAATGCAAAGGCGAAGATCGAGGCAAAGACTGGTTCCATGGAATAGAGCACACCTGCACGCGCCGCCGAGACAAGTTTCTGAAACCGACTCTGCAAGTACGTAGTCAGAACGGTGGTTGCAATGGAAAGATATGCGATAGCAGTGATGTATCTGGTAGAAACTTGCAGATGCATCTTTTCGTCTGAAATAGAGAAAGCCAGAACGAAGCAGGCGGCGGCAAAAACGATCTGAAAAAAAACAATCAGCACAACGTCTTCGTGCCTGGTGGCGCGATCGAGGAGCACCATATACAGACCGTACGTGGCAGCGCAACCGAGACCCAGTAGATCGCCCATCCCAACGTTATCTGCAAATGGAACGTCGGCCGCAGAGAGTAGAAAGTACAGACCAGGCAAAACAATGGCAATGCCTGCGATCGTTCCGGCGCGAATGGGAACGCGAAACAAAAGTAGCTGAAAGATCGGCGCAAAAATAACAAGCATTTGAGTCAGAAACGCGGACCTTTGTGCAGTAGTGGTTCCAAGGCCCATCGTCTGGAAGGCGAACCCGTAAAACAAAAGCACACCCAGGCCAAATCCCCACGTAACAGTGGACAGACGAACCTGACGCCTTCGAAGAATGGCCGCGGGCAAAAACAAAACCCCGGAAAAAACAAATCGCAGCACATTGATGTAAAGAGGGCCTGTTTCGGAGAGAGATTCCTTCACCAGGCTAAACGTAAGGCCCCACAGCAGCGTACAGAAGATGAGCACTGCGTCCGCACTGTAGCGCATGGGTCAAATTCTGCTAAGAAGGACCCTCTGCAAGCGTTCTGGCTTCTTGATACTGCGTCTCAAGTCCGACTGGTTTGCCCGTCCCCTGACAACTCCATGACAAAAGAAGTACTCTGAGGCCATAAAATATGAAACTGAACAGCCATGCTTCAGGTCGGGGCAATCATTCTCAGTTTTGAAGAAGCCGGGGATCTCACTGCGCTTACGCCGTGGAAGGCTGTGGACGTCTGGTCTCTGCGCGATGTCCTGGGCGATCTGGTTCTGGGCTTTGTTCCAGTGTCCACATGCAACCGTGTTGAATTTTACTATACGGCAGATACGGACTGTCACTCGCAGATTCTGGATCGCGTCATTTCTTTCCTTCCTCCTCTCGCAAACGGAATCACCCCTTCTCACCAAACAGGCCGCAGTGCGGCCAGACATCTCATCCGATTGGCCAGTGGCCTGGAGTCCATGGTTCTCGGGGAAACAGAGATTCGAGCGCAGCTGAAACAGGCATACGAAGACGCAGTCAAACACAACACTCTGGACCGCAGGCTTCGCATTCTCTTTCAGCATGTTTTCCAGGAGTCGCGCGGCATCCGGCAAGAAGTTCCCATGAGTCGCCTTCCGTTGTCTGTAGCCACGATTGCAACGCGCCATATGCTGCGGCTGATCGCACCTCAGACCGAGTATTTAAAGGAAGCGAGTCTGCCACACACTGCGGTGGTCATTGGTTCTGGTCCCATGAGTCGCCAATCCGCAGAGTCGCTCTCGCGACACTTTCAATCCATCGTTCTAGTAAACCGCACTGTTTCCAAAATCGAACCACTGGCTGCGAGACTGGGTGCTTCTGTTCTATCATTTGAAGAGTTCGTGGCGGCGCCGGAAAGAGTCTGCGAAGGCGGAAAATTCCCTGCAGCCATCGTAACAGCCACATCGAGAGATGATGCATTCCTCACACCTGAACTTGTAAATAGAATCCTCAAACAACGCGGCGGAAGCGAAAAGCTCTGCATCGTAGACATGGCATTGCCAGCTGACGTTCATCCGGATTGCGCGACCGACGAGCGAGTGTCCATCATCACCATGGAAACCATCCGCAAAGAACTCGACGGCAATCGCGAAAAACGCGCGGAAGCAGCACGCATGGCTTCAGACGCGATCGAGAAAGCACTCATTCGCACGGAAGCTGCCATGATCTCTGGAGTCTCCTCCACTCTGCTCAAGGACATTCAAAAAGAAGTTCGCGACAAATCCAGACAGGAACTGGATGCCCTTCTTGGGAATCGTCTCTCTCACCTGAGCGCGAAAGACATTCGCATGCTCTATGACTGGGCCATACGTGCGCATAAAGAAATGAATCGGATCCACAGAAAGGGTCTCGAAAGCGTTCTCGAGCACTACTACGGAAGTGAAAATGGAGCGCCTCTTGCGGAGCGCGCGGAGTGAATCCGCGGCTGCGAATTGCAACCAGAGGATCCCATCTCGCTCTGGCACAGAGCCGCTACATCCAGAGCAGAATCGCCGCCACTCCCAACGCGCCACAAACTGAACTCGTCATCATCAAAACGTCCGGGGATGCAAACCAGGTTCTGTCCCTCGCAGAAGCAGCGAGTGGTGATGCGCGAAAAGGCCTGTTTACAAAGGAGATCGAAGAAGCTCTGTTAGGCGATCAGGCAGACATTGCAGTTCACTCTTTCAAAGATTTGCCCACGCAAATGGTGGATGGGCTTAGAATTTGCGCCGTGCCGCAGAGAATCGAATCTCTGGACATCCTGGTGTTTCCAAAAGTAAAAAAAGCCTACGATCGGCTTCCCTACGTGAGAGAGGGATCTACCATTGGCACATCTTCTGCCCGCAGAGTGGCGCAACTCAAGTATCTATTCCCTGAAATCAAGCCGGTCCTTCTTCGCGGAAATGTGCCTACACGCATGCGAAGACTCCTGGCGCCAGATGGTCCTGACGCAACTCTCCTTTCCGCCGCCGGAATTGAAAGACTGAGCCGTGAAGGATTTTTCGACGGCAAAGATCCTGACTCTGTGGATCTTTCTCTCTTTGAAATCATTCCCATTCCCGCATCCATCATGGTTCCAGCGCCCGCACAGGGAACGCTCGCCATTCAATGCCGCATAACGGATAGTAGAGCCATTGCGGCCACATCGCACCTGCACGATGAAGAACTGGCCCGGATCATTGCAGGAGAAAGAGAAATTCTAGCACGTCTCGAGGGAGGATGTCATCTACCGCTCGGAACTCATATGACACGAGAAAAGCAGAAGGGCAAGACGTATTTTCAAATGCATATGTTTCTGGGGGAAGAGGCCATCCAGAATCGGAGAAAAAAATCCTACCAGGTTACAAGATGCGCAGATACTCCAGAACGACTGAGCAAAGCAATGCTGGAAGATGTTCTCTACTCGCATGCGATTGTGGTTACCGGCAGACCGGCTAGATGCGCGGAGCTAAAACAGAAATTCCCTCACATTCACAGCCTGCCCCTGATCGACACTCAGATTCTTCCTCTTCCGCGAGACCTGGAACCATCCATTAGAAAAGAAGGCGGCCTTGTGGCTGCATTTTTCAGCGAAAGTGGAGTGGCAGCAGCCTCAAGCATCCGAGCACTGCGCGAAGACAACGTTCAATTCGCCGCCGTAAGCCACAGAACGGCAGAGGCAGTGAAGAACACATTCGGCAGAAGTGCGATTGTAGGAACTGCCACAGGAAAGGACCTGGCGCATGCAGTCATAGAAAAAACGTACGGACCAGTCTTCGCGTTTCGTTCCCAGGACGGAAGAGAAGACTTCATGGAAGTACTGGGAGCTGCAGGCAGACCCTACCGGGACGTCCCTCTCTACAAAACCACCCACCTGCCAGTAGACCGATCTCAACTGGACTCGCTGCCTGCTCGCGCTGCCGTCATTTTCGCCAGTCCTTCTGCATTCCTTTCCTGGATAAAAGCGGCGGGAGGTGGCTCTTCTGCCTCCGCCTACCACCTCGAACGCGGCCTGAGGCTGTGCGCCATTGGAAATACTACTGCGGATGCAATGTTAGAAATGAATTGCGTGCCTTACGCCATTTCGGAGCATCCGGATCTTGACGCATTTATACAGGAGCTAATGCAATGAATCAGACAAACTCACAAAGTCTATACGCACGCGCCACGCGCGTGATCCCGGGTGGAGTCAACAGTCCAGTACGTGCGTTTCGATCCGTGGGCGGCACGCCCATCTATATGGAAAGTGCCACTGGCTCGCGACTGCGAGATGCGGACGGAAACGTTTACGTAGACTTCTGCAATTCCTGGGGACCTCTGATCACAGGTCACAGACATCCGGCCATTCTCTCCGCCATCCGCAGCCAGATGCTTCGCTCTTTAACATTTGGAACTCCATGCGAACAGGAAGTGCTCCTGGCAGAACATGTCATCCAGCTATTGAAAAGGAGCGTTCCTGACTGCAGAATTGAAAAGATACGTTTCATGAGTTCCGGGACAGAAGCGGTCATGACTGCGATTCGCCTGGCCAGGGGTTTTACAAATCGCAGCAAGATACTGAAGTTCGACGGATGCTACCACGGCCACTCGGACAGTCTGCTTGCGAAAGCTGGATCCGGGATGGCCACTCTGGGAGTACCTGATTCCGCCGGTGTTCCTGCTTCTTTTACAACAGAGACCATTGTCATTCCACTCGATGACGAAGCGGCTCTTGAAAACGCTTTCGTGCAGCATGGTCGAGACATTGCTGCCATTCTCATTGAACCTGTTCCAGCTAACAATGGTTTGTTGCTTCAGAGAAAAGAGTTTCTTCAGAAACTGAAATACATGGCGGTCGCAGGTGGAGCACTTTTGATCTTTGACGAAGTCATCAGCGGCTTTCGCGTGGCCCCGGGTGGAGCAGCACAGTACTATGGAATTTGCCCGGACCTGGTTACCTACGGCAAGATCATTGGTGGCGGGATGCCTGTGGGCGCCCTGGCAGGAAGAAATGATGTGATGGATCGCCTGGCACCGGATGGTCCCGTTTACCAGGCAGGAACGTTATCCGGCAATCCAGTGGCTATGTCTGCGGGCCTCGCACAGCTGAAACTTCTAGAACAGCCGGCTTACGAACATCTAGAAACACTCGGTCGAAATCTGGAAACTGCGTTCAATGCTGCCTCTCTCTCCTGGAAGATGGTGCGCATTGGTTCTATTTTCTGGTTCTACCAGGGACAGGAGCCACCCAGGCGCGCAGACAAAATTGGACGCGACTCCATGAAAGTGTATGCTGAATTCCACCGCTACTGCCTGGAACGCGGAATGTATCTGGCGCCCTCCGGATACGAAGTTGGCTTTTTGAGCACTCCCATGACGGAACAGGAAGTGTCTAGATTCCTGGGACTTGCTGTGGACTTTTTCAAAAGTCGTTGAGATGCTTTTTCTAAAGAAGAACGCGCCGCGGATTCTAGTCGGCGGCATGTTTCTATTGCTCGCAGCACAGCTGATCTGGTGGCTCACCTTCTTTCGACTCAAACAAAAGCGCTTTGAACAGCTGGAAGATGCACTCGATGAGCAACGCATTGCGCTCATGCGTGCATCCAGGGGCTCTTTCCCTGATATAGTATGCAACGACGGAAAATGCGCGGTGAGACCAGAGATTCTGGCAGAAAGAGCGCGCCGCCATGCGCGCGAGATGTGGATGCTTTTGTCTGAGACAATGTTCGTACTGAGCGTTATCGGGTATGGATCCTGGCTAGTGTTCAGATCCGTTCAAAAAGAAAAACAACTGGCACGTGAACGCATAACGTTCCTGAATTCAATCGCACATGAGCTTAAGACTCCCATCGCCGGCACACAGCTCGCTCTTCAGACTTTACAAAAGAGATCTCTTTCTCCGAAACAGAGATCGGACTTGCTGAACGCTGGAATCGAAAATATCCGAAGGCTTTCTTCTCAGGTAGAAAATGTGCTTTTGTCGGGGGAAATGGAAAACGCGTCCTTCGAAATGCTCTCGCAATCCTGCGATTGTGTGCTGGTATTGCACACCTACGTCGCCCGGCTGCCAGAAAAGGACTCCATCCACGTTGAATCTCCTCACTCATTGAAAGTCAGTCTGCCTCAGCATTTGCTTGAGCGACTGTACGATATTCTCATCCAAAACGCGCTCGTCCACGCAAGAGGCGCTGTAACCGTTTCAGTGCGAAGCGAATTATCTGAAGTGAAGATCACAGTGGCAGATAACGGGCCGGGGATTCCTGAATCTGAGCTGGAAAACATATTCAAGCCCTTTTATCGTTTGTCTGAAGCCAGGGGAACCGGTCTTGGCCTCTACCTCGCCCGTCAAATTGTTACCATTGGACACGGCACTCTCACCGCGCGAAATAACATTCCACGGGGCGCTCTCCTTGAAGTGAGGCTGCCCCCTGGCTAAAAAGCAATTGATTCTGCTCGTAGAAGACGAGCCCGCTATCCGCTCCGGCATTCGCATCAACCTTGAGGCGGAGGGATTCTCTGTTCTGGAATTTCCGGATGCAGATTCTGCCGCAGGCGAAATCGCCAGAACAAAACCTTTGATCTCCCTGGGCATTCTGGACATCATGATGCCGGGAAAACTCAATGGACTTGATTTGTGCACGAAGTTACGAGAAATGGGGCAGAGCTTTCCAGTCATATTCCTCACGGCGCGCGGCAGACTGGAAGACAAACTGGCAGGCTTCAAATCCGGCGCAGATGACTACGTAACCAAGCCTTTTGAACTGGAAGAACTGATCGCACGCATTTACGCACGACTCGGCAAGAAAGCAAAGACCCGCATAGGTAAATTCCAACTCGATTTCGAATCTGCAACTGCTGAGTCCGACTCGGGGGAGATTGTGCGATTCAACGACAAAGAAATTCAGATGCTCTCTGTTCTGGCACAGAATCGTGGAAAACCTGTTCGCCGCGACGAAATACTCGACGCGGTCTGGGGCGCGGACTTCCCAACAAATAGGACCATTGATAATTTCATTGTTAAATTTCGTAAAATATTTGAAGATGATCCAGCTCAACCGGTTCATTTCATCACACGCCATGGAACCGGCTACGAGCTGAGTCAGGAGAACGTATGAAGCCAGCATTGATTCGCGCCCTGGAAGGTGAGATGCTCGATCGCATTCCGTTCTGGTATATGAGACAGGCGGGAAGATACCTTCCAGAATACAATGAGCTTCGCCGCGGCAGAACCTTCATCGAGGTAATGGAAAGCGCAGATCTATCCGTAGAAATCAGTCTGCAACCATACAGACGATTCAAAATGGATGGAGTCATCATGTTCAGCGACATACTGACTCCTGTACGCGGGGCCGGGATTCCGCTGCATTTCGAAGAAAAAAAGGGACCAGTCCTCGAAAAGACAGTCCAGAGTGAAAGCGACATCGATATGTTTCGCGCATTCCAGGCAGAAAAGGCATGCCCGTATGTAAAAGAAATCCTCACCAGGCTTCGAGCTCATCTTGCATCGGAAGAGGATCGGCCGGCGCTTCTGGGTTTCGCGGGTAGTCCATTTACGCTTGCAAGCTATCTAATCGAAGGCGGCGGAACGCAGAAATTTGAGAAAACAAAAGAATGTATCTTTCGCAGGACTGAACTCTTCAATTCTCTTTGCGATGCACTTACAGATTTGACGATTCAATATCTTCGCATGCAAATTGACGCGGGTGCAGAAGCGGTGCAGATCTTCGATAGCTGGGGAGGCATTCTTTCCCCCGCGCACTACAAAGAATTCTCAGCCCCCTATACAGCCCGTATCATTTCCGCTCTTCGCGCAGATGGAAAAGCTCCGGTCATTTTGTTTGTTGGAAATGGATCCCACCTTGTTCCACTCATGGCGGAACAAAAACCAGATGCACTTTCTCTGGACTGGCGCATTAGCGCAGATCAAGTTCGCCGCGAAATACCGGATGGCATTGCAATTCAGGGAAACCTGGATCCGCTGGTTTTATACGGAACCGCAGAAAGGACGGGAAACGAAACCAGGAAGGTTCTGGCCGCATTTGGAAATCGGAAAGGATATGTGTTTAATCTGGGACACGGAATTCACCCCGCCACTCCCATTGAAAATGTTCAGGCCATGATTGACAGCATCCGATCATTCAAACGCAGCTAGTCGGTTCTATTTCTTGAGGCCAGGATTCGCGCCGCCAGCGGAAGGTGTTCCCGACGCTTGCTGCGCTGCCTGCTGCGCGAGCAATTTCTTTCTCTGTTCCACGGCGGCCTGCACCTTCTTCTCAAGCTGAGAAACGTTGTCGAGGTAACGCTTCATTTCGTTTTCGCGTGAGGATGTACCGGAGATCTGAATCCCAATCAAAAGATTTCCTTCGTGATCTTGAACCGCAGATCTCACTTTCCCGAACAATGTGATCGGGCCCTGCATGCGAAATAGAACATCAAAAGTAAAACCGGACTGCCTGCGCAAATGCTCCTGCAATTCCGAATTCTTGATCAAAACCTTGAGACCACCGCGAGAAAGATTCACAACTTCTTCTCTGTGAGTCATAATTACAGTGTTTGAATCACGAATGCGATCCACCATTTCAAACGCAAGCTGCTGAAGCTCGAGAACCTTCTCTTCAGAATATTTCTTTGTCTTGCTTTGCATGTGGATGTAGCCAAGCGGAATCGAAGTCATATCGTGCGTTATGTACGTGACAGGCACGATGACCTCTGATTGGACTTTTTCCCTTTTGTACTCCTGCATTCTTTTTTGAATGCCTTCAAACAAAAGAGAATCGTAATCAATATAGAAAGGGCTGGGAGCCTTATAGCAGGCCGGATTCTGCGTATCTTCCATGAAGAGAGTGCGATTTGTCTTTCGAATCTCGTCAAAGATCGTACCTTTTGCTCCATAAACGTCGATTTTCACATAGTCTTCCTGCGCCTTCAGCCTGCGCTCGTAGTCCGCGAAGCTCACTTTGACTGTGGTAGGTATGCTAAAAAGACTCGCGTCGATCGCATGCTTGCTTGCTCGAATGTTGGTGATCACTACAAGCTCCGGATTCACAGGGATACGCAGGTTCCCGCGATCCTTGGGAGCAATCCCCGCAGTCTTCACGTGAAGCTGGTAAACGCCCGGGCTGGAATTGGCCACAACCACGCAATTGAGCTCCATGTAACGGCCGAGTATGCGAAAGAGAGTCACCTCCTGTTCGAGCGAAAGCTGCAGCTTCTTATTCTCAACCATGAGCACATTGTTTTCGACGTTGAAGCCGCGATTGGTAACTTCGAGAGGAGGATCGCCACTGCCCTTCACAAAGAGGCTTCGCGTGGACACGTGGTTGGTGACCAGGTAGTGGATCTTGTCAGAAGCCGTAACGTATTGAAGAGTGCGCTGCTCAGTCATCCAAAGGTTGGATGGCAGAGGCCGAATCTGCGGCAAACACTATTTCGCGCGCGATTTGTGCACCGTGGAAGCGCAGAAAAATAGCCATGCGACATAATCACTTCGGTGAGCAGTAGATCCGGAGGCGGGAGCTTACTGAAATCTGGCCAATGCCTAAAAAAAGGGCAATCTGCCCGGCTCTTTTTGACCGAAGATAGGACAGGTCATTCCTGAATGCACCGAATTGGGGCAGAATGTGGTCATTTCCATGGCACGCTTTGTGCAAAAGTGGGTTCAGGTATAAAATCCGGAGGTTTCCGATGAAACAATTTCTCAAATGGACTGGAGGAACCCTGCTGGTTGCTTCCATGCCACTGATGGCTGCAGATCCACCAGCAGCCACACCAGCCACGCCAGCAGCGCCGGCGGCACCTGCTCTGCCAAATGGCGGAGTCGATGTGAGCCTGCAACTGTCGTCGAACTACGTATTCCGTGGCGCAGACATGTATCAGAACAAGTTCGTCCAGGACAGACAGTCCTATGGCAAGTGGAACAAGGCGCCATCGTTTCAGCCTTCTATCACTTTCAAGACTCCTGTAGACGGTCTTACTTTCAACATCTGGGGAGCTTTCGCTCTCACAAACAGAAATGACAAAGACGTGGATCAGCGTATCCAGAACGGTAAAGGTGGCGTGACCGCAAATGACACGATCCTTGCCAACCCTCTGATTGACTCGATCGACTACAACAGCTCGGCGACTCCGCCAAACACTGTGGGAACATCACCCTCTCAGTATCTGCGTAACTACTTCAACACAGCTTCCACGTTCTACCCGACCGGTAACTATGCCGGTGCAAACACAGTCAATGTGCCTGGGTTTTACAAAGATGCAAACGGCTTGAGCCGAGTGGATGAACTGGATTACACGATTGGTTATTCAAGCGCAACCAAAGTGGGAACGATAGGTTTTGGCCTCATTACTTACCAGCTGGCCAATGCGAAAGGAAAAGGAAACCCATTCATCGCGGGTGGCTCTGCCTTCTACTACGCAACTGAAATGTTCGCAAGTTATGCTCTGCCTATGCTGCCAGATTTGACAGCAAAAGCATTTGCTGACATTGTAAACGCAAACCAGTACTATCAGCTCGTCTACTCTAAGACGATTGCAGTGAGTGATGCAGTATCTGTAACAGTTACAACCGGTCCAAGTTACAGCATCCAGAGCGCACTGTATGCCGTTCCAAACGGAACCGCAAACACATACGCAGGCACAACTCAGACTCTGCAGGGCTGGAAAGACGTGACTTCTTCTGTGGGTGTGTCCGCAAAAGGATTCAACGTTCAGCTCAATGCCGCCTATCGTCCAGACCTTCGCTTCTATGACAGCGATCCATCCACAAACCGTCTGGTTGAAATAGACGGTGGCTCGACAATGAACGATGGTCGCGTTGCAGATCCAAAATGGACTGGTTCAGGTGTAGCAGCTGACGTTG
>JAIBBM010000072.1 GCA_019694685.1 Leptospirales bacterium
CGCGGACTGAAAATGGACGTGAACATAGACGATTACCTTCCGCTCGAGCCACCCGGAGACAAGCCGTCAGAAGCAGATCCGGCACATCGCCAGCTTCGCACCATGCTCGGCCTGGCGCGTTGATAAGGTTCTTGCTTGTGTGCATTGGAGCGCTCTGGCTGCTCCGATGCGCTACCACTGCAGAGGCAACGGCAACCGCGCGAAAGCCTGACATAGACTGGACCACGCGATACGGTGTGCTCCTGGTTGATCCGGATGAAGGCAAATACCTGGCATCCAGAAAGGGATCTCATCTGGCGGACACGCGTCCAGATGGAACGGCAGTGACTGTCCCTGCAGAAGAAGCGAAGAAGAGAAGAGACCGCGGATACAGAACGATTCAGGATCCTCCATTTCGGTATATAGATCCAGAAATATCCACAAGGCGAAAGAGCAATGATCCTGAAGTCTGGTGGTCCGGCTATAAAGACGAAGAAATTGTAGAGAAGATAGTGCGCGGCCTGGCTACGGCCTATCCGGGCGATGCAACGTTATTCGACATTGGAAAGACACATAGAGGTCGTCATGTTCTGGCACTGCGCCTTGGATCTCGCGCAGGAATTGAACAGCGACCATCTTTTCTTTTTGATGGCGGTCACCACGGAAATGAACCACTCTCTGTTGAATATGTTCTCGATGTCATGAGGACTCTTTTGTCTTCGGTGAGCCCTGTCCCCGGGGCACCCGTATCGCCTGTTTCCTTGAGTTATCTGGAACAGCGACAAATGCGCGAGTACCTGGACAACTTTCAGATCTGGTGCGTGCCACTTGTCAATCCTGATGGGATGAATGTCTTTTGGAATCGATCGCAGATTGCAGGAAGGAGAAACGGTCGCGAACTGGACGGCGTAGATCTGAATCGCAATTATCCATTTTACTGGAATTCAGGAAGCCGCAATGCTTCGAGTGACAGACCGGGAAGCACCTTTTATCGCGGTCCTTCACCCGGGTCGGAACCGGAAACAAAAGCAATGATGAATCTCGCAGACAGACAGAGATTTGTTGTCTCTCTTTCGTATCATACGTTCGCCACCAAAGTGCTCGTGCCTTATACTACGGACGGTGCCATCTCTCCTGTGCCAATGACTGGATGGCGATTCGCAAATGAGCTCGTGCGTGCCGGAAGAAGTAATCGGCCGGACAAGAATTACATTGCCGCGCGAAATCTCTATCCCGTGGACGGAACAGATCAGGACTGGCTTCACAATACATACGGCACTCTCGCCTTCATCGTTGAAGGTTCCTATCAAACTCCCGAATTTGCAACAGGCGGACTGGCCAGCATTCGCGGGATGAGACCCCTGTCTCTGCGGGCGCTCTCCCTCTATGCAAACGGACCAACCATCCAGGTGAAGGTCCTCGATCACTCTGGAAAACCAGCGCGAGTCCGGATCCGCAGACTGGACCAGGCATTGCTCGAACAGGAACACTTTGAAACCCATCCGTTGACTGGCACATACGACTTCATACTCGATGAACCGGGCGATACAGCCATTCAGGTAGTCTTTCAAGAAAACGGGAAGCTACGCCAGATCCTGCGAACCGTTCATTGCTCGACGGGAGTTTGCCCCGTCACAATCCGTTTGACCTCGGATACAGACAATCTTCCCTGGTAGTGTCATGAAGAAGTCAACGCTATTGGAACAGGATCTAACAGAAGAGTTGTTCCAGGAGTTTTCCCAGGCGCCGGAACTCGGCGTTGATTGCGAAATGATGGGACTCAATCCAGCTCGCGATCGCCTCTGCCTGGTTCAAATTGGAAAAGAAGGCGGACCGTACGCACTCATCCAGATAGATGAGCAAGCCGGAGCACCCAGACTCAAATCGCTGCTCACCAATCCAGAAATCACAAAGATATTTCACTTCGCACGTATGGATTGTTTGTTCTTCAAAGCACGCCTTGGCATTGACGTAAAGGGAATCTTCTGCACCAAACTGGCGTCCAGACTGGTTCGCACATACACGGATAGACATGGTCTCAAAGAACTCGTTCGCGAATTCACTGGAGAACAGCTGGATAAGACCATCACATCTTCGGACTGGGGCAACCCAAAACTCTCACCAGAGCAATTGAAGTATGCGGAAGAAGATATAAAGTACCTCTTCAAAATCAAGCGCAAGGTTCATGAGATGCTAGAGCGTGAAGGCAGAATGGGCTTTTATAAGAGCTGTGTTGAATTTCTTCCTGTTCGCATTGAACTCGATCGACTGGGATACGGCGACATTTTCGAACACTGATTACGCAGTGCCCAGATTCGCGGCTTCCGTTGGATGCTGATTCATGTGACTGGTATCGTTCCATGTCAAAATCTTGAAGCCCCGACCTCCATCACGCGAAACCAGACGATTCACTCCTGTGTTGCTCTGAAATGCACGAAGCGCAAACTCAGGCCCAAGCCGGGTCAAGAGAGCTCCAAACGCGCGAATAAAATTTCCATGCGAAACCAGAACCACTCGATATTCGTTTAGATCTGGACGTGCATTGTGCGCGCGCTGCGACGATTCAATCACTCGAGCAAGAACGAACTTGCCGCGATTCATAACATCCACGAGGCTTTCTCCCTGGGGATAAGGAAAATCCGCGAGCTCTCTTACTTTCTGGATGATACTCTGATCGAGAGTTTCCGTGATCTTCCCTTCGTAATCGCCGCAGTTGATCTCACGCGCTGACTCCTCCAGTTCTTCCGCCGGCAAGACACGCACAGCCTGCCCACCATTTGCAAAATGATCTCGGATAAGACGCGAACTTTCCCGGGCCCGACCCTGAGGCGACACCAGCCATTGGTGAACAGGTGGCAACCAGTCACGCATAGAAACACCCAGTGTGCTGGATTCGAGGCGTCCTCTTTCCGTTAGAGGTGAATCCAAGGTGCCCTGGATTCTTCCTTCTCGATTGTATTCTGTTTCCCCGTGTCGAATGAGAATGATTTGAATATTCAACTCATCCATCGCAGTCGGCTTCGCTCCTGCCGCAATCGGTTTTTTCCTTGCCCCTCGCCTAAATGAATGTTCTACTGGGCATATGGCAATGTTCACATTCGAGTGTCAGGATTGCGGCCAGGTATTCGACAGCAAGATGAGCCTCGCAGACCGAGAAACAGGTAAATCTGCGGTGTGCGAAAAATGCAATTCCACTCGGACTCTTCAAGTATTCAAACCCCTGGCAGTTCTGGGCGCAAGCGGCAAGAGTTCGGCTCCCGAAAGATCCTGTCAGCCGGGCGGCTGCGCCTGTTTCCCTGAGGCAAATTGAGTTCCGTACTCGAAGCGATTGAAAGACTCAACCGTTTAGAAAAGCTCGTACTGCCCGATCTAAGCCAGGCCCTGGTTCGAATCCAGAGCGGAAACCTGGGAATCAAAACCAAATCAAATGACAAAGACCTCGTCACCGTGGCAGACGTGGAATCCGAAAATCGCCTAACGTCATTCATACGTGAACACTGGCCCGAAGATTCCATTCTGGCAGAGGAAACAGGCGGAAGCATTGGTCGTGACCTGACCTGGATCATCGATCCAGTGGACGGCACAGTAAACTACGCACACGGTCTCCCTCTATACAGCGTTTCTGTTGGGATCGCCCTCGACGGTAAGCCGCTGGCCGGAATTGTTCATATGCCTTCTCTGGGAACAACGTACAAGGGTGCCGTGGGACACGGCGCAACGAAGAATGGCAATCCCATCCGAGTGTCGGAAACAAACGCCGCATCGCAAGCTCTTGTAGTAACTGGATTTCCCTACGATCGAGCTACAATCCTGGAAGCTTTAATCGCCGGAGTCGAGTCTGTTCTCAAGAACTGCAGGGGAATCAGGCGCACAGGGTCTGCATCCATTGATTTATGCTGGCTGGCAGAAGGAAGTTTTGACGCCCACTACGAATGCAACTTGAGCCCCTGGGATACGTGCGCTTCAGAAGTTATCTTACAGGAAGCCGGTGGGAGAATCACTACATTTGCGGGGGAGGAACATCGGCTAACGGACAAAACCCTGCTTGCAACAAATCACCTACTTCACGAAGCTATGCTTCAAATAATCGCACCATTGAGGAGCGGGCTATGATCTACACCGAAGTAAAGGCGCTCAACACCAGGCGCGAAAACCTGCGATGGAATGCGTGGGGTTCGCTGGACAACGACTTCTTCTACGCGGATAGAATCGGCCCGATTTTGAACTACATTCGCCATACGCTCAAGATGCAGGAAACTATCACTCCTTCTCTTCGCCTCACGGATCTTCGCCCTGCGGAATCAAAAATCAAAGGAACAAATCTTTCCTCTCTTCAGAGAATCTTTGGAAAAAACCGTGTCAAGACAGACAACGCTGAACGAATTCTGCATTCAGCGGGAAGAAGTTATTTCGACGTTATGCGCCTTCGTGGCAATCTCCTGAAAACTTATGTGGACGCAGTTGTATATCCAGAGACGGAGCTTGAAATAGAGAAGCTTCTCAAACTCGCGGTGCAGAGAAACTGGGCCATCATCCCATTCGGAGGAGGTAGCTCGGTTGTAGGTGGAGTGGAAGCAAAGTCCGGTGGCAAAAAGGCAATCGTCTGCGTGGACATGACCAGGATGAATCGTCTCATCGCACTCAACCCTGTGAGTTCTGTCGCAACTTTCGAGGCAGGAATCTACGGACCTGACCTGGAACTCGCCCTTGCCAAGCAAGGCTATACTCTTGGTCACTTTCCCCAATCCTTCGAATACTCGACGTTAGGTGGGTGGGTCGCGGCCCGCAGCGCCGGTCAGCAGTCGGGCAGGTACGGCAAAATCGAAAACATGGTCGCAGCCATTCGCATGGTCACTCCGGGCGGACTCTTTACAACCGGGCATTACCCTGCGGCTTCCACCGGGCCCGATCTGAATCAAATATTATGTGGAAGCGAAGGGACTCTGGGAATCATCACTGCGGTAGCAGTAAAACTGCATGAGCTTCCATCTGAGCGCACTTACGGTGGCTTCCTCTTTCCCGATTTCGCAACCGGCCTCGAGTTCATCCGCGAAGCAAACCAGCTGGAACTTTCTTTTTCGATGCTTCGTCTCAGCGATGAAGGAGAAACTTCTCAACTCGAATCATTTGGCAGAATCGTATCGCACGTTCAGAATCCAGGCGCCGGAGAACGGATCAAGCGATTCGCCAAAGACACAATTGAGGGCATCGTTCTTCAATCGTATGGGCTTTCCGAACGCAAGTGTCTGATCGTCGCGGGCGCGGATGGTCCAGACAGCAAAGAAGCAATCGCCAGACTAAAGAAACTCGCTCCGCGATTCCGCGGAATGTACGCCGGCGCAAGCCCTGGAAAAAAATGGCTCAAAGGACGCTTCAACATGCCGTTTCTGCGCAACTATCTACTAGAGTATGGGATTGGCGTGGACACAATGGAGACTGCGGTGCCTTACGGGCGCGCTATGAAAGTGCACGACGAAGTGCTCGCAGCGATCCAGGAGAGCATTCCCGGCGCGATCGGGATTTGCCATGCAAGTCACTCTTACATCGACGGGGTTTGTCTCTATTTTACGGTGATGTTTCCCATGGATCTCGATCATCCAGTCGAGCAATGGACACAGCTCAAGACTGCCGTGTCCGACGCGATGCTTGCAAACGGTGGGAATATTAGCCATCATCATGGAATTGGAAATGATCATCGCGACCATTTTCGCAGGCAAGTCGGGCCTGCCGCTCTTGCGACGCTTCAATCTCTCAAGAAAACTCTGGACCCGCGTGGAAACCTGAATCCTGGGAAATTGATGAATTAGCGCGAACGCACGGGTCTTTTTGCACGTCCTATAAAGAATCTGAGGAGAACAATTTTGAAAATCTTGAAACTACTGGCGATGGGCACTCTCCTCGCCTCGCTAACCAACTGCTTTTCTATCATGCATTTTCTGGATCTGCAGGAAAATGGAACTTTGAACGTTCAATGGAGCTTTCGCTTCTCCAAAGCGCTGGAAGATATGGGAAAGAAAGGAGACAAGGCTGAAAGCGGCGGACTTTCGCAAGAGGTGGAGAAAGGAAAACAGGAGCTTCCGGGCAAGCTCGGGTCCATTGCAAAGGATCTGAAAGTAGAAGCGCTGCAATCAGATTATGACTCCGGCATCCGAATGTCCTTCGCGGTTCCGCAGTATCTAAAACTGGATTTCTCCAAATTTCAAGAGGCCGAATTTCCTTACATGCCAAGATATGATGCGGCGAAGAAGCAGATGATCTTCCATTTTACGCCTGCAAAAAAAGACAAAAAGGAAGAAAAGCCGGCAGAAACAAAGATGCCCGACGCCCCCAAAGAAGGATCGGAAGAAACGTCAGAACCAGCCACTCAAGGTGGAGACGATATGGGCAAACAAATCGGCAAACTCTTCCTCTCCTCTGTTCGCTACCAGATCGTGCTGGGAAAAAATCTCAAAGTAAAATCAGTGTCTGTTAGCCAGGACGGAGTAGAGAAGAAACTCGAACTGCAAACAATCGGTGAGCAATCCATGATCGATCTTCCGCTCTTCGCTCTCTATGGAGACAAAGAGCTGCCATTTGATCTGATTGTACAATTGAAATAAGCGCGGTGGTGCTCAGAGGATCACGATGTTACACAAACTCGCGGCAATCATTCTCGTCACAGCTTCCATCGCGCTTGCCAGTCCGGTGCACGCTCAGGCGTTCTGTCAGGGAACTGGTTGCGGCGCGATTCCGTTTTCGCAGGATTCTCTCAACAGCCTGTTTTTTCAGTTTCAGTATCAGTACACGAATCAGCTTTTTTCAGATATAGCACGCGCAGGCACTCTGGCAAACATCAGCAGCGCCCCCACAGGTTCGGTAAACTTACAAAAATTTACTGTTGGCGCCAGTGGAAGTGCGGGATTCGTTCCGCTTCAAAACAAAACTCTAACCATGCCCGGAGTGGGAGTATTCCAGGACGTGCCTTCCGGGGGAGCGTATGCGATCCCACATATTTTCGGAGGAGTCAATCTTGGCTACCTCGTCGGAAATGAATACGATCCGTATGATTCAAACGGTTCGACTCCATCCATGCTATCTCTATCTCGCGTCGATGTATATGCGACCGGAGCGGAATATAGAGAGCATTACTCACGGGACAATCATAATCTGAAGGTCGTCGCGGGATTCTACAATCGGGGTTTTGATGTTCGCTATCATCTCGTGGAAGGCGCAAACATCGCCGGTGGTCCACTATTTCGATTTCTGGGCGTTTCCCTGGGCACTGGCTACCATCTCTCTCGGCTGAACATTCAGGCGGAGCAGTACCAGAAATACCGCGTTGCGTCCTTGAGCGGCGTGCAGGTCTTCTGGGACGGCTACAACTATCTCAGTATCCAGACGAAAATCAAAACATACCCGGTTGAAATCATGAGCGGGATGCAGTTGCTCTATGTTTTGAGTCTCTCTGTTGGCGGGGGCGTTACAACAAACAGCGGTTATGCGGACATGAATCTTACCCGCATTGGGCCGGTCTACCCGTCCACGGACATACTGAACAATCTGCTGTCATCTGCAGGAGTGAATCTGATCTCCAACACGTTTACATCTTACCTTACCATGAATATTTCTGGCAGAGGTACGATTCCAAAACACGTTCCTTATGCAAAAGTGAGTATGGACATCAACCTCGGACCCGCGAAGATCTTCGCGGAAGGTATCTCCACCAGGAGAGCATACGGAGCAAATGCCGGAGTGCGCGTCCAGTTCTAAAGATAGACAGGATCGCGCACAGGTTCAAAGCCAAAAGCAGCTTCAAAGATCAGCTTCTTTCTAAGATAGTCGGATTTGCAAATCACGGTTCCCACACCGGTCTGAACACTCCCGGGAAGGCCGGAAATCAAGCGCCCCATCGTTGTGTCTTTCTGCGGACCATACGCATGATCACATAACTGCTTGTAAGGTGAAAGCGAATTGGCACTCAGGTTTTGTGCCTTGAGAGCCGCGTTACCGACTCGGGCCGCAAATTCGCCAGTTTCAATAGCCGGACGAATTCCTTCCCCCGCCCATTTGGAAGCAAAGCCGGCAGCATCTCCGATCAGCATGAATCTGTCTCCGAACAGTTTTCGCGGAACTTCATCGTACAACTTGTATGCGTGACGACCGAATGGCACGATTTTATCCTCAATGCCCTTAAGACGTCCGAGTTTGCGCAGCTGTTCCATGAACTGGTCTCTGTGTGTGTCCAGCTGTTTGGTTCTGTGGCTGAACCGGCCGATTCCAATGTTTACCCAGTCTCCTTTGGTCACAAACCAGGCGTATCCGAAGAAGTCAGGTTCGGGGAACAATTCCGTTGTTCCATAATATGGAGTGAGTGTCCGAAGTAGATCCGCGCCTAACTTGGTTTCTGATTCTGTTGCCTGTACGATGATTTCTTCTTTTGATTTTTCTCCCCATTGCCGCGCCACCGGACATCCCGTGCCCCCGGCACCAATGATCAGTTTTGTGGTCCACTCTGTTCCATCTTCGCTGCGAACCCTGACGAGCGCGTCGGGGCTATCCCCGCGTTCGATCGACTTGATTCGAACCTCTTCCAGAAATTCGACCCCGGAGGCTTGCGCACGTCTGGCCAGAAATGTATCAAACTCTTGTCTGATGATCCCATAGCTTGCAGTTGTTCCGTAATCGGTTTCGTAGTAACGATCCCCCAGGACAACAGAACCAGAAGAGAAGCGCTGGAGCGTGTGCGGATAATCGGAGGGTTTCAAGTCGAGCAAGCGCAACGCAGGCGGAGTGATCCACCCGGCACAAATCTTCACCCTCGGAAATTTCTGCCGATCCAGCATCAGAACTTTCCAACCCTGTTTCGCAAAATGCCGGGCCGCGTTGGATCCGCCCGGACCCGCGCCTACAACAATGACGTCATATTGATTGCTCATTTGTACAAATGTTTCCTTGTGAGAGGTGCTGTGTTGTCACTGCCATTGCTGAGAACTACTTGCAAAAGTGTAAGTTCATCGTAGCGAAAGCCCGCAGCTGCAGCGCGAAGATAGAGGCGAAACATTCGCACGAATGCTTCTCCATATTGTTTGCGAATCTTCTCTGCGTTCTTCTCAAGCCTCATCCACCAGTGATCCAGAGTAAGTGCGTAATGATATCTGAGATTCTCCACATCCACCACATGCAGATCATGACCGGGAAGCGATTCAAACGGCGTGATCATGTCGGAAAGAGAAGGAATGTAGCATCCGGGAAAGATGTATTTCTCGAGCCATGGATCTGGTTTACGAGGGAATCTTCTTCCGATGGAATGAACTATCGCCATGCCACGCTTCTCTACTACCTTTTGAATGATTTCATAGAGTCCGTAGTAGTTTTCGCGGCCAACGTGCTCCAGCATCCCGACTGATACGAATTTATCGTATTTTTCACCTGAAGATCCAATGCTGCGATAATCGTCCAGGACATACTCTACCTGGCTTTGAGGAATTTTTAATTTCTTCTGCATTTCCCGAGCATACTCGATCTGTTCTTGCGAAATATTGTAGGATCGAATCTTAACCCCATAGTGCTTTGCCGCATAACGTGCAAAACCACCCCATCCACAACCAGCTTCTACAACTGTGTCCCCTTTTTTCAGGCGAACCTTTCGGCACACATGTTCCAGCTTTTGGAGTTGAGCTTTTTCAAGAGAGTCTTTGAAATCGTGGAAGTATGCGCACGTGTACTGCATTTCTTTATCGAGCCACAGTGAATAGAAATCGTTTCCAAGATCATAGTGTGCTTGAATATTTTTGCGCGAACCCTCTCGCGTGTTTCTGCGGGAAAAATACACGAAAAGGAACTTCAGCTTTTCCATGAAAGTTGGAGTGAGCGCGTCTGTTTCCATAAGCGCGTAGCCAAGGCGCGAAACTTCCTGCACATCTCCTTCGATGTCGATCTCCTCACGCATATACGCTTCACCGAAACCAAGACTGCCCTGACGCATCACGTCGCTGAGTGCTGCATCTGTCTTGATTCGCATAACGAACACTGGTTCTCCGGAACCGTGTTTATGATGGCTGCCATCCGGCAGATGAATTTCAAATGGAAGTGGAAATTGAAGGGTCTTGATTATATCTAGAATCGCCATGACGGGGAACGATCCTTGTTTCAAAGCCCGCACCGTCCAGATGTTTTGACCCCATGAAACAAAAAAGGCCGCAAGCGCGGCCTTTTTTCTGACACAGTGTAATCGGGTAGAGCGCTTATTCGGCTCGGCTGATTACAAAAGTCATGTTGGTCGTGGCACTTCCACCAATGTTCAGCATGATGCCATTCTTTGCACCTGCCACCTGGTAGTCTCCTGCCTGATCTGTCACCTGACGGAAAAGGTCCACAGCCATACGCACACCGGATGCTCCCACGGGGTGGCCTGCACCGATCAGTCCGCCGGAAGGATTGATTGGCTTCTTGCCCGCTTTGGCCGGCCCGTCCAGAGCGATCCTGCCATCTTCGATTGCCTGATACTCTTCGCCGGGCTTGGTCATTCCGAAAGCAGAAATCGCAGCATACTCACTGGAAGTGAAACAGTCATGCGTCTCAATCACATCGATTTGATCCACATCGATCCCTGCGCGCGTGTATGCATCCTTCACAGTCTGGCGCGTCCATGGAAGAATGTATTCGTTGTCTTTAGACTCAGCAACCTTGGCGTCAAACGTAACCGGAGCAACGCGATGGCCCCAGCCTTTGATCACTGCCAGTTTGCTCATTGGAATTCCTTTCTTCTGCGCAAACTGTTTAGCGTAAGCAGGACTGGCCACCACAGTGATAGCCGCGCCATCAGTTACCTGGGAACAATCTGCAATGCAGAGTCTTCCGCCCACAGCCATGTTGTACTGACTGCCTCGATCTTTCGCATGCTCTTCGCTCATAAACCATGTTCTTGTTTGAGCAAGAGGATTGAGTTTCGCATTCGCGTAGTTAATTCTTGAGATTTCAGCAAGAGCGTCCATGATACGTTTTTCGCCAACGCCTTTGGCGCGCTCGACAATCACATCCGCAAGTTTTCCAAACAATTTTGGGAAAGGGAATTGAACTCCCTTGGCTTCGCGTTCGTAGTATGCTGCAGTTCCAAGGAAATCTCCACCAACCGAAGAGCTCACTGTCTTCATGATTTCGATTCCAAGTACGACCGCTACTTCGTAATCACCGCCGCGAATCCTGGCAGATGCTGCATCGAGAGCGACGGATCCGGAAGCACACGCAGCTTCATAGCGGGCGCCGGGAACTCCGTAGAAGGCCGGGTGCACTTCCGTCAGGAATGCGCCAAGGTGGCCCTGCTGGGTGTATTGTTCTGCATCGAAGTTTCCAACGAATACAGCAATTTTGTTCTCTTTATTAAGACGTGTGATTTCGTCATAATCCAGGCCAATTTGAGACAGCCCGTCTTGAACGACTTCGCGCATCATGGACATGAAGGTTTTCCCTTCTTTAGTCCAGTTTCTTGAAAAATCCGTCTGGGCGCCGCCCAGAATGTATGGCGTGTTCATATTGCAGGGAACGTGTACAAAATGCGAGCGTCAATATTTATTTCCAGGAATGGCGTTGACCCCGTGGTGCAATCAGGTCAATGGGACAGCGTGAAACGCAATCCTATGCTCTCAATCATCCATGCGGCCATTTGTTCGGGGCCTGTTTTTTTTCTGATCGTATCCTATTTCGTAGGACCAAAAAACGCGCCACAATCGTTCCTCGCGCAAATCGGGTGGATCTTTGGCGCGGGCAGCGCGGCCGCTTCTTTTTTCATCCCGCGCTTACTTGCGGGAGGCAAGGAAGAAATCAATGCGGGAAGTGAACCTTCCGATTCGCAAGGAAACCTGAATTTTGTTCAGAAGATTGTGCAATGGGCCATTGTGGAAGCGGGAGCACTGTTCAACGGTGTTGTCTATTTTTCAACGGGCGATTCAGGCTCTGCTGCAGTTTCCGTTGCGATGATTCTACTGTTGATTTATTTTCGCCCGACCGCATCCGATTGAGACACGCAGATTCATAATATTTTGTAAGTATTCGAGAATTACTAGCATTTCAGGAGAACGAACCCATGAGCAGTCACCAGGAATCATCCTTCCGCGCGATCCTATATGCATTTCTGGCTAACTTCGGAATTGCTGCGGGAAAAAGTGTGGCCGCATACCTGACTGGCTCAGGCAGTATGCTTGCAGAAGCAGTCCATTCCTTCGCAGACTGCGGCAATCAGCTGCTTCTTTTTCTTGGCCTTCATCGCGCGCAAATGCCGCCAACTCGCAATCATCCGCTTGGGTTTGGTAAGGTTGTGTACTTTTGGAGCTTCCTGGTGGCCATTCTACTATTTACACTCGGGGGCATTTTCTCCATCCGTGAGGGAATCCACAAACTCAGCACACCGGAGCCTCTCGCTCACGTGCCGATCGCGCTAGGTGTGCTCGGTTTTTCTGTAATACTCGAAAGCTTCTCTATGTACGGCTGCATTCGCGAGATTAAGAAAATCAAAGGCACCAAGACCCTGCTTGCGTGGTTGAAAGGTTCTAGAAACGCCGAGTTCATTGTCGTGCTCGGGGAAGACACCGCCGCTCTTCTAGGTCTTGCAGTTGCCTTCACCTTTGTCACGCTTAGCTACGTAACCGGAAATCCAATCTACGATGCCGTGGGATCACTCGTGATTGGATGTGTTCTGGTTGTAATTGCTTTTCTCATTTCTCAGAGAGTGAAATCGCTCATGGTGGGAATGTCCGCTGATCCAGATCTAGAAAACAGAATAGAAGCTTTGATCGAAAAAGACAAGTCCATTGTCAAAGTATTCAATATCATCACGCAGCAATTCGGTCCTCACCTGATGCTCGCTGCAAAAATAGAAATGAAACCATCCCTAAAAATCAGCGAGGCTGCGGTGAAGATCAACGAACTCGAAAAGAATCTGAAGAAGGAATTCCCGGAAATCCGCTGGTGTTTCATTGAGCCAGACGTGGCAAAATAGACAGGTCTCCGGACGGGCCGGAAAGAAGGAGTTTCTTTCCGCTCCAGTCCAGCCTGTCAAAGGTTCCGCTGATTTTTTCTTCGGCCACAGTCTTCCCCGTTTGAATCTCAACAAAAACAATCTTCTCCCTGAGAAACATCAATGCCGCATAACGTTCATCCAAAGACACCGCGAATTTTTCCACGGGCCCGCTTTCTGAAACTCGCTTGATTCGGGCCCCGTCCCAGGAAAACAACTGCGGATTGACTCCAAATTGATCTCCTTCTCCACCCAGAAAGAAGGCAGTCTTTCCGCAATGCGCGCCCTCTGAAAGCAACCATCCCTGAATCTTCGCCTCTCTTCCAGATCGACGAACCGATGTTACATAGTCTGACTTATCCGTACTGCCTGCGATTGGATCCGCCCGCCTGTTTTCTAGATACGTGACACTCATTTCGATTCCAGATCCGTCTGCGCAACGCACTTCGCTCTTCATTTCAGTACGCGAATGGCAACCGACCATCAGAAGCAAGACTGAGATTGTCACGAGCCTGGGGAAAAACATGAAAGGTGTGCGAAAAAAATAAATCATTCGCGACTCGCTTTCGCGGCTTCTTCTAGTTCTGCTAACCTTTTTGTCTTCTCTGCGGACGTGTATTCCTGATTTGAGAATTCGTCCAGGTTATAAGAGCGAGTGGTGTAGGCGTAGTCGTTGAAAGGGATGTAAATGATGGGAGGCTCATTGACTGCCGGCGTGTTTGCAATCTGATTTGCTTTGGACGGATCCCCGAGCCACTTTGCCGGGTATGGCATATTTTCGCATGTGCCACGGATGTCGCGTATTTGAAACTTACCGCTATAACCGCCGTCGTGAAAGATCTTTCCGAAAAACGTAAAAGAGACAATCTGTCTGCCTGGATCTAGAACCTTTTGAACTACGGCCCAGTGCGTTGGTTCATTTTCGTCTATGGAGTAGAGGTTCGCTTGCAGACTGTATCTGCATTCGCGACGCACTTCGATTGGAATATCAATGACGAGCGATCCATCCTGTAGCCTCTCAGAAAAGCTATTCTGAAACACAGCGGGAGCAGAAGGACTGGAGTAGAAACTCTGTTGAACGACTGCAACGTCTTTTGCTCCTCTTACGTTCACCTTTGCTTTGATGGTGAGTGTTCCCCAATATTTCTTGTCTGCAGACGGCGCCTTCCAGGAAAAAGTAGTGATTCCATCTCCCGCCTTTTCGTCAGGTGCTACTCCATT
>JAIBBM010000025.1 GCA_019694685.1 Leptospirales bacterium
GGTCTTGGTCTTGATGATGCCGGCAATACCATCGTGAGCGAAAATCCTGACTTGTTCCTTCGCAAAGTTGAAGAGAGCGAAGGATCGCTGGAAAGATTGCAGGGGGCGCTACATGAAGCGGGTGAGATACTGGATGATCTTTCGCTTTTGAAGATTGAATACCTTGGTCATGGACTGGCCGGGGACCTTGGAACAGAAGTCGAAAGGGAACTCTCCAAGAAGATTCGCGGCGCAACAAGTCTGGAAGCATTGCGTTCCGTGCTGCTCTGGTTCAACGAAGCGGCTCTAGATCGAGAGCCTTCTCTTGTCGGGTTATTTGCCAGATATCGCATGGAAATGAGGCTGGGTTTGACAGATGCCGCGATCGACAGTCTACAGCGCTATGTGGAGCGCAACCATCTGGACACTCGTCTGATGCTTGTTCTTGCGAAACTTCAGGCCCGCGCTGATGGAGCGACTGCGCTTGCGACTCTGGATCGCCTTCGCTTGCGCGATCCTCTGAACAATCGATTTACCAGACGCTACATTCACACTCTGATCATGGTTGGCGGTTACGAGGAAGAACTCAAAACAGCAATCAATGATTGGCGAAAGAGAGTGGGCAAAGGCAAGAGAGAACAGAAACTCCTGGCAGGTGTTTCCAGCCCTAGAATGACGCGCGGCTGAGTGCGCCGCCATCAATCACCAGGTTATGTCCGGTGATGTAGCGCGCTGCGTTGCTCACAAGAAACACGGCAGCTCCAGAAACGTCCGCTGGCTCCCCGATAAAACCGAGTGGAATGGAAGCAGCGATTTGCGCCGCTGTGCTCTCGTTCTGGCGGAGGTGCGCATTCATATCTGTTTTGATGAAGCCAGGAGAAATGCAGTTCACTCGAATATTTCTGCGCGCCCACTCTACCGCCAGTGCCTGTGTTGTCTGGATTACACCGGCCTTGATGCTGCCATAAAAAGAAGTACCTGGCATAGCCCTCATTGCGCTTGCGGAGGAAATGTTGATGATGCAACCTTCGCGCTTTTGCGTGGAGTAGTAAACCTGACATGCTGAGAAGAGACCTTTGAGGTTGGTTTCAAACAATGATTGCATTTCTTCGTCGCTGACTTGAGACGCGAGTGAAGAAGAAGTGATTCCAGCGTTGTTGATCAGAGCATCCACCCGGCCGTGTGTTGCTTTAATACGAAGCATGAGATCCTTGAGCATACCTCGATCGCGAACGTCGCACGCGGACATCTGAATGGCAGGGTTGTGGCCTTGAGAGATAGATTCTGGTCTGGAAGCAGTTCCGTAGACGATCGCTCCTGCATCTGCGAAAGCGGTGGCCATTTCTTTTCCAATGCCTCTGCTTGCTCCGGTGATGAGAACCACCTTGCCCTGGACATCAAATAGAGAGTTCATGCTACTACTCCTTCGTTCTGCAATTCTTCATACTCTGCTTGTGAATAGCCAAGCGTCTTAAGAATATCACGAGTATGCTCGCCACGTTCCGGTACACCGCTGCGGATAGACACTGGCGTTTCACTTAAATGAAAAGGAGCGCCCAGTGTTTCTCCTCCTTGCGGCATGCGCTGCAATAGAGTTGGTGTGCGAAGGCGCGCGCTCGTCATTGCTTCTGCAACTGAATTTACGCGGGATACAAGTAATTCTGCATCAATCAGCCTCTGAATAGAAGAAGAATCGCAATCAAGGAAGTAACGGGAGAGCTCTGCGATTTGCGATTCCTCCGGCATGTTCTTGATGTGTTTTCTGTCTATGTAGTTCAGGAATTTTTCATACGCCGCGTCCTCCAGCGTTCCAAGTGCGATAAATCCTTCGCGCGTTTGATACACTCTGTATCCGGGGGCCATACCAGAAACATCCATCTTTCCTCGATCCGTATTTCCGCCTGCGAGATGTTCGGCGGCAACCAGCGAGAGCATAGACATTGCGCCGTCAAAGAGGGATGCATTCACAAATTGCCCGCGCCCTGTTTGATGGCGCGCCAGGAGTGCTGCCAGGATTCCACCTACAGCGCAAAAAGCACCTGCAACATCTGAAGGTTGAAATCCCGGGGGGACTGGCGTGGACGCGGTCCCCGTAGTTGCAATCAGACCTGCTTCTGCTGCAATGTTGATTTCATGCGCAGGCCGCGAGCTTTGCCCGTAACCGTACGGGGATCCATGACAGTAGACAAGGCGCGGAAAGGAATCTCGCAAATCATCGTACGTGATTCCCAGGCGAGAAGTGGTTCCCGGAAGAAAACTTTCAATAAGAACATCTGTGTTTGCAAGTAGCTTCTTGAAGACTTCCATTCCCCTGGGTCGCTTGAGATTCAGCGAAAGGCATCGTTTGTTTCGATTGGCCAGAACGAAGATGCTTCCATCGTGGGTGCTCCCGGAAGGTGAGCCCATCTTACGCGATGGATCCGGAAGTCGCGGATTTTCGATCTTGATTACGTCAGCCCCGAGATCCGCCAGATAGGCCGCAGCCATGGGAAAAGGAAACACAGCAGATAGATCGAGGACCCGAATTCCATTCAGCGATGTCATATTTCCTGCCAGTTATCGGCTGCCAGTAGACTCATTCCATCGCCCGTATTGTTGTGGTTGGTGATCACAGAAAAGAAGTTCAATTGTCCAGGAGCCAGAAGCGATTCGCGGATAAAATCAGCGTCAAACGAGTAGAGATTGCGTTGCTGAACAGTGAGATCCCCTACCTTGATCTTTACATCCGGATCCAACAAAGAAACGCATCGCATTTGTCTTCGCGCACGGTGCGACATCATTCGTTCCTGGTAGGTATTGATCAATCCAACGAGACCGTTTATCATATAGAAGATAGTGATGTTCTTTCTAAATGCACCGGGGCGATACATATGCGCGATGTTCTCCACCATCGACGCGCGGATATCAGGCACGACCCCTCGCGCACCGTCGCCCACAAAAGCCAGAATATTTACCGGACTGGTGACTGCCAGAGCATTGACGCTTAAGAGGGCGTCTCCCATGAGTGCGCGGCCATACCAGCCTGAGAAACCAGGGCGCGTTCGAGCCACATTGCGATAACCGGAAACACCATTGCGCCCTACATCATAGACTCCGGTATAATCATATCCTTCTTTTACAATCAGCTCTTCTACGATTTGATTGAGTTCTCTAAAGAAATAGTTCGGATGCAATGGTTGAGTCGCCACTTTGCTGACAATGTCTCCGGTAGTAAAAGGGAGTTGCTTGAGCGTTTCCTCGCGAAAGGCCCTTACTTCCGGTTTTACATTCAGCGCTCTTCGCAGCTTTCGCAGAAACTCAAGCGAATCCATAGCACACGGAAAATCAACGAAACGAGCCAGATGGGTCGGGTTTGCACTGATTTGGCCAATTCGAAGTTTGTTCTTCATGGCACTTTCGGAGAAGGGAGAATTGATCTGACTGATCTTGCTTTTGAAGAAAAACAGAACCTGTGAGTCTTTGGGATTGAGTTTCCCGTGGTTGTGCATGTAGCGAAACGCTCGTTGTGAAAATCCATACAACGACAGAGTCCCCAGGTATTGAGGAACAAGCTGGCCGTTCTTATATTTTGAAACATTTCCTGGTCTTGAAAGATTGTCGCATAGCGCCAGTCCGGCGGCGTCCGCAATTTCAATCGTAAGATTGTATTCTTCTTCGCTTAACTGGCCTACCTGCCAGATGATGCGCGTTTTCTCCTCATTGAGGAGGCGCACTATCTTTTCAAAATCCTGTTCCGTCTGCGGGCTTGAAGGCGCAGGCACGACTACTTTTGGTTTTGGATACAACTGATCGGCGGCCACTGACAGAGGTTGTTTGCTTTGCAGTACTTGCTGCGTTACAAAAAGGAAAACCGGGCCTTCGCCACTTTCGTAGAATTCAAAGGCGGTCTGCAGATCTGTGGCAAGTGTTTCTGAATCCTTGAGATATACAGCCGGAAGCTTTTTGGCTTTGATCACATCCATCATATTCTCTTCCTGGGTTCTTGTGCCCTGGAAAGGAAACCATGCGTCTTCACGATTTTCAGCGACTACAATGAAGCCTTTCGCTCTGGCTTCGCGCAGATTTGCGAGGGTGCCTTTGAATTCGTCAGCCATGGCACTCGTCACAACGATGAGGAAGGGTCGCGCGTAGAGTTTCCAGTTTGCCATAGCTCCGCAGGCAAGGCTGTGTTCGTTAGGACCCATAAAGCAGAACTGGTTTTGCTGGTAGAGAGCTTTCTCTATTGTCTCGATGAGTGAAGATACAATAGACCCGGTGTAGTAATAGCAGTCCCATTCGCGTGGTTGCGATCTGTTATTTAGAAAAGCCACAAGCTCAAGGGCCAGTGTGACGTTGTCGCGATTCTTTTCTCCCCTGCGCGCGCGCGTGTTCAGGAATGTGAGCTCATAAAAATCCATGAAGCAACAGAGCAGATCAGCTCGCAGGAGAGATGTGTCCTGTGGCCGCACTCTGTACAGGTAGCGAAGAGGGGGAAGGTAGGCGCCGCCGCTTAAAAATGGAAACGCTGCCGTGTACGCGATGATTGAATACGAAGAGCGGATCCATTCAACACCTGCAGTGCCCAGCTGACTGTAGAAATCGTCAAATGCCTGGATAAGCCCGGTCCTTTCATACGATAGATCTCCGACTGTGGTTTCGTCGAGGACGATCATTCCGAGAGCGAATTCGCTTTCGCGGTGTTTTGCAGTGATGCGCGTGACAGCTTCCTGGAACGTTGATGCCTGGAAGACCAGAATGGGCGGGGTCGTATGCGCGAGTAGAAAACTCTGGGCTACAATTTGAGCATTTCTATACACTGGACTATCTGTAAGCCACGCCATTCTTCCGATATCGAGCTGAGTATTTTCAAAATCGCACTGAACCTGCGCGTGACCTGCTCCCGCAAGGTTCATGAAAACTCCCGCCGAGTCCTCAATGAATGCACGATCGTCGCTGATGATTAGAATTGCTAAAGGTTTGCTTCCCATTTTTTGGCCCTGAATCTGCTATCATGGGAGAGTTTCTCTGGTCAAGCAACGAAAGTTTAACATTTCAGACTTCTTCGCGTCCTGATCTTGAAATACGGGCACGTAGTCGATGAGGTAATCCGCTTAGAGATCTTTTGATGTTTCCGAGGACGCAAACCAGGCGGACAGTTGCCCTTCCAGATGAATGATATTGTTTTTATTCCACTCGAGATTGTTTACGGTGCGTTCTGATTTACTAAAAGATCTTAACTTTTTCTGGTTAATAACTATTTTCGAATCGATTTCGTACACGTAGTCTCCGTTTGCGCGCATGAATCTGGCAAAACGGTCCTCCGCGAATCCGCGGTCGTGCAATCGTGGGTCCATTGGAACACCAGATCTTTTCGCTTCTTCGCACATGCGAAGAAATTCTAGTCTGAGGTGGTTGACTGCATCCGGAGCCGCAGGAGACCCTGTGATTCCTTCTTTCTTGTTTTCTCTGTTGGCTTGAAGCAGAAGCCATGCGATTAACTGACTTGCCACAATTGCGGTTCCGGTTTGAAGTGCGGCCGCTGTCTTCTTGCTGAGAGCAACTCTAGTTTCTCCTGGTTCTATCCAGGAAACAGTGAGTAATGCATCGATTCTTCTTTTGGAGTCCGGACAGAGTTCATCATAGGATTGAGATATAGCCGCGATGGGATGGCCGGACTCTGTGGCCACGTTCATCAGAAATCCGTTCAGTTTTGCGACAGCACCGCTGTGCTGGTATTTGCCTTCCGGAAAAATGATCAGAGACTTGTTGAGTTCTCGAATGTCGCGTTCGACTGCGCTAATCGACTGTTGTGTTTCTTTCCTCGTGTATTCCAGGAATTCGCCGTACGTCATTCCGCTGATGGCTCGCCCTGAAAACCGCGAGCTTTCGTATACCTTGCGTGAGGGAACATCTCTGAATCGTCTGAACACCGGATGACAATTCATATCGCGAAAAAGTCGATTCATCTTGTTTCCAAGAATGCGCGCAAATGTTTCCGAGAAAAACCGAAGTGGCTGGAATTTTAGAAAGTCGGGAACCCAATCTCTGTAGACATACATGCCGCTGAACAATCCGCCCTGAGCAATCACGGTTTGCGCGGGCATGGGAATTTCGCGCGAAACAAGAAGCTCGACTGCGGTGAATGCGTCGTGAATCTTTTTGTGCGCAAATGCTATGATGGGCGACTTTGCGGAACGATTTTTCAACAATGAGCAATTGAGAATGATGACTTCAGCTACCCCGCCGGGCCTTCTAGAGAGCGCATGGATGCGCCTGGCCCAGGTGAACGAATGCTGGCCCACGGTTGCGACCAGTTCCGAGCGCCGCTTCAGATTCTTTGCTGCAATGCCCGAACACCAATCGTTCATAAAAAGACTGGATAATCCAGGGCCTTTTTGGGAATACTATCAAAAAAAAATTTAGGAGGGTAGCATGGCTTCTGTTACACATCGAGGGAATACAATCCAGCTGGATGGTAATCTCCCCCGGCCAGGCGAAAAAGCTCCCGGCTTCAAGGTCGTTAAAGACGATCTTTCAGAAGTTGGCCTTGAGTCTTTCGCTGGCAAAGTCAAAGTGATTGTCGCGCTTCCATCTCTAGACACACCCGTATGTCAGAAAGAAACCCGTGAGTTCAATCAGAAACTCGGTTCAATGAAGGACACAGTGGTTCTCGTAGTATCTGGAGATCTGCCGTTTGCGATGAAGAGATTCTGTTCCACAGAAGGGTTGAGCAATGTAGTGACTGGTTCGCAGTTTCGCGACCACGCCTTTTCGCACGCTTACGGAACCTTCATCACAGAAGGCGGGCTAAAGGGATTGTCTGCGCGCGCAGTGTTCGTAGTAGATAAAAACGACACAGTGCAATATACAGAACTCGTGCCGGATATCGGTGGCGAGCCAGATTACAACGCAGTCAGCCAGGCAGTGAGCAAGCTGGTAGGTTGATGACCGTTCTCTCAGATCTTCGCATGATCTTTTCGGACTGGCAGGCCGGGTTGAGAGATTTTCTCGGCCGGCCTGCTGAGCCTTCACGCTATTATTTCTTAAAGAATCATCTGCTTTTGTGCATTCACGCTCCGCTTTTTGCCGCACTTGCACCGTTGCCCTGGATTCGCGGCGGCCATTTCTCCTATTCTATGAGGCTGATTCTTCCTTTTGTTCTGCCTATCTTCTTCGTCGCGCTTGCAGCGGTTCTCGAACGGATTGCCATCTATGAAAGGGGGCCTTCGATGGAAGAGCCTCGTGGAAAGAATGCACTTCTGTATTTGACTTTGCCCGCCTGCTCTGCCGGCATTTTCTATTTCGTTCACCCGCTGCTTGGAATTCTACTGACTCTTGCTTTTGGAATGTTTTCCATCGTCGCCTGCATTCGCGCTGCCATGGAAATCTGGTCTCTTTCGTTTGACCGGGTGCTCTTTAGACTTGCAGGTGCATTTCTATTCTTGATGACTCCCGTTCTCGCTCTCCTTGCCATTCGCAACGTGCTTCAAAGCCTGGGAATTTTGAACCGTCTCATCCACGGGTAACTATGAAGATTCACATAACCGGAGTCGGCGGAGTGGCCATGGGAAATCTGGCCGCGATGTTGAAGTATATCGGTCACGATGTGACAGGTTCAGATCGCGATTTGTATCCGCCCATGTCCGAGCGCTTAAAGGAATGGAAAATTGAAGCGCATAACTTTGATTCGGCGAACGTCAAAGGAATGGATCTCTGCATCATCGGGAACGTTATTTCTCGCGGGAATCCTGAGGTGGAAGAAATTCTGAATGGCGGCATTCCGTATATGAGTCTGCCGCAAGCGTTGTATGAATTTTTCCTGAAGGGAAGGCGCGTCATTGTCGCGGCCGGCACGCACGGCAAAACAACTACAACATTCCTGACTCACTACATTCTGTCTCAGGCAGGGATCAAAGCCGGTTTGTTTGCAGGTGGAGTAAGAGCGGACGGGCACGATGGGTTTGCTCTCCCCGAGTCAGACATATTCGTCATCGAAGGGGACGAGTATGATTCTGCTTTTTTTGACAAGGGTTCAAAGTTTCTGCACTATCGTCCGCGATACCTGATACTGGGTGCGGTTGAATTTGACCATGCTGATATCTTTCGCAACTACGAGGAATACGCACTTCCATTTCGACGCCTATTGCGGATGATCCCGTCGAACGGTCTGGTGGTTGCCAATCAGATGTCGGACGGCGTTCGTGACGTGCTTACGGACTACCGTTATTCGCCCATTGAATGGATCGCGAATCAATCAAAGAAGGGAGTGTTCGGTTTTCACCGGCGCGCAGAAACACTGTCTCTCGATGGAATCGGGGACATACGCGGCAACAGATTGATGGGCGATTACAACGCTCGAAACGCACTGGCAGCCTCTCGCATAGCCCTCGCACTGGGTGTATCCCCGAAGCAAATTCGTGACGCAGTCGCCTCTTTTCCGGGGGTGATGCGACGCCAGCAGATTCGTCTGGAGGCAAACATAGACGGAGTGCCGGTTACTTTTATTGAAGATTTTGCGCATCATCCAACCGCGGTGTCTGAAACAATCGATGCCGTTCGGCAAACATATCCGGATAGATCTGTTTCTGTGCTCTTTGAGCCGCGCAGTGCGACTTCTCATCGCAATGTGTTTCAGAAAGAGTACGGCGCCGCTTTCAAGCGCGCAGACGCAGTCTACATCTGCGAAATTCACAATAAGAAGAAAGTGGGCGTGAAAGATCGCCTGGATGTGAAAAAAATCTTAGCGGGTTTGAAGGTGAAGACAAAAGAGTTTGGGCGTGACCCGGATCACCTGCTGACACGCTTCACATCCACATTCAAGGTGGGCAAAGAGGGGTCCGTGGTCCTGGTTCTTTCTAACGGCGCATTCGGAGGAATCTATCAGAAGATAGAAACATTCTTACGAGATCGTTCGCGTCGAGTTCGCTAAGACTCCAGTGTCTCAAGCGCAGGCCTGCGTTATGTGTTAGCCGTGCATGCGTGCTTTGACTACAGAAGCATGATGCAGGCCGTGTTTGAGCGCAAATTGCGCGAAGATGCCAAGTGGCATTCCGCCCCAGAGTCCGGACAATTTGCCCAGTTCTTCTTCACTTCTTTTTCTCACCGCTGCTTTTAGAGTTTCTGCGGATGTTTCAATTTCTTGGATGAGTTCAGCTTTGCGGCCAACCGGGACTGCTCCCTGTTTTTCGTAGGATCCGTAGTCACGGATGTTTGGCCGGTTTGTGGCAGAGATGTCTTCTATGCGCAGATTTGTCTTTGGCTTGCCGCGAAGCGTGAGCAGGAAGCGCGGCGCTTTGATCCAGCGACTCATCAAACGATTGGTGCTCGCAATGTGCTTCATGTTTTTTTCAACGGTCCATCCATCTGGATTCGCGGCGCTATACAGGTACTCGTCTGGCACATCATGAAAGATCTGACAGATGGCCCGAGTGATTTCGTCGATTTGTTGCAGGAGCTCCTGCTGGTTATTTACACTGCGTACGGCTGTATCTGGCATACGTTCAATTTGATTCGATTTGAGCGGACGAAAAGCCTTTTTTTGACGATCAGGGGAGCTGGCGTTTGTGCATGAAGCGAAAATGGCGGAGAAACGGGCGAATGTCGTCTCCAAAAACGGACAGATCCGTATCCTGAGGGTTCGCTGTGAATTTCTTGAGCACGTCCGCGTTTACGTTGATTTCGTTTGTTTCTAGAAGCAGTCTGAATCGTTTACAAACTTCAGCGTCTACAGCGTCTGTAGACAAGTCTTCCATCTGTCCGATCAATTTGTCCAGGGCTGGCGAAATACTACGCTTTCTTTTGGTACCATTTGGCATTATGTGCAGGAAAAAAAAATCGCTCCCGGGGTCAATTACTACGAATTGCCCGATCCTCGCGGCGCTGCATCGCATGGACGATCTTTTCTGATAGTGGGCTAGCAGGTTTTTGCAGCTTCCTATGATTTTTCTTATGCCCGAAATGGAATCCTGAGCTCCCGGGCGTTATAAAGACAATTTGACTGCCTGGACCTGGAGACTAAAATAGTTAGATGCGCATACGTTACGCATTAGCTGTGTTTGTAGCGGCAATACTCGCCGGATGCAGGTACGATTCGAGCTGCTACGATCTTGACATAATTTGCCACCCCTGGCTGGGTCTTGCCTTCTACAGACCACTGACCAATCCATGTCAGTACCAGGGAGGAACTTCGCGCTCGTTTTACACGTTCCTGGGAAGCGCGGGTTTTGGAGATCAGGCGCGCGCCGTGTGCGCAATTTCAGACACCAGTATCCTGGTTGGCGGAATTGCAAGCGGCAACATTCCACTGCTTCAGGGCGTTACTCCCTTGAATGCGTACACCGGTGCGGACGACTTTGTCATTGTTAGGTTAGATACAGCCGGCAATGTTTACTGGTACACGTTTGTCGGCAGCGCGGGTGGAACAGATCAGTTGACTGCGCTGACTCAGACGCTGGACGGGGGCTTTTTTGCAGTCGGATCGGTCACTGCGAATATCGCATCGCTTCAAGGGAAAACACCTCTCAACGCTTATTCCGCCAGTACAGACATACTCGCAATCAAGTTCGATCAATTTGGGAATGTAGTTTGGTATACATTTCTCGGTGGTCCCGGGATCGAAACGCCCACCAGCGCGGCCGTTACGATAGATGGGGGCCTTGTGATCAATGGCAGCGGAGATACAAACATCGCCTCTCTGGGCGGACAAACGCCATTGAATGGTTACAACAGTTTGACGGATGTTCTCGTTATGAAGCTTTCCTCTACCGGGGCGTTGTCCTGGTACACGTTCTTTGGTAGCGCGGGCACGGACGCAGGCACTGCCGTGGCATCTGCGCCGGACGGCTCGCTTTTGATTGCGGGCAACGCTTCTGCAAATGTGGCCACTCTGCAGGGGAAAACACCTAACAACGCGTATGTGGGCGCAGATGATTACATGATTATTAAACTCTCCGCGAGCGGAGCTGTCAGCTGGTATACATTTCTGGGTGGTGCGGGTACGGACATTCCTACGGGTGTTGCTGTGATGCCAGATCTGGGCGCCGCAGTGACTGGTCGCGCGAACGCCGCTGTGGCGTCCATGCAGGGTGTGACTCCCGGGGCCGCATACGCGGGCAACTTTGATCATATGGTCGTACGCCTCACGCCGGCCGGGAATGTATCCTGGTTCAATTTCATTGGAACAGCGGCCGCGAGTGACCAATCCGGATCAGTAGCAGTCTACAGTGACAGCAGCGTGCTCGTAAGTGGTTTCGTGGCCGCATCGGTTCCGAGTCTTCAAGGCCGTTCGCCTAATAACCCGTACACCGCCGGTGACGATTTCCTTCTGGCCCGCTATACAGACACAGGATCTCTCACGTGGTACACTCATCTCGGCGGGGCAGGGAATGATCAGGCACTCTCCGGGCTCACTCCAACATCAGATGGAGGGTTCATCGTGTCGGGCTTTTCCGCGGCAACGATTGCTTCCCTGCAAGGCAAGACACCCGTCAACGCCTTCGCGGGTGTAAGCGACATGGTTGTGATCAAAGTGAAGCCAGACGGGAATTTGTAAATTTCCGGCATGTCTGTACGGGTCAAATGCCGTTGACCTCTGATCGCACGGCAGAGATCAATTCAGCAAGTCGATACGGTTTGTGCAGGATATGCGGATTTCCGGATTGGTTTAGTTTCTGCAACGCCTCCGAATCCATAAACCCGCTCGTCGCAATGATACGAGTGCCTGGCCGATTCGCATGAATCTTCTTGATCACTTCATGGCCCGAGAGCCCCGGCAGGCCCAGGTCGCAGATGACCACTGTAATGTCGTCCTTATGCTGCTGGAATACTTCGACTCCTTGTTCCCCGTTCACTGCGGTGAAGACCTTGTATCCTTGCGTTACGAGAGTTTCTTCCAGAGACGCGCGCAGCATCTGTTCATCTTCAATGATGAGAATTGTGTCTTTCCCGGATCTGTCCGTTTCTATTGTCAATCCGGTCGCGGTCGTTGTATTGCTTTCAATTGGCAGGTAAATGCGAAATGTCGAACCCTGTCCTGGCTCACTGTCGACTACAAACAGTCCACGATGCTCTTTCAGGATGGAATATGCGACTGACAATCCCAGACCGGTTCCACGTCCGGGTCCTTTCGTGGTGAAGAACGGTTCAAAGATCCTTCTCTTTGTTTCTGTATCCATGCCCACGCCTGTGTCTTTCACTTCTATCAAAAGAAAATCAGAGAAGTGAGCTTTCGGAAATTCAGCGGCAATGATAGAAGGGTCCGCAATCTTCGCCGAAATGGTCAGGTTGCCTCCGTCCGGCATTGCATCGCGCGCATTCGTGCAGAGGTTCATGAGCGCCTGCTGGATTTGTGTCGCGTTCCCCATTACAGAAGGAAGGTTTTCGGAAAGTTGAACCGATATCTCTATATTGCGTGGGAAGGTTGCACTCAGTAGTTTCACGGTTTCGCGCACCGTATCATTCACAGATACTAGAGACAGACTTGTTTCGCTTTTGCGTGCGAATGTAAGAAGCTGATTTACCAGCGCGCCACCCCTCATGGCCGCATTTTCAATCGTGCTCAGTCTCTCCGTCAGCTCTGGTTCTTTCACGCTCATCTTCAAAAGAGATGCATGTCCCAGAATGATCCCCAGGATATTGTTGAAGTCGTGCGCGACGCCACCTGCCAGAGTTCCAAGGCTTTCCAGCTTTCGCGCCTGAACGAGTTCGGCTTCTAGTTCTCTCTTACGGCTTTCCGCTTTTCTGGGTTCAGTGATATCCGAAATCAAGACAATCATTCCCTGCACTTCGCCGTCGTGTACGTGTGGAACATACTGGGCCCAGGTATAACCGATTTCGCCATTCGGCTTGATGAGTGTACGTTCAAATTGCTGTGGTTCACCCGCCAGCGCTCTTTCAACGTAGGGCTTGTTTTTCGCATACAATTCCGGGCCCAGGATCTGGTCCAGGGACGAGCCAATCATTTCGTCGGGTTTTCTGCCAAACCAGCCTTCGTATGCCCTATTTGCGAAGGCACACCTGAGATCCCGGGTCCAGTAGGCGATCATAGCTGGAACATTGTCAGCAATGGTTCTCAGTAGCTCGAGTGCGCGTGTATGTTCTGCTTCAATTCGTTTTCTTTCAGTAATGTCCAGGAAAGAGGTAACAAAACGATTTCCAGCAAACGGAGAAACAGAAATCAGGAAGTGTCTTTGATGGAGGGGGCTCACCATCTCTGTGTGTGAAACTGTCGTTGCCGATTTGTGACTTTGCCAGAAGGCTCGGATGGATTCAGTGGACATTCCGTACAATGCTGTGGCAGTATTGCCAATTACATTTTTGCCGGTGAAGTCAGCAGTATTGTAGAAAGCAGCGTTCACATCTATGATGCGATAGTCTATCATATCTCCGTGGTCATCGAAGATGATTTCGTTCAGGGCAACTCCTTCCGACATTGTGTTGAAGGTCATGCGCAATCGATTTGCGGCTTCGCGCGAATCGTCTTCGCTGTGTTTGGTGATCTCGTTCTTGAATGCGATGAAATGAGTGATGCTTCCGCTGTCATCGCGAACCGGTGTGACAGACGCAGACTCCCAGTAAGTGGTTCCGTCTTTTCTTCGATTGTGGAATTCTCCGGTCCACGTGGACCCTGCGAGAAGTGTCTCCCAGAGTTTTTGATATACTCCTTTTGGCATATCCCCAGATTTCAAGAATCGTGGGTTCTTTCCGATGACTTCCTCGCTTGAATAGCCGCACAGGCGACTGAAGGCTGCATTTACATACTGAATATTTCCGTGGATATCCACGATCATGACCGCAGCAGGGCTCTGGTTGAGCGAAGTTTCGAAGAGTGTAGTCACGGTCATAGGTTGGCAGCTAGATTGTCACAATCGAGTTGCCTCGTGGACGAGCGATCCGCACGTTTCTTCTTCTTTCTGAATGTTCTCGTCGAAGTTGTCTACTTCAAATCGCGCGCCGCATTCCACTCTATGAAGATCTTATGAGAACTGATCTCAAAGTATTGTTTTTTTCGCCCTGCAAAAATGATTCATCAACCCTGGACAGTATTTCCATCGACAAGGAACCCTTGTGCGACATATTCGCCGGGTGCCGACGCCGGAAAAAGGGATTCTTCGCGCACTCGTGCGAATGAGTGAGATACGTGATCCGTATACAGCGGGTCATGAGCGTCGCGTGGCACATCTTGCCACAGCTATTGGAACACGGATGCGGATTGGTGAGAAGTCTTTGCACGCAGTTCATCTGGCTGGCATCGTCCACGACATTGGGAAGATTGCGGTTCCTGTTGAAATCTTAAACAAACCGGGCAAGCTCAATTCGCATGAAATGGGGCTGATTCGCACGCATCCAGAAGTTGGTTTTGATATTCTCAAAGATTCAGATCTTCCTGACCATGTGGCAGAAATTGTATTGCAGCATCACGAACGAGTGGATGGCACCGGATATCCGCACGGGACCAGAAACGGAGACATCCGTCTGGAAAGCAGAATCCTTGCCGTCGCGGACGTTGTGGAGTCCATGATTTCGCATAGACCTTACAGACCGGGGCTTGGGGTAGAACATGCCCTCGGTGAGATTGAATCAGGAATCGGCACTCGATATGACGGCGAAGTGGTGCGCGTATGCATTTATCTATTTCGCGATGGCGGATTCACTCTGCCAGAACACGGATCCTCTTCATCGCAGCAATGACACTGCGATGATTCAGCCTGTAAAATGACAAAGATCATACTGAACAGTCTGAGCTCTTGATTCGTTTCCACTTGATTTTCGATTCGCAAGAACAAGAACATTCACTCATGTTGAAGTGGGTGTCCTTTGTTCTTCTGTCCTGTTTTTCTATTGGGTTGTTCGAAACGCATGCTCTACATTCGCAGGCCCAGGAGAGCGCCCAGGATGCAGCAAATCGAATTGCCGCGACTATTCTCTCAGGCACAAACGAGGAACAATCGCGCGCCGCCATTCGCGAAGCGTTCGCATGGGCCGGGATGTCCACGCGCAATAGCGGGACTGTAGTGCTCGGTGCGCGTTTGCCGGACATGCCCATCTATCTGGATGAAAGCGAAATTGAAATCCTACTCGCGGATGCGAAGGGCAGAAAGGACGGACTGTTTCGCATGACTCTCGCAGAACTCGGGGAGAGCGTGAACGCACCAGAATCTGTTTTTCCAACGGATCCTCCTATTCCTCCTGGCACTGTGTTTCGTTTGAGCATTCTAATGGCAGTGCGAGCCGCACGTCAGGATCCAAACAACGTTCATAGTTTTGTTCCGCTTTTTCTCGATGCCATGGCCCAGCGATCGTACCGGGGACGCGATATTACAAATTCGCGGATTCCGGGTAACCAGTTCGGATTGAGTCTGCTTGAGGTTCAATTGCTTCTTTCCGCTCTGATGCGCACTGCGAGACCCACGCAATCGTATCCCGTGGAACGCGATTTGCCGGGTCAGCGAGGTCAAAACGTTTGCTCGGATCTTCTCGATCGCACGGGAGACTTCAATACTCCGTTGCGAATCGCGATTCGATCTGCGGCTGACGTTCCATTTCAAAGTTTTTTCAAGTTTGTAGGGGATAACAGCGACCCGGCTGCAGGTGCATTTCTTCGCAATAGTTCTTCGGTGTTGAAGTACGCAAAGATGACGGGTCTAATGGACAAAGTAATGGGGGTGAAGTACGATTTTGCTTTGAATCCCATTCCGGCAGAGCAACACTACAATGTAGGATCTCAAACCAATGTCCGTGCGTCTTTCAAAGCTTCTGTTACACTTAATCAGAGATTAACCAACCGTGACAATGCGGCCCTGGATTGTGCCCGTCTTCTCGGGATTACTGTTCCTGATACTACGGAAGCGATGCGTCGCGCCGCCGGCGGTTTTCGGGTTTACTGGTTCGGAGTAGCGGGCTTTCCTACGTATGCGGAAATTATGGATGGAGAAAGTAGATTTAACTATCACGCTCCGCTCGGAAGCGATCTAACGTTAAGCGGCAATACAGCGTTTGCCACAATGATCGTTCGGCCTGCAACTGAAAGCCAGCAGGCCCACAACGCAGGGCTGCAAAAGCGAGAGAGCGTTTCTGTCGTGGCGCAATTGGATAAGAGCGATGCAAATCTCATTCAGAATCTCATCAATGCGGTTCGTTCCGGGGTTGGTCCGCAACTGGCCATCGACCCGGCCGTCAATCTCATGAAAAAACTGTTTGGTCAGAAGAGAGAGGCAACTCTTACCGTGACACACCATCAACCGTTTCGTTTAGCGGGAACGATTCGCGGGAAGTTCGCTTTTCCGCGCCAGGGTGCAGGCCCGGCGCATGAGTTGAAGGGCAGCGAAGAGCTCGAGGTCTTCTTCCGCGAAAACGGTACTGTGGCAGCGAGTTACAAGCTTGACTGGGGCTACGCAGACATGAGGTGCAAGAACCGCACGTCCAACTATATCTGGACGGTGAAGGATTCAGGAAAACAGAATCTGGCTATTTCGGACTTTCAGGTCCAGGTAGATGAAGGCGGAAATTACACAATCCGCTTTCCTCTCAATGAGTTCTTTCAAGACATTGGACCCTGGCATCCGCTCGATCCTATGTGCAAACCCGGTCCACTGGATTATGCGAATTTGCGCGGATTTGGCTCCCCGGATCAGCTCATCACATTGAGAGGAACAATTCCAGAAGGATCGCGTACAATGAGCGGCAATCTTACACAGACAGATGCGGAGTTTCTCAATATTGGATTTTCCAACGGGAGTAGTTCTGTGCGAGCTCCCACTGGAGCGCGAACTCTGCAGTGGAATCTGAGGATCACGGACGCGCCCTGAAAGGCAATCGGATTGTATTCTGGCTGCTCTCTGATGTTCTGGCTTTGAGATGCTCCTCTTTTCCTATTATGCGACGAGTTATCTGTCTGCCACGATCTTTGTCCTCGCGCTCGTGATCTATCTCGCATTCCTTCCTGCGAAAACACGCCACACAAGGTTATTGCTTATATATTTTATCATCACGGCAACGTTGTCCGTGGGATTCCTGCTTCGCAGTTCTCTTTTTGTCGCCAGCGTCGCTCGTCCTGCGTCCTATCTCATCGCGCTTTATACGTGTTTTTCGAATGCAGCGCTTCTTGCATTTGTGTACAGTTTTCCGCGCAACAGTTATGACCGGGAAGCGCGCATCGCAGTGGGTGTGTTTGTCGCCATGGGCCTGGTCGGGTATCTCTACTACGTTTCGACTACGTGGAGCTTGCCCGTCCGCTACAATGACGTCACTCTCTTTCATGAATTTCAAACTCCGGGGTCTGCCAGACCCATGGGTTTCTGGCACACCGCATCCTTTCTGTGGATTCTATTTGTTGCTCTTCGCAAATTGCGACGTGGGAGTCACGGTCCTTCCGGCCGTCTGCTCTGGGAAAGACAGGCTGCACGTGCTTTTACTGCGGCAATTGCAACTCAGTTCCTGTTTACATTTTCTTATCTTCTGTATACCGCGCAAATCATCAGCTTTGAAAAGTTTCAATTCGTGCTCAGCGGTGCAAATGCGATCCAGCTTTTTCTGTACAGCGTAATTTATCTCAACTATTCACCCCAGCCTTCCACTTTTATGGCAAAACTTGTGGGCATTTCTCTTGTGACAGTCCTATTGATTCTGGCCCTCGTATATCGCGTAACGTTTGAAAATCATCGAGGAGCTTTTGAGGCAGAACTTATGCGCAGAGTTGAACTTGTGCGCAGCGATTCGAGTCTTGCAGAGGGGTTCGGTTTCAAGAATATTCGCACGCACGAGGGAACTGAAGACTCATGCGGCACGTGGCCGCAGGTAAACAGAACTTTTTTTGCAAGTGACGTGAATGATATTTCCACATACACCTGGCAGTTCTGCGTTCGCAGGGGCGGAAGTTCTCTGGTTCTCGATTTTCCATACGTTCTTTTCCGCCAGTCCATGCACGAGCACATGAAGACGCTAGTGAAGATCATGATCGGCGCGGCTTTGCTATTCCTTGTTGTTTTTCCCTTTTTCTTTTACTACGGAGTTGCATTTCCACTGCGTTTGATTTTGGCCGGCGTGCGGGATGTCAATGCGGGCCGCTATCAAACTCGCGTGGATGTTTTGACGGCAGATGAATTGGGAATTGTTGCTCGTTCTTTTAACCGGATGGTTCGATCTATTCGCGAAGGCCGGGCCCGACTGGAAGCGCTTTCAGCAAATTTGGAAGCGGAAGTCGTAAGACAAACGGAGCAGCTGGTTCAAGCTTCCGAAGAATTGCGGAAAGCAGATCGGGCGAAGACAACATTTTTTCAGAATATCTCTCATGAGCTGCGCACACCGCTCACGCTGATCTATGGACCGGTCTCTGATGCAGAGAGGCGCAACGAACCCATCGAATCCGACACTCGCCGCATGATTTTCAAAAACACGCGTCGTCTGTTGCGTCTCGTAAATCAACTCCTCGATCTTCAGAGGATCGTAGCAGGTCGGATGGAATTGGATCTTCGTTCCATCGAACCCGGTCCTTTTATCAAATCGATTTGTGATGCGTTTTATCCTTACACGAATGCCAGAAATATTGCACTCACGTTAGACGTCACTGCGCACGATCTTCGCATTGCGGCGGATCCAGACAAAATCGAACGTTGTGTCTACAATTATCTTTCGAATGCAGTTCGCTTCACGCCCGCTGGAGGAGCGGTTCACGTGCAGGTGGCAGCTCAGGGGGACGGGGTTGTGTTTCGCGTTTCTGATACTGGCCGAGGTATCGCTTCGCATCGCCTGCCGGGTCTGTTTTCAAGGTTCGGTCATGTAGAAATCAATTCACAGGGCGGACAGGCTGGAACAGGGCTTGGTCTCTCTCTTGTGCGCGAATTGATCAGTCTCCACGGAGGCACCGTGGGGGTGGAAAGTGAACCCGGGAAGGGGTCTACCTTCTCCTTCTGGTTACCTGCTTCTTCTGAGGTTTTGCCGGCCGCGGGTGCGAGTGCGGTTGATATAGATGTGGAAATGATTCCAGGCGGTGACGAAGACGTATCGGGAACGTTATCTGCCATTGGTCCGCGAGTGATTGTTGTGGAAGATCATGCGGACATGCGTGCGTACGTCACTCGTCTTCTGTCGCGTTCGGGCTATGATGTTCTTGCCGCCTCCGATGGTGCTCGCGGTTGGCAGTTGCTTATAGAAAATAGTGCGGATCTTCTTCTGGTGGACCTTATGCTTCCGGAACTCTCTGGCGCAGAACTCATCGGACGGGTTCGCGGTGATGCGCGGCTCCGAACTCTACCTGTTGTCCTGATGACAGCCAGAGCGGACGCGGAGACTCGAAAAGAAGCTCACTCGATTGGAGCGGATAATTTTCTTTCCAAACCATTCGATGAATCTGAGATTCTGGCCATTGTCAGAAACCTGCTCCACCTCAAGGCGAATGAAACTCGCCTGCAGCGAGATCTAGAGATGGCCCGGAGAATCCAGACGTCCCTTTTGCCTGCAGCGCTTCCCGCGCTGCCCGGTGCGCGGATCGCCGCGTTCTATCAACCAATGGATGCGGTGGGTGGTGACCTGTATGACTTCCATGTATATGAGGACGGGCGGTTCGGCGTCTTCATTGCGGATATTTGTGGTCACGGCGTTTCTGCGGCCATGCTTGCATCCATGGTGAAGCTGGCATTTTCTCTTTTCGCTCCCGAGTGCGAAACTCCGGCAGCGCTTCTTCAAAACTTGAATGCGGCGCTTGTAAGCGGATCTGCGGGAAGTCCAGTCACGGCGCAATATCTCATCGTTGCCCCTGACCGGAGGAGCGCTACTCTAGCGTCTGCCGGACATCCCCCGCCGATTCTTTCCAGGAATGGTGAAACGATTCAAATGCTCAGCAGCGGACCAATGCTCGGGGTAGTGGATCCAATTCAGGCGCGTTTCTTTCGCACGGAGCTGCAGGCAGGGGATCGCCTTTATCTCTATACGGACGGTCTTGTTCCGACAAAGCAGGATGCCCCAGATCTTAGAATGCATCCCCTTCATAAAGCAATCATCAATAGTGGGAATACGGACCTTGAGTCGCAATTGAAAGAGATTGTGCGTTCCCTGCGCGCAGGTCAGGCCGGTTTTGCAGATGATGCGACTATTTTAGGAATATCTATCGATTAGTCCTGCCCTGAAAGTCCTGGTGCAGTGATGCGAAAGAACTTGACTGAACTGCTTCCGCGTTCCAGATTTCGATCATGCGCACGGTGATTGCAATCACAACGCTGATTATGGCTTGCGCTCGCCCTTTCCCAATGCAAGAGCGAGAGCAAAATTTCCTCAGCGCTCTGCTTCTGTACGCGGGCTTCTCTTCCTGTTCCACACCGGCGTTTTCAGGAATACGCGCAGTGGACACGCCGGGCAATATGGGCATGGGCGCTGCGATTGCGGTTTCGCGGTGCGTAATCTACATCACTTATCTGGACAACGGCACCGGAAATATCAAACTCGCGAGATCCTATGATGGAGGAAATTCGTTTGTTCTCTCCGTGGTCGGACCTACGGGAACCAATCCATCTATCGCCGTGAGCGGCAGCACGGTTCATATAGCCTATTTCTTTACGGCGGGAGCAGATCTTCGCTATGCGAGGTCTACAGATGGAGGGGAGACATTCACGGCGGTCACTCTTGATTCGGTTGGAAGCGTAGGAGACCAATCATCTGTTGCCGTTGCGGGCAGCAATGTTTACATCGCGTACTATGACAGCACCAACATCGACCTCAAGCTCGCGAAGTCCACGGACTCCGGATCTACGTTCTCCATATCAACTGTTGATTCAGCGGGGAGCGTGGGCCAGCAAACGGCGATTGCGGCAGAGGGTAGCGAAGTCTACATCACTCACTACGAATCAGCGGCATTTGACTTGAAGCTTGCGCGTTCCATCGATTCCGGCGCGAATTTTATCAATTCCGTAATCGATTCTGCGGGGAGTGTGGGGCAGTATTCTGCAGTGCTCAAGGATAGTGGAAACGTGTACGTGAGCTACTATGATTCGGGAGGAGGCGATCTGAAGCTTGGGAAATCCACAAATGCCGGCGCATCTTTCAATGTTTTTTCGGCAGAAACGGCGAATAACGTTGGGAATTACTCTACAGCGGCTGTGCTCGGGAATACAATTTATGTTGCGCACTATGACGCAACCAACTTCGATTTAAGGCTTCTGCGTTCTTACGATCAGGGAATGAACTTCACGGCTTCCACAATCGAAACAACAGGCGATGTGGGACAATACGCGTCTGTGGCTGCGGAATCCAATAATCTGTATGTGGCTTACTACGATAACACGAACCAGGACCTGCGATTCGCGCGTTCTTCCAATCTGGGTGTGTCTTTCTAGATCAGGCGGGGGTCGCGGGTCTAGGGTTGCATAGAATCTCTCCGCTTGAATCCGTTCCGCCGTGGGGCCACGCCTCCAACACAAGTTGTGAGGCAATCTTGCACCGGCTCTACGTGGAACAATAGAGTTAGTTTCGCTTTTGCAGCCGCGATGCAAAATTCCCTTCCAGAAATTGAGCCACCGCTGAAGCCATAACCTCATGGCCTCGTTTGTTCAAATGCTGATCCCGCGGAAAGGTGAGTGGTTCGCGCGATTTACGAAATGGACTGAGCATACTGAGATACGGGGTCTGATGATTTGACATCCACCGCTCGATCTCAATGTCGGAGAGTACCCGGCCATCCAGCCATTCTTCATTCATCGAATACCCATATTCACGCATCAGGTTGAATTTTTCCCTGTCATAGCGATCATCCGACGGTATGTAAACGACAGCAAAGGCCGATTTGTTCTGCTCCGACTCCTCTTTGATTTTCTGAATCGCTTTTAGCATTGTTTCAAATTTGGGACGCGCGCGCGCGTCCAGGGTATAGACCTGTGAAAAATACTCCGGTTCAAGTAAACCAAGGATCACTTCTTGTGGATTGCGTCCGTCGACAAGTGAAGGGCCATTTCGTGCTAGCCATTCGCTTGTTGCTTCATCCCGGATCCCCATCTCCCTGGCGTATTTTCTGACCTCGTTTTGAATCACGAACATCGCGGGATTCAGCGTGAGTGGAGGGGAAGCCGGTTGTCTTTGTTGAGCAGAATCGCTTTCCTCAAGCAGTGCTTGAGTGCGATCGAGTGTGAGTGCCTGACTCATGAGAAGGTCGTGGTATCTTTTCTGCAGAAGCGTTCGATATACGAAATTAGTGGTAACAGGAGCGATCCCGTACAATGCACGAATGACCAGTTTCTTTTGCTGATTTTGCTTCATTCTTCGCAGAAGTAGACTTTCTCCGGATTCGTAGATATCATTCTGATAAAGGCAAACAACTACAATGTCGGGCTGCACTTTGTCTCGAATGGCACGATACAGTCCCAGTTCATTTCCCGGCGCAAAGCCCGTCATTCCTGCGTTTACGTGTTCCACGCGGAATCGCTGCTGCAGAAGCTTTTCAGATCTGCGAACGAATCCGTCCTCTTCGCGTACGCCCAGCCCCTGCGTAAAAGAATCACCCAGAAACAGAATTCGCGTCCCGTCTTTTGGTCCGATTTCTCGGTTTCGCAAGCCGAGCGAATTCGTACCGAGTGTTGTGCTGGCAGCGGGGAGTACATAATACTGCGTTGACGTATCGAGGAACCATCCGGAAAGAGCATCCATTGCCCGGATAGCCACAAGAACCAGAACGATCGTCGCCGCGATGAAAACAGCCCGACGTGAGCGTGGCGTTGTATTTTTAGTCTTCATTGTATTTTCCTTTCGATCGTCGCTAGAATAACGCGTATATGAACGGTGAGAGGCCTCCCGCGCCCGTGGCTACTATGCCCAGACCGACCAATAGAACCACGAAGAAGAAGATCGGTAGAATCCAAAATTTCTTTCTCTCTCTCAAGAAGGCGACAAACTCCATCAGTAGTGTCATGATCTTCTCCTAAAAGTGGTGCTCGTACTTTTGCGGGTCGATATTCAATCCCTGTGCGCGATTCTCCCAGTAAGTTTCCGCATCTCGGTCCGGGATAGTTTCCAGAAATTTCTTTCCCGCCACCCTGGCAATCAGGCCAATGGGAACTACTGCCAGAATGTAGGCGATGGACAGTAGCGTTCTTAGAACGATAAACTGCAGGCCGTGCGCAAGCTTCATCCAGATCAAAAACAGCTTGTTGGCCAGAGGTGGGATGACAGCGATCGTGAAGCAGGCGATGGAGATAGAACCAAACGTGTGGCTCACTTCACCGGTGCTCCAGTAACGATAGGCGCCAATGCCTCCGGCCATAGTCGCAATCATAAGGAAGAATCGCATTCCGGGTGATAGTCTGCGGTAGACATGTCGTAAAGCGTTCAATCGAGTTCAAACTCCTTTTGCCAATGTGCATCCTCGGGGAGTTTGTCTTGTTCTTCTTTCAGAAGCACGAAATTCTCGAGGACAAGAACATCCATGCCCGTTCGTAGGAAGCATGTATAGGCCTGCTCTGGTGACATGACGATCGGTTCGCCCCGCACGTTGAAAGACGTATTGATGATGACCCCGCATCCGGTCAGCCGTTTGAATTCAGAGATTAGCTCATAGTACTCCGGATGATTCTCCGGGGAAACAGTCTGTACGCGAGCAGAGTAGTCCACGTGCGTTACGGCGGGAAGATTAGATCGCATAACGTTCAACTTGTCAATCCCGAACAAACTCTCCTGTTCCTGAGTCATTTGCCTGCGTATGGATTGTTTGACAGGCGCCACGATCAGCATGTAGTCGGAATCCTTCTCGTGTTCAAAATATTCTGCAACGTCTTCGCGCAGCACGCTTGGCGCAAAAGGTCGGAAAGATTCCCGGAATTTGATTTTTAGGTTCATGATCGATTGCATTCTCTCGTTTCGCGGATCTCCGAGTATACTCCGGGCCCCCAGGGCGCGGGGGCCGAACTCCATGCGGCCAACAAACCACCCGACAACTTTTCCGTCCGCGATGTATTTGGCGGCGATGCGAGCCGCTCCAAAGGTGTCAGGAACTCTCAAGTATTTCGCATTCACGGAATCGAGAAACGTGCGAATATCTGTTCCTTTGAAGCGGGGACCAAGGTAGGATCCTTTTTGTATTTTGCCTGCGCGAAATGGGTCGCGATCCTTGCCGAGCACTCGATGCCAGACCACCAGGGCGGCGCCCAGAGCTGACCCTGCATCCCCGGCTGCCGGTTGAATCCAGATTTCTTTGAATGGGCCTTCGCGTAAAAGCCTTCCGTTTGCAACACAATTGAGGGCGACTCCGCCGGACAAACAAAGGTAGTCCATCCCTGTTGAAGCGTGAACGTGGCGACCGAGTTTCAAAATACATTCTTCTGTGACCACTTGAACGGAGCGTGCAAGATCCATCTCGCGTCGGGTCAGCGGGGATTCGGGTTTTCGGGGAGGACCACCGAAGAGACGGTCAAAGCTGGAATTGGTCATTCTGAGCCCTGCCGAATAATCGAAATAATCCATATTCAATCGGAAGGAACCGTCTGGCTTTATGTCGATGAGATGATCTCGTATCTTTTGAGCATAAGAAGGTTCCCCGTAGGGTGCCAGTCCCATCAATTTGTATTCTCCGGAATTTACCTTGAATCCCGCATAGTACGTGAACGCGGAATACAGCATGCCGAGGGAATGCGGAAATTTGATTTCTTGCCGGATTTGTAGCTGGTTTCCGGACCCTTCTCCCCAGGACGTTGTGGTCCATTCTCCGACGCCGTCGAGGGTCAGGAATGCCGCCTTCTCAAAAGGAGAGGGATAAAAAGCGGCTGCCGCGTGTGATTCGTGATGCTCGGCAAATAGAATCTGCGCGTCCTTTCGCAGACCCGGTAAGCCACGTCGAATGCTGCGTCCTACGAGTAATTTATGATCGATCCAGGATGGCATCGCCGCCAGCCACAATCTATATCCGCGGGGGGATGCCTGCAGAATCGATTCAAGGATTCTCTCTAACTTGATAAAGGGCTTATCATAGAAAGCAACGATGTCGATTTCAGCCTGCGAGATGTTTCCCTCAGACAGTACGTATTCAATTGCGCTTTCCGGGAATCGCGGGTCATGCTTCTTGCGCGTGAAGCGCTCCTCTTGTGCTGCCGCAATGATATCGCCATCTTGCACCAGCGTTGCGGCCGCGTCGTGATAGTAACAAGAAATTCCGAGTATTCTCGTCATCGGATGAATGAGAATCCTGACTTTATTTTGAAATCCAGTCTTTTTCTTTTCAACGACCAGGACGGAGACAAAAAAAAGATCATGCGTGCGCCGTGCGAAGATGCGTGAAACTCTTACGAGTTTATAATTTAGACATCTTCTGAGTTACTTCTGTGAAGAGCGTTTGAACTCGACCGGTGTTTGTCCGGTTTGAGATTTGAAAGCATGGTTAAAGACAGAACGTGATCGAAATCCATTTTCGCGCATCACCGTGTCTATGTCTGCATCGGGATCCACAGTGAATGATCGCTGAGCAGTCTGTATGCGTAGTCCATTTATATATTCTCTGAAGGACTTTTGAACCACATTGTTCAAAATTTCAGAGAGCTGATAAGCGGGGATATCCAGCGCTCTTGCGAGGTCAGGAAGGCGGAGTGTAGGATCTCGTAATAGTTGGTCTATTGTAAGAATTTTCTCCATTTTCGTCACGATGGAAGAAACATCCAGACCAGTGATTCTTGATTTCGCATAACGGCTTTTTTCTGTGCGAAGCATGCGAATTCGATCGGCAAGAATTAGGAAATCGAGCGGAATGAGGAAGATCCAGAAGTAGACAACCGCAGTGGAGTAAGGAAGATATCCAAATTCGAAAACATATGCTGGAATGCGCGCACCCGCTGCAATGAGCCAGAGCCATGCCGGCAGAGTTGCGGCAGCCCTCAAAGAAGCGGCAAGAGCACCGATTTCAAGAATCGTGGAAAGGAAAGCAATCGCAGTTGAAATCTGAGCGCTGATGGTCCAGCCACCTGCAGCGAGAACCAGGCCGCAAATCATTTCAATCCCGGCAATTCGGATGATGATCTGATTTCCTGCAATCGGCCTGCCACAGAAGAATGGAATCATGAGCAGCAGGATGGCTCGCGCGGCTGGAAAAGCCATGATGCCGATGCGCGAAAGTATCTGCGGTTCTACGGAAGCAAAAAACTGAATTCCGTTTCCCATCATAGCCGCGAGTCCTGCCGCCAGGAAGAGAAGATAGAGACAATAGAGTGTGAAGGCACTGTTGCGCTCGACAAAAAGCAGGATGCACGCGAGGGAAAGCAGCGCAAGGAATACACCGATCATCAGTCCGCTGATTGTCGTCCGGGCACGATCACGCTGACGAAATTCTGAACGATCCATGATGGAGGCTGGAAAATTCAGAACTCGATTGGATTCGATGCGCAGATAGAGATCTGCATTCTCTCTTGATCCCAGCAAAATGCGAAGGGAAGGGTAGAAGCTGCGCACGTCCCATTGCGCGTGCGGGACGGCATAACCTGTTTCTGTTTTTACCCAAGCCCCTTCAGTCGAACGAAAGAGCTGGGCGTGACTGATCCAGGGTGCGGGTATGCTAACAAAGGCAGTAGCTGGATCTGCGGAAGGGTTGCGAACACGAAAGTGAATCCAGACCGGCTCGCCCCGCAATCCAAAACGGAATTCCTCACCGGGTCCCTTCCAGTCGTCTTGCTGAGAAACCGAATCGATCGAGTCCAGTGGCGATCCAGCGTGTGTTTCCGAAATCGCGGCCAGAGAAAGAAGTGGCATGCCGTCCCCAATGTCTATTGGAGTCTGTGCGCGGATGGGCGTGACGAACAGGCACAGAATGAGCGTCACTATCCCGCGCATAAAGCACCATCTTAAGGCGCCGATCCTGGTTTTGCAACTCCCTAACAAATGTGAGATCGAGTATTAAGTTCCTCTATTTTCCAGATCCGAGCAGAAGCGCGGCTGATCTTTCTTGCGCGCATCCGTTGGTCGCTGGTTTTTTCCTCCGGCCACGCGGGCTGCTCCCTTCTTTCTCATTCGTTTTGTGTGCAATCAATCCGCGATCCAAGGATTGGGTTTGTCGCTGGGCGTGAACGTGGCTGCGTCCGTATCTTCTGGCGCGGCATTCCAGGCATGCCCATGCAAAAAGAATCGGAGGATTGCCGGCCCTTGTAGACGGTGTGTGCCGGTTCGACACTTCGAGGAAAACCCAGACAGAATAATGTCGCCTAACGGTTCATAGGTGCGTGGGATTCCATCCAGCGCGTTGCATCTTCGGCAGGCATTGGGATGGCCAGGAGAAAGCCTTGAGAATCTTCGCAACCAAGTTCACGAAGCGTATCAAGTTGCTCCGCATTTTCGACGCCCTCTGCGACTGTGGCCAGGCCAAGGGCTTCTGAGATTCCGAGGATGGCCCGAACAATGGCGCGACTTTCTGGCTCTACTGCAATTTCCTGAATGAAGGAGCGGTCAATTTTCAGACGTGAGAAATTGAAACGTTTGAGAGAGGAGAGCGACGAGTGACCCGTCCCAAAATCGTCCACGGCAACACTGATGCCTGCGTCCCGCAAAATCCTGATCATTCGAATGGCGAGCGCTGGATCTTGCATAGCGAGGCTCTCCGTGATCTCCAGTTCCAAATTTTTTGCCGGCAAGCCTTCTTCTTTGAGGATGTCTAGAATCTGATCCACAAGCCCGGCTTCTCGCAGCTGGGCAGCAGAGACGTTAACCGACATTACTAGACTCTCTCTACCGCTCTGTATCCAGGAGACTGCCTGTTTCACCGCGCAGCGCAGTACCCAATGGCCAATCGTCGTAATCAGGCCGATTTCCTCCGCGATTGGAATGAACTCGACCGGAGAGACTGCACCCAGCTGTGGATGCGTCCAGCGCAAGAGCGCTTCCACTCCCGTGACCGTGCTGGAATCCAGGGATAACTGCGGCTGGTAGTGAACTGCGAGTTCCCCATTCGCCAGTGCGCTGCGAAGAGCATGCTCGAGCTCCCAGTGTCGCGCCGCTTTCTTCTGCATTTCAGCAGTGTAGAAGCGAAAACCATTTCGTCCTTCTGCTTTCGCGCGATACATGGCCGTGTCTGCGTTCTTGCAGAGAATTTCAAAATCATCGCCGTCTTCGGGAAACATAGTGATGCCAACAGAAAGAGTCACTGCAATTCCGCCGGAAACGTTAAGCGGCGTTTGGATGCTCTCAACGAGCTTGGTCGCTACGTGCGCTGCTCCTTCTGCTCCAATTTCTGGGAGGAGAATGACAAATTCATCTCCTCCCAGTCTGCAGACGGTGTCCTCCACTCGCAGTATGCCAGTGAGTCTCTGGCTTAGAGCAACGAGAATCTCGTCACCGATCTTATGCCCCAGCGTATCGTTGATCCTTTTGAAGTGATCCACATCAAGAAACATAAGTGCCAGGGGCATATCTCCGCGCCGGCACAACGAGAGTGCCTGCATTGCACGATCAAATAGCAGCGCACGGTTGGGTAAACCAGTAAGAGGATCGTAATGTGCCAGTCGTCGAATGCGTTCTTCATCCGCTTTTCGTCGCGTGATGTCAGAAAAGATGGCGATGTACCTCAGGTCTGCGCCTGAGCCAGTGCGACTGATGGACAACCACTCGGGGTAAACGGTACCGTCTTTCTTGCGATTCCAGATTTCACCGGCCCAATTTCCTTTCGCGATCAAATCTTCCCACATTGCCTGATAGAAATCCTGGCTCTGTCTGCCCGAAGCGAGTATTCTGGGTGTCTGGCCGATTGCTTCGGATTGTGCGAAACCGGTGATCTCGGTGAACGCGGGATTGACCGCGAGAATTTTGGCATGCTGGTCTGTAACTACAACGCCTTCCGCCGCTCCTGTGATGACGCGCGCTGCCAGTTCCAGGTCAGACTGAGCTTTCTTTCGCTCTGTGATGTCGTGAATGATAGAGTGGAGGCGAGGCCGTCCATCCACGCGGATTGGACCCGAATACACTTCCACATCCCGGATTTCACCAGATGACAGCATGTGTTTGAACTCGAAGACGAGTCTCTGTTGTTTTCCTGCTGCAGTCAATTCTCGCGTGATTTCGTCGGGGGACATGCAATTGATATCGCGAATGTTCATGCGCAGCAATTGTTCCCGTGAGTAGCCATAGAAGTGGCATGCTGCTCCGTTCGCGTCGACGATCGCCCCGGTTTCCTCGTCTATGATGAGTTTGATGGCACTGTTGACTTCGAATGCTTGCCGATAGCGTTCTTCGCTTTCGACAAGTTCCTGGGCGCGACGGTGATTTTCATCGACGTCTGAGATAGTCCAGATAGATCCACGCGCTGGTTCCCGGGGATTGACGAGTTGTCCGCTCAACTGGCACCAGAAGGTCGCACCGTCTTTGCGTTTCATGAGGAGTTCATCTGAATAGGTTCCTCCCGCTTGCATCGTAGGATATGCCTGCTCTCCGAGTGTCTGAAAGTCAGCGTTTGCAGCATAGAGAGCGGAGGTTTCAAGTCCGTGAAGCCCACCAGTGTTGTACCCAAACATTGTTTCCATTCGGCGATTTGCCCAGAGGATGCGACGATCTTTTAGAAGCGCGATGCCCGCGAGACTCTGATCGAGAAGTACCTGTCGCATTTCCACAGCTTCTTTTGCTTCCGCTCTCGCTTTGCGCAACTCTGTCAAATCCTGGAACGCAACCACGGCGCCCGGGCGGCCTGCTTCGTCTGAAACCGGAGCAATCGTAAGTTCGACCGGAAGCATCCGACCATCCTTGCACACAAAGGAATCTTCTACGTGCCGAGTTTGCAAATCGCGAATGGTTTTGGACACCGGGCATTCCTCCGGTGGGTAGGGACTTCCGTCTTCTTTTCGCCAATGAAACAAGGTGTGTTGATCCTTTTTCAGCACTTCAGCTTCAGAGAAGCCCAGCATCGCGAGTGCTGCTTCATTCACAAATGTGCACAGTCCGTCTTGATCTACACCATACACGCCTTCGCCGAGGTTCTGGAGAAGGGTTCGTTCCAGCGTGCGACCTTCAGGGAAATCCTTCATCGGGTTCTGACCATTTTTCGGCCATGGTTGCGAATGCTCGGAAACAATGCTAGCGCGAATGACTTTCGCGCATCCGTGTGCGAAAGAGCGTGTCCTGAATTGAGAATCAAGATCGATTCCGAAGAGATTCCTCTCCTGTAATTCGTTTGTTTTTTCGTGACGCGAAAGCGTGCTAAACGTCTGAGCAAATCATGAAGCAAGCCGTTGCGTACTTTTTCGTATTTTTGATTCAATCTTTTGCATTGGCGGCCGAGCCAATCGAGATTCGCCTGGCGTCCAACCTTCCCGACAACTCTCGAATGGCCAGGGATTTTAAAGAATGGAGTGCAAAGGTTGAAGAACGAACAGGCAGGCGAATCTCCTTCAGATTCTATTTTGATGGTTCTCAGGGAGATGAGCGAGATGTGATCAGGAAGACAAAACTGGGTCAACTGGATGGAGGAATCATAACGTCAGGCGGCCTTGCTATGATCCATTCTGATTTTCGTGCATTGCGTGCGCCACTTTTCTTCGCAAGCGACGCCGAGCATGACTACGTGGTGGAAAAGTGCACCGCCGATTTTAAACGAATTTCCAGTACTGCCGGCTTCGAGTTGGTTCTGTGGAACGATATGGGATGGGTCTACTGGTATTCTCGCCAGCCAATCGCAAACGCCAACGGATTGCGCCAGGTGAAGATGTGGCAATGGACGGAGGATACAGCGATTAGCGCTTTGCACAGACAACTGGGAGTAAGTGGCGTCCCTCTGGGTCAGGTGGAGCTTCTGTCCGCACTCCAGACCGGTAAGGTCGATGCGTACTACGGCACTCCTCTTCAATCAGTGGAAATGGATTGGTATACACAGACCAGATATTCGACCAGTGTTCCCGTTGCGTATGAGCCTGGAGCCCTGATGATTTCGAATAGAGTTTGGAATCGTATTTCGCCTGCGGATCGCAATGTGATCCTCTCTCTGGGTTCAACTCTTCAGGCCGAGTTGCGCCGTGATATTCGTAAGTGGAATGACGACGCGACATCTGCGATGGCCCGCCGCGGTGTGAGCGTCACGCAAGCAGAATCTGCATTTCGTTCTGATCTTTCGGAGAAGGCGGAGGTTGTGTATCGCACGCTTTCCGAAAACGCAGGATCGCAGACCATGTATGATCTTGTGAAACGGCACAGAAGCGACTATCGCAGGAGACATTTGTCTCCGGGAAGAGACAAAGAACCCTTTGTGCCACAATCGCGCTAGCGTCCTGGAAACACGAATCATTGGAGTAAAAATGTTTACCCTTTGCAGTGCTGGTATCTTCTTGAGTGGGGAAAGAAGACAGGATGACTGCCATGACAAAAAGCTTGTTGCTCTGTCTGATCTGGGTCTCATCGCTCGGCGCGCAAACCCGCGAACTTGACCGGGTGCTTCGTACTCACGTAGCGGATGGCCGCGTCAACTACAAAGCTCTCAAAGACGACCCGCTCTTCGAGCGATCTGTGCAGAGGCTGGCGCAGGTAAACCCGGGTACACTCAAATCGCAGAGCGAGCGGCTCGCGTTCTGGATCAATGTGTACAATGCATTCACACTGAAGCTGATCGTAGACCATTACCCGGTCGCAAGCATCAATGATCTGCACAGTGGGCCCGGCCTCATTGTCTCTACGGTCATTGGGAAAACAGTTTGGAAGGTCTGGAAGTTCAGGATCCACGAAAGAAATTACACTCTCGACGAAGTGGAGCACTCGATTCTCAGACCCATGGGCGACTATCGGATCCATGCTGCCATCAATTGCGCATCACGCGGTTGTCCGCCTCTGCGTTCGGAGGCATACACAGCCGAGAAACTAAATGAACAACTCGACGACCAGATGCGCTGTTTTCTCAGGCCACCTTACGCCCGTTACGACAGTGCGTCCAATACGTTGTATGTTTCAAAAGTCTTTGATTGGTTTGCGGAGGATTTTGAGAAACAGGAACCTTTGCCGTATGCACTATTGCCATATCTGCCAGAAAACGTGAATCCGAAAACGGCAGCCTCTGCGCGCATTCGCACTCTGGACTACGACTGGAATTTGAATGAGTAGGAATTTCCCTCTAACCGCACTGAATGATCGACTAACGGTGGTTAAAAAACAGAAACCTGCTGACGACGAACTGTTGTTATGGGAGCAAGTTTGCAAAAACCGCAGATCAAAAACGATTGCCCAAACCAGTCTTCCCTCTTTCCCTGGATGAATGCGAACCCCGCTTGTGTGCGCTTTCGGTTTGCTGTTGCATCCAGCGGGTGCAAGGTCAGTGCTCAAACAGACAACTTACCTGAGATTTCTCTCTTCGGATTGTTTGGGAGAACCATTATTCTCAACAAGACCTGGACTGGAATTCAGAAAAGCGGAACAGATCAACTAACCGCCGCTCTATACAGCTTCGGCAGAAACGCAATCTACTTGCCTCGCGCGCAAACCAGCTGAATCTAGCTCTGGGTTTTTTTGGTGCGATCTATCTTACCAATGTGGCAGAAGCGCTGGTCTTTCGCCACCAATCATTGCAATCAGACATCGCGCCTTCTGATCAGCTTCGTGTTGCATATTCTTTTCAGTTTTGAGAGCGGCGCTTCACAATTGAACAGCCGGGTATTCTTCCAGATAGTTTTCGCCGCTTGCGCCGTAATAGGTGATTTTGCGTGCGGAAAAATCGACATCATAGCCAGTAACTCCTGCGTTCCATGCACTCTGTAGAAATTCGGGAAAGTTGCTTTCTCCCCTTTGATCTCTCCTGAGAGCTGCAATCAATGCGTCGCGATCAAATTTTGGGATTTCATGCGTTCCTGTAACCAGGGGAGTACCTTGCTGCACGACTGAACCTTCTTTCATCAGGTAAATGGATTGGCAGGATGGCAAAGACCATCGGTTCATTTCTACACCGCACTCGCGAAGAACTTCCGCGAGTACGGGAAATCCTCCTACCTTTGGGCGAATCGACATCGCATGTTGTTGTGCTTTGCTTAGTTTTTCAGTGAGCCGACTCATGTAATACTCCTTGCTATTCGATTGGATGGGCGTTCAGTCTGTGAATTGTTGCGAGCTTGACAAGCGTTCGGACCAGAGCTTTTTTTTCGCCCTGCGAGAGGATTGAAAAGAAGCTCTCATCGTTCTCATCTGCGATGCGCGCCAGCTGTGGCACGAGCCGGGCGGCCCTTGGTGTAAGCTGGATTTCCTGGAAGCGCCTATCTCTGGAAGATTCGGTGCGCGTCACAAGGCCTTTGTTCAGGAGTCGATCCACCAGTTTGGAGACAGCTCCGCGCGTAAGGCCTGTGATCTCCGCGACCGTTCCAGGAGAAGTCTTCTGATTTCCCGCATACATTTCTCGCAGAATCACGCACTCTGCTACTGTTACGTCCGTGGCTGCCAGCTTGCGTGCGAATGAATGCGAAACAGCATTCGAGATCACTCTCAGGTGATAGCCAATGTGAGGCTTCAATTGAACCGGGTCAGGTTTTTGCCTGTTCTTCATTCGTCGATTTCCGTGTCCATAATAGTTTCCTAGGAAATAGTTGTCAAGGATTCAAATGGGGCTGGCCTTCAGATCCATTCAATCAAAAAGGCTTGCGAAGTGCCACACAGGGAGAACTCTCGGGATGATGGTTGTTCAATGGATTTTCAGACAGCCCGCCAACAAAAGGCTTCAGGCGGAGTATGCAATGTCCTCATTCAGATTTGTAGCGATTGCTCTGGTGTTTGTTTCGCAGACATCGATTACACCGGGCCCGAAGAAAAAGGAGCCAGAGCAATTGTGCCGAACGTATGCGACTGAGTTTGAAGAACGTCCAGCACACACGATCAGCACATGTCAGTTTGATGAAGCTGCCCTCGAGTATAGATGCACCAAATCCAGTGGCGATTTCAAGACCAGGGTCTATGCTAGCGCGCGCGATTTCGTAATGGAAGGGATTCACAGAGAGCGAGCCTATGCGATAAGAACCAGATTCCGCAGCGATGGGAAGGATTGGGAAGCGAAGCTAGTTTACACGGACGATGGGTATCTCGCGAGAGAAGAGAATACTGCGCTCCCCCATGTGGTTCTTGTCTGGGACAAATGGGATGCGAGTGGTCGCAATACAGCAGGCCGAATGGAAGTAGGTAAGATCTGCAGTCTCGTAAGTTCGGTCGAGTACAAAGATACCGATCATGCATCATTTGCTACTTTCGGATTTGAGGGCGAGGAGCCCGCAGGAGTCTGCAAGTATCTGAAAGCGCGAGTTGATCGGTTTTATGATGAAAATGAGATTCTGATTCGCGAAGTCACAAGCATACAGGTTTCGGATACAAAGGAAACCATTTATACAATCAAAAGCACGCAGAAGTTTTGTGTCGTCGAGGAACGTTAAAACAGTCTAGTGACTAGATTTCCCAAAGTAGCATGTGTTTCACAACTAATTCTGCGTAGGCCGTAAACTCTGAGAGCTTTCAGTGCACTGAATTCATTGAGGTAGAGAGTGCTGTTCTCTGGAGCGAAGTATGAATACGAAGCAATGAAGCTGTGCTTCACAATTCGTTGTGTTCCCTCAGCTGTGTTGTTTGATACTCCATCTCTCGACCATCTGTTCTTTGCCCAGACACTCCGTTTCCTGTTCTTGGCTCTTGCAGTGTGATTCACTGCACGGAAGTTGCTGTTGTATCTCGTGAACCAAGGTGTTCCCTCATCCGCGAAGAGTGGAGTATGAGGAGGAAGAAAGTCGAATAACGGTTGCAGAGTCTTCTGCTTCTGATCCGGAACAGACGACAGCAACACTGGTCCTTTTTTCACAGCTAACGTTGAACAGAGTGTTCCTACCTGATACTTCCCTCTCTCTTCCGCCACACGATCCGAAAGATAGATAGAAGCTGTTTGTCCTGTGTGTTTGTATCTGGATCTTCCTGCATTCGCTCTCTGGGTGGCAGAGAATAGAGCAAGACAGTCTGTATGCACGACTGGTCTATCCTTCACAAAATCCTTGAGATTCCCCTGTTCCGGAAGCCTTTCCTCCTTCCCCCAAGCCTGCTCAATATCCTTCCGAAGCAGTGTTTTCACCGCCGGAAGCATCTCTGAGAGAAACAATTGCAGTCTTCTCTTGAGCAATGTTGCTGTGGCTTTCGATACCCCGAGTCTTCTCTGTATCTCCAGTCCTGATAACCCCAGAGGAAATCTCTGAAGTGCTTCCATCAGCACATAGGAAAACGTCCACAAAGGTATCTTCAAATGATGAAGGGGAGTGTATGCTGTTCTGCTCCCCTGATAATTGCAATCCCCACACCTTACAGCTGTTTCTCTCGTGCTGATGTCTCTATCTAACAGAGTCTTGCAACCCGGACAATACTTCGGATAGAGTTCTGACAGAATCCGTTTTGTAAGTGCCGTATAGAAATCTAGATTCAGTTCAGGGAATCTTCCATTGAACCGTGCCTTTGCTGATCCACCCTTTGAGCCTTGGCTCGCCCCTGACCCTGATCCTTGGCCCGCTCCTGCGTGCCGGGTCCGGTCTTTCCCAACCCAACCCTGCACCCCTCTCCGCATCTGCGGAGAGGCGAAGCCTATAAAATCTAGTATGTCACCGGGGTTTTGTTCCGTTGGGGATTCTAGGGAATAGCGATGCACGCAATTTTGGCCCATTTTGTGTCCGTTCCTGAAGGAAACTCCACTGGATATGCAATCTTTTGTCCATTGCTTTTGAGAACGGTGGTCGCTCCGGGACGCTCCATGAAAAAGAACCCTGTGATATATCTTGAGGATTTCATTTCCCCTCACCCATGAACGGCGGAAGAGAAAAAAATTTCGGGAGCTTCGTTGTGGTCTTTTGCCTATCTCGCACGTGCGTCTCCAGCTACAGTTACGGTGGGTCGACGTTTAAAGGCCATCGCGAAATTCATTCATCTCCCTGAACTTCTTGAAAGCGTGGATGATCGAATCGTCCAGAAGAAAATTTCTCTTGTATCGAATTTCCGGATCAATAAGGATTGTAGGCAAGTAAGGGACATAACGAGGCGCCCAATGATAAGCCCGTAGGACACCTTGCTCCGCCGAAATCTACAAAGGAATGGATCGAATGTCTGCGTATCATGAGCCACTTCGCATATTCTTTCACGGCACGAGGGATGACCTGATCAAGGAATTTCCGAGGCCCGGGACACCTTTGAACGTCCCTGATCATTTTGATGAGTTCGTCGACATTGCAACCTACAATGAACCCAAGAGTTTCGATCTGAAACAATCTTGGTGGGTCGGCGCCCGAATACTCTTTGAAGTCCAAGCCAAATCGAGAATGGCTATGGCGAATGTAGGGAGAAAACTCTCGACCCTTCCGGGCTTGTTCGACCGATTGCCCAGCGCAAGCTTTTTCGTTCGGACGGACTATCCGATTGAGCTACCGAAAACGCTCAGGACCAGAGTAAGATGTTTTTCGGGTCCACGTGAAAGAACGGCTTCGCTATTTAGGATGGACCCAAAACTGTTCACGGTCCCCATCCATCCTCTTCTATACTCTCCGCTGTTGAAAGGAACACTGGTTCCCGGTTATCGATATTCCAGTGCTCTGGTATCCGCAATGTGCTCCATCGAACAGATCCGCCTCTTGGAAGAAGGGAAGTAGGAATGTTCTCGAATTTTGATGACGCAATCGTAAGGGAGTCATACATCGTAGATGAGATCTCTGTCTCTTATCGCAGTCGTTTAACGCGGGATAAGGCGAGGACATTGCAGAGACTTTCGCTCTATACAAAAACACAATTCGACTCGTCGTTACTTTCCAACGAGCAGTATACGGCCAAATCGTTTCGGGATCAGTTCCAACCTGATGTGCGCAATGTCTTCAAGGGAAGACTGGGCCACAAGCGGCGCCTCGGAGTCCCAGCGTCCATTCCGCTTGATGATACAAGAATCGAACAAGCCCTTGCCGATCCTGACGAAAGTTTTGGTTTCTACAGCGCGAAGGATCAGTGGCACCTATCCATCGAAGTCAAGCTCTTTCGCTGTAAATCTTGGAAAGGCCACTATCTACCGTCTCGCCAGTTGCGGAACGCTGTTGGCTCGGTCATCCAGTCGTTCCCGGGCTTCCCACCCACGGAAGGATTTCGCCTTCCCGACGGCGTAATGATCGTCTGGCTTTTCGACTGTCCGTATGATTCGGAGTCCATGGTTCAGGCAGTATGGCCACGATTGCAAAGGCTCGAACTCCAGCATCCGAACGTTCGACTTAACGTTGTCGGCACAACCAAGCGGTCCGCTTTCATTCCTGCCCGCCAGAACATGGTGGACGGACGGCGACTGTTGCCGCTCCAATTCCCTAATCAACCACCACCTTGCGATCCTGTGGCGTTGTTGGGACCAATGCTGACACGTCAGTCACCCGTGGCCAAAACTCGTCCGCCCCAAATCACGCCGATCAAGGTCGACCGAAAGAAATATCGGGGTCTCCGAAACTCACTGTCCACGCATTTCTCCAGTCGTCGACGCAAAGCCGTCGTCAGACTCTTCAACCACATATGGGCCGAGCACGACAAAGTGAAAACCGGACAGAGCACGGTCCGGCCATGGATTTCCAAGGCCTACGGTCCCGATTGCGTCGCTCTTCCTGCATCCAATCTTAAGCTTGTGAATGACGCTTACAAAGAGGTTCTTCGCAAGCTGGAAGAACTGAGAGTTCTCATGCCTGTAGGGAGGCATTCCCACGGCGAAGATTGCTATGATCCGCATCCCACTTTCTTTCTTCTGGATCGGGACGCAGTTGTCCCTGTTCACCCCGGCCGCTGGATCATCGCACAGCTTTCGACTACATATTCCAGCAAAGAGATAGCACTGGCGGCCGGCGGAGTCACCCCTCGCACTGTGACCAATTGGAAGAAGAGACCTGATAGAATGCCGCCTGACGTTGCTGTTAAGTTACAACAACACTTTGGAATCAAGCCACCATGAGTTCCCAAACACAGACAACATACTACTGTGTCCCTGAAGGGGAGTCCGGGAGATTCGCTCAGGATTTCGGGAGATACTTCGACACAATCTCGGACGATCCTGATATTCTCTTCCGATCTGGAAGTGCCATCCTGATCCTCAAGCCAAATGCGAAGGGGAAAGATATTTACGAGGAAAGAGTGAAGCAGTTGCAGGATGTCGGCCACAGACTGATCATTAGCTCAATTTCGCGCCTTGCAATTGTTTCAGAGTATTATCATCCGGAATTTTTTCCGGATCGCTATACGTTCCTTAACAAGGTCGAAGATTTGCGTCCAGAGATGCGCTACCTCCATTTCTACGCTACGCGTATTTTTCAAACACAGTTTGATGATGTCCAGCTCAGGATACTGCGTAAGAGCACCCATGTTGTTGATTCTGACGGCGAAGATCTGCGTTCGGAAGTGATTAACGTTATGCGATTCCAGTCGTATGGCATTCCCATTAAGATAAAGCCGACGTTGAACTTTTATCGGTTGATTGAGCTTATTATTCAGGGGCGGAATCGCCGCAAGATTGTTCATAAGTTTGATGAGCTTGCCGACGTTTTCACGAACGTAGCAGTCCTAAATGTAGTCATCGGGTGTCTCGCTCGTTGGCTGGCATTCAGAGCAAACCGATTGCATTTTGAAAAGAGCATTCCGGGAAAGCTCACTCAGGCTGGTAGCAGGACCTTTCTGCCGGGTGCTCTTCTTCGTTGTATTCACTTTGCCCACCATTCCACACTTCCCCCCGATGTGTGCTTCAGCGTTATTCTTCATATGCTTGATGGGGGGCGAACCGAGTATCCACCTGTTGAGCTGGATTGGAGGGCTCACATGAGATCAATTAGGGCCGCAAAGAATAGGAGGACTGCCCCATGACTTCGAACGAAAATACTGACGCAATAGCTTGGACGGAGAAATACAGGCCAAGAACACTGGATCAGGTGCAAGGACAGGATGGAGCAATGAAAACCATCGAGGCAATCGTCCGGACTGGATTCAGGCGGCCACCGCTCCTTTCCGGGCCGCCGGGTGATGGGAAAACTTCAACTGCTCGGATTGCCGCGTCAATGTATCTTTGTGAGGGCACAAGCAAGCCATGTCTCGAGTGCTCCACCTGCGAGCAGATCATGAATGGGGGCTTTGCTCAATCTGCCGATTTCAGCGCATATCAAGAGTTCGAAGGGGGGTGGCTCGACGAGAGCCTGATACAAGAGAGATTCGTCAAACCCTACAACGAAGGCGACGGCCGGTTGGAAATCGTCATGATCGACGAAGTTCAGGAACTCCCGGGGAGATTGCAGGGCATGTTGCTGAAGCCTCTTGAAATGTCGGCATCGCAATCACGCCGACGCTTTATCTTATGCACATCAGATCGAACTCGTTTGACGAAAGCCCTCGTGCAACGATGTGATTTGGTCAGCTTCAAGCACGTGTCCGCTCCAGATATGGAAAAGATTTTGAAGAAAATATCTGTAAGTGAGCAGGTTGATATAGCTCCGGAGGCGGTTACTGAGATCATCTTCGCCGCTGGCGGCGCTGTTAGGGAAGCCATCTCAAGATTTCAGGATGTGTATCGCCTGTTTCCAGATCGGAGAATTGGCGCACCGGAAGTCTTGCAAGGACCGATCTCAAGATCTCAACTTGCCGCCAAACTCGTATGCCAGCTCATCAAGGGTCTCGACTATGAAAAGGAGTTCCACGAATTTTCCGCGGAAGTGATGGGTGCCGAGATTCCCGGTCTGGTCACGGAAACACTTTGCAACGCCATTCGCATTAAAGAGGGGCGTAGTGCTCAAATTGATCACCTGCCGGAACGATATAGAACAGTTCTTTCTGGACTGCCTGATCACGAACTTTACATGTTCAGCGGTCTACTTTCGTCCCCGGATTTTCAAAAACTGAATGACCACAATGCGATTGAGTTGTTTCTGAAATCGGTGACTTATCGACAGCGGAGCGGGCACTTTGACGTGCGGAGGACCGGGTAATCCTCCTCATCCCAGTGGCAGGATCGGTCGGGTAAGTAGAGTGGTTGCCTAGGTCGGTTCTTTCGGCGGTTTCATCGATACATCCAGAAGATCCTTGGGGTGAACTCCAAGCGATGTGGCGATTTTGTAGATGCTTTTGAGAAGAAGGGCTCCCATTTCCGGATTCAATCCTTTGATAAACCCGCAGACCGATCTCAAGGCCCGTTAGTTCTTCCTGCGTCAGCCCTTTCTTGAGCCTCATGTCTCGTATCCGGGCGCTGACCCGCTTCTGGAAGATTTCATAGGAGTCCATTCTCCTGTAATTCTAAAGCTGACGTGCCAAGTTTACCACGCTAGAGATAGCACGCTAAAATTAGCGTTGACCGAAAGGGTGCGTCTTTCGATTCAAAAGGAAAGATGGAGGACGCCATGAAAGGGGTTCCGATGATCCTAATATTCTCGGGAATTGTTACTGTCTCTGGTCTGGATGCACAGAGCATTGTCGGTCGGTGGGCCTGTGTCAGCCCGGCTGGCATCAATTCAGTCCTTGTGATGACTGCGGATGGGCGTTTATCCACGGAATCGCCGCTCGGTAGCTTTTCCGGAAACTACCGCTTTGACGGACGTAACTTCACGTATGTTCTTTCAGTTAACGGCATTCAAACCAAGCCCGTAACGAACGTTATTACTAGACTCGGCTCTGCAGAGTTCGAATCCTTTTCAGTCAACAACCCCGCCCAGAAGGACAAATGCAGAAGGGAGCCGGAACGCACCTCTGCCATTGATCCGCACGGTGCCAATTTTCAATGCATCAAAGGTGATTGCATGAACGGGGCTGGGTCCCTCAAGAACCTGCAGAACGGAACAATAATAACGGGGACTTTTGTTGGTGGATTGCCGGCTGATGGGACTTCCGTGCGCCTCGATTTCCAAGATGGCTCTTATTTCCTAGGGACTTTGAAGCCCACCGCTGAAGATGGAGCTATTCGTGCTGAAGGGCGCCTGACCGGAAAATCCGGAATGATCTGCGAAGGGCCGGTCGTCAATTGGCAGTTACAAGGTAAAATCAAATGCGACGCCTCACAGGCAACGGACATGGTTTGGAAGACCTATGTTGGTGAGGCCAGCAACAGCCAATTTGAAGGACAGGGAGAACTGGTCTACAAAAGCGGATTTGTTTATAAGGGTGCCTTTTTGAAAGGCGTTCCCCGTGGGGCCGGTCGAATGACCCTTCCAGACGGCACCATAATTGAGGGATCTTTTCAAAGTGGGGGTGTTGAAGGCAAGGGAAGAATCCTATGGCCAACAGGTGACCGATATGAAGGCGATTTTCGAAAAGGTTCCCGGACCGGAAAGGGTATCCTTTTTTGGAAAGACGGATCCCGTTACGTCGGTGACTGGAAAGACGACAAAAGACACGGTCACGGTGTCGAGTATGCACCCGATGGGAGTATACGCTTTCAAGGAGAGTTCATTTACGATGAACCGGGGAGGGCCGATCCTTGAAATGAGGGACAAGGTTTAACTTTTTGCTCTGATCGTCTAGTTGTTCGAATATGGCGTTTCGCGATTCATTCATGGCCTACTACGTTACTCATTCAAACGAGATCGCTGATGATGCCTAATGCGAAGTCTTGGAGTTCTGTGGGCGGTATTAAGAGTATCAATTTCCCTAATCGTTCAATTGATAATAAGAATAACAGTAAAAGAAAGAATCCGTAATCCGCACTGAAGGGCAATCGTGCAATGCACGATTGCCTGAGCCGAATCTCCATCCGTGCCTACCAAGAGCGAATAACGTCACGAGCATCGCCTGATATTCTGATATCGAGGGGTTGATTGCTCCATGTCCCGGTGCGTGCACTTTTGTTCTGGCGCCGATTTTAAACCCAACATAAATACCGATCTATTGGTTTTGCATTGCGGAGGTCTCTGTGCAATGCGATCATCAATTTCCCCGTAAACGGCCATCTCTTTCTGCAATACGAGCATACACTCGTATGTCAGGGCGAACGGTAGCAGACATCAGAAAGAGCCTCGGCAATTCTTTGCTCCGTCCCCAAGTGATGCGGACCATCTTCCGTATGAATGACAGCCAGTGTCTTGCAGATGGTGCCTTTCTGCCCCTAGGTGACAAACTCCTGAAGGCCGCCCTGCGGGGTCAGCGGGACGTTCGGTTCTTTCCAAGCCGAGTTCGGTCAGACGTGTCAATCCTGCTCTTCTCCGACCTCAATCGAGGTGTCTGGCATGGTTTAATTCCGACTAACGCACTGCTAGGTGCGTATGATGTTCTAAAGGATCATATCGGTCAGGAACCATCGCTGGCTTTCGCTACGGCGACAGGTGTAGTGATCACTTACCTGCTAAGGTTCCCGATCACAGCTTCACAACTGCAGTCGCTGGAGACGAGGATTTCCGGATTTGACCTGCCTGTTGGTTACAATGCTTCCCTAATTCCCAGCACTGCATCACCCATGCGGATACCGTCCTCTTGGGAGCAGGTGGATACTCAGACACTCGAACCAGCAGGATTCACTGGTTATGAAACGTTACTTCCGGTCCGTCGCTTACTTGGTGGGCCAGTAAAGAGATCAAATCGTGCCCTGCCGCTTGCAGGCCTTACTCCCGAGCACGCCTTGGCCATTGATCGTCTAGTGGAGAGCTACGAAACTTTTGAACACCAGAATGATCCCCGAAGACGAATCCGCAGATTCCTAACGGACCTTCTTCTCTGGAAACAGTATCAAGATGAAATTCAGAATCGCCCCCGTGCTTTGAAAGAATTGGATGAACGCTACTTGAACTACAGGCGCCTTCGTGAGCAAGGGCTGTATCCGTTGCCACGCACACTTGTTGAAAGGTGGAACGGCTCCTCTCCAACCAAGCTGATGCGCTGGTTGATATCAATCGGCATCATCGAACCCGTGATTACCCCGCTCAAGGGTGTCCAATGCACCTACTATCGCATCGTGCTTCCGACACAAGCCATCATGCAGACATCCGCTCCGCACATCCGGGCAGTGCAGGGAATCAAAGAACTGCTCTCAAGCGGCTGGTCTCGCCAAGACCTGTGTCGCAGGTTAAGGGTGTCCATCCGAACTCTGGATCACTGGTTGTCTGGGACCAGAAACATGAACATGAAGCACTTTCGTATCCTGACGAATCTCATTGAGGGGCGGGGTAAGGCAGGCAAGCCGACCGTTCAATCCGGACACCATCTTCCATTCAACCCCAGCATTACGGTCCTTCTATATAAAGGGTCTCTAAAACACGTCCTGCCTCTGCTCCAGCTGGGCGTGACGCCAGTTGTCTTTTCCGGGTATTCACTTCCGTTGAATGGCACTGCCATTCTTATCGATTACCTGACGGCATCCGACGTGAACGTTCTCACTTCTGCAATGGCACAAGGTTCGTTCTCGACCATCGTTGTTCTGAGCAAGGAAATGGATCGTTCGGTCATTGCTCAGTCGAACATTCTCATCAAGGATGTTCGCCGGCCACGAGGTCTGGCCATGCACCTTGCATTGCTCCATCACTATGATCTGACTGATATGCGCATGAAGTCTCTACTGGCTGATGCATCTCTGCTGGGCGCCCGGGAGGTGACAAAGCTCGTTGCCAGTAACCCGGGCTCTTGGTCCTTTAAAGGAAAGAAGACTGCCTATGGTCTGTTGCACAAAGCCGTTCTGTCCGCAATTCAGGGAGAGCGGCGTGAGATTCTGAACCTGATACGTTTCTACGGCCGCCGACGCGCAATCCTCATGGTAAGGAGATTCCTCATTGTGTGCCTCAGGGTCTGGAGGGGACGTGAACATTCAATGAGCCCTTCCTATGGGATATATGTCCTCGCTCAACGGGTTGCACTCATGATGGACGCAACCCAGATCAGGTCGCTCTATGCGAAGGTTAAGAGACTTGGCTCTAGATCGTGTTCTTCTGAATAACAGAAACCGAAGGCGTCTCTCCTTGATGTGGAGGGACGCGTATGCATCGAGAAGTGAAGACAGGCACTGGTCTGAAAGTGCTGAGACCGGAATTGAAAAAGGAGGTCAAGCCAGACCCTGCGAATGAGCAAAAGGATCTGAAACCTGAAGCAAAGCTTGAAGCGAAACCGCCAATCGTCGTATCGCAAAAAGAGTCGCTGAAGAAGAAGCTCGAAACTGTTCGTGGAAAAATCAGTTCCATTGCCACTGAGATTGCCCGGAAAGAGAAGGCCGGTGAACCATTAGGCACACTGTTTCTGCAGAAGAGATCGCTTCGTTCATGGGAAGCACGTTTTACAAAGAGACTGCAATCCACCGTATCTTGAACGGATGCCCGGCCAACCGGGCATCTTTTTTTGAGGGCCTGCTTCCCCATGCGTCTTTCTTCCAAATGAAACACAAGACGCTAATATCTCCTGACAGCACGATCCAAGACGCAAGCGCTGGCTGGGTTGAGCTCACCGACAGAAAGGAGGAATTTCAGAAGATTCTTCGGCTTCTGACGGATTTTACCGAACGGATCGGATCGAAGGATCAGGCATTGGAGGAAGGGCACTATTGCAGAAAAGCCATTAGCGTAGTGCCCAATCCTGAAACAAATCTGCAGGTCTTCCTCCGTGGCACTGGCGTTTCAGTTTATCTCGTTCTGGCATTGCTAAAGAATCATCACGGTCTCGTGGTATCAGCTTGGTTTCATGAGGACGGAATCTTTCAGGAGCGCGAAAAATACAGGGACAATTCGGACCACCCAGTTCACAACATCGTCTGTATGACGGACCTTGCGACGCACTCTTCAATGCCTGTTCAGGGAAACATCCACAGTTTGCTGAAAGTAGACTGCGAATCTCTGTTTTCGTGGGCTCGTGAATTTCTGGAATAGATCAGATTTTTGGTGATCTGATACTTGGGATCCCTGAATGAACGCTCACCTCGTTGGAACTCGGAGAGCATTTTGCCGGTGTTGGCTCGATGCTGGTGATCCAATGAGGTGGGATTGGCTTCAATAGATCCCGTTAAGCGTCTGCACGCAGGAGAGATAAGTAGTCGAAAAAAAATTTGTAAAACTCCATTAAGCATCACACTCGGGCTTCTGATATTGATTTTTCCTTGGACGGATCGTCCTTCTAGGAATGACGGATGACCTGCCTCGTCCTATTCCCGAATGGGAGAGACAGCGATGTGCCTTGATCTGGCCTTCAGAAAGGAGACCGCATCTCGTCCATCTATTCCGCGATATCGTCAGATCAATATCAAGAGTTGCTGATGTGACGGTGTTTGCAGTAGAAACCGCCTCTCTAAGTGGTTTGCGTGCTGATCTAAGCCAACTTGATATCGAAGTCAGTCCGGATATCTGGATACAGGATTTCGCGCCGATTCCCGTTCAACTTCCAAGCGGAAGGATAGAGTTTGTAAAATTCATATACAATCCGCGATACCTCGCAGATGTGCCGGAAGCATCGAGCATTGATGACAGCTTCGGTGCCGGTCTGGGGAACAGGCTATCCATACCCACAGTCCATATTCCACTAAGAATTGATGGTGGGTCGCTGGTCTTCACTGGCGAAGGCATTGCGATAGGAACGGAACGCATCATATCAGACAATCGTCTCGAAGGCAAAAGACACATCGAAGATGTCCTGATGCATCGTCTGGGCATCAAACAGCTGATTATTGTCCCAGAGGAGCCTCACGATATCACTGGGCATATTGACGGGATGGTCCGTTTCGTGGATGATAGAACCGTCCTTATTGGTTCTTACCCGGAGAAATACCGGGCAGGCCATCGCTACGGTGAACTGCTAAGAGAACTCATAGGGCAAGCTCTGGGTCACGAATACAGGATCGTGCGTGTCCAGAACTCGATGCCCTCCGATGAATCTTGTGAAGGGCTTATGAGTGCAGTCGGCAATCGACTGAATTTTATTCAGTGCGGCAAGACTCTGTTCCTGCCGTTGTATGGGAGTCCCGAAGAAGACTCCTTCGTCGAGTCTCTGAACGCCGATCTGCCATCCTTTCGCATTCAAACGCTCAATGGTTGCATACCTCTGGCCCGTCTCGGAGGAGTTCTTCATTGCGTTAGCTGGCAATGGTAGGGAGCCCAAATGGGTTCCCAAGTCAATCCAGCGTCCTTCTACTCATATGTGGGATGCGGGATTGCTGGAGAAGGATATCTTGCTGGGATGGTATCGGGACAATCCATTCCGCCTCAAGCCGGGTTCACTCAAACTCTGCATCGACTTTGACTTCACTCTGACACAGAACCTACCCGCATACGATTTGCGAACCCTTCCTGAACCGCAGGACGGAGCCGTTCACGCTGTCCAAGAGCTCTATCGCATGGGGTGGCACATCACGATTTTTACCTCTCGCTTCGATAGAACCGTTTTCGTTGAGGAAGAAGTGGAAGTCAATGCGGCCAACATGCTGGAGTTCCTGACACTGCATAACATCCCTTATGATCGCATCTGGAAGGATCAATGCTCAGCAAAGCCGCTCGCCACGTGGTATCTTGATGATCGATCCCTGCCGCCCTTTCGCGGTTGGTCCGAAACGCATTTATTCCTTCTACAATACATGCTCATAATCGAGAGCATCTGGCAACAAGAGTGCCAGCCGTATTCCTATTCATACGCCGTGAGGCATTTCAGAATCAAAGCAGGAGGCCTAAACATGATGCCGGATGACAATGTATTCGGTGACCTGATCTTCTCTTACAGTCGAACACAGGCGATTGAAGATGGTGTCCTCGTTGATGTCAGTCAATATGACGTTACACGACAACACTTCAAATATCCCGTGGCGGTCAGTGAACGTGTGTGGTCGATGATCGACCGTGCCGTTTCCGACTCGGATGGTCTGCAAAGTGTCGAAGGAATCCTCCATGACATCTTCTGGATGGCAAAATGCAACGGAACACGCATTGGCCCGTCCGAGAACATATTCGAAGTACTGATAGTAACGGAGGATCAGACCGAACCCGTGACCATGCGGCTTGTATGTGGCCCCGGCGACGATGCAGAACCCGTTCTCACCCTTATGCTGATTGACGAGGACTAACCGTTGTTTTTCATCCTGAAAAGGGCGCAGACATGCAATATCTGCAGGTTGCCTACAGGCCAAGAACATTCATTGAATCATTGAAATAGGAAGGAGTCCCACGCCCTCGTCCTGCTATGGGTGATAGAAAAAATCAAAAAGAACATCTTCCCGGCCGCTTGGCCAGCCATTGAGCCATGGCGCAAATTCAGATGGGACCGAGGTCCGCAAGGCATCCGGACCGGACAAATCAATTCCTCACAGGCTCTGTGTATCGACGTCTTTGGGTCTATCAAGATGAACGCACATGCCGATGCCATTGTCGACTTGATTGTCAGTAGGCTAGGGCTGGAGCCCGGAGGAGGAAGCTGGCAGATTGAATTTGAATGGGTGGACCCGCTTAATCATTTGAATTTGAATGAAAGGCGTCGCACTCAGGTCGACGTTGTCCTCCGAAATCAGAAATATCTGATCTTCGCTGAATGCAAGTTCACAGAGACCGACGGAGGTGCCTGCTCTCGGCCTTTGCCGAAACAGGAATTCGATGGACTCTCGGAATGCAATGGCGACTATGATTGGCAAGAAGATCCAATACGTTATGCGCTCTTCTCACACTTTGGGGTATCGATTAAAGACGCAAAATGCGCTCTTTCCCGAGCCGGGATTCGTTACTGGGACTTTATTGCTGAAGTTCTACACATCGACCCGACGCGTATTTTTCGCCCGTGCCCGCTCAATGCTTCCCTCTATCAATGGGCTCGCAACCTGATTCTTTGTTGGAGGGTTGCCACATCCAGCGGGTTGATTCCCATCGTCTTGATCGTCTTCGCGCACCAGCCCGGATTGCCGATGTCCGATCGGATTGGATCGAGAGCATGGAAGGCCTTGGTTAGGTCTGTGCGGCAGGATAGGATACTCTTCCGAACCGTTTCCTATCAGAAGATAATTGACGTCGCCCTAGAATTATCGATCGAGAAAGGATGGCAAGATGACTCTTGGACTGCCCTTCACCGATGGGTCGATCGGAAGATAGCGACTTCACAACGATTGCTCCGAAAGCGCTTTTAGTCGATCGGCCGTGGGCCGGTCAGCCTTTACTATGCTTTGTAAGCGTTACGAGCTTCTTTCGCTTCATTCCAGTCGTTTTTCAAGTCCTCAAGAGTTGCCTGTATGCCAAGGGTCTCCAATGGCTGGGAATGTGCTTCGGTTATGCGGCAGGCCTTTTCAAAGATTCTGAAAATCACTTCAGTTGCCTGCGCAAGACGATCTGGCTTTATCTTGGGTAGGGCGGTCATCATCACGTTAGGCTTGTAACGTTGCGCGACACCTTGAAGAAGTTCCTGTTCGGTCACGACTTCGCACCATGATCGAATCCGCGAATACGTGCTCTCTATTAAGGCTTGCCTCGTTTCGCCAGTTGTGGATCCAGCATTATTGACATTCTCGTTGATCCTCTTGGTCAGTTCGCTGACTGTGTCCCATCGTGGATGATTACCACGGGTCACCAGTCCAACTCGTCCGTCTCTGTCGCGCTCAACGCTGTAATAAGTGCAACCATCCGGATCCTTATCGAATTTCGCCAATAGGGCGGTCGCAAACCAAATGTTGTGAGTAAATATGACCACTTGGTGGAGTGAGCTTAGTTGATGGAGCCTTTCCACTATGTATTCAAGGCGTCGATAATCGAGGCTGTTCACCGGATCGTCAAAAAGCAAGGGGGATGAACCAGTCCGAATAGAAGCCTCGGCGAGGAAGTCTGACATCGCGATGACCTTTTGTTCACCCTCGGACAAAACGTCACTCAGACGATGGTCAGCTACAATGGATTTTCTCCGTGCCGTTTCCCCACCACGGCCCGGGAATTGCAGACGGACTTTCGGTGCTCTCAGAGCCTCACATTCGGCCCGAAAGAATCTCTCGAAGTCTTGATTCAGGAGATCCTCAGATGCCAGCTTCTGCTGTTTCGTCAAGGATCTGAGAAGCGGTGGAAAACGATCCCTCGCTATTGTGTTCGCCTGTTCAGCCCATTTAGCTTTTTCAACGTGTTCCTTGATCTTCGGTAACTGTTTTCGCAGGGTCAGGCGGTCTTCCAAATCGCGTAATAGTGCAGTTTGCTCCGCATGTTGCCGAGCCCGATCTGTTCCCTGCCTTGTCAGGTTGTCGATTACAGTGTCGATCTCAGCGCAGGCCTTGTTCAGGTTCTCGATCAACTTCGGGAGATCAGAGATCAGATCCTCGGCATTGACGTCTGCACCGATTTGGACCGAATCAAGAGCCAGCGGCACCTTCTGTAGAAAGACCAAAGCCGCTTGCATGATAGGATGGGCCGGGGTCTCACTGGAGCCAGCCGCAATCTTTTTGTTCACTTGTGAAGTAAGGCGTTGGATGTCTAGATCAGATAAGAGGCTTGTTACTTTTAATAGATCGTCGCTGGCATTATCGAGAACCGATTTCAATGTGCTCGTAGTATAATCTCTATATCGACGCAGAAGATCCAGCGCCGAATCATTCAGCTCTTGGCGACAGTAAGGGCATCGGTCCGTGTGATCGGCATGTTCCTCGGTTCGTTTGAACTCCGCTGAGTAAATTGCCCCCGCCGAAATGAATTGTTGCCAAGAGTTTGTCAGCACTCCCGGAATCCCAGAATCTTCAAATGCCAGCACGCTTGCTTTCTGATATTCAGCTTCAGCCGCGCGGACACTCTTCACTCGTTGGTTATAGACTTCCCAATCGAATGAGCTCACCTTCTGAACTGCGGATCTGACGGAGTTCACAATGTCTCTGTCATTCTGGGCCACTTCAAGTCTCATTTGCACGATCTTGGGTTTAAGAGCTTCGACGTTGTCGCGCAGTATGGGAACTTGATTCTCTTCTTCTGGTGATACATCGCCGAGCTTCTCAAGAAGACTCAAGTCCGTTGCCGCACTCAAGGACTCGATTTTTGCATACACAATACTTCCAACGTTATAGTTCTCAAGGAATGGATTCGATTTGGCCTTGGACGCATCGCGCGCAGTTTCGAGTTTGGAACCAATGGCTTTGATGGCTTGGTATACATACTGAAACCACGCCAAGTCGCGCGGAGTATAAACATATGTTAGATCGTTATCCACATGGAACGCCATTGCCCGAGTATCGAATGCACTCATTCGGTCGAACGGCCGTGCCCCTGATTCGCCCTTCCAGTGGAGTTCACCATCGGCGCCATTCAACCGGAACTTGACCAGAGCCATCGGACCTCCCTTCGCCTGCTCATTGGATACATCCGGAAGTATTTCCTCCTCAGACCTAACCGCCGCCATTCTCTTGAGAATGCGCACATAACCGCTTTTGCCGGTGGCATTTTCTCCGAAGAGCACAGTCATCCTCGGGTTGAAAACGATCTCCTGTTCTGGAGCCAGCCGATTCACATTCTGAACCTGTTTCAAGGAAAGGAGTTCGAGCCTTTCGATCGTTTCTCCGGCCGCAGAAGTCAGTTCAAGTTTGGCGACTTCCCTGACCTCTCCCTGCTTGAGTTCACGTTCTATGAGGCATTGATCATAGGCCTCTTCTAATGCTGATTCGGATAGGGGTTGTCGGGTTGCCATTATATCCCGAACGATCCCACGCACCCAGTTTTGCTCTCCATTGGCCCAATTTACAAGTATCTCAGCCGCGCTCTGAGGGCCTGCGTTGTCGAGGTCTGGGGATGGTTCTTGCATTTGGACACCTTAGCCTTTGGGGGAATCTTGAGTAAAGGAGAAGTCGCCCTGACTCCCGTCGCAGGAATCCCCTTCCGATGTTTCTGTTTGTCACTTGACATTTTCCATATGGCAACGTATATTGACAATATGAAACAAGAGAAAGGTTCGATGGTCCACTTTGCCGACAAAGTAAAAGCTCTTCGAGAGAAGCAAGGCCTGAGTCAGGCCGAGCTGGCCGAAAAAGCTGGCATCAATCCAACGGCCCTGTCCCGAATATTGGGTGGTGAACGAGACCTGAAACCTTCGCATGCGCGGTCTTTGGCAGACACTCTTGGTGTAACGGTCATGGAATTGCTTCATCAAACGGAGCATTCCGAGGTGTTTGCGGGTTGGGTGCCCACTGAAGAACTGACTGTCAGCCAGCAAGTCATCGACAGGCAGGCAACGGAGCTGGATTCCCTGAAAATCCAGCTGGAAGGAGCAAAAGCCGAGAATGCTTCCCTGAACACCCAATTGAGTCAGCTCTTCAAGAGGTTGGAAGGTGCAGATATGGAAAATGCCACACTGAAGGGGCAAATCGCAAATTTTGAATCAATCAGGACCGAACTGAACCAAGCTCGGCAGGCTATAGCGGGTTTGACAGGCGAAAAAGAGCGCTTAACGTCTCAACTTGAGAGACTGACAGTCTCTCACCAGCAGACCAGTAGCCAACTGCAAGCTCACAAGAGCCTGATCCATCAGTGGCAGATTCGGGCCAATCAACTCAATAATGACTTAATCGCGGCCAGATCCAACGTGGCTCCTGCGGCCATACTTTCGGCACTGGCCGGGTTCGGCATTGCCAAAATGCTGGAGGAAGACAGATGACTCGACTGAAAAAAACGGCCGTGGATTCGACTGTAGCAGACTCACACTATAAGGTTCTGAAAATGAAAAATTTTCGGAACCTTAATTCCGACGCTATAGCATCGCCGGATCGATTCTTAGTGTAAAGAAAATGTATTTCGCCGAATACTTTCAAGTCGACCCGAAAGTTCTGAAAGAATACGGAGCTCTCAATGTCTCGCTTATCAATGATCTCCCTCTCTTTGTCGACCCCTTCCTTCTGTATACAAGTAAGGACGCAGATATTCGTGAACTGCACAAGTCACTCTTGGACTACGTTGTATTCTTGAAGAAGCGTTCAAAGCATCGCCTTTCTTCAGGCCTTATCAAGCAGTATTACCACTTCCCAGAGGTCTCCCAAAATTGGCTCGGATTTAGCGAAACGGGCAACAAGGGGCGTGGTCTAGGAAACAAGTTCGCTACTGAGCTTCGAAAAAACCTTCCCTTGATCTTCAAGAACTTTGGACGAGAGAGGCTTACCCTTGAGTCGCATCTTGAAAAGCTCTGCCTGTTCAACGAAGGAATAGGGAGGGACATGATTAGCGATTTCACAGTAAACCTGATTAAAGGTTATCTTCTACGCTATACTTCCGAATTTACGAAAAGCCATATACCCCAAGGGTATCAAATCGAGATGCCAGTGAAGAAGGTCCGTTTTGACTACGAGACGGAGACTTGGGTTCCGGAAACATTCACCCTTCCATGTTTCGACGGCGATTACGTCTTGCTCACGCCCAAGAGCATCCTCACCAAGGATAACACGTGGATTAATCGTCAAGATCTCTACCGCGATTTTCCGGAGGTTATCGAGTCGATGGACAACGAACAGCTCCGTGCGCGGATAAATCGGTATTTCACAAAACTGCTTCCAAAGCATCCAACGCAGAAAACAACACTTCGGGCGATCAGGACGACCATCGCCAAGTATCCGATCTGCATAGATCAATACATTTCATCGAAAGAACAGAATTCACGGACGGCCATAACCAAAAGCAGTCGTCGAGTCCAATTCGTCGAAGCTATGCACATCGACCAAATTGGAACTCTTAAGGAAGCCCTTTCGAAGCACACTGAATACTTCGATATTCGGCCAGATTCATATTCGGAAGCCATGAGCCGTCTCCTTCACCTTAAGCAGGTCATTGAGCACAACGATGGTTACAAGAGTTTCTACTTCAAGGGGAAACGTGTAAAATCGGAGCGGGACATTCAGCTCGCCTTCAAGCTGGTTTGGTATAACACAGGCTTCGACGTCAACGCAGAGCCGAATAACGGCCGTGGTCCAGTTGACTTCAAGATTTCGCGTGGCAATCGTGATAAGACACTTGTCGAATTCAAGCTGGCCAAGAATTCGCATTTGAAGAAGAACCTCAAACATCAGATTGGTATCTATAAGAAAGCCAATCAGACAGACAAAGCAATTACTGTGATCATTTTCTTCAGCAAAGAAGAGCAGGTCAGGATGGAGTCGATCTTGAGTGAGCTGAAGATCGAGAAGGCCCCCAACCTTGTTGTCATCGACGCCCGGAAGGACAACAAGAAGTCTGCGAGCACGGTCTGAACTGTCACACTCTACGGAGTGTTCAGTCAGTGGGAATGAATTTCACGTTTTAGAATCCTGCTAATGATTGATGGTGATCGGATAAATGGAAGCGCGAGAACAGATAAACGTCTTATGTTTAGAGGAGTCAATGATGCAAGCCTTACGGTCCAACGTAGTTCATTTTCCGGATCGCCGCACGAGACACCGGTTTGACGATCCAATCCATGAAGGCGCCTTCTTCGGCAAAGGCCTTTCAGACTCCACCGTGCGAGAACTCATGGAGGAATTCCAAAAACCGTTGAACGAGCAGATGTATCGTGACCGAGCAATTCTCTATGTGGCCTTACGCACAGCACTCAGGGCTCAAGAACTGGTCCAGCTTCGATGGTCGCAGACTGTGGAGACGCCGGAAGGGGACACGGTCTTTCGTTTTGTTGGAAAAGGATCAAAAGTCCGTTATGCGGCACCGGGTTCTGAAGCACTACAACACGTAAAAGAATATCATGAGCGCTTCTTAGGGAAGTCGGACTATTTGTTCATGTCAATGCCGGACCGGGGGCGATCAAACCAGCGCCATCCGTTGTCCACAAGAGGTCTACAGAAGATCGTCGCGGGGTGGAACAAAGTTACTTGTTCGGGCCGCAGTATCCATCCCCATGCACTCAGGCACACAAGTGTTCAGAAAGCAATGGATTCTGGAGGTAGCATTCTCGCCCAGAAACTGGCCGGCCATTCTTCGCCAGCTACCACGTCCAAGTTCTACACCCGACCCTATGTTGATGCGAGCCTTGTTCTCCAGTGGGCGAAGGGCGAAGGTTAACAGGCCCAGAGGAAGGGCCCTCACCGTGACACGCTTCTAGGGGATTTGCCCGCTTAGTCTCTCCGCCAAATCCAGTATATTCCCCGTTGTTTTGCCGAGAAATTCACCCCAAACCTGCTTGCCAGCGGACCCCGATTATGTCACACAGCCATTGTAGAGTAGGGAAACATGCCGACACTCCAGTTCAAGGGAAAGACTATCATATGGAATCATCACCTCTCGATTCCATATCATACTCTTGAGGAGGTTGCAGAACTCAATTTTCAGCCGGACAAAGGTGGAGGCAACCTGATTGTTGAGGGTGACAACCTCCTTGCCTTGAAGGCTCTCCTTCCTCAATACGCGGGCAAAGTCAAATGTATCTACATAGACCCACCTTATAACACCGGCAATGAACACTGGGTTTACAATGACAATGTAAACAGCCCTCTGATCAAGGAGTGGTTAGGGAAAGAGGTGGGAAAAGACGACCTGACCCGCCACGATAAGTGGCTGTGCATGATGGTTCCACGGTTACGTCTGCTCCGTGACCTTCTCTCGGAGGATGGAACGATTTTTGTTTCGATCGACGACAACGAAGCCCACTCCATGCGATTCCTATTGGATGAGATATTCGGTGGGGAGAATTTCGTTGCATGTAATGTCTGGCAGAAACGATACTCCAGAGAGAATCGTGAAATCATTGGCGACGTTCACGAATACATAATCGTTTACGCCCGTTCACTAGAGACCTTCAAACCCACGCGCAATCTGATCTCCATTACGGATGAGCAGCGCAAGATCTATCGGAATCCGAACGATGACCCTAATGGCCCGTGGCGCTCTGTGCCAATGACTGCCCAGGGTTTTCGTCCCAATCAGATGTATAAGATACGAGCTCCGCAAGGAGCCGTCTTTGAACCGCCCGAGGGGCGATGCTGGTCAATGGTAGAGCCTGAATTCAAACGATTGCTGGAAGAGGGACGCATCTACTTTGGTAAGGATAACAACTCCCAGCCGAACGTTATTCGGTATTTGAGTGAAGTTGATGGAGTTGTGCCGTGGACATGGTGGCCTCATGATGAGGTTGGGCATACTGACGAAGCGAAAAAACAGATCCGTGACCTTTTGGGAGAGTCAGCGGCCTTTGATACCGCTAAACCGGTCCGATTGATCACTCGGATACTGGAGATAGCCTCTCAACCCGACTCTATTATCCTCGATTCATTTGCCGGGTCTGGGACGACAATGCACGCAGTCATGGAAATCAATCAGCGTGATGGTGGGACAAGGAGATGCATCACCGTGCAGATGACGGAAGCCGATGCGAACAATCCCCAAAAGAACAATTGTCGGGATATCACTCGGAAGCGCGTTGAAAACGCGATTCGAGCCCACAGCTACGACTCGGGTTTCCGTTATCTGCGTGTTGGTCGTGCGATTGATGCTGAAAGTCTGCTTGCGGGCGATCTTCCAACTTACGAACAATTTGCAAAATACGTTTTCTATCTTTGCACGGGGGAGCATCTCGCAGGGCGTTCCATCAGGGAGAAGGACTACTTCGTTGCTGAGCACGCTCGTTCAGTCATATACCTGATCTATAGACAGGATATCGAAGAGCTAACGCGACTCGCGCTCAACCTGTCCGTTGCCGAGAAGATCTCCGCCGAGCACCCCGGAAAGAATCTTATCGTCTATGCACCAGCTTGCTTTCTTGATGAGGATTTCCTTGATGCAAAAGGGATTCAATTCGTAAACATTCCATACGGACTATTCCAGAAGAACGGCAGGCGCTAACCCGTGTATCTGAAAAACTATCAGGTTAAGGTTGTAAAAGCCTTCAGAGAGTTTCTGGATGAATGCCGGCTGGAGCATGCTAAAGCGGTGCAAGCTAGATCAACGTTACAGATCAATCACAACTGGGTTCAGGAAGTTTTTCATCGGAAGAGCATTGAGATCAAGGACAGTCCGACAAATGGCTTAGGCTGGTATTACCCACGTGTTGTTTTCAAGGTTCCGACGGGGGGTGGTAAAACGCTCCTTGCCGTTGAAGCCATAAGGGAATACCAAGAGAGACTAGCCCAGCGACGCACAGGACTTGTCGTATGGATCGTTCCAAGCGAGACAATATATTCGCAGACCGTTGCGAAGATCAAAGACAAGGGGAATCCTTTACGGCAACTGCTGGATCAAGCATCCGGTGGTCGCACGCTTGTTTTGGAAAAAGGTCAGAGCCTCTCATCACAGGACATTGAAGAGAACTTGGTGATACTTTTTGTAATGATTCAATCCGTTAGCCGCCGCAACGGCGTTGAAGCACTCAAGGTGTTCCAAGACTCTGGCGGGTTCGAGGGATTCTTTCCGCCGGACAACCGGACCGACCTGCATCAAGGAATCCTGAAAGAATTTCCCAACCTAGACTTGCTGTCGGAGCTTAGCAGTCTGATCCGGACCAGCCTTGGCAACGCCATTCGGGTTTCGCGGCCGTTCATTGTCGTGGATGAACTGCATAAAGTATTCTCAGATCAGGCTCGCGAAACTCTGAACAGCCTGAATCCTGAATTGGTGTTGGGTCTTACAGCCACCCCGAAAGAGAATATGAACGTTGTCGTAGGTATCACGGGACTCGATCTCAAGGAAGAGGAGATGGTCAAGCTGGATCTCCACGTTCTACCTCCGGACGGAAGCTTGCAGAACGATTGGAAGGGGATGATTCGAGAAATCAAGAAGCATCGTGAGTCGTTGGAGAAAAAGGCGAAAGACCTTCGCCAAGAGAGGGACATTTACATTCGCCCGATGGTTCTTCTTCAAGTCGAGTCAACTGGCAAGAATCAAAGAGGTAATGGCACCGTTCATGCTGATGACGCCCGCGAATGTCTGATTGAGATGAAGGTTCCTCCTGACCACATTGCCATCAAGACGAGCGCCCAGAATGATATTGAAGACGTCGACCTGTTCTCTCCCCAGTGCCCCGTGCGCTATATCATCACGAAGGAAGCATTGCGTGAAGGATGGGATTGTTCTTTTGCATATATACTCGGCATCATCCCAAACGCAAACTCGAACACCGGTGTGACTCAGTTGATTGGCCGCATTCTGCGCCAGCCTCATGCAAGGAAGACCGGCATTGCAGCATTGGACGAGAGCTACGTATACTTCACCAAAGGTGAGGTGCGTAGTCTTATCGACAAAGTAGTCGAGGGATTTCAAAATGAAGGCCTCGGTGATCTTGTAGGCAAGATTGCCGTGAAGGGTGCAGTCAGCGCCGGAAAGAGAGTCGTCAAGATTCGTCACGATTTCAGGAAATTCGAATCCTCTTTCTACCTCCCTGCTTGGGTGATGGTGAACGGGGATAAGCACCATCGGCGATTTTCATATGACCGCGATATTAAACCTCTGTTAAATCTTCAGTCATTCTCCTTGGATGCTGTGCTGGTCGCGGATCTCAAGAAAGCTTTCAGTGAGGAACGTGATACACGGAATTCCTTTGCGATCACGATTGACAAAGATGCAAAGATCACTCCCAGCGTTGAGGGCACCCTGCAACACGGCAAGGATGAAATCAGCGTTGCCTATTTGACTCGTCGATACTCGGAGACAATTGAGAACCCATTCTTGGCAAGGGCTGTCGCAAACAGTCACATCAAAGAATTGGAGAAAGAGCTCGGGATCGAAACGCTGTCACGTGAATTCGGCTTCATTGCTTCGTTCATGTGTAGACGCCTAGAAGCAGAGAAGCACCGACAAGAGGAAGCCGCCTTTGTCCGACTGATTGAACAGAAGCATCTCGTGCTTGCCGTTGGGACTGATCCTGACTTTGGGTGGCGCGTTCCGGAGACTGACGAGATTGGTGCCGCAGGAACTCCGCATCCGTTCAAATATTATCTCTTTGAGGACGTCGACGTTCCCTCCTTCAACGCCCTCGAATGGACCGTAGCTCAACACCTCGAAAAGCAGGAAAAGATACTGTGGTGGTTTCGAAACAAGACGGGTCGGAAATGGTATTCAGTCCAAGGGTGGCGGCAAAATAAGATCCATCCGGACTTTGTTGCCGCGCGGAAGGAAGGGGATCGTGTCCAGTTGCTCTACGTCCTTGAAAGCAAGGGGGAGCACCTGCTCGGCAACGCCGACACCCGTTACAAAAAAGCCGTTTTCGATGTAATGACGAACCAGCGGAAGACCAAGAATGTCCGCAAAATTGAGCAACATAAGCTCCCCTTCGGCGAACTGAACGACAATGTTGAATTCCACGTCCTTGAAGCAAAGAAAGAAGAGGAACAGATTCGCTCATTGTTTAACCTATAGTTTGCATCATCACCCACGCCTCCGGAATGCGTTCCAGATTACGGGCCGCCATTCATCTGTCTCTTGGCCTTTCCTCATGCGATTCTTCAGGGCGAGCAATGTTAGATCCCAATCCCGGCGATGTGCGAAACCAGCCTTATATTGCCCCTCCAATCGGACCCTCAAGTTCCGCTGAATCTCGGCCCATTTGGTCCGCACGGGACGCGGTCTCCATTTGTTCCTTTTCCTTCTAATCATGCCGCATTGAAGTAGAACGGCGTAATTCCAAGCTGACCCTTCGTCCTGCTGGCCCGAAAACCGGTGCGCGTTCATTTTCTCCAGAACGAAAAACTCCTTTCGTTGCCATGCGCTCGCATGGTCAAGCCGTTGGTTCCATTTTCTCTTCTGGAAGGATATAACATCCTCCCATTCTGAATTCCTAGGAGGCTTTCGATACGGAACTGATAACCGGTAGCGCATTTTGACGATGTTGGCCAAGCAGGAGCTTGTCCAAGTCCGTGGATCACGGTTCACGTGTTTCCGTTCAATGGTGTTACGAAAAAAGCCCACGTGTCTCTTTTGCATTCGCCGGAGTACTCGGAAGATCCACCAGCGCGGAAAATCATCTTCTGATCTTCTTAATTCCATATCCGATCTCCTTGCCGCGGTGCATCACTATCTGAGCGGCCAATTCGATGATTTCCTTTTCGCTTACATGTCTCGCAAGATAGGAGATTGACCGCGCCACAAGGTAGTGATTGCTGAACTCAGCACGATCGCGTTCCCGGTAGGGTTCCCGGAGTTCCAATTCTGTGTTGTTGGGCGTCAGCTCCTGACCCGTCAGGGCGCATCTATACTTCTGGCTCCGAATCAATCGCCAGAAGTCCTCTGCGAAGAACTTGAACTTTTCATTGTGTCGCATCTGACATCTCCTGTAGGTATTGTTTTCTCTGTTGTTTGTTCATGGCGTATTTTGATGTGACCGCTGGCGCAGGGCGGTGAATTTCCACCTGCTCGTGTTCAGGTGACTGACTGCAGAATTCGTCGAGATCCATTGAATAGAGAAAGTCCGGTAGCACCGAAACCAGCCTCCGCGCTCGATAGTGAAGAACTCGATGGCGGTGATGCTTGACTTCAATGACCTTGACCAACCTCATTGCCGCCCACTTCCGAACCATCCGCAGGAGGAGGCGATGAGGCTGATTCATTCTGTCCGCGAGACGGCTAATCAGTGCCTCATCATACCGAGGTAACGACTTCCAAAGTTCATGGGCTACAGCATTGAAGCGGTTCTCTGCCTGTTTCTGATACAGAGGAGCATCATCCCAGAAATTCAAATAGTCAATGTGAGCCTGCCGCGCTAGGAAGTATTCATTGTCGTCCAGCAGGACTCGATATCTGGTGAGAATCCTTCGTCGTGAATCCCGGTGGTCCAGATGGCCCCGATCTCTCCATGATGGCGGATTATAGCGATATTCGCGTAACTTCTGGAAAAGGTATCCATCCCTGCGGGATTGATGCCCTCCTGATGGTGAAGGGCTATGTCTAGTGACTAGATTTCCCAAAGTAGCATGTGTTTCACAACTAATTCTGCGTAGGCCGTAAACTCTGAGAGCTTTCAGTGCACTGAATTCATTGAGGTAGAGAGTGCTGTTCTCTGGAGCGAAGTATGAATACGAAGCAATGAAGCTGTGCTTCACAATTCGTTGTGTTCCCTCAGCTGTGTTGTTTGATACTCCATCTCTCGACCATCTGTTCTTTGCCCAGACACTCCGTTTCCTGTTCTTGGCTCTTGCAGTGTGATTCACTGCACGGAAGTTGCTGTTGTATCTCGTGAACCAAGGTGTTCCCTCATCCGCGAAGAGTGGAGTATGAGGAGGAAGAAAGTCGAATAACGGTTGCAGAGTCTTCTGCTTCTGATCCGGAACAGACGACAGCAACACTGGTCCTTTTTTCACAGCTAACGTTGAACAGAGTGTTCCTACCTGATACTTCCCTCTCTCTTCCGCCACACGATCCGAAAGATAGATAGAAGCTGTTTGTCCTGTGTGTTTGTATCTGGATCTTCCTGCATTCGCTCTCTGGGTGGCAGAGAATAGAGCAAGACAGTCTGTATGCACGACTGGTCTATCCTTCACAAAATCCTTGAGATTCCCCTGTTCCGGAAGCCTTTCCTCCTTCCCCCAAGCCTGCTCAATATCCTTCCGAAGCAGTGTTTTCACCGCCGGAAGCATCTCTGAGAGAAACAATTGCAGTCTTCTCTTGAGCAATGTTGCTGTGGCTTTCGATACCCCGAGTCTTCTCTGTATCTCCAGTCCTGATAACCCCAGAGGAAATCTCTGAAGTGCTTCCATCAGCACATAGGAAAACGTCCACAAAGGTATCTTCAAATGATGAAGGGGAGTGTATGCTGTTCTGCTCCCCTGATAATTGCAATCCCCACACCTTACAGCTGTTTCTCTCGTGCTGATGTCTCTATCTAACAGAGTCTTGCAACCCGGACAATACTTCGGATAGAGTTCTGACAGAATCCGTTTTGTAAGTGCCGTATAGAAATCTAGATTCAGTTCAGGGAATCTTCCATTGAACCGTGCCTTTGCTGATCCACCCTTTGAGCCTTGGCTCGCCCCTGACCCTGATCCTTGGCCCGCTCCTGCGTGCCGGGTCCGGTCTTTCCCAACCCAACCCTGCACCCCTCTCCGCATCTGCGGAGAGGCGAAGCCTATAAAATCTAGTATGTCACCGGGGTTTTGTTCCGTTGGGGATTCTAGGGAATAGCGTTAAAACAGTCTCCTTCTCACCATCCTCACAAA
>JAIBBM010000129.1 GCA_019694685.1 Leptospirales bacterium
TGGCTTTTTTCGCAATCGATGTTGCAGAATTGATTCTGGAAGCGCTCAGGACCTGAGCAAGTTGAAGAGGTGCAAGATGGCAACTCGCGCCGAATACTCTCGGATCCGGTCCCGGTCAAAGGGCAAAAAAAGTTTCGTATGGGTGGATTTATCTTTGTAGCGGGCGGCAATGTGTACTGTGCCAACCGGTTTTGATGCAGTTCCACCTTCCGGGCCCGCGATTCCTGTGATCGCAACGGACGCGTCTGCCGAATAGATTCTCCTTGCCCCCTCTGCCATCGCCATGGCGCATTCTTCGCTTACAGCTCCATGCGTTTCTAAAATGGCGGATGACACACCTAGAATTTGCTCTTTGGCCGCATTTGCGTATACGACTGCTCCGCCCTGAAAATAAGCGGATGCTCCTGGTCTATCTGTGAGGATCCTGGAAATCAAGCCGCCAGTGCAAGATTCTGCAAGCGCCACCTTGATTTTGTTTTCGATGCAGTAATCGTGCAACTTGTCTTCGACGGTTGCATCGAGTTTCGCATTTCCGAAAATATTCTCTGCTGCTTGATCGATCAAACCCAGAAACGATTTATCTTTAGTTTCGAAAAATACTTTCGAGAACCCGGGTTGCGCCGTGATGCCCCAGATGAAATCGTCGGGAAGCGTTTCTGGTATGGACCTCTGTGTCTCTTTGTCTCCAAAGAGACGCGCCTGCACCTGGGATTCTCCGTGACCGTAGATAAAGAAACTCAACCTTTCGCGACTGTGAGAAACGAATCTGGACTTGATATAAGGAAAGAGGGTTCCATCGAACATGCCGCGCATTTCGGAAGGGACTCCTGGCATAGCCGCAATGAATGGTCCGTTTGTTCCTATTTCCACGATCATTCCGGGAGCGAGTCCCCTTTCGTTCTTGATGACAGTGCATCCTTCTACAACTCGCGTTTGTCTTCGCGCGGAAGAAAGTTGCAGTCGCCCCGGAAGGCGTTTGGCCGCGGCTTCGAGTCTGGAAAGAGCAAACGAATCTTCGACGGCTGATTTTTCAGTGAGCTTGCAGAGTATGTCTACAGTGTGATCATCTTCCGTTGGTCCAAGGCCTCCAGTGATGATGATTCCGCTCGTGTCTGTGCGCGCGATCAGGCGCGAAAGCTCTTCCAGGATGGAGGTCGGATTGTCTGGCAGAGTGATGATGGCGGAAACATCGAGTCCTGCTTCGCTCAGACTCTGCGCAATGAACGGCCCATTCGTATCGCGCGATCGACCGCTGGAAAGTTCAGTGCCGGTGGAAAAAATATAGAAAGGCATGGAAGAGCGGGCCCGGAGGCCCGCGGTGTTTTTTAGAGATTTACATCGTAGGAAGCGCCAATGAAGACGAATCCTTTCTTTTGTGTTTCCGCTGCTTCCCAGAACAGTTTGTCTGTGATGATTTCTCCGACTGTGTTGAGCGTAGGCGAAATGGTAGCAACTGATGTCCCGGTGATCAGGATGGGAAGGTTGAAATATCCAGTGTATTTCGCAGTCTGGATTTCCTGGCGAAGGCCAGCCTGAATGTGGAGCTGAGGCATTACATCATACTGAACGCCAAGCATCCATCGTTTGATTTCCACTTCGTAGCCTGCATTGGCTCTTTCAATCTGAATGTATGGAACGGAGGCCACTACACCGACTGTGTTTCTCTTGTCAGTCATTGCGCCTGAAACATTTCCAAAGAAAGGTGTGCTCATGATGTACTCACCCAGAATGGAAAGTTCAGGTGTTACGTAGTACTGAACACCGGAACCCACATAGGTTCCTTTCGCATTTGCGCGAAATGGGCTATCAAAACTTTTCGCGTACGAACCCACCCCAATGGTAAGCTCATCGTAATCGTACTCTTGAAAGTGCCAGCGAGCTCCGAACTTCGGAGTCACAAGAAGCTTTTTGTCCAGAAGCGCGAGCTGGTAACCCGCTTCCGCTTCCCAGTCAGAGTTTTTGAAATTCTGAAGGTTGATGATTCCAATGCTTGGTCCAAGCGTGAGAGCGTTGAATTTATACGCAGGCGAATATCGGATGTAGTTGCCACCGATGATCAATGTTCCAGGTCCAATTCCGTCCATCATGTACTGAACGCCCAGTGGATATATGGTGTAGGTTTCTTTGTTGGTCCATTCTAGATCGAGGCGGCCTACGCTTGCGCCTGCGATGAGGTCATCTTTGAGGAGACGGTTCTCCTGTTCTGGCTGTAGCTCTCCTGGCCAGAAGCCAAGGTTGATGCGCACTTTGTCTGCGAAGACAGGCATGGCGAGGAGCGCGCAGAAGATGGTTGCGATGATTCTTAACATGCCGCCATGAAAGACATAATCAGACATCGGGTCAACCTTTTCGATCGACACCGGAAAGGGTACCGTGAGAGTTTACGGAGTGCGGGCCGCTCTTTGTACAATGTTTTTGTTTCTGATTCCTTGCGGGCTTATTTCCGCTCCTGCTCAGGAATGGATGGGCTTCCTCGACAAATCCCTGGCGGTTCCGGAAGGTCTCATGACGGGGCGACTGACTGTGTCGGGAAAGACGGGGCGCTCTCAGGTCTGGGATTTCAATCTATATAAGAAACACACGGATCTACTGTATCTGTTTTCTACGAAGAGGCGCGGTCTTGAGCTAAAGCTTCTTTATAAAAGCGGCGGAGAAGTATGCTGGATGTGGGACTTGTTGCGAGCTTCTCTCTTTAGAAAAAGAGATCTGGAGAAATTTGAACCAGTGCTGGGAA
>JAIBBM010000073.1 GCA_019694685.1 Leptospirales bacterium
GCGTCTCCAGCCCTGAGCCCATCCGAACGGCCTGCAAAATAGCGATCGAAAATTTCACTCGCAGACACGTACTCCGCCGTTCTAAAACCACTGCTCTTCGCCAGAGATACAATTTCTTCGGGAGCAAACAAACTCAAGAATGGTGTGCCGCTCTCCCTGGCTTTATTCATAACAAATTCCATAATGGATCTCTCCTGGGCATTCAAAAGCTCAAGGGCAAGCATGAAGGTTGTCACAAAAATCGACCCAGGAGCCAGGCGCGCGATCTGGCCAAATGTTTCCGCATTTGCATCTCTGGACAAATACATAGAAACACCGGTAGACGCAAAAATCGTCGGTTTACTTTTATCGAACCCTGCCTTGAGTAGCTCATCCTTCCACGATTCTCCCGCTTCAAAATCGACAGCAACGAAATGCAGCGACGCAGGCAGGTCGAACTCGAGCTCTGCGAGTCTTTGTCTCTTCCACATTTGAGGACCGGGCTGATCGACTTCAAACACTTGCAGGCGCGATGCCAGGTCTCCTCTGCGCTGCGCAAAGGTATCAATGCCCGCACCAAGGATCACATACTGCGTCACGCCCTCATTCACCTTCTCTTCTACTATATCTTCAATGAAACGAGCTCGACCGGTCACAGAAGCACGCATGCTCTTCGAAAACTCCGGGGCCATATCCGCGCGCGCCCTCCAGTTTTCTTCGCCGATGATTTTCTCACCGATCTCATCTACAAAAACGTGCGGCTCCGCATCGATTCGCACATGCAATGCACGCCATAATGCCACCCTCACCGCTGTATGTTCCGGAGCTGCTGTCTGTGATTTGCCCATCCAATACCGCCTTTGATTTATCCGCAATCAAAGGACGCAATAACTACACGTCCGCGTACTAACACGCACTTTTTATGCGTGATAAAACAACGACCTGGTTGCGCGGGCTATGCGCGGGCGACGCGCAAACGTGAGAATGGGTGGACTGTGGCCAACAAAAGCGACTAACGTGCCTTGCGATCTGCCCAAAATGAAGCAAGCGAAAGGCCACATTTACGCACGCCCCCCTTTGACTGCAATCAGGGTTGCCATCTCGTCCGGCGCAGACCAGGGGCTCCCCGCAGGCGCATTCGAGGAGCTTACTTTTTGAGTTGCTCCACAAAAGCTGTTGCCCAGTGTCTGAACCGTGATTCTGTCCCGGCGCATCGTAATTCTCTGCTTTGCGCTTGCAATTGCCTGTCGCCCTGCAGGCCAGACTCCTGGAGTTCGGCACGGACAGATCGACTTGCGTGGGTTCAACGCAGAAGATGCAGTCATCCCTCTCGATGGAGACTGGGAATTTTACTGGGACCAGACAGAACGCGCTCGAACAGAACCGCCGGAGTTCCTACCGGTGCCCGGATCCTGGGTGGATCGCGGAGTGCACCCGCCGGCCGGAAAAGCAGTCTATCGCCTGCGCGTTCTTTCCAACCAGACTGGCAGAGTGTTCGCTCTTAAAATCTATGAGTTCCCGGAGGCATATCGCCTCTACATCAATGGAGAGAAAGTTCTCGAAAATGGAAAGTACGCGGAAGATCCGGCGCAGAGTGCCCGCACACTCGTCCGGCCTGTGGTCACCTTCCCTCTAAAAGAAACGAACGACATCATCTTCGAAGTAGTAAATCTAAACGAAGACGAACCTGGACCGCGCAGATCCATTCTGCTTGGAACGGAGCGCGCGATTCGCGGCGTCCAGGAAAATCAAATCATCACAGACATGATCACGTGTGGTGTACTCCTCATCATGGGCCTGTATCATCTTGCTCTCTACTATCAAAGAAGAAAGGAGAATGGCGCGTTCGTGTTCGGGCTCTACTGTCTCATCATGGCCTTTCGACTTCTGGTGACAGAGGAACACTACCTTCACAAATATTTCCCCGGATTTCCGGGATGGCTGGAGCAAAGGCTCGATGTAATGTCTTTCTTCATCCTCCCACCCGTCATCGCAGGAATCTTTTCTAACTTCTTTAGAAGAGACTTTCACCCGAACTTGCTTCGCTTTATCGTCTGGCCTTGCGCCACTCTCATGGCCATCTATTGTATATTCCCAAATCGACTCATCTTTGAGACCTACATCCTGCTTTCGCTCGTCATTGGAATCTACCTGGGATATGTCCTGGTGCTCGGAGTGCGGCGATCCAGAAAAGGTGCGCTTTTATTCCTGGTAGGCTGGCTGATTTATCTTGGAACTGCGATTCTTGACTTTCTTTCTTTCAACAACATCGTTCGCACGATTTACGTAAGTCACATTGGATTCTTGTTCTTTGTCTTTTCACAGGCTTACTTCCTTTCTCTGAGATTCAACAGAGCACTTGCAACTGCGGAAGAATTGAGCGAACGCCTCGAGCTACGAGTCAGAGAACGCACGAGAGAACTCAATCATTCCCTGGAAATCATTCAGAAAGATCTGGCCATGGCGCGAGAAGTCCAGGAAAGCCTCCTGAAACGCAAAGGTCCAGGATATCCGGGTCTCGTAATAGTAGAGAAATATATACCATTTTCTGAGGTGGGCGGGGATATCTACGACATACGAGAGACTGCTCCGGGCAAGGTTCGCATATTCGTCGCGGATGCAAACGGACACGGAGTGCAGGCGGCCCTTATCACGGTCATGATCAAAAGTGAATACGACAGCCTCAACCAGGCACAATTGCGCCCCGCGGAAATCATCGAATCGTTTAACAGAAGTTATACGGACAGTAGACGATCCTACGTATCCATGTTCTCCTGCTTCATCCTCGATCTGGACTTTGAACACAGAACCATTGAGTACTCTTCCGGCGGACATCCAGCGCAGATGCTTTTACGTGCCGGAGAAATTCTTCGCCTGAAACCTGGCGGCCCAATGATTGGAATCAAAGGCAACGCAAGATTTGGCCACGGCGTGCTGCCGCTTCTACCCGGGGATCGCTTCTTGATTTTCACAGACGGCATTTTCGAGGAATTCAACGAACGCAAAGAAATCTTTGGCGAAGAAAGGCTCTGGGCCTCTGTGGGAGCTCTGTCCCATCAGGGAATGTCCGAGCTGACTGTTTCCCTTCTGGCAGAAGTGCAAAGTTTTCTTGGAAACGCGAAGTGGGACGATGATACAACGATCCTTGGAATCGAAGTGCGCATCCCGGAAACCTAACGCTCCCTGAAACTGAAATCGCTCCAGTTACCACGACGCCCAGGCTTTTTCAATGAAGGAATGTTCTGACCGATTTGCCACCAGTAGTAGTCCACTTCATCGCTTCCCTTCCACGCGGGGAATTTCTGAGGCATAGTAAAGCCGTGAACCGGCTGAATTCCAAAACGCGATTCAACTACGTGAAAAAACTCGTGCATGTACACATGGGGATAAAAGCCGATCCCGTTGGGTCCAGGACAGGCGCCGCAATTCATGTAATCCAGCCCGGGATCATAGTGGTAGAATTGCACTCCAATGTTGATATTTCCCCTCCAGCTTTTGCCTGAACCAGTCTTGAAAGACCTGCTTCCACCGTGCTGAGTGAGCGGACTGGTTCCCCACCAGAACAAAATAACAACGTCAGCCGCTTTTGTTCTTTCGCGCAGGAGATCGCCCACTTCCCCCGCGGCGCGATCAATGATGTCGTCTCCTGACGTGGAAGGGCTTTGCGTAATTCCATTCGGAAGCTTCTGGCCATCTGGCAGCACCACGTCTAAAGGTGGAATCAATGCAAGACGATCAAAAACCAGATCGAGTTTCCCATCGCTCATTGCAAGAACCGTTCTGCGAAGAGATTCTTCCGCCATATCTGCAAGCTCCACATCTCCTTTCCGCAACTTCAAAGGAGAACTGCTAACTTCTGTGGGTGGCTCGCCGTTCAGGCCGTTTTCCTTCCATTTAAACCGCAACAGCCCAACTCTGAGGGAAAAAACTTTCGCGGTATACTCCGGCTTGACTTGCATGGTTTCCAGGACCTTCGCACGACGCACAATCTTTTCGTAGAATTCCGGATGATACGATGCCATCACAAGCTTTCCATACGATCCTTCACGCGATATCTGCGCCATGTCTGAGAAAATGCGAATCGCCTCATCATATTTTCCTTCTGCGAATGCTCCATGAGCCTGCAGCGCCATAGCTGATGCAAACTCCGCCTCAATCGGAATGTCTTTCTTGATCTTTCGCATTCGATCCCAGTAGTCAAATACCCAATCATATCTATACTTGCGAAGAGCGTGATTCGCATACTCTCGCAAAGGTCCCGCCGCCTGTGACACAAGCTTTCGCGCATCGTCTGTGTCAGGATGCGTCTCTGCTTCAGATAAGAGAATCTCAAGGCCGGCTTCATAGTCGCCGAGCAGGCTTCCAAATTCCTCCGACGTGAATTTGTACATTTCTTTGGATCTTTCCAGAGCTCTCGCTCGATCAAAATGAAGCTTCGCCTTCTGGCGAACCTGATCCACGGAAGGTTGTTCCTGCGTCCTCACCTCTGGTGCAAGGAGCAGTAGACCCAGAATGACAACGACCACGCTTCGCATCGTGTGACCCTGGATCTTTGCTGCTGGATTTGCAAGGACGAAATGGAGCGACCATCTACCAAGGCTTCTGAACCGCCAGCTCAGGGATAGGGAGCTCGACATGACTCCAAAAAGTGAATGATTGCGTGGCCCGGATCTGCAATCAGTGCAGAATGCTCATCATAAGGAATCCAGCCACGGGCGCAGTGATTGCCCAGAAGCCAGTAGACACAGCCTCTCAAATCGCAGACAAATACAGGAGAGCGCGAAAAGCACAGCCCACATGGGCACAGACTCCTTACCAGATCCGAGCGGCAGCCATATTGAGGTTCCGCGATCTGCTCATCAAAAACGCAGACGATCTAGCTCAGACTCTTTCCGCAGAGATGGGAAAGCCACTTTCGCAGGCAAAAGGCGAAATCCGCGCGACTCCCCAGAGAATTGATTTCTTTCTCAAACACACAGAAGAGGCCATGAAAGAAGAACTGGCAGCAGAAAGCGGCCTCACAGGCGGGACCAGGGAAGTGATCACCCAGGAACCGCTCGGCGTGATCGCAAATATTTCTGCCTGGAATTATCCGTACTTTGTAGGAAACAATGTGTTTATCCCGGCACTTCTTACGGGCAACACAGTGCTCTACAAGCCGTCTGAATTTGCCACGTTAAGCGGCATTGCCATTGACTCCATGATGCACGAAGCAGGTATTCCGGCAGATGCGTTTATCACTGTGATTGGCGGAGGTGCAGAAGGCGCCGAAATTCTCAAGCATCCGGTCAATGGCGTATTTTTCACAGGCTCCTACGGAACCGGAAAGAAGATCGCAGAGTCTGTTGCAGGTAGAATGATCCGCATCCAGCTCGAGCTCGGCGGGAAAGATCCTGTTTACGTATGCGAAGATGTGGATATAGAAAAAGCAGCGGAATCTCTGGCAGAGGGCGCGTTCTACAACGCGGGCCAGAGCTGTTGCGCAGTGGAAAGAATCTACGTGAATGAAAAAATCTACGACACGTTCCTGGACGCGTTCACAAAGAACGTGAAAAGCTACAAATGCGGAGATCCAATGCAGGACGGAACCTTCATTGGCCCTCTCACGCGTGCTCCGCAGCTCGACATTCTGGACAGACAAGTCCAGGAAGCGCGAGACAAAGGCGCGCGCATTCTCGCAGGCGGAAAACGCATGCTCGGACCAGGGCAGTACTACGAACCCACCGTCATCGCGGATGCAAACAATTCACTCGCTGTGATGAGGGAAGAAAGCTTTGGGCCGGTGATTGGACTGCAAAAGGTCAAAGACGACGAAGAAGCACTTCGTCTCATGAACGACACAGACTATGGCCTGACTGCGGGAGTCTACACTGCAAACGAAGACAGAGCAAAACGAATCCTATCTCAGGTAGATTCGGGAAGCGTGTACTGGAATTGCTGTGATCGAGTCAGCCCCAGGCTGCCCTGGACTGGAAGAAGAAATTCTGGGATGGGTTCCACTCTATCTGTGATTGGGATTCGGGCCTTTCTGCAACCACGCGCGTGGCATTTGCGTGCCCCTTGAGAAATCAAACGGGGCCGAGAGCCGGCCCCGAAATTTAGTACAAGAGTTCGCCTAACGACAGTTAGGTGTTCTCCCCTGAGCATTGGCCGCTGCCATTTGCTGCATTGCTTTTGGCATCGCACCCTGGAGGTCCTTGATTCTGTTTTCATTCGATGGATGATCTGACAGGAACGCTGGCTGTTTTTTTCCGCCGAGTGCACTCATGTTTTTCCACAATAGAATGCTCTGGCCAGGATTGAATCCGGCTTTCGCCATCAAGTCCAGACCCACCAGATCCGCCTGACTTTCCTGAGAACGAGTGAAAGGCATAACGACTCCATAGTTCACACCCATTCCCAGTGCAGCCATGGCCTGCTCTTTGTACGCGCTGTCTCCGAGAATCATGTTGCCCGCAACCTCGACTCCTTTTTCAAGCAGGCCGCCGCCCTGCATGCGAGTAGCACCGTGTCTCTTGATCACATGACCGATTTCGTGACCCAGAACGGTTGCGAGCATATCCTGGTTTGTGGCCACTGGAAGAAGTCCCGTGTGTACTCCAATCTTTCCGCCTGGCAGAGCAAACGCGTTTGCAGTTGGATCCTGAAACACTACAATCTCCCAGTCCTTCACTCCAGTTGGATCATCCGTGACCTTGAGAACTGCATTGGCCACACAGCGGACGTATGCATTGATTGCCGGATCCGTACTGGCCGGTGTTTTCTTCTTCAATTCTTCAAACGCTTGCGCGCCCAGCTTGGCCATATCTTCATCGGAAGCTCCGCCTGAAAGGCCGGCGGGCAACGACTGGCAGGCAAAGTACACGAGGAAGCTTGAAATCAAGATGCCTGACATAAATAAATTACGAGTCTTCATAAACCTCGCGTAACGCGCCGGCCGTTTACTGCAAGGTTATTTCGCGGATTGGCGGCGTCAGGCCCCTGGTTTCGATCTTGACCTGCTTCGCGCAAGGTGAAACCCTGGGGTACAGGGGTGCCACATATGTCTGATGGAAGCGTACTTAAGAAACTGTCCGAAAAACTGGCAGAGTGGGACCAGGAACTGGCCAAGCTGCGCCAGCAAGCAACCAGCAGCGCGGGCGAACAAAAGGCAAACTTTGACAAAATCGCCCAGGATTTGACTGCGCAAACAGCCCAGATCAAAGCCAAAATCGACGAGATGAAGAACAAGAATCCGGATGAAATCAAAGCCCAGGCAGAAGATCTGCTTCGCACCGCATCCGGCAAAGTAAGCGAAGGCCTCAAGAACCTCGCAGGCTTCTTCGAGTCCAAAGCTAAGAAGGTCTAATGCGGGATTCGCTCGAACGCAGGGCAGTCAAGCGGCGGGCGGAGGATCGGGCACCGGAAACAGTCCGGTACATTAACCAGCTCGAAGCACAAAACACGCGCTTAAAGAGTCTCCTGAACGTCTCCAAAGAGATGATGCAGGAGATGCATCTCGATCGCCTCCTCGAAATCATCATGGATCGAGTCACGTCCGTGATGAATGCAGAAAGAAGCAGTCTATTCCTGCTCGATCACAAAACAGATGAACTCTACGCCCGCGTGGCTCAGGGAATGAATGTAAGCTCCGTGCGATTTCCAAACGGCGTAGGCCTGGCCGGACACGTGGGCAAAACTGGCCAGACCATCAACATCGCAGACGCATACAAGGATCCAAGATTCAATCGCGACTTTGACAAGAAGACCGGCTTTCGCACGCGCGCCATTCTCAGTATGCCGATCAAGAACACGCGCGGAAAGATCATAGGTGTTTCTCAAGTATTGAACAAAAAAGGTGAGAACGAAATCTTCACTCGCGACGATGAAGGCCTGCTCCAGGCATTTTCTTCGATTGCTGCGATCTCACTGGAAAACGCACTCGCTTACGAAACGATCAACGCTACGATGCACACTTTTGAGAAATTCGTTCCAAGGCGCTACCTCAATAGCATTGCGCGCGAAGGCCTCGAGAGCATTCGAATCGGGAATGCGGAGAAGGTAGACGTATCCATTCTATTCTGCGACATTCGCGGCTTCACTACCCTCTCCGAAAAAATGAAGCCGGAAGATGTGCTCGCATTTCTCAACGGCTATCTGGTTCGCATGGGCAATCCCATCGCGAAGAACGGAGGCTTCGTAGACAAATTCATTGGGGACGCCATCATGGCGATCTTTGACACGCGCGATCCATCCAGTGCAGTTCGCGCGGGCGTTGGAATGCTCAAAGAGCTTGAGTCCTACAATCGCGAAAGAAGAAAAAACAAGCTAGACGAAATCAAAATTGGAATCGGCATTCATTTTGGCGCGGCAGTGCTCGGAACTGTTGGATCAGAAGACAGGATGGATTCAACGATCATCGGAGATTCAGTGAACCTGGCCGCGCGTATGGAAGGACTGACAAAGCAATACGGCTGCAGCCTCATGATCACGGAAGATGCTGCTTCCAGATTGAAGAAAGGATCTTTCAAACTTCGCGAAGCAGACACAGTGCGAGTCAAAGGCAAGAAAAAGCCAATCCGCATCTTTGATGTATTTGAAGCAGATCCAGCCCCTGTAAAAAAACTCAAAGCGCGCACGGCACCCCTTCTCTCATCGGGCATCACTCTCTATCACAAGAAGCGTTTTGAGCAGGCCCTCAAAACCTTTGAAAAGATGCATGGCATCGACAAAAAGGATCCGCTTGCGTCCCTGTACATTGAACGCTGCAAACTCAATATCAAAAATGGCGTCCCGCAAGACTGGGATGGATCGGCCACATTGACAGAGAAATAATTCATGAACTTCACCTCCTTTCATTTCGTAATCTTTTTCTTTATCACGCTAACACTCGGACACATACTGAAGAACCGCACACAGCGCGTGTTCCTGTGGCTTGCGTCTTACTATTTCTACGGCGTACTGGAGCCTTTCTATTTAGTGCTCATCATGATTTCTACTTCCTGGGACTATTTTTCAGGGATTGCCATAGACTCAGCGATACGCCGGGAAAATGGCCAGGAGATGACAGCCTTCCAACAAAGGCTCTCCCGTTTCCCCAAAAAAACCTGGGTGATCCTTTCTGTCATTTTCAACCTCTGCCTGCTGGGATACTTCAAGTACACGAATTTTGGAATTCAAGTATTCAATGACTTGCAACCGTTAGGCGACACTGTGTTCGCCTGGCCCGCCCAGCAAATCCTTCTGCCGGTTGGTATTTCTTTTTATACCTTCATGTCTATGTCCTACACGGTGGATGTCTACCGCGGCGTTGTAGAAGCCAGAAAGAACTTTATCGATTTTGCCCTGTATATCTGCTTTTTCCCGCACCTGGTGGCGGGGCCAATCGTTCGCCCAAAGACATTCTTCTCCAAGCTGGACAATCGCCTCCCCGTAGACCAGGAAGCCGTTATGATCGCAGTGTCGCGCATTGTGGTCGGGTTTTTTCGCAAGATGGTCCTTGCAGATAACATTGCACCAATCGTGAACCAGGTCTTCGCACAACCTCAGGCATACTCCACGGCAGACACGTGGCTGGCCGCTCTTGCTTTTGGCATTCAGATTTACTTTGATTTCGCAGGCTATACGGACATTGCGCGCGGTGTTGCGAGACTCTTTGGATTTGAATTCGAAGTGAATTTCAACTACCCCATGGCCGCGAGTTCTATAAAAGACCACTGGGAACGCTGGCATATCTCTCTGGCAAGCTGGGTGCGCGACTACATCTTCATACCGTTAGGCGGAAGCAGAGTAAGCGCACCACGTCTGTACTTCAACATGTTTGCCTCCTGGTTCTTCGTCGGGATCTGGCACGGCCCCGCCTATCACTTCGTAATCTGGGGAGTCTGGCAGGCAGTGATGCTTTCCATCCATAGAATGTGGAGTATGTCTGCTATTGGACTGAAACTCAACGAGAAGGGAGGACTGGCTTACAACATCTTCGCAAGACTCTTCACTCTATGGGCGCTCTCGTTTGGATTCGTCTGGTTTAGAGCGGAGCAGATGCACGTTGGGAATCTCATCCTGGGACGCATGTATGGAATCGCGGATATCCACGCTGCCTGGGCTGGACTTAAAGTGTGGCTAGCGGGTGGCGGCTCGCACGCGCTCAGCGCTGCGACCGGAAAAATTCCGGAGCACAGCGTTCTTTCTTCTTACTGGATTCTACTGGGTCTCTACTTCGCTTACGAGTATTTCTTCTACTGGTATAGACTGTCCACGTTCCGTCTTCCGGAAAACAGAAAGAAATGGATCGCCCTGATGATCTTCATGCTGTTCTGCATTGTTACACTGAGCGCGCCGGAGAGCGCTAACTTCCTGTACTTCCAATTTTAAATATATGAAAAACCTGATGAACATCCTGCGCGACACGCGCATTGCGATCCCCCTGGGTTTCTTGCTGGGTCTCGAACTCTTTCTGCAAACAGGACTCTATAAGTCGCTGATGCAACCGCGCTCTTACGCGGACAACGTGAATCGAATTCTTCGCATGGCCGGCCAGGACAAAGACCCGCAGGCGCTCATTCTTGGAACGTCCGTCGCCTATCAGGGAATCCAGGTACCGGAACTCAATGAACTTCTCAAGAAAGACGCCATCACAGTGGAAAGCGGCGCATGCGAAGGCGCAAAGCTCGAAACACAGCATCTCATTATGCGCGCACTTCTGGACCGGATGCCTCACGTAAAGACAGTGATCCACGTTGTAGAGGCAAGCCATCCAGGCACGGCTCGCTTTCACCAGGATCAGGCAAACAGAAGCATGGCGGCGCAATTCCCTCGCATGGAAGCTCTGCATGTTTTAAAAAGCCACAACCTGAAACTTGAACCTTCCGATTACGTGTATTTCTTTGTGCGCTCCATCACCTACCAGAAGGATATGCGCGATTTCGTACTCGATCCGCTCGATCGCTTCAAAGGAATCGGAAGACGATTTCGCGAAAAACCAACCGGATACATTTACGAAAACAAATATGAGTACAAACTCTCCGCCTTTCCCGCAAAGAATCCCGTCGAATGCGTCGAGGTCGCCACCAGAGCAAACATAGAACAAATGGGCAAAGAAGTTACCGATCAGCATCATCGCAATGCGGTGGTGCGAACATGCCAGATTGTGCTGATGGATCCACTGGCCGGTTCCGGCAATGCTCAATGGACCGCACTCTTCTTCCAGCGTTTGAAAGTAATGTACAAAGACATCACGGATCGCGGAATCAAGATCATCGTGGTCTTCTCCCCTTACTCTGATGTAATCAAAGACCTGAACGCTGAATACAGAATAGGCGAATGGCAAAATGGTCTCGCCGCAATCACTGCACGCGAAAACTACACTACTGTAGATCTGCGAAAGTCACTGGACGGGCCAAGGAATGGGGACTACTACTATGACACAATCCACCTCAATCGCGAAGGGGCAACGGTGTTCACGAAAGCACTCGCAGACGCGATTCGCCCCATTCTCTTGAAGAACACGGCCAGATAAAATGCGCTTCACTACTCTCGCATTCCTGGTTTTTTTCATCGCAGTCTACGTTGTCTACTGGACTGTAACCGGTCGCACAAGACTCATCTTCATATTCCTCGCATCCATTCTCTTTTACGCAACGTGGTCCGTTGGATTTGCAATCCACTTCGTGTCTATGGTGGGCTGCACTTATCTGATCGTAAAGTGGATGCAGAAGTCCTCTTCTTCCGTCGCGTTCTATGTGGGTGTAATTGCAAACCTTGGGAACCTGTTTCTATTCAAGTATTTCTACCTGCTGCTGGAAATTCTCAAAGACGCAACGGGGTCTAACATTTTCAAAGCGACCGAGTTCAATTCGTGGCTCTTCAGTCGCACGGGATATGACAGCATTGTTCTGCCTCTTGCCATTAGCTTCTATACGTTTGTCCTGGTGGCCTATCTCTTTGACGTTCATCGCGGGATCATCAAAGAAAAACATAGCTTCCTGGAATTTGGTGTGTTTGCCATGTATTTCCCGCACCTTGTGGCTGGGCCGATCATTCGCCATTCAGACTTCTTCTATCAACTGGGAGACATCAAAGCAGATCAGGATAAAATTGTTCGCGGGATGTTTCTGATTCTCACGGGTCTGGTAAAAAAAGTGGCGATTGCGGACAACATACTTCCCTTGTTCTCTCGCGTCTTCCTCAAACCAGACGAATACTCTGGAGCGGCAAACGCAATGGCCGCGGTTAGCTTTTCTATCTGGGTCTTCTGCGATTTCTCCGGCTATACGGATCTAGCGCGCGGCATGTCGCTACTCCTCGGGATTGAACTTCCGGAAAATTTTCGAGCACCATTCTTATCACGCAGCGTGCGAGAACTCTGGAGAAACTGGCATTCCACTCTCGGGACGTGGATGCGCGATTACGTTTACATACCGTTAGGCGGCTCTAGAAGAGGAGAAGTTCGTTCTCAGCTCAACCTGCTTACGACTTTCACCCTGGGCGGACTGTGGCACGGCGCTCACTATCCTTATATTATCTGGGGGTTTTTTCACGGCCTGATGCTGGTACTCGAACGTTTCCTGGGACTGGGTCTGGACAAAGTCCTGCCCACAAAGATCCAACTACCTCGAGCACTCGATATCGTTCGCACAGGTCTCCAGGTCGTCTTTGTTTTCATCCTGTTCTGCATTGGAGCTGTGTTTTTCAACTCCCCTACTGTAACGAGCGCATTCACGATGCTCGGCCGAGCATTCATGTGGGTTCCGGGAAGTCCCCTTCAGGCAACAGAAACTCTTTCCTATTTTGTCATCGCCGGCTTCCTGCTTAACGGCATCCAGCTGATTGAGAAGTGGCCTTCCCTCAAACTCAGTCATGCGGCAACCATCGCAGGCGTCTACGGATTCATCGTGATGTTTCTGCTTGCGAAGTATGCTCCAGGCGGTCGCGACTTCCTCTACTTTCAATTCTAGGAAACAATATGCGGCAATTCAAAATCCTTCTGGTCCCTCTGGCTCTGTTCGCTGTAGTATTTGCCCTGGACAAAGTTTTTCTCCTTCCGATTGTACGCGAAAACTTTGTATCGTGGAAAAAAATCGAGCCTCCATTTTATGAAGCAAGAAGAGATCTTTACGATCTTTACAAAAGATCCTACCAGGCAGACAAAGCACGCGGCAAAAAGATCGGGGCAATTTTCGGAACATCGCGTTCTGCTGAATTCAACACGGATGGGATTGATCAAATCCTGCATGATTCGCGTACCTATAACTTCGGAGCTCCATTCGCCTGTCCGTCGTTCTTCTACTACTGGTATTCTCAAATGGAAGCAGATGGGATTTTGCCAGACTATGTGATTCTTGAAACAGATCCTCTGCTCTTCAACGAAAGAGCTATTGACTACTCTCTGTCCTATTCATACGATTCGTCTTTCGTCATCAAACATCTCGAACTGGGCCGTGCACGCGGTGGAGATCCATGGTCTGCAAGGCCAGGATTCTCCTTTGATGAGGGAGAAACGTTTTTCTTGAAGAGACTCTTCGCGCTCTACAGGTACCCGCCGGACCTGGGAGTCTACAAAGACAACAACCAGGACCTTCCGCTTCCTCTGCCGGATGGAACCATTCGAATCTGGAAGGGCAAAGAATTTCGCGCTGAGCTACTCAAGTGGATGGGAAGCATCAACGAATTGAAGTTAGGCGGCATTCCCAACATGCTTTCGATCCAGTTGCCTCCGGAAAAACTCAAAGGAGATGCAGCAAACATGGCAGCCATCCACCTGACTGGATACTCTCCTTCGCG
>JAIBBM010000130.1 GCA_019694685.1 Leptospirales bacterium
GGAATATCGGGCCAAACCCCTTTCACAGAGACAAGGATGCGATCTTGCGGAGCCCCGTGTGGGTTCACCTGAACAAGCCGGCATACTAGCTGCCGTCCAAGAGCAAGAAGGCGATGGACCACCTCTGACGCATAATAGTCAGGGACATAGCCCAAGGAGAAATCCCCCAAACAAATCTGGACGGCCGTCTTGCTAAACTTATTGTCTGGCTCAGTTCGCAAGGTAAGCTCTGCGCCCACTTCCATGCTTTCGCGTAAAGAAAAGAACGGCGTTCTCAATACGCTCTTTACGGAACGGAATTCTCCGTTTAATCGAGGCCATCGAAATGATTATCGGTTCCCCAAGGGGAAAGCGTGATCCTACCTTACTGTCATGAAAAACAGATAGGCCATCATTCGTCAAGTGTCGAAAATGAGCGGCGACGGAAGGATTGCAACTATCGGAATGAGCAATCAAGGGTTTCGGAACTAATACTGGAGTTTGTTGAGAATCGATGCGGGCAAGTAGGCGTAATCCTGCGGTGCTGGACCGTCGAAGATTGCCTTGAGCGGAATCGGACGGTCGAAGTGTTTTACACGTTTGATTGTTATACCTATGCCATTGGATTTGCCAGCAAAATAGCTGTCGAAGCTGGCCTTGTCGATACCGCCGATTTTGGAAAATAAGCGCCAGAGGCGCAAAGGAGAGTGCGCTTCTAGATTCTTGATCTCGAAATAGCCAACGACTTTTCCCACAGGCAGAGTTGAATAGATGAGAACATGACGAACGGATCGCTTGAAGCCTCGCTTGCGGAACTCCACCTTCTTCTCACCAGAAAGAATCTTCTGCGCATACTCAGGTCTAATGGAGAGCAGTGCTACGTTATCCGCTTTTTGATCCACTCGCTTTTTTCTCCTTTTAGTTCTGTGATCGACTGCGGTGCCCCTGACAAAATCTTTGCGTCCTTGAGTTCATTTAGCCCCAGTTCTCGATCCAGTGTCCGAGAAAATCGGAATAGTATAGAAAGTACAGTCTTTTTACACATCTCCTGAATTTCCCGGAACGAGTAGACCGTCCGTAAACCGGCAAACTTCGCAACTTCCTCGGCGTTGGAAGAAACAATAGTTGCTTCTGCAACTCCGACTACGTTGATGGCACTCAAATCTTGGGACCTATAGAAGAGGAGAATGTCGCCGGGGTGGATTCGACGTGACCGTGCGTGACACAGATAAGCTTTGCGAATTGCATTCCCGTACGGGCGTTCACGGATAAACAGGTCTGGCTGTGCTGCGTCTCTCGATGGAAAAAGTAGATCGTGATTGTGCGGTTGGATCGGCACAATGTGGACTCCCGATGCTTCGAGTTTCTCAACACCGGGACCAAAGAGAACATGAAATTGAAGGGACGAAACGGAAAGCGTTGGATCAGGGTTCAACCGCTTGACCAGAATGCGCTCACCGAGCGAGGTTTGGGTCGCCTGAACAGAAAACCCGAACTCTTCCATGAAATCGATCAATTCGGGATGAGACGGTAAAATGGTAACGTACACAAAATCGGCACGCCTTGCCCGTGCTCCAGTCAGGATCGTGTTCAAGAGCAATTCACCGAGCTTGATTCCTGAAAAGTCACCGGACACCTTGAATGAGCAGATTTTCAGGATGCTTCCCCTGAGAGCGAAATCTGTAACTGTCTCATCCTTAAGAATTGAGAGCGCTGCAAGGCGCTCCAGCCCTCCGACCTGCCGCTTTATCGTGTAGCAAACCCTGTGGTCTCGCTTTACTTTCTGAAGCCAGTGGTCGAAATCCTCGTATTCGAGGCGGAAGCTCATGAATATGGGATCATTCTCGTCCAGTTCATGCGCCAAACATTCAGTAACGTCAGTGTGTGAAGGGACAGCAACGGGCAGAAGAGCGACGAGATACGCAACCGCATCGACAACGGAGAAAACTCGGTCGGCAAAACCGAGGTTCCTTGCCTTGCGGTGAATGTCTTTGTCCTCGGTGATCAAGAAATCGGCGGCGTCCCGCTCAATTGCTGATAGCAGATGATGATCAACCCAGTCGTGAGATTGTTGCGGAACAGGTCCAAGAACCCTTACAACTCTGTCAGAAAGTGCAGGGGCATGTGGAAGTTGGATGTACTTTGCCAGCAACCGTTGGCGCAGTTCTCTGCGTTCGGCATTCCGATCGGACTGTATCTCTCGATCAATGATCGGGTGGTAGTACACTGCATGACCACCCTCCTGTGCTCGTCGCAGGAATTCAGCGGCGGATGGGGTCATTACGCTCAGATCGGACAGTCCGGCCGGTTCGAGTGGAATGAAGACATTGGTGTCAATGAGTAACTTCATGCACGCATTGTCATTATCGGCCGCCTGAGCTCGACACGTCTCATGTTTCAAGTGGACATCATGTCCAATTGAAACGGACAGCTTTCAAACGGGGAAATGAAGGTGCCGAAACGCTCTGGCTTATAGCAGATGGACGGGAAGGTGCAGCCTGCGATGGTAGCAACGTTCAACTCATCATGAGCAGTCCCATTATTCCATCCGAGAGCGGGGTGTCCCCATTCTCCTTCTATGCCCAAGAGAGGTACAGAGGTTGAACTTTCTGTTGTCGAGCAAATAATTTTAGATTTTAAGCTCTGGATGGCTGTGGGTTAGAAATTCACAGGGCTGACCAGAGAAAAATCTGACCGTCTTTGAGA
>JAIBBM010000026.1 GCA_019694685.1 Leptospirales bacterium
GCAGGATCAGCACCACAGGTACAAAGACCAATATCTGCCTGGACACTGCGAGGATGGTTGCCGTCTTGCCGTGTCCGATTGCCTGGAAGAAAGTGAGTCCGTTGAAAACTCCCGCCATCAGAGGCAGAGTTACAATGAGTATGCGAAAATTTAGAACGTCAGTGTCCGTGATGGCCGTGTCCGGCAGCATCCATCCAAGGACCGTGCGCGAGAACATTGTCAAAGGAAGCCAGATCAATGCCATGAAAGCAGTGCCACCGATGCTGAAGACACGCAGGGCTTCTATCACTCGGGCGTACTGGCGAGCTCCAAAGTTAATGCCAATGACAGGCTGGAGAGCGCGAACAAGCCCCATAACCGGATAAACACACAGAAACAGGATGCGAAGTCCTGTCCCCATCAAGGCAACATCCTTCTCAGTACCGTGCGCCGCGATCAAACGGAAAACAAAGATCTGCTGCAAAACACCCATTCCTTGTAAAATAAAACTGGAAAGGCCAATCGAGATAATTCGTTTAAAAATTTTAGGATCGTATGCAAAAAGAGACACGGGTTCTCTCACACTCGACTTACCGGACCTAAAATAGACGGCGCCTGCAGCTGCAAGAGCAACCATTGCTACGTTAGTCGCAAGTGCTGAGCCGCGAATACCCAGACCGAATGTGCGGATAAAAAGAGGATTGAGCGCAACATTTACAACTGTGCTGACCGCAAGAATCTTCATCGCGGTACGCATTCTCCCTTCAGCGCGCACCAGCATGTTCGCTGAGATTGCGTAAACTGTGACTGGAAAGAACAAGGAAAGAACCGAAAAATACTGGGCACCCAGACGCAACGGTTCGCCGGATCCGCCCATCCAATGCAAAAATAATTCGGGAAGACTGCGCCGGCTGCAGCCATCGGGAGAGTAGCGATGATTGCAAGAGAGCCTGTGAGCCCTGAAAGTCTTTTGTGAAGCGCGGAATCGCCGGCACCGATTGCAATGGATAGGAGCGAACCGCCGCCAGAGCCAAGCATCGCGGCCACACCCATGGGAATACTTGCAAGAGGAAAAGCGAGAGACACCCCGGCAACCGCCTGCTCTCCCACAAGCTGCCCAATGAAAATTACATCAACGAAAGTGTTGAGAGCATAGAAAGACATGCCGACGATTGCCGGCCATGCCAGATCTACCATGAGGCGCCAGAGGCCGCCTCTCAGTATATAATCTTCTGTGTCTTTAAACCCTGACGACACGTCAGAGATTGATCTGCCACTCGTTGCGGCGGTTTCTCTTGTCGTAGTACGATGCAATCAACATGTCCATGCTGTAAAGCGCCGTGCGAAGATTTAGATAGATCAATCGAAGGGCACGCAGCTGGATTTCAGGAGAAGTAGCTTCCAGTGTGATGGCAGGAGCGCCAGGAGATGGCATGGAGAAGTTGTGACGATGCGTTTCGAGTTCCACCATCTGCACGTTTGGATAATACAATCTCATCAACTTGCGTGTCCACTGATCCGGATGATAGACGTTACGCGTCATTGAGTCCATCACAAGACAGGTCAATTTGGACGAGCCATCTGCAGGTAGATCATACGTAAGACTGAGAACTTTCTTGGAGTTCACATAATCCCCTTCTCTCCACGCGCCGGGGACATCTTCCAGAACGATTTCCTGGTAGTATTGAAGACGCGGATAGAGCTGCATCAAACGCTTGTGCTTGAGTTCAACGTCTGTCACTGCAATCTTCACGTTCTGAATTTCAATGGTAAGAAGGCGTTCAATCTCTTCGCGGTATTGCTTTTCCTGAGGGTTATTGCCGATTGCGTTTTCTGACATAATCGGACGGCCATCCGACGGAACCTGTGCGGTTCTGGTTGCAGGATTCAAGCAACGTCTGGCCTTATCCTCCGACTCTTTCGCCGGCTGCGGCGCAGTTTGCGTTGTTTCCGCGAAGCGAGGAAATGCCACACCCAGAAGGGCGGCAACAAACGCAGATATAAAGGCACGTCTCATGGTCGATATCTCCCGTATGTATGTGTCGGCCCGACTACCCCACAATAAAAAGCGGCCGAACAAAAAAACACAAGGACTTAAAGAAATTTTTGGAAACGTCGAAGCTAGCCCGTCGCAGGCTTGAGATTGCAGAGACGGATGACAGTGCGATAGAAATTAGCCAGAATCACAATGTTCTGACTGGGATTGAGGCCGCAGGAGACTGCCAGGATGGCCACTACACAGTTGTTCACTGATTCTTCATAGTAGTGCGTATGGGTCACTTCCCCGGGAACGATGTAATCCTCCCCATAAAGACCAGCATTCACGTTTTCCGGGCACTTGGCCATGTTGATGATGATTGCTTCGCGCAACCTTCCCTGGGTTTCCTTTCTGGTAATCACCTTCTGACCGCGAATCGCAGTCAGACCGTCTTCACCCATCCATGCACAGGATGCAGCCAACACGAACGCGAAAAAGGGAGCCAGAAGCCGCATTTCTTCCAGACTCGGCAAGCACGCAAGGCCTGCCACAAATTTACAAATTCTGCTTTATGGCAGGCCTTCCAAAAAAGTTTCTTAAAAAAGCGCATGTCACCAAAACAGAAGAAACCCACCGCATCCGCCCCCGGGGCCAAAAAGAAAGTTCCAGCCGATCTACCGAAAGAGGCGTGGTCTGCGGCGCGCATTCGCAAGCTGTGGATGGATTTTTTCAAAAGCAAGAAGCACATGGTTCTGCCCAGCGCGAGCCTCTTGCCTTCCGGAGATCCAACACTCCTGTTCAACACTGCCGGAATGGTGCCCTTCAAAGCTTACTTCGCAGGAACAGAAAAGCCGCCCTCCCCTCGAGTGGCCACGATTCAAAAATGCCTTCGCACAACAGATCTTGAATCCGTTGGAAAGACAGAGAGACACTGTACTTTTTTTGAAATGCTCGGCAATTTCAGCTTCGGAGATTATTTCAAACGCGAATCCATTCAGTGGGCCTATGAGTTTTCACTGAAGCATTTAAACCTCGATCCAGAAAAGATCTACATTACAGTCTATCAAGACGACGACGAAGCAGAAGAAATCTGGCACAAAGAAGTCGGCGTTCCTATGAACAGAATTCGCAGACTTGGAAAGGACGCAAACTGGTGGGGGCCTGCTGGAGATTCAGGAGCCTGCGGACCATGCTCGGAACTCTACCTCGACAGAGGAGAAGAACGCTGCAATCGCAAACCAGACGCGTCCTGCGGCCCTGGTTGTTCGTGCGATCGGTTCATGGAATACTGGAACCTTGTGTTCAATCAATTTCACCAGGACACTTCTGGAAAACTTCATCCACTCCCCATGACTGGAATAGACACCGGAGCCGGGCTTGAGCGAATCACAATGCTCAAACTGGAAGAAAACTCAGTCTACGACACGGATGAAATGAAACAAATCATCCGCTTCATAGAAGGACTCACGGAAACACTGCGCGAAGATAAGAAAAAAGTCGAATACGATCCAACCAACAAGCATACAGCACCTTCCTTTCGCGTACTCACAGATCACACGCGAGCAACCACCTTCGCACTGTCAGACGGAATCTATCCCGATAACACAGGAAGGGGATACGTCATTCGCAGAATCATTCGCCGTGGACTCCTGTTCGCACAGGAAATCGGAATCAAACAACCAATCATGTATCGACTCGTACCTGAGATGGTTCGGATCTTTGGACCTTTTTATCCTGCACTCAAGGAACGCGCAGGTGAAATCGAACTTGTGATTCGCAAAGAAGAAGAAAGATTCCTTCGCACACTCGAACAGGGGCTGGCTCGTTTCAAAGAATACATGGCCGCCTTTCAGGCAGCAAAATCGCCCGTCTTTGGCGGAGCAGAAGCGTTCAGATTGTATGATACATACGGCTTCCCTCTTGAAATGACAGTGGAGCTTGCAGAAAAACAAGGTCTCACTACGGACATGAAAGGCTTCGAAGCCTGCATGCAAGAACAAAGAGACAGAGCGCATGCGCACACTGCATTCAAAGACTGGTCTTTTCCAGCGGATTTCAAATCTCCGGGAGAGAGTTCATTCACAGGTTATGAGCGCATGCAGGATTCTGCGAAGGTGCAGGCTATCTTGATTCTTCGCACAAAGGGAGAATCCACGGACGCGGAGTCTGTTCCAAGCATAGAAGCCAAGGACGGACCTTCTCAGGCAATCCTGGTATTCGATCATACTCCTTTTTATCCGGAAGGCGGCGGTCAGCTCGGGGATACGGGACAAATCACCTCAGGGCAGAATGTATTCACTGTGCTCGACACAAAAAAGAAGCAAGGCCTGATTCTCCATATTGGAGAGATCACTCACGGCAAAGTATCCGTGGGCGATTCGGTGGAGTTGCATGTAGATTCGGAAAGGCGTGAGAATCTCACTCACCATCACAGTGCCACTCATTTGCTGAACAAATCTTTACGCGATACGCTCGGGCATCATGTTTCGCAAACTGGTTCGCTGGTTTCGCCTGACTACCTGAGATTCGATTTTTCGCACGGGGAAAAAATTCCCGCAGATATCCTGCGCAAAGTGGAAGAACATGTCAACGCAGCCATCGCGAAGAAAGCAGCAGTGGATGCGCGCATCATGCCGATTGACCAGGCAAAGACAGCCGGAGCAGTCGCCACGTTTGGAGAAAAATACGGAACAGAAGTGCGCGTCATTTCCATGGGAGAGGATGGAAAGCTTTCGCGAGAGCTATGCGGTGGGTGTCACGTTCCCAATACCGGAAACATTCAGTACTTCCACATCGTAAAAGAAAGTAGTCCGGGTGCGGGCAATAGAAGGATCGAGGCAGTGGCGGGCTCGGCTGCGGCCAGATTCTTTGAGGAAGCCATTGCGAAACTGACAAAAGCCATATCAGCGCACAACGATCAGGTGCATGCATCAACCTTGAGTGCAGATGAAAAGAAGGCGTTCCTCATAGAGCAAAAAGCAACCACAGAGGAAAAATCGAGGCTCCTGGGAATGGGAGCGGCCGGAGTGTCTCCTCTTACTTCTCTTCTGGAACAGGATGCTGTGGCGCTTGAGAAAGCGGCGCGCGAATACTCCAAGCTCTCGCGCAAAACCCAGGGAGGAGCAACCCTTTCCGCGGAGGAAGTCGAGCTAGAAAAGCTCGGAGACCTGGAATTCTGCGCGCGCACATTTGAAGGTGTTTCACCCGAAAATGTCAAACAGCTCGGAGATTCGCTGAAAGAAAAGCATCGCAAATTCTGTGGCCTGTTTGGGTTGAAAACGGATAAAGGCCCGGTGCTGATCTTCATGGCAAACCGGGGTGCGGTCGAAGCCGGTGTTGACTGTGGTAAACTCATTCGCGAAGCCTCCGGCCTCATAGGAGGCGGCGGGGGCGGCAAACCAGAAATGGCGCAGGCTGGCGGCAAGGACGCATCCGGCCTCGAAAGCGCCGTGCAGCGTGCGAAGGGTCTGTTGAAAGAAAGCTTGCACTCCTGATGCCAGGAGGTCATCAGAGTGCATGGCCACGGAATATTCTTTCGATATCAGCTCCAAGGTTGACCGTCAGGAATTGACCAACGCACTCGATGCAGTGCGCAAAGAAGTTGAAAACAGATTCGATTTCAAAGGGTCCCCTGTTACGATCGACCTTGAGAAAGACACGTTGAACCTGGAAGCCCAGGATGAAATGAAGCTCAAGCAACTCATTGATGTCATTCAATCCAAGCTCGTAAAAAGAAACATCAGCCTCAAAGCGTTCAAGTTCGGCCCGTTTGAATCCAATGTAAGCGGAAAGTTTAAATGCAAAACGGAAATTCAAAGCGGACTCAATCAGGAACAATGCAAGAAGATCACCAAAATTATTAAAGAATCTAAACTAAAGGTTCAATCGCGAATCCAGGAAGACCAGGTTCGTGTAACCGGAAAGGACAGAGACGAGCTGCAGGCAATCATCCGCATGATCAAAGAAGCAAACTTCGATTTTGACACCAGCTTTTCCAACTACCGTTAGATGACATCTGCCCAGGAAGCCCAGGAAGCTCTCGCCGCGGGCGAATTTGCGCGAGCAAAAGACATTTACGGCTCTCTGCTCGAAGAATACCCGGAGGAGTCGGACTACATCTGCGGATTTTACACATCCGCATACTGGGACAATCGCCACAGCATGATCCTGGAAGCGCCTCCAGGCAAGGCGCGGGGCAGCGCGCTGGTGGAAGCGTGGGATCAGTTTGAGGCACTTGCAAACGACAAAGAATTCTCGGGACTTTCCAGCTTTCGAACTGCGATGAGGTCCATTCTGGGGCGCGCGGCAGAAGAATTCCGCCTATCGTTCCAGGATAGTGGACTGACCCATGATTCGCGCACTCTTGCGGAATTGGGCAGATGCCTCATTCGCATTGAGGATTATGCAAACGCTGCGGAGATTCTTCATTTCGCACGAAAGGTGCGATCCACACCTGAAGTTCTCTTTCTACTGGGAGAGGCCCTATGTGCGAGCGCAGCCGGAGATCCCGAGACTCTTGCAAAAGGGCTCAGCTACTATCGCGATGCGTTTATTCTAGAACCGGACATCATAGATCCATCTCTCATCGCCTCTCATCCTGCTTCAGACGTATTCACGCGAGTCTACGAAGAAAAAGATCAGAACAAAGAACTTGCCTCCGTGTGGTTTCCGGCAAAGCTCATGTCTCTGGCACAACGCCTGCCTCTGCGAAGACTTTTGCCGGAGGAAGTCAAAGAAATCAGCAAAGACCTGGCCAGACTCAGCCCGGATTTAGAGCGTGTGGTTGAAAAATACAAGGAGAGAGTGCGCGCACGTATCTGCTTCTTCATCCTGGTTCTGTTGCAGCATCATTACCTGCACGACTACAATGAAGAAGCAATCCAGGAACTGGAAACGCGCCTGGCCGAACTGGACGCTCACCTGTACAAAGAGTACCGCGATTACTTGCACGGTTGAATGCGGAAGCGCTATTCTGAAAGAACCTTACCCGCGTCCGGATTCACGTAGTAAAGACTGCCAAAATGATTTCTTGCAATGCAATCCCCTTTGCATGCAGGGAAAGCGTCATTGCCACATGCGGTTGATGGCCATGGACTGCACGTTGTCATCCCCTCGCGTTCCGCCGTCCGGCAAACAGTACTGAAAGGTTTCATTGCGATAGGGTCGCTCTCTCTTGTAGACGCCTTTGACTCGAATCAAGCCGAGAGTCCTCCACGAAACGCCTCCGCTGCGCCCTAGAGAAAAAAGGCCAGAGGCCTCCTCGCGCGTGGCGCAATGCAAATAGCAGCCTGGAACGCCGGCTTCCAGATTCTTCACGGGAAGGTGAATCAATTTGTACGTGGAATTGTCCGACTGCTGCGCGTCCCGCGAAGCTGGAGGAAAGGGGTTCTGTCCATCCTCGAGCGAATAGTTACCCTGAAGCAAGAGTAAATCCAGCACTGGAGGCAGAACCAGACGAACATAGGGATTCCCCTGTCGTTCGAATGCATGATCCTTGCTTTGAGCAAAGGCGGCTAACGGTAAGGTCGCAGGAAGAATCAGAGTGTCCAGGACAGCACTGAAAGGCAAATCAATGAACATCAAAGTCTGAACCAGACCGGCCAGGGGATTGTGCGCATGAGGATCATACCCCAAACTTGTTCTTACCCCCGAATACAGAACCGGCTGATAGCGATCCTTGTAGTTGGTCAAAGTGAGAACCGTCATGCAATTCGAAACCACTGCAAACAGGAGGACGCACGCGAAAATGCGCGGCGCAACACTCTTCATTGTTCTTTGGAAAGCTCCATGGTTTCTGAGGAAGTGGACGGATGAAGGGAGATATTGTTCCCGGAAATCTTATACGAAATAGTGTAATTTGCCTCTTTGTCAAACCAGGCGCCCTTGCGCGTATCGTTGTCATAGCGATACTCCTGGGTCTGGTGCACGCGAATCACAGGGCCTTCCACAGTCATACTTCCTTTGGTTCCGCCAATCATCACGTTGTTAAAGGAAAAGGTTCTCTGCTGATAGGAGTCTTTCGTGAATATGAATTCGACGTCTACGATGAGAACCGACCCGCGCCATGTACCGATCAGCTCAGAATCGGCGACCGGTTCCTTTTTGCCGCAGGCGAAAGAGGAAAAAACTAAAAGAGAAGTTAGTAGAATGCGAATCATGGTTTTTAAAAGATAGACCGCCCGCAGAATGGCAGGCGGCCCCGGAGTGATTGAATCACTTACCGTCGAGAAGGTGCTGAATGATACCGTTGTATACGATTGGGAAGTTGCCCAGAGCAACTTTTTCGTCGTCTACCATTGTGTCAGAGCTTTCGATGTAATCGAGAATCTCTTTGCTTTCGATATCATAGATACCGCCCCAGCTGTTTACTACTACAGTTTTAGGTGCCATACCAGCAGATCCATGTGAGTGAACTGCGATGATGTACTTGAACTTGTAACCAGCAGGAATCAGGTTCAAGCTAACTAGCTTGCTGAGGATTCCAGTCATGGTTGTGGACAGAGAAGAAGCTACAGTTGCAGCCGGACCAGTCATAGTCCATGTTCCAGCTTTTGCCTGAGAAGAAATCGCTTCTGCCAGTTCGTAAGAGAGGTTTCCTACCTGATCAAACAGTTGCTGACCGGATACTACTTTCTTTCCAAATTTAGCTGCAATGCCAGCGCTTACGCTGATTCCTTGAGTCTTAGAATCACCAGAGATTCCAGCGTGCGAAAGGTTGATTGGGAACAGGAATGCAGGTGCATTGTCCGCTACCGGAACCGGGAACTTCGCTTTTGAATTCGTGATGATGGACGGTCCACATCCAGCCAGCAGAAGAGCTGCGGAAAGGACTGCCGTAGTTGCCTTATTGAACATTGAATATCCTCCGAGATCAATGACCCCGAATGGGGCCAGAACCGAGGTATGCCGGGGGTCTTTTACAGGGCAAGGAAATAAACAGAATTTACTGCTCCACACACATCAGGTAGTAGCCTGGATTGGAACATGTGATGTTGCCACCTCCGATGGCAGTGTTGTTGGTTTGATTGGCAGTGCCAATCTCCGATGTCTGCCCAACTGACCCATCCGTCCATGACAGACAATCATTGCCCACGGTTGTCCAGTTGACGTTCAATCCAGTTCTAAAGCCAATCCCTACCGTTCCAAACGATGCAGCCAGGGGGAAAGTAAAAAGAGCATTCGATCCTGTAGTTCCAATGACAGTCGTACCGTCTGATCGTCTGTATTGCTGATTAGAACGCAAGACCCAGTCGAGTTGTCCGTCCCCTGCACTGGCAGTGAGAGATGCACGGCGAGTCGTTCCAACAAGAAATGCTTTGATCGGATATGTTGCTGCCGCCGGCCGCGCCGCGTCCTGCGAGCACATCGCGTCTGCACCTGCAATGCCTCCGTAGCTACCAGTCGCGGGTGGATTCTGAGATGAGTAAATATAGCAGAAACCACGATCGGCACAACTTGCGGTTCTGGTGCTGCGAAACAGCAAATAGTCTAGCAGAGGAGAATCCAGTGGATCCCCTGGAATGCGCCGCGGTTCAGGGATGCATCCGGCAAGAGCCAGGAAAAATAGAAGAAACTTCCTCATCTGCGGTTGGACGATCTTTTCTTGGAATGAGTCGCAAGATCATGTTATGAAACAGTTTTTTTTTAACTCCGCGGGATATCAAAAACCAGTAGACGACTGCAAACGCGAACCACAAAAATTGGCAAACAATGCGAAGATTCAATCATTTGGATCTTGCGGGGGATAACATGAAGATACTGTTCACGGCGATCCTGGCACTAGCAGCACTCACAGCACTGCCAACCAGCGTTTTCGCAGACAAATGCGTGCTCTGCGGAAGCGGAAGCACAAACGGATGCCAGCAATGCAGATTGTCTAACGGTGTAGACAACCAGGCAAATCGGAAAGCATGCGAATCCAGAGGATGCAAAATCACAGGCACTGGATCCTGTTCCACTGCTGCGAATGTAAAAGTTTGCCACGCTCCTTCCGGGAGCCAGCAAGACGTAACCTTTGCGTGGCCTGCGCCCGCGCGATAACAACCAGTCGATCCATTGGAGGGACGTGCAAACGTCCCTCTCCTTTCCATAATCCAGTGCTCAACCTGCTCCTGGCTCCACCCACATTCCGTGCTCCTGGATCAGGCGCACCAGCTCTTCATCTGCAATCTCAGATGGTATACTTTTCTTAACTATTTCCTTACCGCGATAAAGATGAATCTTTCCAGGCCCCGCACCCACATAACCAAAATCCGCATCTGCCATTTCCCCGGGCCCGTTCACAACACAACCCATAATGGCGATCTTTACACCTTTGAGATGGCCAGTGCGCTTTTGAATTCTGGCGGTTGTATCCTGAAGATCGAATAACGTTCTGCCGCAGGACGGACAGCTGATGAATTCAGTTTTCGAAAGACGAAGTCTGGTAGCCTGCAAAATATCCAGGGACAAATCCAACAGATGACTTGCCTGATCCGGACCGGCACCCGCTATGTCTATGACCAGTGCGTCTCCGATCCCGTCGAGAAGCAATCCTCCGAAGTGAATGGAAGCTTGATAGAGGGCTTCCTCAAGCGAGGAGAACCTGGCAAACAGAATGATGGGTAGATTCAAACCATTCTGTTTCATCGCCGCCGCAGCAAGCCTCGTAGACCTGGTGATATCCTGCTCATTTGTATGAACAGAAACCATCTTCGCACTTTTCATCGCAAGCACTGCGGTTTCTAATTCCTCGGGCGCGAAGAGAGAAACGTCACTGAGCAGATCCGCTCCAATTACAGGAAGACCGGAATTCGACGACGGAGTTTGATTCTTTGAAATTACAAAATCAAGGCCTCGGGCTTTGAGCGATGCTGCATCTTCCGGTCTTACCAGTTCTTCACGCATTCCAATCTTGATTGGATTTTTCCCCCCGATGACAGTGCAAGCATCGCTTCCACGCCGATCGTAGCGGTGATATGGGAAAGATTGAATGTAAATTTTCTCAAGTTCTTTCTTACCGTTCTCAGACGTTCCGGCAAGGGCTCGGCGCGCGTCATAGTAAGAAGCAATCTTCCTTGCGACTGGAATTTCGTGGATCGAATCTTCCGTCAAAGAAACGCGGATCGTATCCCCGATTCCGTCATCGAGCAAGCTTCCAATCCCAATGCTGGATTTGATTCTTCCGTCTTTTCCTCCACCTGCTTCCGTCACTCCCAGATGAAGTGGATAGTCCATGTTCTCCCTGCGAAAACGCGCCACAAGCAGGCGATATGCCTGGATCATCACCCCTGGATTGGACGCTTTCATAGAGATGATGATATCGCGAAAATCATAGTGCTCCGCAATTCGAATGAATTCGAGTGCGGACTCAACCATTCCAAGGGCGGTGTCTCCGTATCGATTCATGATTCTGTCAGAAAGAGATCCGTGATTCGTGCCAATCCTCAGAGCGCGGCCCAGTTCGCGCGCACGCAGCACAAGCGGCCGAAACGCGTCGTGTATGCGCTCAAGCTCTTCTTCGTACTGCGAATCTGTGTATTCGCGCAGCTCAAAGAATTTTCTATCTGCGAAGTTCCCAGGATTGATGCGAACTTTCTCAACGTACTCAACCGCAGTCATGGCTGCCTGAGGGAGAAAGTGAATGTCCGCAACCAGAGGCTGGTTGTAACCCAGATCAACCAGGCGATTCTTAATATTCTTCAAGTTTTCCGCTTCTTTGACACGTGGAGCAGTGATCCTGACGATTTCGCAGCCAGCTTCGATCAGGCCGATCGCTTCTTTGACCGTGGCTTCCGTGTCCATGGTATCAGAAATCGTCATGGACTGGATTCGAATTGGGTTTGTGCCACCGACGCCCACGTTTCCAACTTTCACTTCGCGCGTGCGAAACCGCGAATAAGCAAAAGGAGAATCTGCAAATGTTTCGGGGATAAGTCCGGCTTCTGCGGGCTGCACTATATTCTGCATACTACACGAATGCCAAATTTGCTTTGACAGGCAATCATTTCAGGACCAGTGAACTGCATGGCCCGTCGCATCAAACCAATCGATCAGCTGCTTTCAGAGACGGAGAAAGAGGCTCTGCACCGAAACCTGGGCCCATTTAGCCTGATCGCCCTGGGAGTGGGAGCCATCATTGGAGCGGGGATTTTTATCCTGACTGGAAATGCAGCAGCCGGGGAAAATCTGAGCACAACCTCCCTTTTGCACGCTCCTGTTCTGGACATCATCATGGGCGGACTGGACATACAGTCCCACGGAAGACTTCCGGCGGGACCCGGGATTTCAGTCAGCTTCCTCATCACCGGACTCATTTGCGCTCTGGCTGCACTCAACTACGCGGAACTGGCCTCCATGATTCCCGTGGCTGGCAGCACATACACCTACGCCTACGCGACGCTTGGTGAACTGATCGCCTGGATCATTGGATGGGATCTGATCCTGGAATACGCTGTATCCAATATGGCTGTTGCGGTTGGTTTCTCCGCTTACTTCAACGATGTTCTGGAGTCGATTTTTGGAATTCGTCTCCCGCCTGAACTTTCGCGACCACTCATTGAAAACGGCGCGATGACGGGAGCGTGGTTCAATCTGCCTTCGTTTATCATACTGATGATTCTGACGATTCTGCTGGTTCGCGGCGTTCGCCAGAGCGCACATACAAACAATCTCATGGTTCTCATCAAGCTCGGAGCCATCGTGTTGTTCATCATTGGTGGCGCAAAATACATTCGCTTCGAGCACTATCATCCATTCTTTCCGGGTGGTTTTTCCGGGGTCATGGCCGGCGCAGCGATTGTCTTTTTTACTTACTTTGGATTTGACTCCGTGTCTACGGCAGCAGAAGAATCCAGAAATCCTGCACGCGACATGCCGATCGGCATCATTGCTTCTCTGATCGTCTGCGCGCTGTTATACGTTTCCGTGGCCATTGTTTTGACGGGGATCGCGGACTATCGCACTCTGAATAATCCGGCGCCCGTGGCAGGAGCACTCAAAGCGCTGGGTCTTGATTCCATTCGAAGCCTGGTTGGAACGGGAGCCGTTGTGGGCATTATTTCCTGCCTGCTCGTATTTCAATATGGCCAGGCCCGCATCTGGTATGCAATGTCGCGTGACGGTCTTCTTCCTGCGGCGTTCTCGCGCGTTCATCCAAAATTTCGCACTCCGCATATCAGCACCTGGATTGCAGGGCTGGTGGTTGGAATCCCGGCGGGGATCTGGGACATTGGCACGTTTGCAGATCTGGCAAACATAGGGACACTGGCTGCGTTTGTGATTGTTTCTGCGGGCGTACTGATACTACGACGGACAGAACCAGATAGAAAGCGCGGCTTTCGAGTTCCGTTTGTTCCATGGCTTCCCATTCTATCCATAGTCACGTGTGCATTCCTGATGATCTCTCTTCCGCTGGAGACCTGGATTCGTTTCTTCGTATGGATGGCGATTGGACTTGTGATTTATGTGCTCTACGGCAGGCATCGCAGTTCGATGGCGCAATAAAAGTGGCATCTGGCCGGATTCTACTTGAGCTTTGCATGAGAAAGGTGCATTAGACGCAATGGCCCGCAAAGAAAACGCGTCCGTCATCCAGACAGCCTCCGCAAAGCGACCGCCTCTTACAAAAAAACTCATCCTGGATGCCGCTCTCAAAATCATTGAGACAGAGGGCATGGAGAAGCTCAGCATGAGGCGCATCGCTGCACTCCTGGATTGCAGCGTGGCCGGACCCTACGTATACTTTACAAATCAAGAAGAAATACTCAAGGCACTCATAGACGACGGAGAAGCTAGGCTCACGGCAGAACTCAAGGCTGCCGTGCAGACAAAAGTTGATATTTTTGATAAAATTTTCATACTAATGCAAACATACAAATCGTTCGCATCCGCAAACCGCGAGCTACACAAACTCATGTTTGCAATGGGTGGGAGAGGAAAAAGCTTTTCCCTGATTTCACCCAGTTATCGCGTCTATTTCGAAACGGTCAGACAGGGCGCAAAAAATGGAGCTATCCGTTGCGATCGCGCAGGCTATCACGCAATCGCGCGCGCCATGTGGTCCTGGGGTTACGGTCTGGTGGTGCTCGAGCTTGCGCGTCATCCAGAAACTAAGAAATCCGAAATTGATCCGATTGCAGAGGGCATGGAACTGTTCAAGAAACTGCTCCAACCCTGAGACTAAACTTCCAGTTCTTCGGGCGAAGAACGCCTCCTCTCTTTATATAGTCGAATTTCCTTTTCGAGCCTTTCATACGGGTCCATCCCTGACTCCGGCAGTCGAATGGACGGAGATTTCTTCACAACTCTGGAAAGGCCGCGAATAGAGGTGAGAACTTTCTTCTGAAACTCGTCCGCATCCGGGCGATCGTATTCTTTTTCCTGCGCATCAAGAGCCTCAGCCAGACGCGCGGACTTTGCCTTCCAGCCTCCATCCAGAGGATAGAGCAAAAGCCGATCGTCTCTGGAATCCCCACGGTTCATTGTAATTACCTGAAATCTTTCTTCTTTGAGAAGCGCCTCGAAATCCTCTTCTGAAATGTTTCCCAGTTCTGCGCGAAGGCGTCCTACAGTGGGAAGACTACCCTCTTGAAAATAGTAGTAATCCAGACGATCAATCATACGATTCGAAAGGGCCATTCTCTTGATTTGATTGGTCTTCTTAAATCGTTCTTCTTCTCTCTGCTTCATCAATTCCAGATAACGTTCATGGTTTCGCGCTTCAAGCACGGCCTGATGACGAGCGATTCTCTTCTTCGCGCCCTGAAACGCTACGTCTTGAAAGAGCTTGATATTCAATGCAACCAGCAATCGAAAGAACCAGTTCATGTACGGAAGATAGGCTCTCCGCAAAAGTTGGCCGTACATCTGAACGAACTCGCGATCCAGAAATAAATCTTTGAAATAGTCCTCGTATGTTTCGATGAGATCCTTCAGAGCCAGAACCTGCCATTCCCTGGGCGCAACGGAATCTACCATGCCGCGGACAATCCTTCTAAAAACAGATGATTTTCTGTGCACCAGAATGTGCATCGTGGTTCTGGGCAGTTCCCAGGCGCCGTACAGAAGACTTTCATCTCCCACAAGACGATTCCAATTCGCCGGGTTCATCTTCATCAAATCTTTCTGATCCGTGAAGCTCATCAAATCCAGCCACGCCGCATTCACGCCTGTGAGCTTTTTTTTGATGTTCTCAATGCTTCTTTCGTTCTCCGCGCGCCAGTCTGCCAGATACTTCTCTTTTACAGTGGGGGCCAGAGCCACGACAATTTCCACTGCCATCGCGCCCGCATAACGGCCGTTTGGCGATTCTGGTGGATCTCCAGGGCCCACTCTCCGCAATTCTTCTGCGCGGCAAACCAGAAAATCAGGTGTCTCCGGAACAAACTCGTCAATATGGTAAATCCCTTCCTCCACCGCAATCTGCGCGAGTTCGCGGCGACAGTTTCCCCGGTTGCGATAGCGCGGCGCCACCCGATCGATCATGAAATCAGACGCAGCGTCAAAAAGATCCGCAGCATTGGCTCCAGCGAGCTTCAGTATTCCGTAACCGGCCACATACACGCATAGATTTCTTTCGAGCAGAGAAGTTCGAATATCGCCCAGAACTGCCTCGATCATTTCCGAATCGGGTAGTACGTCGAAGAGGCGAACATTTACGAACGTATCGAGCGACAGAAAGCTGGTTAAGGAATTGAAAGAAAACTCCTTTCCCGCGCTCAGATCAACCTGCATCTCCCGGGCCAGCTGTACCGCAGTCACAGGCGATTGGATCATCCATTTTTCAAATGCAGTGGCTGACTGAGAAATAATCTCCTCATAAATCTGCCGCATGGACTCCGGTCTGTCCTGAGGTCGCGCGAGGAAACATGGCTTAAAGACAATCGCACCGTTTTCAAATTCAAATCTAAGAACCTGAACCACAAGACGATCGCGCGTCAGGTTTTTTAGAACCGCTGCGAGCTCTTTGCGTGGAATCTGACCAATGCCATCAAATGCAATGGGACCCACTGTGAAATAGGCTCCGCTTCGAGCCGCCTGAGGAGTGGAAAGAGACTGCACCTTCCTGAAAACCGCGTGATTGTGTTTTTCAGAAAGATTTACTCCAACGCTGGCGGCGTGGCTCTCCGCAATTGCCTCGAGAAATCGATGGCCTTCGTGATGGTCCTGGGAGCCCACGCTCAGAAGTTGAAAGGCGCGCAGAATCCTTCAAGAAATTAACAGTCTGCTTCGATCACTTTCGTGCGCGAAGTTGCACCAAGCACAATTCGGAGACGACTGCGAGGAATGCCAAGCTCTTGTGCTGCGGCTTCTATGACTGCCTCGTTTGCCTTGTTTTCCACAGCGCGCTCCCTGACCCGAATGATCCAGCCGTCTTCCGTCTTTTCGATCCCGGGTTTCTTGCTGCCAGGCTTTACGCGGACTTTGATTCGCAAACAGACCTCAAAAGCGACTAACGTTGTACTTTATAGTCTGGACGAAGATTGGATGGTCGATCGAGACCGTGGTGAAGTTCATACAGCTTTGCTTCCCTCAGGAAGTAGGAAAAGGCGGAAGAATACGCGATCACAAATCCAGGCATTCCGTCCAGGAAGCCACGCTTGAGCAGGTAGATCTCAAGGAATTTCTGAAATGGCTTCCACAGGAGTCGAATCAGTGAGAATCTCTTTCCTTTTCCCTTTCGAGTGAAGGCAATGATGCTCGAAAACTTGTTGATGGTGCCAATTTGATCCGAAAGATCTTTGAAAGAATAGTGTACCAGGTTTCCGGAAAGAACCGGACCAAGATTTGTCTTCCACCTGGGTTCATCGTGAAGGAAGATCTGATCGTGCGGATTCTCTCCTCCCCAGGCAGCTTTCCCTTTCTTGATCAATCGGTAACGCGCATTGTACCAACCACCATGATGAATGGGTCTGCCCATATGAATCGTAAGGCGATTGATTCGCATTCCGTCCGGGCCATGATCCGCGGATGTGCGAAGAAATTCCTGAATAGAGGACGCAAGTTCTGGATCACACCTTTCATCTGCATCGAGAGAAAGAATCCATTTTCCTCTGCACATTTCAAATGCCCGATTCTTCTGCTGCACGTGACCATCGAAAGCATGTTTGTAGAAACGTACTTTGGGGAACTTGCGAGCAATCGTTTCTGTTTTATCCGTTGAGAAAGAGTCCAGCACAAGCACTTCGTCACAGAAGTCATGCACGGACGCAATACAGTCAAAGATGCGATGCTCTTCATTGAAGGTGATGATGGACGCAGACAAAAGAACCACGGATGAACCAGCTCGCTTTTCTGATCTCGATGGAGACCGCGCCGATTTCTTCTGCAATCTTGCCATCAAAGTCTCTCCAGTGCAAACTGGTAGCGTGGCTGTCTTTCAATCGTCGCCGCATCTTGAGCTGTGCCGATGGGACCAATGAAATTATATCGGAGCAAGAGCGGTTTCGTGGAGAAGATCAGAGTCTCAGGAGTTCCAGTCACAGTTCCATATTCTGGATTGATTCGAAAGTTATCGTCCATGACTACCACTGGAAGGCGCATCGAATACTTTTGAATGTCTTCCATCATGCGATTGCGAATTGCCTGGAATCTATCCTCCGGGGTTGCGTCCGCCGGTAGATTGAGACCGTGCGAAGAAGGACTGGATTCAAGAGCTACATACACCGGAATCTTTCTTTTAGCCGCTTCCGCGGCAAAGTGCTCGAGCGCTGGGATTTCCTGAATGCACGGCTGGCAGGTGGGGCTATAAAAATTGAGCACCAGCTTCGGGGCGTCGATCTGACTGAAATGAATCACAGAGCCGTCCAGCAGCCGGCCGGACCACTGATCTACGCCGAAATTGGACCTCGCAGCAGGCCTGCAGGCGAAGACTGCTAGCAAAACCCAGGCCAGGAACAGTGTTTTTTTTAGTGGCATAATTGTACCAAATTGAAAAAGTGGCATTTCCTTAAAATTACCATGTCCAGAGACGCCAAAGAATTTGAAATATCAAAACTTCTCCAGCTCGCAGAGAAAGAGAAGTATGCCACAACTGTAGCGGCTTTCGAAGTCATCGACAAGCTGGAACAGATTGACATCCCCAAGAAATATACAAATCGCAAGCCTGCTGTAAAGGCAATGATTGCACTGTCAGACGGAATTGTTCAGTACGACTACATCGCAGATGAGGCCCGTCAGGCTCTCCTCGAAGAACTCCATGGCCCGGGCGCAACTTCTGCGTCTCCTACTGCAGAAATTGCAGCAGCGCGTGGAAGGGTTCCTGTTGTAGAAGAATCGGAAGAAGATCTCGGCGATGAGGACATTGGCGAAATCGAACCAACCGCGAAGCTCGATGAAGACAGCGAAGACGGAGACGAATCCGAAGCGGCTGACGAAGAAGAAGAGGAAGACGAGGACGAAGAGGACTCTGACGACGATGACGACGAGGAGGATTCAGAGCCGGAGGATGATTGATCCCTCCCCAGGCTTTTCTCCGAATCCAGACGGAAAACCAAACTACACTGTAGACGGTAAACCGCTTCACTCCAGAAACAATCCAGAAGAAGAAGCCCGGCGATTCATCGCCGGCATCCTTTCGCAGAATCCAACAGGCAACATCATCATAGCAGGCGTCGGAGCCGGCTATGTATTTGAAATCCTTCGCCACCTACCGGCAGAACGCGTCTTTTTTCTCGAACCGATAGGCGCCATTCGAGAGCGCCTGCTGGGAGTGGCACCGCCCGGCTCACGCATCCTTGCCTCCATAGAGGATCTGCCATCTGGTCCAGCACAAATCTTTCCTCTTCCAGGACATCGTGCTCGATTTCCAATTGCTCATGCAGCCATAAACGATTACGCAAAAAGTCTTTCGCGCGAACCAACGGAGACCCGAATCGACCGTGCCACAACCGCTCGCTTCTTTCGCAGGTGGAGCCGCAATTTCTTTCGCAGTCTTTTTTACGATCGCCTTGAGTTCATTTCGCAGCCCGTAAAGGGTTCGGGCACCATTCTTTTCTGCGGCGCGGGGCCAACGTTATTCGACGATCTAGAGCAGCTGGACATTTCCAGAGCAACCCTGTGCGCGGCGGACACTGCCCTGGCTCCCATGCTTCGCCGCGGGATCATCCCGCACTATGTCATTTCAGTCGATAGCGGATACGGGACTCTTTATCATTTGAAGGCAGCAGCGCACGCTGGGCTGGAGCAACATCCTGAAATCACCGCAGTGAGCTGGTCTGGCGGTCACCCGGCTCTCTCACTCTTCTTCCGCAGACGCATTCATTTCTTAACTACGTTCCCTCTCGACCAGATCTTGAGCCAGGGAATCCTGAACAACCTGCCTGTGTTTGAAAACGAAAGCAGAAACACTGCTGGAATTGCTGTGCGGCTGGCGTGGTCTACCGGGAGCCATCTGGCTTTTGCAGGCACTCATTTTCGGAGTCAGGCCGGTCTTTCGCACATACCCGGAACCGGATATGATCTATTCGCGTCCGAATCGCAAAGCAGAACAAGGCCGATCAGTCAGTATAGGCCAGGCGGATACTCAAGCGATCTTACGACGCGCAACCGCAGTAGTCTCGAAGGTGTAAAGGCCATGGCAGGAATGCTCGGCGTTTCCATCGAAAGTCAGACCCGTGGTGTTACACATGCTTTTCCGGTTCTTTCCCAGGACCCTCGTGCGATCGCCCGGTTTATACTCGATCAATGGGACCGCATAGACTGGACGATTCTAGAATCGTTTGGTCTGCGACGGCCTGAGTTCAACAAGTGGAAGAGCGTCTGCGAATCGCGCCTATCATCTATATAAGAAATAGATAAACCTATAAAAGAATCGCCCGTCTTCCTGCCGATATTTTTGTTGGAATTGAAATGATCATACCCAAGAAATCGAAACTGACAGAAGCGCAATACCAGGAAGTCAACACGATCCTGTCGGAGTTCGACTGTAGCATCACGCCAATCCCTGGCGCGACGCGCACCATTTACGCCATTCGTGGAGATGAACGCCACGAAACGATGATCAACAGGCTCGAAGGCCTTTCCTACATCTCCAAAGTAGACACAGTTCAGTCCCCGTACAAGCTCCTTGATATTACGGCATCTCTTGCAACGCACAGAATTACGATCGGTGGCAAGACTCTTGGCCGGGATTTCCTTGTAGTGGCGGGACAGTGCACCATCGATCCAAAGAATCCAAATTACTTCTACGAAACTGCAGCCGGTGTGAAAGAGGCGGGCGCGCATGTACTTCGCGGAGGCGTCTGGAAGCCTCGCACGAGTCCGCATTCCTATCAGGGAAATTCAAAGGCGATTGAAATTCTGATGCAGGCACACCAGAAAACCGGTCTTCCAGTGAACACGGAAGTCATGGACGAAGAGCAACTGGAAATCGCGGTCGATGCAGGCGCACACATGATCCAGGTAGGAGCGCGCAACGCACTCAACTACTCTCTGCTAAAAAAGATTGGAGAAAAAACTTCAGGCAAAGGCACAGTCATCTTGCTCAAGCGCGGACTTCACATGGGCCCACTCTCCGAATTTATCTGTGCTGCAGAATACATCGTGGCCCAGGGAAATCCAAATGTTGTCTTCTGCCCGCGCGGCACCGTTCCAGGAATGGACGGCTACAGAAATCATCCAGACGAATCCATCACACCGCTTCTCAAACAAAAAACATGGGCGCCGGTCGTTGTGGATCCTTCGCATTCGGTTGGTAAGGCGATCTATGTGCCGCAATGTGCTCTTGCAGCAGTTGCGTACGGCGCTGACGGCATATGCGTGGAAACGCACTGTTCTCCCAAGAATGGGATCGGAGACGATCCAAAACAGGCGATCGTGCCAGATGTGCTGAAGAATCTTGTAATCGATGCTGCCAAACTGTTTGAAGTGACTAAGAAATACCAGGGCTACCTGGTGCAGTCTGCAGAATAATCGCCTCGGGCGGCCGGCAGCGAGTTAGCTGCAACGCCCGGGATGCAGTCCCTGCTCGCGCTGAAGCGGCGCTCGGACGCTCCGACCTCCGCTGTGGACTGCACCCGGGCGTCGCAACACAGATCGCGCTGAGCCTTCGAGGCTTTCATTTTCGCCGCGCATTTCATAAACGATTCGCGCAGCGAATCGAACCCCATCGCGACCGGTTTATCACGCAATGAATGACGTATTGCATGCAAACGCACGCAGTATCACGCACTCTTGGGCGTTCCGTTTGGGGAGCGCGGACGTTATGCGGCATATCGAAGCAGTCTTGGACGGCAGGCGCGGGCGTTTTCAATCGAAAAGATTCCCGTAAACGATTCGCGCGGCGTGTCAATCCTCCACCTATGGCTGTGCGAACCGATGATCTCTCTGCGCTTACCCAATTCTGGGCAGGACGGAGCGGTTGCCGAGTGCTAGCGGCAGCGACGGAATTTCGAAAAAGGAGCTGACAAACCCCATGGAAGGAGCCGAATTTGGAGGGATGCGGACTGCTCACTCTCCGATCGTGGTTTTCGGAGTAATTCTTTTCGGAGTTCTCTCGAGCTGCTCCTACTCCTCCTCAAAGATGCTGACGGACGACGAGGTTGCCGTCCTGTTCCTCCGCCAGAAGTACTACAGCCGTTTTTTGTTCGTGGTAGGTGCCGGAGACACAACGCTGCGCTCTTTTAGCATTGATAATACCACGGGAAGCCTGACACCGGCCGGTATCGTCTCTCCTTCCGTGGCGGGCATTGGCATCGACATTCATCCGACTCTTCCGTATGTATACCAGACGCTGAACGGATCAGACGGAATAGAGGCTTTTCGATTCGACCAGACCAACGCGGCTCTCACGTCAGTGGGCGTTGTAACCACGGGCAACAACAACTCGCATCGAGTGCGCGTTCTCGCGGACGGCAATTCCCTTTTCTTCAACTCCGTTCAATGCGGCAACACGTGTGTGTGGAGGCTTCCCCTGTCCGCCGGACTGCCGGGCACGCAGGCCCAGGTGAACAACACAATTCCGAACAACAGCCAGTGGATGGATGTCGATCCGCGAGGAAGATTTCTGTATAGCGCCAACAATGGCGGTGGTTTCGGCATCAACATGTTTCAAATCAACGGTTCGAGCGCATTGATTTCGCAAGGCAGCATTACTATCAATGGAGGCGAACAACCTTCTGAGGGCGTTTTCAACTCTGACGGCACCGCATTGTATGCACTGGTGCAAAATACGCGAGTCGTCGCTTACTCCATCAACCAGACAACAGGTGTACTCAGCCTGCTCTCGAGCGACCCCCTCCCAGGACTTCCCATTCTCATGCACCCAAAGGGAACATTCCTGTATGCATTCAACACAGGAAGCGGGATTGTAAGGACATATCGCATCAACGCGGACAAATCGTTCACCGTAGTCACAGACCAGACTGCTGGCGGTGTTTCTTTTGATCACGTATGTATGGAGCGAGGCGGGCGCTTTCTGTTCTTGACGAAATTTGCAGCACCCGGAGTGATTCTTACGTACAGCATTGCCGACAACGGGGCTCTCACCCCTGTCGCGACACTTACTGTGTCAGGGTCAAGCCAGTTCATGCAATGCACCACGTCGATTGAAAGCCGGATCGGCTGGTTCTAGATCCAGGCCAAGCGCGAAATTCCTTAGCACTAGGCCTTGAATACGAACTTCACGCGAAATCCTTCGAGACCACGTTCGTATCTACCTGCTGTGACTGGCCCGAAGACTGGAACGCAGGCATCCGCTTTGATGTGAAAGTCTCCAGGGATCATGCTCTTGATGAAATCCTGATTGTTCCTCATTTTCAAATCTAACTCTTCCTGATCGCGACCAAAACCAGGAGTGATGTGCTTGATATTTACATATTTGTAAAGTTTCTCAAGTGATCCGTCTTCATTGATCATGGGCACTGCTTCATCTTCGTCAGAGTAGAACCCATTCTTCTCCGCAAACTGATTGAAGTTCTTCAGGAAATCGGTGGAATGATAAAGATGATACAGCTCCTCGAAGCAACGCAGACCCTTCTTGAAACTGTGCGCGCGCGCGAACTCTTCGCTCATCGTATATTCAACAATCATATCCAGGAGAGAAACGACGCTTCGCGCGATTGGATCGGGTAGATCTTCGAAAATCTTAAAGAGAGGCTTTCCCTGGATATCCATGGAAAAAACCATGCGTCTGAGTTGCTTGTCGTCGTAGGAATCGATCAGTTTTGTCAAATAGTCGCTGTTCATTTTTCTTCTCCTTATGCCGCCCGTTTTTTTTGCGCTGCATACAACAGCGGAAAGAGCGCGGCCATGATGATGTAACAGAGAGCAAGTTCATATGGAATTGCAAGCGCGCGTCCTGAAATTCCCTGCGAAGCGATCGTCCAGGGAAGATACACGTTGCCATCCGGAAAGACGGAATGCATGAATCCAAAAAAAGTAAAAACCGCGGCGGCCATCATCGCAATGCTTGCTGCCAGGAATCTTTTCTCAATGAGATAGGCAACCGTGGCAGCCCAGACCATGGATGTAAGAATGAATCCCTGTCCAAGCACTCCAATCACCTGATATTCCTGAGATATCTGTACCGGGATGAGCTGCGAAAGAGCGTCTTGAATTGGCCGGGCCTGTTCTGGTTTCAGATTGCTCAGAGTAGAAGAAATTCCGCCGCTGACTCTCTCTACGTTCTGGATCAGAAGCTTCAGCTTGATGTGCACGAAACTGAGAATGGCAGGAATGAGCGCAAAGCCAAGTGCCATGTAATGATCTTTCGGAGTGAGCCTGAAACTGAGAGCCAGAATTTCAAGACCAACGAAGATCAAAATCGGATCCACGGCTGCTCGCGGAATCAAATCCACAATGAATCCAACCAACCCCAGACTCGCGCCCAGGCCCACTGCAATCCCGGTGAAGAGAGTGTATGCGCTGCGCGCTCCCATCTGCCTGTATGCTGAATGACCGATGTATGGAGTAGTTTGCGCGACGCCGCCACAAACGCCCGCAATGATTGTTGCGAAAGCTTCCGTAAGTAGAATATCGCGCGTCTTAAAATCGTCTCCAACCAGACGCGCGCCCTCTGTCACGTTGATCCCACCTACAATCGTCAAAAGTCCGAACGGAATGGCGAGAGGCAAATAGGGAATCACTCTACCAAACACTTCTTGAAAAGCAGCCGGTGTAGGAAACGGAAGAAGGAAGTGAATTCCTTCAAACGCAGGGAATCCCTTGTAGACTTGCATGCTATCTTTCGGAAGAAGTTTCAATTCTCCCAGAAGATAGTAGAGAACAATACCCAGAACAACTGCCATCGCCGCTCCTGGCAGATGAAACGGAAGCTCTAGCTTTGCGATGAGTGCGAAAGTCAATACCGCAAGCGCGATGAGTCCAATGAATGGCAAATCATATACATGAATGAGCGGATCCGCCGCAAGCCACACAATGCCAACTCCTGCAAGAGAACCAAGCAACGCCGCTGTTGGAATGACCTTCTGAATCGTGGCGCCAATGAAAGAGAAAATGAGTTTGATTCCACCCATCCAGAGCATGCTTGCCATTCCAATTTTCCACGCCAGGTCCCCCGCACCATCCGGACTCATCCCCTGACCGCGCAGACTCAAAAACGCGGGACCAAGAACTGCGACAGCCATTCCGATCGTCGATGGAGTATCCAGTCCCAATGGCATGGCCGTGACCACCTGGCCCGTGCGACGAGACAGTCGAATGGCCATGATGCTGTAGACCACATCTCCGAAGAGCACTCCGAGAGCTGTCCCCGGTAGAATCTTATGAAAGATAATGTCTTTGGGAAAACCAAATCCAAGCATCAAGATGCTAGATAGGATCACCAGATTCACGATGTTATCCAGGAACAGTGCGAAAAATGCATTCCAGTCGCCGGATGCAGCCCAGCGCGGCTTCGATTGCGTCATGGAGACTCACTGGAAATTCTGGCCGGGCGCGCAACTGTAAATTCAGAGCCGTGCTCGCCCGGGCGAGCCATATGTATTTTCTTATCAAAATGCAATACCGCGAACTATCCAACACCGGTCTTCTCGTTTCTGAACTCTGTCTGGGTGCTATGACATTCGGAGGAAAAGATGGAATCTGGGGAATGATCGGCAACCTGGATCAAAAGGAAGTAGACGAGCTCGTAGGAGCATCGATCGATTCTGGAATCAATTTCTTCGACACTGCAAACGTGTACGCGTTTGGAGAATCAGAAAAACTCCTGGGGAAAGCACTCTCCAGTCGCAGACGCGATGTGATCATCGCAACCAAGGTGCGTGGACGCATGGGGCCAGGTGCCAATCAAACAGGGCTTTCGCGCGTTCATATCATGCAATCTGTAGAAGACAGCCTGCGAAGACTCGGCACAGACTACATCGATCTGTTCCAGATCCACGGACTCGATGTGCTCGCTGATTTTGAAGATACTCTGCGAACTCTGGACGATCTTGTGCGCAGCGGCAAAGTGCGTTACATCGGGGCATCGAACCTGGCAGCATGGCATCTGATGAAGTGTCTTGGCATTTCAAAGTATCAGGGGCTTGAACCGTTTAAAAGCATTCAATCCTATTACTCTCTAGCCGGGCGGGACCTGGAAAGAGAAATCATTCCACTTCTAAAAAGCGAAAACGTCGGTCTGCTTGTGTGGAGTCCTCTCGCAGGCGGGCTACTGTCTGGAAAATTCACGAAGTCCAATCAGGATCAGGAAGGAAGACGAGCCAAATTCGATTTCCCTCCAGCGAACAAAGAGAAGACGTTTAACATAGTAGACGTACTCATCAAAATCGGTGCCGCGCACAATACGTCCGCCGCTCGCGTAGCACTTGCATGGGTGCTCGCACAGCCGGCAGTTACAAGCGTGATCATTGGAGCCAAAAGACGCGATCAATTGGACGACAACATTGCCTCCACTCAACTGAAACTGACAGAAGACGAACTGGGGCAACTCGACGCGGTCAGCGCACTTTCGCCTGAGTATCCGGGATGGATGTTTCAAATGCAGGGTTCAGATCGCCTTCCTGGTCAGACACGAACGATTCCAAAACCCTGAGCCAACGTTTCTGAGGTAGGTGCGCGAGGGTTATTTCTTCTTTAAGATGAGTCTGCCCTTCGCGTCCATTTTGATGAACGGATTCCAGGCGATTTCCCACGGATAACCATCCGGATCTGCGAAGTAGCCTGAACGCCCGCCCCAGAATTTGTCTTCTGCCTTTTGTAAGATCCTGGTCCCGCGAGATTCCAGAAGGCCAAGAAATCGATCCACATCCTTTGCATTACGAACGTTATACGCCATTGCAATGCCGCTAAACCCGGACCCTCCTGGCTTTAATCCCGCATCCTCCGCAAGCAAATGATACGGATACAGAGCAAGAACAGAACCTCCTACGTCAAACATCGCGATATCGCCCTGCAATGAATGAAGTTTAAAACCGATTGTGTCGCGGTAAAAGTCAAGGGATCGTTTGAAGTCGCGCACTCCAATCGTTGTAAAACTAATTCTAGATTCAAACACCGGTTTGGTGGGTCTGGGCCTGGCTGCCTTTGCAGCAGTCTTTGGTTTAGATGGAGTTTTTTTCTTCTGGGCCATAGTCTCAAAGGTATAGTGTGCGCTCGTTGTCAACTTCTACAGATTCGACTTTGGCTTGACCTGCTCTAGCATGCGCGCCCCCTTCCCATCAGGCACACTATGGATTCATTTACACCCATCAAAGACTTTGCAGGCGCGCGCTCTCTTCCGCATCCGGGAGATAGACTTTCTGAAATCAAAAAGAGATCACGTAAGTTCAGGGACAAACTCCTGGCTGGAAAGAAAGCAGAGTTCTACAAAACGGTAGACCTGGTGCGCGTCCCCTATCCCACAAAATACGGCCTTCTCAACGCCTTTGCCCTTCCCACTCCCATGATGCACATCCTTAACAGGCTCTACATTGTGCAGTTCAAACAAAAGGGACGACTTCGCACGCTCCTATTTTCTCCATCAGACATTGAAAACAACGGAGAGACTCCTTTCTTCAAAAGACTTTCGCGCTCCTTCGGGCCGTTCGAATCGATCGGAAAACGTTTTATTGCACCGGTGCTTTCCACTGTAGAACATGCGCTACAATCCATTGGACTTTCCCCCGAAAAGATCGACTATATTTCTTACGATCATCTGCACACTCAGGACGTACGCAAATGGCTTGGCACGCGCAATATGGCGCCTTACTTCCCGAATGCGAAACTACTTGTGATGAAACAGGAATGGGACTCCACAAAAAGCCTGATCGGACCGCAACTCGACTGGTATTGCCCCGGTGGGATTGAAGGAATTGATCCGCGCAAAGTCATTCTCCTCAAAGGAGACACTATGCTCGGAGACGGAGTTGCTTTGATTGCCACACCAGGACATACGGAAGGAAACCACTCCCTGGTAGTTCACACAGATGAAGGAGTTCTGGTCTCAAGCGAAAATGGCGTAAGCGCAGACAGTTACGCGCCCATGTCGTCTCGCATCCCTGGTGTGAGACGTTATGCGGCAAAGGCAGAAATGGAAGTGATCCTGAATGGAAACACTCTCGAAGGTGGACTCGACCAGTACATCTCCATGGTGCAGGAAAAGGAAATTGCGGGACCTTCCGCACGAAATCCTGACTTCTACAACGTGGTTCCTTCCTCCGAACTCACACACTACTGGGGATTTCCAGGCATCCGACCAACATTCACATTTGGCCCTCTCGAATTTGGAAAGATACGAACGTAAGGAGTTCATCATGCGCGATAAAGTAGTCATCATCACGGGTTCAGGAAGCGGAATCGGAAGACACCTGACAGGAGCGTTTTTGAACTCTGGCGCTCTCGTGGCCGCCACAGACATCAATGAAGACGCTCTCAAAAAGGCAGCAAAGAAGGACGGCTGGGACAAAGAAAGATTGATCTCAGAAAAACTCGACGTTCGACAGGAAAAGAGCTGGAAGAAGCTCTTCTCGCAAGTTTTGAAAAAATGGAAGAGAGTGGACATACTCATCAACAATGCAGGCTACTTGATGCCGGCCTACATTGCAGACGCAGACGAAGATCATTTCGCGCGCCACCTGGATATCAACGCGAGAGGAACCATGATCGGCACAGCGCATGCAGCCAGAGTGATGATGGAGCAGAAGTCAGGTCATATCATCAACATAGCTTCGCTTGCAGGAGTGGCCGGAATCCCGGGAATCTCCGCATACTCCGCATCCAAACATGCGGTGCGCGGTTTTAGCCTGGCGGCAGCCCAGGAAATGCGCCCACACGGCGTATTCGTCACAACCATCTGCCCCGACGCCGTGAAGACACCGATGCTCGATTTACAGAAAGACTATAAAGAAGCGGCGATGACCTTTTCTGGCGGCCGTTATCTGACCCCGGTAGACATAGAAGGAGCCATCAGACGTGCAATTGACACCAGACAAAGGGAAATCTTACTGCCTGGATACAGAGGAATGCTTGCCAAAATCGCCTCTGCGTTCCCTTCTTTAACAGCAACCCTTGGTGGCGTGATGCAAAAGCAGGGACAGAAAAAGCAAGCAGCCTTCAGGAAAGGATCATGACGGAAAAGGAAAAGAAAGAAGACAAGGGCACCAATCTGCTACAGACGATGGGCGAAAGCCTTTCGAACATCGCGGACACTCTGACCGGTCGTCATCTTGAAAACAGAATTCGCGAATATACGGAATTGTATGCGGACGTTCTCCTGGGCCTTCATAGAGACCTTCGCAACCTTGAGGGCAGGATCGAAGCGCTTCCGGACAAAAAAGAAATGGATTCTATGTTGAAAGGCCTTCAAATCATGAGAAGGCTTCTCATCGTATCGCTTGGCTTTTCTATCATTAGCCTCGGAGGTGTCATCTGGACGATCCTTCGCTAAAAGAAAAACTCACTGAGCTCGAAACGCGACGCGGAACGGGGGAGAAATTTCGCGACGTTGCCAGACAGTATGTAATGGACAGAGAAGAAGACAGTGCTATCAAAACGGCACTTGTCAAGACAGGCCATACTCTGCTGCAGCTTGGAATTGTGCGCCTCGCAGTCCGATTCTTCCCGGGTCTGACTGGATTTTTAACACCAGCCGTTTCCGTGGCGTATGAACGAGTGAGAAAAAACACGGACCTTCCGGGAGTAGTGGATCAAGCCACTGCCAAACTCAAAAATATTCAGAATGAACGCAGCGTCGAAACTACCGCTGAACACAAAGACTCAACCCACCACTAACTGAAACAGGACTGCCATAAAGAGAGGAAACTCTTTGCGCGCGCGATTCTCTGCTTTCGCACGCGGGCCAGGCTGGCTGGATCTTGTGGATGACCATTCTTCCACTTTAACGGCCGCGAAAGAAAAGCGCGAAGCAATCGAAAATAGATCTGTGATGCTTCTGTGAAAGGAAACAGTAGATTCGGTTCCGTGTTTTCCCGGGTGCATTTGAATTGGAATTTCCGCGGGAGACATGTACATATCAATCCTGCGATATTGCATTTTCTTTCCTTCGTCAAATCCCCAGGATGTCTGTCTGGGAATGCGAAAGCAAGGATGATTCAAGACCCATAGCATCCTTCCATTGGGCCTCAGTACGCGCGCACATTCGGATGTAACGCGATCAAGATTTCTCATATTTTGAATGCAAAGAATCGCGCTCACCTGATCGAAAGACTGATCCGCGAATGCGCGAAGATCTTCTGCATTTTCGCATTCATACTTCACGGGGACTTTTGATTGGTAACGGCGTGCGGCCTCAATCAGAGAAGGAGACGCGTCTATGCCTGTCACGCGCCCTCCGGCTTCCGCAAGAGCCCGACTGTATACTCCCTGACCACAACCTATATCAAGCACCGATTTATTTTTTGCGCCCATCAGCGCGAGCGCGCGAGGGAGTATGATTTCGCGATGTAAATCCGAACCACTCTTGCCTACAAGGCCGTCATACCAGTCTGAAGACTTCTCCCAGGAAGTATCAGACCGTTCCTGTGTTATTCGCTTTCGTATGCGAGAACCTGGGCGTCTGCGTCGCGTTTTACAAGCGTGATTTTTTCCCCGGGCAAAATTGGAAAGTTTTCCCCGTTCTGGCAACATTCTACGCTACCACGAGATACGGTAAGTGTCACGCTTCCTTGAGGATTCTCTTCTCCACCGGTGACAATCGTGAACACTCCATCCTGACTTGCCAGTTCGATTCCGTTGGCCCAGAGAGTTACAGTGCTTCCCTGGGGATGAACGTGGACTTCCGCCTGCCCCTGGTGCAGCTCGTAGTGTCCGGACCCATGGCGAGAAAGTTCCGTGTCTTGCTTCAGATGAATGCGTCCACGGGTAGAAAACCCGGATAGAAGAGTGATCTCGCTGGCCTCAGAGCCAGTTCGCACCGTTTCCTGACCCATAGGACGAAAGCCGTTCCAGCTATGATTGATCTGGGAAAAGTGAAAGCCTGCGGCAGCCAGGAGCAAACTGGCTGCCGCCAAACCCGGATAGAACGTATGGTTCGCGCGCGTCCGGGGGGACGTAGCGCGCGCAAACGCCTGCTCAAAGATCCAATTCGGCGCCGCAGGAAGATCCGGAGTACTGGTTTCCTGGGTGCTGTTCCGGTTAAGGGAAGGAGTCGCCCGCCCGGGAATCGAGTCGATGAATCGTCGGTGCAAAACCTGACTCAGACTGCCATCGTCTTTCACACTCTCCTTACGCACATTCCACCTCCGGGGGGCCAAAAAAAATCATGTCTCGAGGTAATCCCGCCAGTCTGGCAGTCCCCTTTCCAGGGCTCCAAAAAGGGTCTCTGTCCTACGACGAACCGTTCGTTCTGAGCATTTCAAAATAGCAGCCATGGACGATTGAGACTCGCGTGTCTCCAGAATCAAATGTAGAAGGGTTTCATAGTCCGGTCCGCATTTTCGGGCAACATCAAACATCCTGGAAACAAGCTCAGAACCAAGCACGATCTTCCCTTCTCCTTCGCCTGTTGCCGCGATTCGGTCATCCGTCCAGGGGGTGTTCTTTCGATCCTTACGATAGTAGTCGATTGCAAGATTACGAGAAGCACGGTACAGCCATCGTAGCTCCGAACCCTTTTGAATCCGATCGTGCTGCACTTCGCGAATGAAGCGAATGAACACCTCTTGCAAAATATCTTCCGAATTCGCGCCGCCTCCAAGCCGACGCAAATAACGCAACAGCTTACCTGAATGTTCAGCAAAAATCGCGGCACAATATTCGCGCAGCTCGTACACAAAACCAGTCTACCCGAAGCTCCGTGCGCGTCATTTCTTTGGCGCAACATTGCTCTTCATTTTTTTTTTGACCCCGCAGGCGGCCATTGTCCGTATATCTACGGAATCTAAAACCATGAGGGAATCATGAAACGACTCAGACTGATTGCACCAGCCGTTGCGATGGCTCTGGCAACGACTCTCGTTGCTGGCCCAAAGGAAGACTGCTTGCAGAAGGCAAAGACCGATCATAGAGCCGCGCATAAAGAATGCAAGGCGAAAGATGGTCAGGCTCGGAAGGATTGTCAGAAGGCGGCGAAGACCGCTTTCGAGACTGCCAGGAAAGCTTGTAAATGAGTACGGGCCGCCCGCGGGCGGCCTTTCTTTTTATCGCAGAGAACGATTCTGAAAAACTGCGCGGTCGTTACTGAGTCAAACGAACAATTCTCAAACGGGCGTCGTATGCGCTGAACACCGCTGGATCATGTAGCGTCAGGATCCGCCAATTCTGTGAACCTACTCTCTGAATAAATTTCTGATTCTTTTCCGGAGAAAAAGCGGATTCTTCCGGAAGTGGAATCTGTGCCACGCAAGCGTCTGCGAAATAGCACTCATCCCCGGTGATGATGAACGCCCGGTTGCTTGTTTGCACGACCGCCGCTTGCGACCCAGGAGTGTGGCCACCGGCGAGTAGAATCTTCACGCCATACAAGTCTGTGTCCCCGGAGTGTACACGCAAATGTCCGCTTGTTAGAATTTCTTCAAAAATCTTTTTCACAGGCGCGAGCTTGGGCGCATAACGGATGGCCTGGAATTCCGCATCCTGAACATGAACCACTGCATTGGGAAAGAAGGTAATTCCTCCCACATGATCCGGATGTGCATGAGTCAGAACAATGTCGGTGACCTGCGAAGGAAAAATGCCCTGGAGTTTCAAGATTTGAGGCGCAGTTCGAAAACCGCGAATGCGAAAGCGATCGGCCACTGATTCATCTTTCATGCCTGCATCTACGAGAACGATCTTGCCGGATACTTCAATGACGTAGAAGAGCCAGTCCAGCTTCACGTATTCACGTGTGCTCGTTGTATTTACAAGATGAGACGGGTAATAGCTTTCGCCGAATTTGGCGGCAAAAAGCGCCGGCCCACTTTTGCCGGCGCAATCAAACAAAAGCGCCGCAGATGCGGCGCATACGAACGAGAATAGGAGAAACCTCCTTATTCTGAGCACTTATCTTGATTCAGCGTTTCAAAATACTGAATGACTCTTCCAAGGTTTTTCTTGTAGGCCTGAAGATTGTTTGCTTCCAGTGCGGTGGAGAGTCCGGTCACGCTCTTTTGAAGCTTTGGATCTCCGTATGCTTCGGAAACACTGCTAAGTGCTTTGTTCACCGTATCCAGACTGTTGTAGAGATTGTCTCCTCGGGTAACGCGAATCCCTGGCTTGAGAGCACCGTCCAGTTGCTTGAGAGAACCGAGCAGCTCTGCCAGATCTGGACAGAGTTCGTCTTCCTGATACTCTTCCGTTTCTTCTTCCGCATCCGTTACTTCCTGTTGCACTACTGTATTGGTTGGCTGTATGGTAGGGGCGTTTTCATCGACAGTGTTGTGCGCAACTACTTGCTTGCCTTCTTTCAATTCGAAGATCGGATCCTGCGTTGCCTGGTCGGGAGAACCGATGCGAATTGGCTTTGTAGCCACGGCCATCAACCTTTTCCAGCTTGGTTCCTCCGCGCGAAGCTCAGTGCCGAGCGCCTGCAGCCACTGATTGGTGAACGCACCGCCGTCTTCCATCGCAAAGGAATACTGCCCTGGCTTTGAACCAGATGCATACACTCTACCGCTGAATTCCACAAACAACTTCTTGTAGTTAGAAGGCTGAAGTTCCGCGAATGCGCGAAGATTCGCACTGCGTTCGCTTTGATCAGAAAAGCTATTGCACAAATCCCCGAGAGCGATCACAAGGCGTGGGTTCTTCTGATCCAGAATCTCAAGCACTTTTGAAAACTCAAGCCCGGGCTGTGGCTTTTTCACATACATGTTTGGCCATTTTGTTTTTGATTCGCGCGTTCTATATCCATGTCCGGAGTAATAGAAAAACACAGTATCATTCGGACCCGGATTGATGGCCTGAACTGCTGCGAGTGTGGTGGTTCCATTGAACTCTGGAGATTTGAGAACTTTCATGTTCAATTTCATTCCGCTGTTGGAAGCGATCTCGCGAGCTTTGTTCTGCATGTTCTGCAGATCCGCGAGAGTGGAACTACCGATGCTCGCGTCCGCTGTGTCCGCAACGATGAGCATATGCAGAGTCTGGGCTTGAAGCGAACAGACAAACGCGAACGCTATGAGTGCAACGATCTTTTTCATTCTACTGACCCTCCATCGTTTCTTTGAAACTCTGAATATCTTTATCTTTGGGGAAGAGTTGCTTTGCAAGATTCAGGAGTGGCTTGCGTGCTCCGTCATTGTCTTCGATGAGAGTCTTGCCGCTTCCGGTGAATTGCCAGAGGTTTCCGTAGTAGCTCACCAGCACATTGACTGTGTCTTTTCCCTTCTTGAATTGGAAGCCAACAGAAGGATCAAAAGGATGGCGTTTACTATGAAGGAAATCGTAGGTTTTTTCATCCATGATTGCATTCTGCAAGGTGGAGATTTGCTCCGCGGTCAGTGCGACAGGTTTGGAAAGCAGCTTAAAGCCATCCATATGGTCCGCAGTGGATCCTCCTCTGGGCTCAACGAGGACAGCTGTAACCGAATCAGGAGCAGACAGTACGCCGAGGATCGAATCCCCTAGAAATTCCTTTACTTTTGCCGATGGCTGCACAGGCACCCCCTTCGCCGTGGTCTGGCAATTTAGCATTGCCATGGCCAGAATGGCCGCTGAAAAAAATCGCATTGATAACTCCTGTATTTTTGATTCAGATTGAATCGCGATGTTCGTCTGCTCAACAAGAAAAAAGGTTCGACTTAATTTTCCTTTGAAAGCCAGACTGAGACATGAAATCGCACGCCTCCTTCCTCCGCCGGGTGTCTGTCTCTGCGTCTTTCGCGCTTTTCGCTGGATGCCAATTCTTCACTGGTCCAAAGATCACAGACGAAATTGTAGACAAATACGTAAAAGCATATACTGGCCTCAGGCAAATCGGCCCTGAACTGGCAGAAAAAATGAAGAATGCGCAGGGGCGCGAAGTGGACATCGATCCAGGGATGCAGGGATATGCGCAGATCGAGAAGATCATCAAGGATGCAGGATTCAAGGACTACAAGGAATTCGTGCAAGTGAATGCGAAGATCGGGCTGGCTTTCAGTCAAATGGAAGGCAGAACGTTCATGGATCAGATGGACAAAATGCACAGCATAGGATACGAGGAGATAGACAAACAGCTGGCAGATCCTCAAGTGCCCGAAGAAGTCAAAGCCGAGCTACGAAAGACCAGAGCGCAGCTCGAAGAAAACATGGCAAAGAACAAACCATGGGCAGAAGGCGTCTTGAAGGGCGCAAGCATCCTCAGCGACAAAGAGACGCTGGAGGTGATCCAGCGAAATCGTGAAAAGATCCGTTCCGCCTACACCGGCGGAATCCCGGAACCTGCCGGAGAATTCATGGGTAGAAAACTCTAACGCTCGTAAAAAAAACGGAAGCGATCCGGGTGATGAACGCGAAGAGTCTCGCGAAACTCGACGAGGGAAAGAGCACACGGAAAGCGATCGCGCCCCCAGTAGTGAATGGGATCCCCCAGAACATGCCAGGGTAGCCCAACTCGTTTGTGGTAGCGCAGCACAAGCATTTCCATCTCCGCCACACCCAGAAACCACTCCGGTTTTCCAAAATCTTCGGTGAGACCGCGAAGGAGAAGATCGAATACAAACATAGACCGATTTGCGGCAAACCCATGATCCAGGAGCGCATTTTTGTCCACCGCTGTGCGCCAGCCATTGAAGATGTAGCGAACTTCGGTGACATTCATTTTAGAAATGATCTCTTCCGTAGTCAGTGAGAATGCCTTTTCAATCGGCAAGAGGGCAGAATCGCTTCTTTCTTTTAGAATCAGGCCCCAGGTTCCAAGGAGAGTTCCATCAGGATGAATGACAGCGCACACTCTGGCATGATCAAAGTGTTCATCGCTTGCTGCCTCTATGTCTCTTTTCTCAAACGGAATCTTGCCGTTTTCACCAAATGCTTCGCTGTAAACCCCGTATACAAACTGGTTGAAGTCACTAAAGCGATCTCTTCCCAGTCGCCATAGTTCGAGCCCCTCAACCGTCTCCATCCTGTACGAAGACTCAATTCTACCGGGCTTTTGTATGCTTTCCATTTTCTCAGTCATCATTGCTTTTCTCCTGAAATCTGGTTGATTTTTTTATCCAAAGACTATTACTGACCAGTAAGTATTATTTGCATGAAGACGCAATCCAAAAAACGCAAGGTTCCGTACGGAATGGCCAGAGAAGACATAGCGGCCGCGGCCAGAGATCTATTCTATGAGCAGGGACTCGCCACAGGCCTCGATGAAATCCTCAAACGCGCTGACGTAAGCAAACCCACCTTCTATCATCACTTTGGAAGCAAAGAGGAGCTGGAATCTCAGTACCTGACTGCCCAGGCAGAGTTTCTGCGCACTTCGGTAGATCGCATTGCGGGTAAATCCAGGGACGCTTGTCAGTTCATTCGCAGATGGATGGAATTCATCCGCAGAAGAGCCAGTTCCCCCACTTTCACAGGATGCCCTCTTGGCAATTTTGCCATCGAAGCAAAATCCGCACACAATGCGAGGGTTCTGCGCGAGTTTGGTCTTTCTATTGAAAAGCTAGAAGACACGTTCAAAGCAAAAGGGATCCAGGCGACGCGTGCTCGAGAGCTGGCGCCGTTGATTTTTATGATCTATGAAGGTGCCCTGCTCATGTGTTCGGCTACGGAAGAACGATCTCACTTGAGCCGGGCTACTGAATTGATGGTGAGACTTGTGAGAGAAAAAAAATCACCAACTTTGAAATGATAAAAGACAGCCGGCGAATGATCGCCTAACCATTGAAAGGTGGTATTGTGAAGGACTGTTGCGACCAGCCATAGGCCGGCCGCAAGATCGTTTACCTGCGAACGATGCGCAGGACAACGAGAATGATGATCGCCCCAATCGTAGACGCGATCAGGCTTCCGATAGTCCCACCTGGAAGAAACGGAATGTAAGGCGCGATGTACGTGCCCACAACACCACCAACGACACCGCAAATCGTTGTGAGTATGAAGCCCATCTTGTCATTTCCTGGAAGGAGGAAACGAGCCAGTAGACCGACAAAGAAACCAACGACGATTGCCCAGATCAGATTTAACATTTATTTAGCTCCTGAACCTTTTTGCATGTATTTGAGCTCCTTTGTGAATTCTGTCAAGTGCTTGCATGGAAGTTAACTGCCGATTTGTGTGTAAGAGAGGCGGGCTTTGGATCGTCTAATTCAATTGGAAAATGATGGCCCGTCTGTCCTCCATCGCCCTGGGCGCCCTGCTTCTGATCGCCTGTAGGAGCCCCGTGGATTGTCGGCCGGCAGACTTGAGCTGCAATGGCCTTGCATCCTTGTTGCTTTACTCTCGAGTCTCACTGGTCAGGGCCGCGTACCTCACAGACAACGTGTCCAACCTTCTGTATTCCTATTCCATTGATCCGACTACAGGCCAGCCTTCCCTGATCGGCTCGATTGGAACCCAGGTCCTGCCCAGAGGTGTTGCGGTTCATCCAGCAGGATATGTATATGCTGCCAACGAAACAGGAGGCAGCATATCGATTTACAGAATCTTACCTGGCTATTCGGTCAGCCTGGTTACGCACTTCAATGTAGGTGGTGGAACTCCATCCGCCCTGGCCATCAACTCGGCAGGCACTCTCCTCTACGTGACCAGACAGGGGGTCTCGTTGGTGAACAGCTACTGGATCGATGCATCTACCGGACTTCTGTCTTCCACCGGTTTTACGGGCACGACAGACGCGACCACCAATCAAATTTCGCTTCATCCTACATTGCCTTATGCATTCACAGGAGGAACGGGAGCTACAAGCTATGGGTTTCTACTCGGCGCAAATGGCTCTTTTACGACGATCCCTGGCGCAGTAACGGCCACAGATACGTTCTATCCTCTGATTACGCCAAACGGACGTTATCTGCTCATCTCAGACAATGGACAAAGCCGCGTTGAACTGTTTTCTGTATCGCAGCAGAACGGAGCCCTCACCGCACTTTCGCCTGCATTCTTTAGTGTGGGGGCTGCTGCTGGAGTTTCATTCGTCGATGCCAGCGGAACAAGCCTGTATGTTTGCATTCCCATTTCGAATTCGATGCGAACCTTCCCGATGAACTCGACGACAGGTCAGCCGTCTGCGCAATCGCAAGCCTTCAGCGTAAGCGGGGGACCATATGGATTGGCCATGGACCCGACCAACACCTACCTCTTCGCCGCAGGTGGAACCACGCTGTATGTCTTTAAGCGAGATTCGGCAGGCACTTTAACACAAATCGCCCAACCGACTCCTGGAGGAGCCGCCTTCAACAAAGTTGCGATCTACTCCACCAGCAATTTCTAGTAAAGAAGTACCGCGTCCGGCCCGTGTTCCGTTGCAACCGGATGCACGAAAACGCCCCCGACCCGGATGTAATGCGAACAAAACGTGCGTGATAATTACAACGCCGTGTGTATTGCGTCATTTCTTTGCGTGATAAAACCGGAGACGCGAAAACGCGCCCGGCCCCGGATGTAATGCAAACAAAACGTGCGTGATCATTACAACGCGCGTGTGTATTGCGTCATTTCTTTGCGTGATAAAACCGGAGGCGCGAAAACGCGCCCGGGGATGAACCATTGTTACGCGATGACTGTCCGCGATTTCATTTGCAGTACTCTGGCTGCAGAGGAGGCGGTGCGCCCGGATCACTGAAGTTTGGATTGGAAAGAAAGCATTCATCTTTCAAAGCTTTGAGAAATTCCACCAGGTCTGCTTTGTCCTGACGCGAAAGGGGAAGAGCTCGAACGCGCACATCTTTATTCGGGTTCTTTGTACCGTCTCCAGCAAAGGGACCATTCGCAATGTTTCTTCCGCCGTTCGCAAAGACTTCAATTGCTTCCTCAAGAGTCGCGACGCTTCCGTCGTGCATGTAGGGTGCAGTCACAGAGACATTGCGAAGAGAGGGTGTACGAAACTTTCCACGATCCTCTTTTTTTCCGGTTACAAGAGACAACCCTTGAGTCTGCCGTGCCGCAGCTGAACCGTGCAAGGAGTGGTCGGGATAATCTCCCGCGTCTGAGACGTTGTAGAGACCGACGTTTTGATACCAGAGCTTTCCGGCCTGATCGTCTTGATTGAAATCGCGGCCTCCGTGACAGTGAAAACAACCGGTCTTCTCCGATTGAAAAAGTGCATACCCGCGCTTCGCAGCATCATTCATGTGGCCAAGATCGAAGGGAGACTGGTAGGAGATCAGCGTAGTTTGAAAGACGGCAAGCGCCCTTGCAATGTGACTGATGTCGATTGGCTCCCCCGGAAACGCCTGTTCGAACATCGCCCGAACGTTCTGATCTACCTTCAACCGATCGAGGACCACGTACTCTTTTCCGCTCACGTTCAGTTCCTCGATTGTCACATCCGATTTCTCGGAAAAGAAAGGGATCAAAGTCTGATTTTCGAGGCGAGTGAGTTCTGGCAATGTCCACGTAAGGACCGAGAAATAACCAACATCTGCCAGGCCTGGAACATTGCGGGGGTGAACCTGTCCAGTGGAACCAGTGGGGCGAGCCTTCCCATCCGCAAAACCAAGCGCGGCTACGTGACAGGTGCTGCAGGACTGTGTTTCATTGAGAGACAACCTTCTGTCATAGAAAAGACTCCTGCCGAGTGCGACACGCTCTGGTGTCATACAAACTTCTGGAGGTTGAGCCGGAGGAGAAACCCCTGGCGGGGTTCCAAAATCATACTCAGGACATGTTCCACTGAGCGCATAACGTAGCTTCGCACAGCCGGTAGCGAAACTGACGACAACCAGCAGGGAAAAAAGAAATCGCATGAGTGGCCAGGCAAATGCGAAACGCCCGGGGCGACGGGGCACGCCTTCGAGCCTTCCAGACCTCTTCATCAGAATCCAGGAGGATCGCTGGTCGGATGAAACGTAACGGTTGTATTGAGACCGTTGATAGTTGCAAGAGTCAGATCATCGTACGTTCCAGCGCCATTCGGAGCTGTGTTGATCTTCCCGAATACTGTCTGCACACCCGGATAACCACCGGCACCTGCAGATGGATCAGGATAACCGGTTGGCACAGTGGATGCGCTTAAACCATCTTGAATGAAACCACCACCATTAAAGATTCCAATCCCCAGAATATTTGCCCCGCACACAGTTCCGCCTGTCGCAAGACTTCCCAGCGCTACACCGGATTGCGCCGTGGTTTCAAAATTACTTGTTGTTTTTTGACCATAGGCAAGTGCATAGTAATGGTTGCCAGTCCCGCAACCGGTGGTCATGGATACAGTCCTGGCCGCAATGCGAACGCACAGGCCCGTAGCAGTTCCGCCGTTCTTGAGCCCAAGAGTCATTTCATCCAGAACCACACGTCCCCGGTCACTGCTGGACGCCGCATTTGCACCTGACAGCCAGAACTGCGCTCCCCAGGAATACGTCTGATGTCTGCTAGGCGAAGCGCCCGATATATAACTTTCTACAATCAAATTCGTGTTGTCAGAAACAGTGGGCGAAAGAATTCCCAGATTGTACGTCAGCAGGATACCAGAAGTAGGATTGGTCACATCATTGAACATCAACTCCAGCACATTTGCATTGTCACTGGCGCGCCACATTTTGAAACGATTGGTAAAATTCAGGCCCGACGCTGCAGCAGCCGTAACACCTGTGCAATTCGCGCCACAGCCACCGGTCTGCAGCTTTACCTTGTAGACAACTCCGTTTACAGTAGCCGTGCTCTGCACCGTCCCAGAATTCTTGAGAAGTCCTGAATTCTTGAGACTCATGATCAGGTTGTCTGCGAGAGTGGAATTACTGTTTGCCCAGGTTGCGGATTGACGAACAGCAAACCAGTCATTCGCACTCGTTGCGTGCAACTTCTGAGGACCATCCATTACGAACTTCCATGCAGGTTGTGCAGTAGTGAGATGAAGAGTTCCAGTTTGCAGAGTCTGCAAACTCGAAACAATGGGAGAGAAATCGGGTGCAGACACCGCAAGCCCTGCCGGGTGTTCTTCCTGAGTGACGCGCAGCGAAAGCCCCAGGACCAGGAATGGAACGATTGCAGAAAGGAGAAGAAAACGTTTTGATTTCAATTTGGAACTCCAGGCGGAATGCAAATCACGAGCCCTGAATTATTCTTACACCCCTGGCTATTCAGATAGGCCGCCCCAAACAAGAGAAGAAGCAGATTGGTGTTATCCTTCTCCTCCTTCTTGTCCAGATTCAAGAAAGCACAGGATCCCAGTCCAAGCACACAAACCATAAGAATGATTGCCATCTTCCGTACCATACTCACCTCAATACATCTGACGTAAAATCGACGCCGATTGTATTTCCCATCAAGTAAATTTCTATGCAAAAAAAAGAGTCCCTTGCGAGACGTTAAGCCTTTTGCATTAGGAATGCATTGAATGCCCGCGCCAGCTCGAAATCTTTCAGAGTTAGCCCACCGGCATCGTGTGTAGTGAAACGAACATCCACACGATTGTAACTATTCGACCAGTCCGGGTGATGATCTGCTTTCTCGCATACAAGGGCACAGCCCGACATGAACGAGAATGCTCTTTGAAAATCAGAAAATGCAAATACCCGTCGAATCGACTCCCCTTCCCGGGCCCAACCAGGCGTATCCTGCAACATAGATTCGATCTGGCTTTCCGAAAGCTTTTCTCTCACTCGCTCACGAAACACAGCTTCACACACCGTGGCGACAAATTATCGGTGACTCCCGGTCCTCCGGCTGGACCCTTGCCCGATGAGCCGCGCGCTCCTGTTGCTCACACTGTTCGCCATATCCTGCAGCTCCCCCTACTTAAGAAACAGGGGAAGAGACGCACTGGATATCTTTACCGTGGAATTTCAGACCAGGGCCTATGGAGCGAGTGTTCGCGCCGGCCCGGTCAAAGCAGGTCTCTACCATAAATCGGCTGACGGCGCAGCCGCCGGTTTGCGCGGAGGGGATCTGGGAGTTCATCACGATGCGGAGTTCGCGGTCCTATTTTTTGGCGCAGACTATTTTCAGAAAAAGCCGTTAGGCGATCTGGAAACACCTTCGGAAGAAGACTCAAAAACCGCAGAAGAAACCGATCCGTCGCAGACAGCACTCCGCGGAAAAGAATTCAGAGCACGGTCACCCTTTGGAACCACTCAACCCGCCCAGAAGAAGCGCTCGGTCTTTAAAAAGAAAGGTGGGTTTGCCCCTGCTTCCTACTATACGCAACTGGAAGTCTCACTCGGAATCTTTTTTGGCGTGAAGCTCGGCATCAATCCCGGAGAGCTTTTGGATGCGCTCCTCGGGTGGACCACTCTGGACATATTCAGGGACGATGAGCCTTTTGAGACAGAACAGGAAAAGGCATTGCGAGACAATCCGCTTTACGACAGGCTCACGGACGAACAAAGGCAAAAGCTCAAAGAGCAAATGGCAAAGTGAGACAGCTTTGGGTGGTTAGTCGATTGGATCAAATTCGTGCATGGCAATCGACTCTGACCTGAGGCCCGTGTCCAGATTGTAACCATCGTATTTCTCGGCAAGATCGCGCAACTTCTTTGAACCAGTAATGAATGCGTCTGCGTCTGCCATTGCATCTGCGGCAAACTTCGCGGCCCTGTGAACCAGATCCATGAAACTCTCTTTCGATGTGACCTGTGGATCTCCTGGATACTTCCATTCCTTTCTCTCTTCATTGAGTAATCTTGGATTGATCTGATCCGGAGGGGGCAAGAGCAAATAACGGGCTTTGATTGTGTGAAAGGTTGCAAAGTCGATTGCCGTGAGGAGCGCTCGCACCGGGCGCGAACGAGTATCCAGAATGCGATTGAACTTCATGAATCCAACATACGCTTCGTTGAGAATGTCCCCTGGAAGAATGCGAGCCTCTGAGCCAAAGTAAGTATTTTCAAATTCGTCGCGGTAAACCATCGCAAGAGCATCCACCCACATGGACCAGAGATCATAGTCCATCGCCGGACCATCCGGAGTCTCTTCATGGATGTCCACATACTGTGCAAAATTGTACCGGGATGGTTCGAGTCCCCAGCGATGATGCACCAGATACGCGTCGAGTTGAAATTCAACGCGAAGATGATTCTCCTGAGCGCGAACTGCCTGTTTGAGATCGATGGAGTAGTAGTCCCCGGTGATATAAAATATGTAGGGATGTGTTACAATATCCACCGCGCAGTGCGAAATGTACCCCATTGCAAAAGCGTAGCATTTTTCGCGACGGATCCCTTCTGGCATATCTTTGACCCTTTGCAGAAACCCGATCATCAAATCAAACACGCGAGAATGATGAGACAAATTGCCCCAGTGTAGACCAAGCTGGTTGCGTTTGCGCGAAAGAACATGATAGAAGTAAAAAACATCTGGCCCGACTGATCCAAGAGCCGCAAAATTCATTCTCCTGTGAACCTGTTCGGCACATGCCTTATCGCGCGCAGATCCATGCTCCAGCAAAACCAGAGACTGGCGGAGAATTTCCAGATGTGTGATCTTTGCAGCCAGAAGATTATCCAGGCAGGTGACTGCGAAAACGGCTGAGCATCCCCTGCACTTTCTGTGATTCAAGAGCGTAAGCGAATCTTCCTACAACCAGGACCGCTTCGCTATTCAAAATGACTTCTTGCTCCACAAGACCATTGGCGCGAAGAGTCGATCCGGTGCTCACAAGATCCACAATGCAATCCGCAAGACCCAGAGCGGGCGCAATTTCAACGGAACCATGAAGCTTTATGATTTCGCACGAAATTCCTTTCTGATATAGGAAGTTCATTGCCTGCACTGGATACTTGGTCGCGACACGAAGATGCTTTTTTTCAAGAGGTTTTTCGTCCGGCTTTCCCGCAACAGACAGTCTGCATTTCCCAAAACCAAGCTCGAGTGGTGTAGTCACATCAAACGTGCTTTCGAGGAGTACATCTTTTCCAGTAATTCCAGCGTGGGCCCCGCCCTGAATGATGTAGGTAGGAACATCTGTGGGCCGAACCAGAATGATTCGATATTCCCCGGATGGATCCGTGAAGCACAGTTCGCGCGACCCTTCTGGAATCTGAATGTCGCATAGACCGCTGGAACGAAAAAATTGAATGCTTTCGAGCGCAAGTCGTCCCGCTGGCAGAGCGAATGTGAAAACGCCCATATTACTTTCCGTGTTGAATCAAAAATGCCGCGGCCGCAATGCGAAGATCAGCAATGCTTTCTACATCTTTGATCTCGAGCATTTTTTTCATGACTTCGCGGCCCTCGCGGTCTTTGTTCAGCAGAATCAATGCACGCGCCTGGCCAAATCTCGCAAGAGCAGCAGCTCCGCCTTCGTCCATAAGCTTCTGCGATGCATTGGAATAGGCAGACTCTGCCTTCGCAAACTTGCCTTTCTCTTCAAACAAAAGACCCGCTCTGTAGGAAAACAGCGCAGAAAGCTCGGGCGTTTCCACGATGCGCGCAATTTCAACAAGCGCGTCCCCTGCTTTCTCTTTTTCGCCTGTCTTGATAAGGAGATCTACCTTTTTGAGACCTGCGCGAAGCTGGGCGTGATCGTTTGGAAATTCGCGCTCATACTTCTCAAGCTTTTCAATGGCAACCTTTTCAGCGCCACTGCCTGATGCCATCACAGGGCTTTTCATCAGTTCCTCAAAATCAGTGAGGCTCTTTTGCTCGCGATAATCCCGGTAAATGAAGAATGCAAGGCTGGCAGTCCCGACGACCACAACCAGAATCAAGCCAAGCACAACCTGTCTTGAATGCTGACGCATCCAGTAAAATGCCGTAGCAACAGCGCGCTCAAACTGATTCCCGTGGAAATCGCGTAACGGATCAACTGCTTCTGGAGTAATGACTTTTCTACGCATATCAGAGCTTCAGGTTTTTCATGTAAGCACCCAGACTGCTCGTAGACGGGCCGTCCTCTTTTTTCAGGTACTGATTCATGATGTCTCTTTCTGTCTTCTTCTCATAGTCGAGGATAGACATGGAAATCTTTTTGTCGTCGGAATCAATTCGTGTGAGCACTGCTTTGAGCTGGTCTCCCTGCTTGAACAGGTCTTCAAGCTTCTTGCCCTCTGGAATTGGAATGCGCGATATGTGAATCAGCGCCTCTTGCTTTTCTCCAAAGGAGACAAACAGACCAAATTGAGTCACATTGCGAACAGTGCAATCGAGGACATCTCCACGTTTGTATTTCTTTTTGAGAAGTTCATACGGGCCTGGCGAAAGTTGCTTCATTCCCAGAGTGATCTTGCGCTTGCCGCGATCAATTTCGAGAACCTTGAAGGTGACAGTTTGCCCTGCTGTGAGCATCTTCTTGTCTACAGGCTCATCATGGGAATAATCCGAATATCGAATGAGTCCGTCCACGCCATCGCGTAACTTCACGAAGGCGCCAAACTTGGTTATGCTGGAAACTACACCTTCTGCTGTGTCTCCTACTTTCAGACCACGAACCACCTGTTCAAATGGATCTTCTTCCAGTTGCTTGAGGCCAAGTGAGATTCTCTTATTTGCAGGATCAATCGAGAGTATTTTCGCTCTGGCTGGCTTTCCAGGTTCAACCAGTTTGCCTGGATTTTCGCGCTTACCGGACCATGTAAGATCCGAAACATGAATGAGACCCTCCAGGCCCTCGCGAATTTCAAAAAATGCACCGTAATTTGTGACGTTCATGATGGTTCCATCCACCACATCGCCTACTTTCAGTTCTCTTTGCGCCCATTCCCAGGGATCTTCCTGCAACTGCTTGATTCCTAGAGAGAGTCTGTTGTTTTCGCGGTCCATCTTCAGGATCTTAACCTGAATTTCTGCACCGATAGGAAAGCGATCGCGAAGAGAAACATTCTTCTTGTAAGAAACATCTGACTGATGAACGAGCCCTTCTATGCCGCAGAGCTCCGCGAAGAGTCCATAGGAAACCCTGCGCGCCACTTTCGCGGCAACAACATCACCTTCGTGGTGTTTGCTGGTGAGATCATTCCAGAGTGCTTCATTCTTCTCTTCAAGAATGGCACGGTGGCTTACAATTGCGGAATGCTTGTTGTCTTTGATTTCTAAAATCTTGAAATCAATCTCAGAACCAACAGAGAGGTTCTTGTTCGGACGCAGGCCCGACTGAGACAGAGGCATGAAAAGATCGAGCTGGCCTACGTTTACAATGAATCCATGATCTACGACGCGCTGAATTTTTCCGCTCAGACGCGCTTTGGACTGAAACGCTTCTTTAATATCTTCCCAGGCCTTTCTTTGTTCCGCGAGTCTGCGGGAAAAACGAGGAGGCTGATCTCCACCGCGTGATACGAGCACCACGGATACGCGAGATCCAACAGGAGGTGGTTCTGAGAACTCAGCAATCGGACAGGCGCCTTCCGTTTTTCCGCCAACGTCCAGATAAACTTCACGTTCATCGCACTGGCTGACAACTGCTTCTACCAGATCCCCGCTTTGAACATCTCCCTGGCCGTCTAGCGCGCCAAGCATGTCCTCCATCGACTTAATCTCTTTCTGATCCAGGTCAAAGGGTGTCGTGCTTTTCGATGTCATGAAAATGGAATTGTGAGAGGAGGTTTAAAACTTAATCTGCAGACTGTTGAGTATGCGTCCGATAACACCTTCCAAATTTAGAGGGCCGGTGTCAATTAGAATCATATCTGGAGTTCGTATCAATGCCCCGTACTCGCGTTTTTCATCTTCTTCATCGCGTTTACGGATGCTTTCTTTGATTTCGCCCAGATCTTCCTTCCAACCGCGGGCCTCATTCTCAGCCGCTCTGCGCGCAGCCCTGATGTCAACGGACGCTTCCAGATAATACTTATACGATGCATTTGGAAAAACTACACTGCCCATGTCGCGGCCGTCGGCCACGACGTTGGTCATCCCGCGCAAAAGAGCATTCACCGCCTCACGAAAGACCGGGCGATCGGCCACGTATCGAATCCGGGAAGTAACATCTGGAGAACGAATCTCGTCTGCCTGATCCTGACCGCGAATCAGATTGTACTGATGTGTTCCATCCGTAAGTATACTGACTTCGAGAGATTCCGGGCTTATGGACGATTGAGAAAGTGCCTCTCCGAATGCCTCATGCGAAGGACACGGCCCCAGTCTTCTCATCAATGCAAGTGTAAACGTTCTATAAATTCCGCCGGAGTCCGCGTGCAACATACCCAGACGACGCGCAAGCTCCTTGGCAACGCTACTCTTCCCTGAACCGGCAGGGCCATCCAGTGTGATGACTGTTGATTTCATTTGTCGTCAGGATATCCGCAAAGACGATTTCTTTTGAGTCGAGCAGAACGCAGCCATTCCATCATCTTCTGTTCGTCATCGCCTTTTAAGAGTCCAATTGTGTCCGCGAGATATTTTTGAAATGTTTCGAGCGACCCGATCACTTCGCGGCGATTTGTGCGAATGATATCCAGCCACATTTCTGGATTGCTTCCAGCGATCCGGACCATGTCTCTAAAGCCGCCGCCAGTTAATGGCACCGGAGATTTTCGCACGGCTTCCGCTACAGCGTCTGACATGCCCCAGTGAGCCATCAGGCCGGAAATCACATGAGGGGCGTGCGAAAGGTAGGCGAGTATGCGATCATGCTCCGGCGCAGTCATGGACATGACATTCATACCCAGGTCCTTCCAGAAATCGCTCACTACTTGAATGTCTTCGTTTCTGGACTCAGGAGAAGGAGTGATGATGCAGAGTCTGGTTTCAAACAATCCAGGACGCGCAGCTTGAGGTCCGGTATCTTCTGAACCGCAGATTGGATGAGATCCAACAAATCGCACACCGGCAGATGCCTTTTCCACTTCCGCCCTCGTAGATGACATGTCTGTCACCAGATGTTGGATTCCGCGAAGATCTCCTAGAAGGGAAACCGCAGAGGCAACAGGCACACCAATTACAATGAGAGAAGATTCTGGCAGAGAATCAAAATGCTCACGGGCTTCTCTCCCACTTGATACAACGTGCACTTCATCGCATAAATCTGTAGAACGAATGTAATCCGCGCTTTTCTGACTGCGAACCGCGCCGAACACGCGACCTTCGAATTGCGAAGACTTGCGAAGGGCGAGCGCAAGAGAAGCGCCCATCATGCCCATGCCGTGAATCCATACGGACTTAAAACGAATCAAAGCTCTGCCGCCGCAGGATAGGACCCAAGAAAGTGAAAGTAGTCCGAACGAGATTTGATGTTTTCGAGAATCACAGCACAGTCAGGGTCCTCTCTGTGACCGGGAAAGTCAAGAAACGCGCACGGGCCCTGGTGTTTCTGCGAATGAAACGTTTCCACTCGCAAAACTTCTCTCCCCGCATCTTCAATGCAGCTGATGAGTGCTTTCAAATCTCCGCTGGCGGCAACGCTTGTTTTATCTCGTCCAGATCGCGGACAGTTCCACGTGGAAAGAATGATGTATCTTCTGTGATCCGGGCGAAGAACCACTTCGCCATAGCAAAGCACATCTCCATCGAGCAGGGATTCAAAGACCGCGTCCGCTTCTCCAGCGGGAACAAATCCAAATGCATTTCGATCTGCGGAAACGCGGCGAAGAATCCCGGGCGCGTCTGCCAGAGCAATTTCCACCGAGGACCCAAATGCAAAACGAGCCGCCGCTCCCGAAAGAGCATCCGGACACAAGAAAACCAGATCCCCTTCCACTGCCATACCAAGAGACATGATTTCGCGGTAAATATAACGAATGCCAGAAGCCATTGCCTCTGGAACTGAATCAGCCACGCGATCATACACGGCGCCATGCCTGTCGGGGCGAAAGATGGGAAGGTCCTGACGCTTCTTGATTTGTCCGATCTCTTCTGCGACAGCAGTACGCTGCGAAATCAAATCGACTATGGAGCGGTCGAGTTGATCAATCTTCTCTCTGAGCCTGTCGATTTCATTCGATTTCATCGAACTTCAATTCCTTTAGTTCTTCCAGGGGTGGCAATTCTGCCAGAGAGTTCAACGCGAAATGTTGCAGGAAAGTCTTCGTGGTTACGTAAAGAGTAGGTCTTCCGGGGACAGGTCTTGTTCCCTGTGGCTTGATCAGTCTCTTTGCAAGCAGAGTCACCACATGGGGACGCGAAGCGACGCCGCGCACATCTTCGATTTCTGGAAGAGTGATAGGCTGGCGATATGAAATAATTGCAAGTGTTTCCATCACAGACCGACTCAGCTTTTCTCTCTTGCTGGTCTGAAGAATCTCTCTCATTTCTTCGCTGTAGCGATCTGATGTTACAAACTGATAACCGCCAGCAATCTCACGAAGACTGATGCCGCCGTCTCTTTCTGCAAAGTCATCCACAAGACTGTCCGCAAGAATCCTTGTATTGACTCGATCCAGATTGATGGTGCGAGCAATCATGGCTACAGTCTGGGGCTCAGTTGCCACAAACAAAACCGCTTCGATGAGACCGCGATAACGTGCCATCTCCTCCGCACCCAGGTCCCTGAATGCCGGAAGCCCTGCGTCATCGCCTGAAATGTGAAGTTCTACTTTCTCTTCGCCAGTCTGTTCTTTGTCTTCAGCCATGATCAAACAAGTACATATGATTTTTTGTGAACTTCTATCTGCCCGAAATTCACTTTTTGCCGCAGCACAATTTCGCCCAGCTTTGTAAGTTCAAGAATTCCAAGAAACGTGGCGATGACTTCACCTGAACCGCGCTGCTCAAGATCTACAAGCAAGTCCGTGAACAAACAGGAAACCGCGTTCTCGAAAATCTGTCTGATATGTGCTACTTTTTCTTCCACGCTTACTTCAGTGATTCGGATATGATAGAGTGCGGGCTCTTCATGCTCCTGCTTGATTCGCGCAAGGACCATCGTGTATGCGTGAACGAGATCCGAAAGGCTGGCCTCAAAGTATTCTTCGCCTGTAACTTCATCCGTTACGCGGCGACGCATCATCCCGGATGTGATTTCTTCTAAATCGCGAAGCTTGTCAGATGCAAATTGAAACTTTCTGTATTCAAGGAGCTGCTGGATGAGTTCAGGAGGAAGTCTGTCTTCTGTTTCTTCTTCGAATCCAGGATCCGGCAACAGTGCGCGACTTTTGTAATAGAGAAGGCGCGCGGCCATCACTGTGAATGAACTCGCCTGTTCGAGAGTGAGCCCTGCGGATTTCATATAGGACATGAAGTCTTCGGTGATTTTGAAAAGAGATACATCGAAGATGTCGATGCGGTAAGATTCAATTAGATCCCAGAGAAGAGTGAGAGGGCCCTTTTCCTCTCCGTCTGGTCCGACCCAGGAAACTAGAAAGCCAGCGACTTCCTCGGATGGGCTGGCAACGGAAACCATGACTCAGGAAAGTGCTTTCGCGGCGGCTTGCTGAAGGCGCTCAGGCGGAAATGGTTTTACTACAAAATCTTTCACGCCCATCTTGATCGCGCGCGCGAGCAGGTCTTCCTGGCCCAGTGCAGTTACCATAATGATTCGAGCGCGGCCATCCGACTTGAGAATCTCTGATGCAGCGTCCAGACCATCTTTTTCACGCATGGTGATGTCCATTGTGACCAGGTCCGGTTTCAGATTTTTGTAAAGGTCTACTGCCTGGTTGCCGTTTTCAGCTTCGCCCACAATTTCGTGGCCTGCCTTGGTGAGAGCGTCGCGTACGAGCGTCCTCATAAACTTTGCGTCGTCTACAATCAGTACTCTAGCCATCTTTTATCGAAACCCACAGGAATGATTTTTGAGATCATGCATCAGTGCAATCTAAAAAAAACTGCGCAGCACGGCGGCTGATTCTTCCAGGGTAAGCACCCGGTCAATGACTCCAGCTTCGATCGCCCGGCGATTCATGCCAAAAACAACGCTAGAAGCCTCATCCTGAGCAAGTGTAAGCCCGCCTGCCTGGTAGAGCCGTGTCACTGCTTCCAGTCCATCCTGCCCCATTCCAGTCATAATCAGGGCTGCCGCTCGCATTCCGTATTCGTCCACCACTCGATTTAGAGTGTAATCCACGGACGGTCTGTGAGATCGAACCGTTGGTTCATCGTTTAAGGAAATCTTCCCGCCTTTGAGAACCATGTGCCGATTGCCCGGAGCCAGAATCGCACGATTGGGTTTGATTTCCATCCCGTCGGCGGCCTCGAGTACTTCTACTGCACCCACCTGCCCGAGCCTTTCTGCGAAGGCTGCTGTAAATACCGGCGGCATATGCTGAACGATCAAAATGGGCGCTGGAAATGGTTCTGTGAAATCTCTGAAAATTCTGTGCAGAGCTTGCGGCCCGCCCGTAGAAGAGCCAATCACCAGGAGCTCGAGTTTTTCAGCTGAGTGCCTGTCTGGTCGAGGTGCAACTGCGGCATATGCTTTCTCCGCACGCGACGCAACCAGACCACTGACTTTCTCGACCAGGAATCCAGCGATATCGGAAAGCTGCAGTCCTGCCTGCGCGGAAGGCTTGGGAATAAAATCCAGCGCGCCCAGCTCAAGTGCCTGAAATGTTGTGCGCGCACCATGTTGAGTTAGAACAGAAAGCATGATCACCGGAATTTTCATGCCGCGCAATTTGAGTTCTCGCAGGACAGTCATGCCGTCCATCACAGGCATTTCAATATCCAGAATCACCAGATCCGGCTTGAGAGTTGCAATTTTCTCGATAGCTTCTGCGCCGTTGACCGCGCGTCCACAGATCTCGGTGTCTGGAATACTTCCAATGATATCGCCAACAGCCGCGCGCACAATCAGTGAATCGTCTACAATCAGAACGCGAAATGGCATAGGGGTAACTACTAAATTTTCTTAACTATTTGCGCAAGGGAATTTTCTTGCGGCATAAAGAAGATCCGGCCCAGAAGCTCCATTTCACCGCGATAAAAGTCAGTGCTGAAATAGAGAAGCTTACGACGAACCACATCTGCATCGCGCTTTGTGATTTGTTCAATGAGAGCGCGACCCGGTCCGTGTAGATAGCCGGGGACAGTCGGAGGAATAGACATTCCAGTCTTATTTGCCAGAGCATTGAGAATGCTCGCGCATACAATGTTGGTCAATTCAGACATGACAGACTGAAGATCTTCCTCTGAAATGCTGCGACTTTCGGCAACAGGCAGACCCATGAGGTCTGCGGCTGCTTTGTATCCAGTTTCTTCATCAAACACCAGAAGAAGGATGGAACGGAAATTGTCCTCTGTGGAAAGAAATACGCCCACGAGCGGATCTGGAGGAAGAAAATCCGGAAGTCGATCAAAGTCGATCGCCTGAAAATCAGGCACGGACACTTCCACTTCCGTTCCCAGAAGCTGGGACAAGACCATTCCGGCCTGGATGGTTCCGGTATTCACCACGGAGGTTAGCTTTGCAAAATCTGCTTCCGAAAGCGAAATGCGCGCATGTGGTTCGTGAATCTCAGCACGCTTCGTTCTCTCTTCGCGCTCTTTCTGTAAAATTTCTAGAGCTTCGCGATGTGGCCTATCAATGAATTCATCTTCTGTCGGGGCAACGGGAGCAGGTGGAGTGGGGGATTCTGGTTTTTTCTCAACGCGAACTTCCATCTGCGGAACAAATTGCTGCACTACAGGACGGTCTTCTTTGCCTTCCTCTCTGTGCCGGTCGCGCGATTCTTCGCGACGGTCCTGGCCCGGCTCACGATGAGCTCGCACTCGAATTCTCTTGTTCATGCTCTCGATTTTTTCTGCGTAACGGCGCGTCGCAACGACCGCATTGTCTTCCATGGCAGCCAGTGCATCCAGGGCGCGCAGACTAGAATCCTGAGAAGATTCCTTCTGCGCAAGCTCCATAAGTCCATGGACATCTAGAACCATGACAATGCTTCCGTCGCCCATGAGACAGGCACCAATCAGTCCAAGCACTGCGCGAAAATTCTGTTCCAGAGATTTGATCACGATTTCTTTTTTTCCAATCATATCCTCTACGAGGAATGCGAGCTTTCTGCCGCCCACACTTGCGATGATCACTGGAAATTCTTCATTTCCCGAATCGCCGTGCATGCCCATGAGTCGCCCGAGAGAAAACACAGGCAGAATATCTCCGCGCAAATGAATGATGTCTCTGCCCTGCAGCGTAGTGATTTCGCGCCGATCAATCTTGATGGTTTCCACTACATCTGAAAGTGGAAATGCATACTGCTCATCTGCAACTCGCACCAGAATCGCCGCGACGATGGCGAGAGTGAGAGGGAACTGCAGCACAAAGGCGCAACCCTGGCCTGGTTCATTGCGAATCGTGATGGATCCCTTGAATTCCTGCACCATCTTCTTGACCACGTTCATGCCAACGCCGCGACCGGAAAGGTCCGTTACTTTCTCAGCAGTAGAGAATCCCGCCTGGAAAATAAAGTTATAGATTTCATCGTCAGAGGGGACTGCCTCTGGAGTCACGAGTCCATTCTCGCGCGCCCTTTTGAGGATTGCTTCCTTGTTGAGGCCGCGTCCATCATCGCGCACTTCCAGAAAAATACTGTTTCCGCTCTGATACGCGTGCATACCCAGAGTCGCGACCGGAGGCTTCCCTGCAGCGCGTCTTTGTTCAGGAGTTTCAATTCCATGATCCAGCGAATTTCGCACAATGTGAAGAAGAGGTTCGTTCAGGCCATCAATGATGTTTTTGTCGAGCTCGGTTTCTTCTCCGTGAAATTCGAATTCAACTTCTTTTCCAAGTTCGAGAGCCAGGTCCCTCACAGGACGAGTGAAGCGATGAAACACAAGCCCGACCGGAATCATCCTGGTCTTCATGATGCCTGACTGTAAGTCTCGGGCGATGCGCGCCGCTTGGTCGATCCTACTTTTGAGTTCTGCCAGAAGTGGCGAATCGCGATACTCGCCCTGCAAATCTTCATAAGTCTTTTGCAGTCCAGAATTCGTAATTACGAGTTCTCCAACACTGTTGAGCAAATAGTCTATTTTTTCCGAAGAGACTTTGATATTACGCGTTTTTACCGCTGTCTCTTCCTGGGCTGGCTTACCGGCATCGAGCTTGCCAAATGTTTTCTCAGATACACGGACCTCTTCCACCATGTCCACCTGACAGAGTTTGGTTAACTCTGCAGAAGAGATATCGCCATAGAAAAAGAATCGAAACGTATTGGAAGAGCTTCCAGAATCAAGCTCTGCTTCTGATGGAGAGCATTTGAAAATCGATCCTGCTTTCTTCAGATTCTGCGAAAGAAGCATGAATCGCAATCCCTTCATAGGGGATTCAGGATCGAGCCTGACAAGTCCTTCGTAAATTCTTGAAGTGCCTGCTTGCGACTTCAGCATCTCCTGTTCGCCGAAAGACAGTTCGAATGAGTCAGATGACTCTGCGGAATAGGGAGCAGATGGAACTCCGGTAGAATAGGGAGCGGCCACTGCGCCCGAAAGAACAGAAGAAGGAATGTCTGCAGATTGCGAAGGCGATGCGGACGAAGTGACGGACGCAGAGGCCTGCGAAGGTGAAGTTGCAGGTGCTTTCGCACCTCCCGCAGGTTTTACTTCATCGAGTGCCTGAATCAAATCGGCGAAGCGATCATCCGGACGACCGCCACCATGCACGACAGCCACCGCGGATTTAATTCTGTCGAGGCAGCGAAACAACAGGCTGACCATGGGAGTCGTGACCTGAAGAGCGCCGGATCGAATCATATGAAGAACATCTTCCATATGATGCGCAAGCAAAGACAGATCATCGAGACCAACAAAGGCGGCAGAAGATTTCAGAGTGTGCGCGTTTCTAAAGACATCGTTGATCACTTCGAGATTGGTCTGTTCTTTTTCCAGACGAAGAAGCGCCTGACTGAGTTCTTCTATTTGCTCCCCTGCTTCTTCGAGGAAGAGCTCTAAATAACGATCTTCAGCCATTTTCTTCTTCTGCCTTGCCAGAAAGAATCTGGAGATTCAAAATCAAAAACAATCTCGCGTCCGATCTTCCCACTGCACTGACATACTGATGCGAAAGACCGCTGACTTCCCGGCCCTCGATTCTATCAGAAGGAAGGCGAGCCACTTCCAGGATTCTATCTACCAGGATTCCGAGGAATTTGCCTGCGCTCGCGCAGACCACGATTCGCGTGAGATTTGTAATCTCGGAGTACGTGTCTCCGAACTTACGATTGGCATCTAGAAGCGGAATGATGTTGCCGCGAAGATTCAGCACGCCCAGGTATTCCGGATCTACGTTGGGTAAGCGAGTCACAGGCACTGGCTTGAGGATCTCATGGGTGTCCAGAATATTGATCCCATAGATGCCATCTCCGCATTGAAATACGAGAAATTGAACCAGCTCTGTCTCTTTCTCAGAGTCCAGATCGAGTCCCTCTATATGGCCGCTAAAGATCTCTTTATTCATGTATTCCTGATTCCGTGATCACGGTGGTCACTTTCAGATCGTGCGATTCTCCTGGAAAGTCCAGTCCTGCCAGAGCATCCGGCAAGACAGATACAATCTTCGCTCGCACGAGCTGATCCCGGGCCCGATCGTAATACCCACCGCCGCGACCCAGACGACAACCTTCTTTATTAACGGCAAGTGAAGGCACAATTACCAGATCTTCCCGGCCCGCAGGCATCTCGAACTGAGGATTTTCTGCGGATGGCTGTAAAATACCGTACGGCCCGGCTTCCAGCGCGTCACCTGCCCGGGTCAGATGGAATGCCATTTGCTTACCAGGCAAGGTCCTGGGCAAATAGTACGGGGGCAAAATGGCCTGGAGAACGTCTAGTTCAGAAGGCAGGGCTGCAAATGCTAGAATGAATCTGTAAGGTTGTGCCTGGACGAACGTGCGAAGGTGAAGTATGGCGCTAGCGGCGCGGCCGTCTTGTAGAAAGGAATGAAATTCTTTTTGGGCGATGGCCCTGGCTTCTATCTTGGAAAGAATGCTAGCCTCAGCCGGCCAGGCGTTCGCCTACGAGGCCTTCATCCAGAAGAGCGATGAGCTGGCTCGTGCGACGAGTGAACTCTTCTTCTGGTTTGATTTCTGGTTCTTGTTTGCGACGCATCAGTTCATCTGCGATGTTGATGGCTGCAAGCACTGCGAGTTTGAAACGATCCAGATTCTGTTGCTGGCCGCGAATGTCGCGCATGGTAGAATCCACCATACGCGCAATCTCAGCGATGTAGTCCTCGGATGCTTCACCACGAATGGTGAAGGTTTCTCCGAGAATGCTCACTGTGGTTTTGGCTGGACTCACTTATCCTCTTCTACGATGAGAAAATCGTCTTCGTCTTCTACGTCGAAGACGCCCAGGCTTTCTTCGTCGTCTTCGAGTACGATGTCTTCATCTGCATGCGTGTGTGCGTGTGCTGCCGGGGCTGGAGCAGGGGCTACAGCCGCCGCTGGCGCTGCTTTGTCATGAGGAAGATCTTCAGAGATGATTTCAAGTTCATCTTCCTGCGAAAGGACGATGTCATCTTCCTCGTCGTCGAGGATGATGATTTCTTCTTCCGGTTCAGCATGGTGAACTGGAGCTGCAGCCATGGGGGCCGGAGCAGGAGCAACGGCAGCTGCCGCCGCAGGAGCAGGTGCTGCTGGCTTGGATGGCGGAACGTCTTCAATGATGACAACGCTTTCATCTTCTTCCGCTCTGGCTGGAGCAGGAGTCACTACATGCGCTACGGGAGCCGCTGCAACCGCTGCGGGTGCCACGGATGCGGCCGGTGCCGAGGAAGCAATAGAATGAGATGATGCGCTTGAAATCGGTCTGCCCTTCTCCATGTCTGTGAGACGGCTGAGCATTTCTGTGATTTTCTTCTCGAGCACTTCTTCTTTGGAGCGAAGCTCCTTGAGTTCAGCGCCTGTCTGGTCCAGCTGCGTACGCAGGCCGGCCATTTCTTTTTCTTTTTGCTCCAGCGCAAGTTTCAGCTGGTCATGCTCTGAGCGGAGATGTTCGTTTTCTGATTCGAGGCGGGAGTTCTCCGAACGAAGATCTCCAATTAGCTCCAGGGCGCGAACAATTCGCCCTTCCAGTTCATCAAGTTGTTGCAGTGTGATCATTTTTGCCGCCCAAAGATACTATAACAGGGTTACAGTATTGAACGGCAAGAGATCACAGAACAAGTAGATTTTTTTTGCCTGGTATGAAAAAAACTCAGGCCGCTTTCTGGGTTACTCTGGCGATGAGCGCTTTGAGGGCCGCTGCATCTGTAACTGCCAGGTCAGCGAGCATTTTGCGATTCATGTCAATTCCGGACTTTTTAAGACCGTGCAGAAAACGAGAATAGCTAACTCCGCTTTCGCGGCATGCAGCGTTGATACGAACAATCCACAGAGAGCGCATGGAGCGCTTGAACTGCTTACGAGATGCAAAACGATGCTCTTCTGCGTGGATGACTGCCTGGATTGCTGTGCGATAAAGTCTTCCGGCGCCTGCGCGGAAGCCTTTCGCCTGCTTCATCAGGCTCTTTCTACGATTCTTGTGGTTGGGGCCGCCCTTAACGCGCATTTATCTGCCTCCGTATGGAAGAAGGTCCTGGATTGCCTTACGGTCCGCGATGTTGATGAGAGTGGTCTTTTTCAGATGACGCATTCTCTTCGCAGATTTCTTCGTGAGGATGTGATTCCCGAAGGCGCGACGACGCTTCACTTTGCCAGAAGATGTGAGGCGAAGGCGTTTTGCCGCCGATTTGTTGGTCTTTAACTTGGACATAATTGCACCTTTCAGGTCTGTTGGCCAGATTTCTCTACCTGCTCCGCCGGTGCAACTGGTTTTGGCTTTGTATCTACCTTTTTCTTCAAACCAGGCTTGGCTGAGAGCACCATTACAATCTGCTTGCCTTCCATTTTGGCGGGGGTTTCGATCGTGGCCACCTCAGTGACATCTGTCAGCAATCGATTCATGATGGCCATGCCCAGTTCCGGGTGAGCGATTTCGCGTCCCCGAAAACGAAGAGTGACTTTTACCTTATCTCCCTTTTCTAGAAAGGAAACGGCCTGATTCTTCTTGATGTCGTAGTCGTTCTTGCCGACTTTTGGGCGCAGCTTGATCTCTTTGATCTGGATGACGTGCTGGTTTTTGGCCTGCTCTTTCTTCCGTTTCTGTTGCTCGAATTTCCATTTTCCGAAATCTACAATCTTGCAAACGGGTGGATCCTGGTCAGGGGAAATTTCAACAAGATCAAGACCGCGGGCTTCTGCCTGTTCAATGGCAGTGCGGGTATCTACTACTTCTGTGCCCTTGCCTTCTACTACGAGCCTGACCTTAGGGTTAGTAATTTGACGGTTGATGCGGGGATCCTTGGACGATGGTGGCCTGTTTCTATGCTGCTGCAATGAACTCTCCTGAAGTTTGGAACGAATTTTGGGGACGAAATGAAGAGGAAGACATCATGAGCGTGCAAGTGCCAGAGCGCGTGAAGAATCAGGCAGGTGAAGAGAAATGAATACTTGCATTCGGCGAAAATAGGCTCTAACCAGCGTGTGCCGTAGAAAGCCAAATTCCGCAAGCACTTTTCGTTGTAGAACGCGCCGCGAATCCTTTCTTTGACTGTAGTAGTTCCCATGATTTCGAACATCCTATTCGCTTATGTGGGCGGGCTTCTCCTGAATCTGATGCCCTGCGTTCTGCCAGTTCTGTCCATGAAAGTACTTCATGTGATGGAAGGCGGAGAAAAGCGAAGTCACTCCATCTTCTATATACTTGGAATTCTTATATCTTTCTGGATTCTGTTTGGAGTGCTCTCTGCCCTCAAGGCGAGCGGTCGCGCCCTCGGATGGGGCTTCCAACTCCAATCGCCTGTATTCGTTGCGTTCACTGCGATCGTGTTTCTGCTTCTTGCTCTCAACCTGTTTGGAGCATTCGAATGGGGCGCCTGGCTGCAACAAAAAGCGGGAACCGCGGAAGCTTCCACTAGAACTCTGGGAGGCGCACCTCAAGCGTTCTTAACGGGTGTGCTTGCTGTATTCGTCGCGTCTCCCTGCAGCGCTCCCTTTATGGGGCCGGCCCTGGCCTATGCTCTTTCTGCACCGGCGCTCGCAGGTCTCGCCGTGTTTTCTTCTCTTGGTCTGGGACTGGCCACCCCGTTCCTTCTGATTGGACTCTGGCCCGCGGCCGCCAGAGCTTTGCCTCGTCCGGGACCCTGGATGAATCATCTCAAAAAATTCCTGGGACTGTGCATGATGACTGCTGTCGTCTGGCTCATTTCCATTCTATGGGGGATGCTGGATCGATCGAGCTTTGCCTGGTTTGGCGCAGCCATGGTTGCCGCGTTTACTGGAGCTGTGGCATACGGACAGTCTTCGCAAAAAACAGAAAACATGAAACGATCTCTTCGCGCGGCCGCTTTGATTCTGATTCCACTTTCTTTCTTGATCGCTGGGTTTCGGTCCACGGCAGAAATACGCAAGCAGGCAGACGTTGTACTCGAAACAGGAGTATGGCTCCCTTATAGCAAGACGTCTCTGGAACAAGCACGGCATGCTGGACCTGTGTTTGTGGACTTCACTGCAGACTGGTGTCTTTCCTGCAAGGTGAACGAAAAAGCAGCACTCGGGAAATCAGAAGTGATGGGTTTGTTCAAGAAGAAGAATGTAATTCTATTTCGCGCAGATTGGACCGTGGAAAGCCCGGAAATCACAGAAGCACTTGCGAAGTTCGACAGAAACAGCGTGCCTCTGTATGTTCTTTATCCGGGCAAAGAACAGGAGCCGCGAATCCTTCCACAGATTCTGACTCCGGCGATCATCCAGGAAGAATTGAAAACACTTCCAGACGCGATCGACTGAGGTTCCTTTACGCTAGCTGACGCCTGACTCAGACATCAGACATCAGAACATCAACCCAGGCGAAATCCAGCCATTGGGAATTTACGCGCCAGTTCCAGAACTCCGCCGTTCACTTTCTGGATGTTGGCCGGGTTCTGAGCGTCGCTGAGCAAATCACAAATCAGATTTCCTACGCGCACGAATTCATCCTTTCCAAACCCACGAGTGGTCAGAGCTGGACTTCCAAATCGCACACCACTTGTGACAGCTGGAGGATTTGGATCAAATGGAATTCCATTCTTGTTCGCGGTGATTCCAGCTTC
>JAIBBM010000074.1 GCA_019694685.1 Leptospirales bacterium
TCGGATGGATTTCTTACGTCGCTCTGAACGGAGGCTTGCTGCTTCGCGCCACGGCTGAACCGGCAGTAGCACTTTCTCCGGTGCCGGCGCTGCGAATCACTCTGGCCGCGGCCGCGTTCTTGCAACTCATCGCCGTGGTTGCTTACGTTGCTTTGATCTGGAAGAGGACGAAGGCAAAATAATGCCAGCCATCAGTCGTATCCTCGTTCGCACATCTTTCTGTTATCTGATTCTGGGCTCTGCGATTGGAACCTGGCTCTTGCTCGATAAAGCTGCTTCCACTCCAATCCTCGAGGGCGTGCGAAACATCCACCGCGAAATCATGCTGGCCGGGTGGATTGTTCAGCTTGTGATCGGAACAGCCACCTGGATCTTACCGAGAAATGACCGGAGTCGCGGCGATATGAAAAGTGTATGGATCGCCTACGCGCTGTTCAACGCTGGCATCCTGGTGGCGGCAATCGGAACTATTCTTGGAAATCAAGCCGTCCTGACGGCGGCACACTGTTGCTATGCGGCGGGGGCTATTTCTTTTGCGAAGCATGCATGGCCGCGAATCAAAAGCTTGCCGCAGGATCAAGAAAGACCAAACGCTCGCCCACCCTGATAGATCAGGAGAGCGAACAAATATGCAAGGCCAGTCATATAAGCGAACATGAATCCGGCCCATCCCCAGCTCTGCAATTCTCTCTGAACAGTCACAACCGTACTCATGCACTGACAACAGAGCGCGAAGAAAACCATGAGTGAGACAGCAAGGAGAGGAGTAAACAAAGTAGAACCATCCGCTCTCTTTTCGAGTGCCATTCGCTCCTTGAGAGAGTCCGTTTGCTCGGTGTCTGTCTTTCCAACACTGTAGATGATTCCAAGTGCAGAAATGATCACTTCGCGCGCAGGAAAAGCGGCCAGCACGCCAACAGTAATCTTCCAGTCAAAGCCAAGAGGCGCAAATACAGGCTGAATGAATTTGCCGGCCCGGCCCAGATAACTCTGTCCCAGATAGAGAGAGTCCGCTTCGAATTGCGTTGCGGTCTGGATTTCAGTTTTTCTCTCTTCGCTTACTGGCCCTTTCTTCGATTCTGTTTCTACCAGAGCTGCCGCCTTCGCATCCGCTTGCTCCTGAATAGAAGCCGGACGCGGAAAGTAACTCAGGGCCCAGATCACAATGGACATCGCAAAGATCACAGTGCCTGCGCGAACGAGGAATCTGCGTGCTGCGTCATACACACGATAGAATACGTTGCGATAGTGAGGCATGCGATACGGAGGCATTTCCAGAACAAAAGGAACCGCAGGTGTTTTGAGCAATCCGCGATTTAAGACCCACGCGATGGGTAGCGCGATCAACAGACCCATGGCGTGCATGGCGAATAACGTGAACGCCGCCCAGCCCGCACCAAACTTCGGTTCAATAAAAGCTCCAATCAACAAAAGGTAGACAGGAAGTCTTGCAGAACAGGACATCAGAGGAGACACAAGGATTGTAGTCATTCTGGCTCTGGCGTCCGGAATCACGCGAGACGCCATCACTCCGGGTACTGCACATGCAAAACTGGAAAGCATGGGAATGAAAGCGCGTCCGTTGAGGCCGGACCACGCAAGGAGCCTGTCCATCAAGAAAGCAGCGCGCGCCAGATAACCGGAATCTTCGAGAATCGCAATGAATGTGAAAAGCAGAATGATCTGAGGCAGAAATACAACTACAGACCCAACGCCACCAATGATCCCATCTGCCACCAGACTGGAAAGCATGGGCGATGAAGAAAGCACGATCGCGCTTTGAGCACCTAACCAGTCGAAGGCGCCAGATATCGCATCCATCACCGGACTGGCCCATGTGTAGATGGACTGGAACACCAGAAACATCACTCCGACGAACGCAGCCAGACCGAGTACTTTGTGAGTGAGAATCTTGTCCAGTTTGTCAGAGAACGAAACGCCTGTTTGTTCTTTGCGCTTTTCTACCTGGCTTACGATCTGTTCCGCCCAGCGATACCGCTCGGTGGTTACAGTTCCAGGATCAATGTCTTTTACTTCCTGACGTGCGTCTTCAATGGCCTTGAGAGCCGCTGCTTTTCCGCGAAAGGCGGCCAGGAGTGGATCGCCGGGAAAAAGAATCACATTTCGCGTTTCAAATTTGCTGAGCGGAATGAATTCTTTGAGTCGATCATTTAGAACAGAAACTACTTTCTCAAGTTTGCGGGGATAAACTAGATCTGCCTGTGCATGCGGTTTCTCTTTGAGCGCGGACGTTATGCGCGATTTAAGAACCTCGACTGTCTCAAGGTCCTTTCCTATGACAGGGACGATAGGAATCTTGAGTCTCTTTTCCAGTGCACTCATATTCAGATCCACTCCCGTCTCGGAGAGCAAATCGGTCATGGTCAATGCGATGATGACGGGGATGTTCAGTTCGACGAGCTGGCTGTAAACGAGTAAATTGCGTTTGAGATTGGTCGCATCTGCAACATAGACAATGAGATCAGGCCTGTCTTCCCCTTCAATTCTACCCATGAGCGCGTCTGACGCAAGCTGTTCATCAGGCGCGGCCGCTTTCAGACTGTACAGACCCGGAAGATCGAGCACATCGAACGATGCACCGGCAAGCACAGCCGTTCCGATTTTTTTTTCCACTGTGACGCCGGGATAATTGCCCACGTGCTGTCTCGTGCCGCACAGTGCATTGAATACAGTCGTCTTACCGGTGTTAGGGTTTCCTACAAGGGCGATGAGCGGTCTCTTGCGCAACGTTTTCATTTTTCACTCTGATTTCTTTTTACCTGGATTTCGCGCGCCTCGCTAAGACGAAGACACAAATTGTAATTCATGATCCGCACTTCAATAGGATCTCCAAGCGGCGCGCGTTTGAGCATGCGAACTACTTCGCCTTCGATGAGACCCAGATCGCGGAGTCTCTGGAATGTTTCGCTCGAACCCGCCACGCGGGCGATTTTGCCTGAGTGGCCAATGGGAAGGTCAGAAAGTGGAATCATGCGTCTTTCCTGCAATCTCCGGCGCTACAGGAGCAGCCAGAGCAATCCTGATGGATGGCAGGACCTGCGCCCGCCGGTTTTCTGCGAAAGAAGGCAGCAGCCTTCCAGATCAAATACGCGCCCGCCAGAGAGATCAACAGTGTGACCACAACTACTTCCATGTTTTCCTCTTCATGCCATCACTCACGGCCCACAACAATCGTCCATTCGTTTCTGAGACCCAGTCTCAAAATCCAGACCAGATCGCCAGGAATTGAAGTATGGCGCACAGGCGCCCGGTGCAGCCTGGGCCATGACCTGGATCCTCTTGCCGCTCGTTGGCATTGCATCCGGAATCGTGGCCGGCATTCTGGGCGTCGGTGGCGGCACGATTCTAGTTCCTGCGATGGTGTTTCTTGGAATTGAGGCACACAGTGCCATTGGAACAAGCACCCTTGCCATGATCTTCACATCGCTTTCCGGGACAATTCGCAATGATGCGAAGGGCGGGTTGCAGGTCGCAGCCGTAATCCAGATCGGGATCGCTTCTCTACTCGGGGCGCAGGGCGGAGCGTTCCTCACTACATTACTCAAAACACGCACGCTGGAAATACTGTTCGCGATCTTGCTCATCTTCATTACAATCTCTGGACTGCGAAAGACAAACATAGAAAAGCGCTCACCCACGAAGTGGCTCGTTGCGGGAAGAGCTCTGACGGGACTGACGGGTGGTTTCCTCTCCGGTCTTTTCGGAATTGGAGGCGGAATCGTGATGGTGCCATTGCAAATTTTACTTCTCGGAGAAGATCTCATCACAGCGGTCAAGACAAGTCTGGGAGTCATCGTCATCACTGCTCTGGGCGCAACGATCGCGCACGCGATGCACGGTCAGGTTCTTGTTCTCGAAGGGATCACTCTGGGCGCGGGAGGAGTCATTGGTGCCCAAATCGGAACGAGAATGCTCCCGGCATTGCCACAAAGCACTGTGAAGATCATTTTCGCCATTCTCGCGACTATACTCGCGTCTGCCCTTATCTTCTGGGGAAAATAAGATCAGCGATTGATTAAGTAATACGACGCCTGCGCCTCTGCAGAAATGTCTTTGGCTCCGTTGCAAATGTACGTCATCTGCGAAGTGAAGTGCATTACGTAAGGCCTCGCGAAGAAGACACGAAGGATCCAGCGCAGCACAGTCGAAATGCTTCCGAGAACATCGAATCCTCCGGCAAAGCCTTTGCGCACTTCCGTAATCTTGCAGCCATCTTCGAGGCCGTAGGTGACAGATGTGGGAATAGAATATCCGGAGAATGGATCGATCGCAGATGCATTGACTTCCAGGGACTTTACATTTCCAGACGATTTGACCTTTCCCTTTTCAGCCACAGCAAACCTCAATAAGAAGTTTTCCTCTTTGCCCATGAATCCTCCGATGAAGATTCCTGGTGCTTCTGAAAAAGATCGGATCAGAAGAAACCGTTTCGCATACGTATGTGGCGATTTGTTTGACCAGATGGCATCCAGGCCAGCAATGCCGCTTAACGGTTCCTGAACGCCGCCTATCGTCAATGTGCCTTCTGCCTTTGCGGCGATTACAGGAAGATCCGCGCGCAGGAAAGATCCTTTTTCGGGTTCGAGAAGACCACCTGAAATGCGAAGACCGCCGTCCACCGGGGTCAGAACTAAATCCAGGTTGAGCGACTCTTTGGGCGACGGGCTTCCTCCCGGGATCTCAGAGTGTAAGATGATTCGACCTTTCTCGTCCCTGTGAATTCTGCTGAGCCCGCTTCTATGCCCGAACTGACCGGGGGTTGCCTGGAGACTTCGCACAGAATATTCCGCAGTCCAGATTCTACTGGAACCCGGTTTTACTACCAGAACAGAAACGCCGTTGTTTAAGTCCCCCGGGCCAACATTGGAAACAAGAAGGGTAACATATAGAAATGCATTTGGCGTGCGAACATCTACATTCCATGCCTGAATGTAGCCTTCGTCGTTATCCGGGCGAAATGCATAGTCTGAAACAGGAACGGGAGAAACCTGCGCCGAGAGAGTGGACGCAAGGCACAGAAACGAAATCAGACACAACCAGCGCATCATCAGTAATCTCCAGGTTCGCAGGGGATAACCAGGACAACCCTGCAATAATCAGGATACTCGAAAAAAAGATTTCGCACACGCGCGCGCTCAAAGCAGCCCCACCACTCTCCTTTCGCTCCCATGTTCAGTCGTCTATGCCATTCTGACGCATCGAGTGGCTGAACCAGAGTCAAAGCAAGAAAACGTGCCTGGGCATCCCGGATGGCTTCCTCGCGGCATGCATTTCTCCTTTCGCCCAGGGTAGTCACCGTGGCCTTTTCCTTGTCGATCGTACGGGCCGGCACTCTGGCCAGACCGTGAAGTTGAGTGTACTTTCCATAGAAGTAATATTCTTGCATCTCATCCGGTTCGGGATAGGACCGACAGTAAGAGTTGATTCCCAGTAAGATGAAAATCAAAGCCTTCTTCGCAATCTGCATCAGTATCTTGCCCGGCGCACTCACGGCCGGATCTGAAATGGCCATTTTGCCTTTTGCTTCCACCGGAGCAAACGAGTCACTCGCCTTCACGGAGCAGGATTTGCCGAACCTGCTTGCGGGGGCCACTCACTTTATTTTCGAATCCACGCGGGAACATCGCCTTCAGGACCAGGCCCAGACAGAAAAGGCAGTGAAAAGCTCAGGGTGGACTGCAGACCAGCCTCTCGATTCAGCGGCGCTTCGCAGTCTTTGCAGAACCACTTCCGCATCCAGGCTCTTCGCCGGGAACGCCCAGTTTCTGTCGGAAGGGAGAGTGGCCATTTCCGCGAATGTGTTTTCTTGCGCAGGCCTTTCAGAAATTGGGCGCGGCAGAAGAAGCGGATCTCTATCCAACCTGCAGGAACTTCTCAGAGGACTCATCGCAGACGCCGCTCCCTTTTCTCCGGAAAAGAGAACCACAACTGCGGGCAGGAGAAAACCGGCCGATGTGATCCTCGTGATAGATGCTTCCGGATCCATGGAAGAAGATTACAGAGCCATTATCAAATCCCTTCCCGGAATTCGCGAAAAACTTCCGGACCACAGTAGAATTTCTGCAGTTGTAGTGCAACCGGAGGGACTCGACGTTCTTCCATTTACTGAATCCTGGTCCAAAATGATTTCGGTTTTAGATGCAAAAAGACCATCCGGCGAAGTTACCATCAAACAGGTGGAAGACGGACTGGGCGTGGTTGAAAATTTCCGCGAGTGGAAAGGAGATCGAAAGCTTCTCTTGTGCTTTGACGCGAAAAGCAACCGAAGAATGAACGGAATTGAATCGAGGCTCAGACGACTAACAGGAAAAGGAATCGACATTAGTCTCTTTCAACTACAGGGACAAACACCAAAAGATCAGGCAGAAATTCGCAGACTCTCTACGATGCTCCGGCTTACGCCGCCATCTGTAGCATATGGCAGACGCGCAGGCTTTGTAGAAGGATTCTCTCTGTTTCTGATTCAATACGGCGGCAGATACTATCGCGCGGACAGAGATGCCACTGCGGAAATTCAATCGGGCACTCTGGATCTCAGTCGCCTGGCACCCGTAGAAACCATTCATTATACAGAAGAAGAATTGCAGCTCAAGAATCTCCCGGCCGCCTATGCGAAGCACGAAAACCTGCGCCTGGTTGGCACAGGCCCGGTCATCTCCGGAATAGAAGTCAGAGTCAAACAGGCAGTAGAAGTGAGGGGGGAAGAAGTGGCGTCCGTTCACAGAGCTCTCGTCAAACACGAAGGCCAGGGGCTCTGGATCAGAATCGCAGACGATGGAACTGCAAACTCTTTGAAAAAATGGAAGGGACAAAAGCTCTATGCTGGCCTTTCTTTTACACGGGAAGGAAGAGAGCTTTTCAATGATCCTTCGCGCGTTTATTTGAAAACTCAGGGAGACGTACCTCGATTGCTCATCACAACCAAAGACAATCTACAACGCGCATCGCATGTTTCGCCAGAAGACGTGCATTTCTTGTTGTGCGAGGTAGTCGATGTGCAGGGGCCCGGACAGGGAGATCTCCGCAGGCAAGAGAAATAGCTAGATGATAGAACCGGACAAAAACCAAAATGCAATTGTAGCGCGAGAGCTTCCTCCTCTGGCAGCCGGCCTGGTTCATGAAGTTAGAAATCCGCTCGCAGCCATCCACCTGCATCTGCAGCTTCTGGAGTCCTACATTGGCCAGGTCCGTGATCCTGAACTCCGCGAGAAAATGCAGGGGAAAGCACGCGTCATCAAAACAGAGATCATGAATCTCAATCAGACTCTACAGGATTTCCTCCGCATGCTGCGCGAAGAGAGAGTGGAAAAACAAATCGGAGATCTCAACACTGCAGTGCGCGAAGTCATCGAACTGCTCGAACCGCAGGCAAGGCAGGAGCACATTGATCTTGCTTTTCGTCCCGGCGAACTAGGGTCCAACACCGTATTTGAACCCACATTCGTAAAACAAATACTTGTAAATCTCATACTAAATTCAGTGCAGGCTTTTGAAAAAGCAAAGCAGCAAGCAGACAAACGCATTTTCGTAGAAACAGGCATGGAAGGAAAGAATGCATTCTTTCGCGTACGGGACAATGGGCCCGGGATTTCTCCGGAAGTGCAGGCCAGGATTTTTGAACCGTTCTTTTCCACAAAGGAAGAAGGAAGCGGACTTGGACTTTCTCTGGTCCAGAAGATGACAGGAGAAATGGGCGGGGACGTTCGAGTCAGCTCTGTTCCAGATGAGGGAGCGGAATTCACGATCGTACTGGGCAGAACAGGATTGCAGTAAATTCCGAGAAGAAGAGATCAAATGACCGACGTCTGGCAGCTCCACTATCGCAGTCTCGAGAATATGTACCACAAGAATGCGAAGATCAACGAATTTTTTCACCCAGAGCTCAAGATCGCACGCATGGAAGCAGAAGTCAAAATCCCGGTGGTGCCTGATTTCTTTCACGCAGGTGGTTCTGTGCACGGCAGCGTTTATTTCAAGGCACTCGACGATGCTGCATTCTTTGCCGCCAATTCCATAGTGCGCGATGTGTTTGTACTCACGTTGACTTTTCAGATTCAATTAACAAGAGCTGTTAGAGATGGAATCATGACTGCGAAAGGTCGCGTGCTTCAGAATCTTGGAAATCAAATCATGGCAGAATCCATTCTGTACGATGAACGAGGAAAAGAAACGGCACGCGGCAGCGGCGTCTTTGTCAAAAGCAAACTTCCACTGTCCCCTGAAATTGGTTACGTCTGATGCCCAACATTCTGATCATAGAAGACGATCCGGCGCAGCGCTCAGCCCTGGAAGAATTTCTCACAGACTACCTGGGCAAGAAGGGAAACGTATTTGCAGCCGAAGATCTCGAAACAGCTCGCACTGTATTTCGGGACAGAAAGATTCAATTGATTGTCACCGACCTGATGCTGCCCGATGGAACTGGAATCGAATTCGTAAAGGAAATCAAAGATTCCAAAATCCCAGTGCTTTTACTGACAGGACAGCCTTCGATTGAAACAGCCATCGAGGCGATTCGCGCGGGGGCATCCGACTATCTGATCAAACCTGTGGACTTGAGCCATCTTCAGGTCAAGATCACTTCCCTCCTTGAAAATTCAGAACTGAAAGAAGAAAACAGAATTCTGAAAGCCAGACTGCAGGATCGCTTCAGCGCGAAAAACATTGTAGGGAATGCTCAGATCATGAAGCCAATTCTCGACAGAATCCGTCAGGTGGCTCCGACAGACGTTACAGTTCTCCTGGAAGGAGAAAGTGGTACAGGAAAAGAACTCTTCGCGAACTTGCTGCATGAGAACTCCCCTCGCGCGGACAAGCCATTCATCAAGGTGAACTGTGGCGCGTTGACAAAGACAATTCTAGAAAGCGAATTGTTTGGAGCTGTGAAAGGTGCTTACACGGGAAGCGATCGGGATCGAGCCGGCTACTTTGAATCCGCGAATGGTGGGACTATTTTTTTGGATGAAATTGGAGAGATGGACCTGGAAAGCCAGGTGCGTCTGCTGCGAGTGATTGAAGAACGAGAAGTGGTTCGAGTTGGATCTTCAAAACCGGCAAAGGTGGATGTGCGCGTGATTGCGGCCACCAATCGTTCTTTGCAAAAGGAAGTGGAAGCAGGAAAATTCAGAGAGGACCTCTACTACAGACTCGCTGTGATTCGAATCGAACTTCCGGCCCTTCGCATGCGAAAAGAAGACATTCCTATCCTGTTCAATCATTTTGTGACAGGGTTCAACGAAAAGTATAGAAAATCGGTGAATGCACTTTCGCCAGAACTCAATCACTTCTTCCAGCAATATGATTGGCCCGGAAACATCCGGCAATTGCGCAATGTTCTGGAGGGCATGGTCGTGCTGGCTCAAGACAATTCTCTCACGCTTGCAGACCTTCCAGACGAACTCGCTCATCCAACTCGCAGGACCGCGGACAAGAAGTTGATGGATTCTGTTTTGCCAGGAATTGCCATGGACGACTACGAAAAAGCAATCATCCTCAAAAACCTTTCTTACACCGGCGGAAACAGAGAGAAAGCCGCAAAGTTGCTGGGCCTTTCCGAACGCACATTGTATCGCAAAATCAAAGACTACGGTATGGAGAATGATTGAGTCGGCTCGCGGCATCGTACTTCGCAGAAAGAAAGACCGAGAGTCTGATGCTGTCATCACCTTACTATGCGAAGACGGAAGGCTACTCCGTGCACGCTTTCACGGAATCTTACAGTCCAAAACCAGAAGCAACCTGACGGCAGAGCCTGGATCGCATGTAGAACTGGTTCTCCAGTCCAAAGACGCATCCATCGCCAGTGTGAAAGAAGGAACTCTCCTGGAGAGAAACGACGTCTGGAAGAGCGGCTATCGTCCGCTCAGCCTGCTTTCATCGGTGCTGGAATTCGCAGAAGGTATGGCAAGCGCGTGCGATTCGGATGATCTCTATAGACTCATCGCAGGCGGGATGGAGGAAGCGCGAGTGCACGCAAGATTGTTCGAAGAGCCAGAATCGATCTTATTCTTCACGGCAATTCGAATTCGCGGCCTCACGATTGCAGGTTTAACCGGGGATCTATCCTACTGCGCATCGTGCGGAGAAAGGCTCGGAAAACAGGCACGCTGGTCCGTTCCGGAAATTTCCTTTCTCTGCAACAAGTGCAGCGAGGAGACTACGGAAGCGGATGCAAGGGCCGCACACACTCTGGCGCGCATGGCTGCGGAAGGGTTTTCATCTCTTTTGTCCGTGCGCCAGGGAGACAATGGCTACATCGATCATCTGAAACGAGTGGAACAGTTGCTTGCCATTTGCATTCGCCATGCTCTTCCTTTCCCGAGCCCCGCAGCCGATGCTTTGACTGGAGGCCCTGCATGAAGCGATTCTTTCAGTTCCTTATGCCTGCCCTTGCACTCTTGCTTCTTGGCTCGGCTCTCTTATCCAGGGTTTTCCCGGGCGCCACGGAGGCGCTTGTGACCACCAAAAAAGTGCTGGTTGCCAGACTGGCCGATCTCGATCCTTTCCTGAAAACTCAGGCAGAGGGCCATGGCAGCAAAAAAGAAGCCCGGTAAGGCAGCGAAAAAGACGGGCAAGAAATCGGCCAAGAAAACCGGCGCCAAACTTTCCGCACAACAACCGGCCCCTCGTCCTCGCGGCAGACCACCGGGCACCAAATCAGAGAAGAAAAGAGGGAGACCTCCCGGATCAGAGAAGCAAGCCTCGGAAGCGCGAGACGTTCCGCGAAAAAAGCGCGATCAGCAACCATTCGTCACTCTGAAGAAAATGGTGCAGGAAGCCATCGTAGCGGCTCTCCCCGAGTATCTGAAAGAATCTCGCATCCCCATTGAATATTCCCGCGAAGAAAAGTTCGGAGACTACGCCGCCACAGCCGCGATGGACAAAGACTTCCGCGAAACATTGAGTAAACGCAATCCTGCGTGCAAGAATCCGCGCGAAGCCGGTGCGTATTTACTCAAACAGTTACGAGCCAGTGAAGAAAGTTCTACCATCTTCGCGAATGTAGAGATCGCCGGACCGGGTTTTCTAAATATTAGCATCTCCCCTTCCGTCCTCGCTACGTTTGCCGCGCGAGCAGTGAAAAATCCGGAAACGTACGGCAGAACAGAATCTGCGGAAAAAAGAAAGATCATTTTTGAATTCGTTTCTGCAAATCCGACCGGGCCACTGAATATAGTTTCAGCAAGAGCCGCAGCCCTGGGTGATTCCTGTTGCAATCTACTTTCCTGGGCGGGGGAATCTGTCTTTCGCGAATACTATGTAAACGACTACGGAAATCAAATTCAACTTCTTGGCCAGAGCTGTTTTCTTCGCGCTCTCGAAGAGACAGGAATCCCGGTAAAAATTTCAGAAAAAACAGATCAGGGACCTGTGTATCCAGAGGGTCCTGGACTGCCTTTCCCATCAGAAGGGTATCACGGCGACATCATCAAGGACATTGTCCAGGAAATTCGCAAACGGAAATCGGTGTTGATCGGGCCGCGCGTAGTAGAACATGCGCGACAGATCGCCGGGTCACCGGATGTTCCACTTGATTTTATTTCCAGGCATCCGGCCATGCAGGAGCTTTCGGACAAACTCGGGGAAGCAGCCGTCAGTGTATTTCTGGATACTCAACAGAGAGATCTGGAACGCTTTCGCGTAAAATTCGACGCCTTCTACCGCGAGTCCAGTCTTCATAAACAAAATAAAGTTCTTTCTGCGCGCAATTTTCTGGCGGAATACGTTCGCACAGAAGATGGCAAGCAGATCTTTGAAAGCAAGAAGTTTGGAGACGATCTGGATCGAGTGATCATTCGCGAGGATGGCCGGCCAACGTACTTGCTTGCGGACATCGCATATCACAAAACAAAAATGGACCGTGGCTTTGATGAAATCATCAACATCTGGGGGCCCGATCATCACGGGTACATCAAACGTCTCGCCGGCGCTCTTGTAGCCATGGGATACTCCGCAGAAAAATTCAAGGTACTTCTGGCGCAACAGGTAAATTTACTGGAGCACGGCCAGCCAGTTGTCATGAGCAAGAGAGCGGGTAAGTTTGTGACCATGGACAGCCTCATGAATGAAATCCCAATCGACGTCATTCGCTACTTCTTCGTGATGAGATCTTTTGAGGCTCATCTGGATTTTGATTTCGCAGAGGCCGCGGACACTTCTGAAAAGAATCCTTATTATTACGTAGCATACGCGCACGCTCGGATCTGTTCTATCCAGAGAAAAGCCCTGGAAAAAGGGATCTCCATTCCGGTGGAAGCTCGCGAGATGGAAGAATGCATGCGGACTCTTGAATGGACAGCAGACAGAAGAAGACTACTCTATCTGGTTGCCAGGTTCCCGGAAGAAGTGCAAGACGCAGCCAGAGTACTTGAACCGCACAGACTCATAAACTTTCTTTATCATCTGGCCAATGCTCTTTCTCGATTCTATGCACCCAAAGAAAACAGGGTCATTGATCAAGATGAGCGCACAGCCAGAGGACTGCTTGTACTTCTGAGTGCAGTGGCCACCTGCCTCAAGAATGGCCTGGCCATTCTGGGCATGACGGCACCGGATCGCATGACCCGCGAAGAATCAGCCTAGAAGCGCGAAAGCAATTGCTCTGAAACATCCCAGAGTTTGCGCTGCAATGCCTCATCGCGAGAGGCGGCAGTACTTACGCTTTCGCGCGAGCTTACGAAGTATTTTCCAGTCACATTCTGAACTTCAGGAGAACTGGCGAGATAAATCGATGTAGCCGCACCCTCTTCCAGAGACCCGGCAGAGTCCATGTTGAAACCTTCTTTGAGGAGTTTGGTCTGAATGACTCCTGGATGCACTGCGTTAGACAGGATGCCACGCGAAGCGCCGCGACGAGCGAGCTCGTAGGAAAAAACCACATTGCACAGCTTGCTCATCGCGTATGCGGCGTAACCATCGAACGATTTCTCAGACTGCAGATTATCAAAATCGATTTTGCCATTCTTGTGGGCGATGGAGCTGAGAGTAATGATGCGCGATCCATCCGGCATGGAAGGAAGAAGCTCATTCGTGAGCAGGAACACAGCCAGATGATTGACCGCGAACGTAGTTTCAAATCCATCCACAGTAAGCTTTTTTTCCTTCATAAAGACGCCCGCGTTGTTGATGAGCACGTGGATGGGCCCGGCCGCATTGGCCGCCGCCGCCAGCTTCTTTACGTCCGCCATGGAAGACAAATCAGCGATGAGGCTTTGTGCCTGACCGCCCGCAGATTCAATTTGAGAAACAACTTTTGCCGCGCGATCCGGGTTTCTGCCATGAATGAGAATGCGAGCCCCCTGTTTCGCCAGTTCGAGCCCTGTCTGAACGCCGATTCCATCTGTTGAGCCTGTAATGAGTACGGTTTTGTTTTTCACCGGGAGAATATAACAAATGTTCTCTGTAAGGCACTCGATTTTTCTATGGTCAGGAGAACGAGAACATCGCCCGGGCGACAGAGAATGGGCGCGAATCCAGGTGAGGATTTCTCGCCCTACAAATGGCGATTTCGCGCCGCGATTCTATATTTTTTCGAATAGCAGTTCGCGAGAAATCTTCAACGAATGCGCGGCCCGATAGGCGACATTGCGGTTCTTCACCCAGGATGTTTTTGAAAAA
>JAIBBM010000075.1 GCA_019694685.1 Leptospirales bacterium
AAATATGGCGTGTGCGCTTCGAATTCACCGGCGCATGTATCTACTCTTTTATAAACTGGAACGATCTTAGAAGATTTTCTGTACGCGATGACTTTTGCTTCCGCGTCTTTGATGAGTGGAATGATCTTCGCTCTGATTTTGTGTGCTGGCTCAGTGGATGTGAGCTCCTTTGCAACTTGATCCTGGATTTTGAGGAAACCAAGCTGGCGGTCTGAAAACCCGGCCTGTTTCATTCTATAGAATAGATCTGCGTATTCAGCGCTCGACTCAGCCGTCTTTGTAAACTCTTCTTCCATATCCAGAAGTTCTTCGAACTGGTGGAGGAACCAGGGATCAATGGCTGTGAGTTTGTAGATCTCTTCTGATGTGAATCCAGATCCCGGCTTGCGCCTTTCTAGCTGCAATGCCATCTTGACGTAGTAAATTCTTTCTGGATTGGGGCGGACCATGTTGGACCGAAGGAATTCAATGAATTCACCGTGTCCCTTTTGCTCGAGCTCCCGTTTCAGTAACAGCTCAGTCAGGTTTCCGTCCGATCCAAAACCATGTCTGTCCGTTTCAAGCGATCGGAATGCTTTCTGGAAGGATTCTTTGAACGTTCTGCCCAGGGCCATAGTTTCGCCCACGGACTTCATCATACTTCCGAGAGTAGTGTTTGAGCCCGGAAACTTTTCAAAAGCAAAGCGCGGGATTTTAGTAACTACGTAGTCAATCGTGGGCTCAAAGCTTGCCGGAGTGATCTTTGTAATGTCATTTGGGATTTCGTCGAGAGTGTAGCCTACTGCAAGGAGTGCTGCGATCTTCGCGATAGGAAAGCCGGTTGCTTTGGATGCAAGCGCACTCGAACGCGATACGCGCGGATTCATTTCGATGATGGTCATTTCGCCGTCTTTCGGATTCACGGCAAATTGAATGTTGGATCCGCCTGTCTCTACGCCAATCTCTCGAATGATCTTGAGCGCTGCATCTCGCATGACCTGGTATTGCATGTCCGTCAGAGTTTGCTGCGGCGCGATTGTGATAGAATCGCCAGTGTGCACACCCATCGGATCCAGGTTTTCAATGGAGCAAATGATTACGACGTTATCCGCCTTATCTCGCATCACTTCCAGTTCGTATTCTTTCCAGCCGAGAATACTTTGCTCTACTAGAATTTGATGAACAGGACTTGCATTGAGCCCGCCCTGGCAGATGCTTTCGAATTCCGCTTCCGTAAAAGCGATTCCACCACCGGTTCCGCCCATGGTGAAGCTCGGGCGAATGATCAGGGGAAGCCCCATCTTTTGTTTGAAGTCCCTGGCAGTCTGCATGGTTTCGCAGGTAACGCTGAGCGGAACCTTCAGACCGATCCGGATCATTGCTTTTTTGAATTCTTCTCTGTCTTCTGCGCGGTGGATCGCTTCCGCATTGGCGCCGATCATTTCAACGCCCATCTTTTGCAAGAAGCCTGATTTCCAGAGGTTCATGGCCAGATTGAGTGCGGTCTGTCCACCGACGGTGGGAAGAATTGCGTCTGGCCTCTCTTTCTCGATGATTTGCATCAGGAATTCAGGAGTCAGAGGTTCGAGATAGGTTGCGTCTGCGAGGCCGGGATCCGTCATGATGGTCGCCGGATTAGAGTTCACCAGGATGGTGCGATAGCCTTCTTTCCTCAGGACCTTGCAGGCCTGGGTGCCACTGTAATCAAACTCGCAGGCCTGCCCAATGATGATTGGGCCACTGCCTGGAATCAATATGCTTCGCAAGTCAGTTCGGCGTGGCATGGCAAACGCTGACAGAATTTTGCCAGGGCCTATGGTGCCAACTGGAATTTCAAAGTTTCAACGGCAGATGTCGCTTCTAAAGTCGTAGGCACACATGTATGGCACCGGATCCGTTCGCCTTTGATCGCCCACCCAGACTTCGTAGTGCAAATGGCTTCCTGTGACTCTCCCGGTTCGTCCCATCTGGCCTATGACCTGACCACGTCTTACGATTTCTCCGGGGCGAACCAGGATTCGCTGTAGATGCGAATACGTTGAATAATAGGCACTTCCGTGTTTTACTACGATGCGATTTCCATATCCCATGTCGTATCCGGTGCTCTGCACTTCTCCAGTTCCTGTGGCGCGCACTGGAGTACCGTCGGGGCCTGCGATGTCCTGGCCTGCATGCATTTCCAGGGCCGCGTTTGTGAATGGATCCACTCTCATTCCAAATCCGGACGTGTCGCGAAGTGCGAGCATTTCTTTTTCAGTGAAAGGTCTTCCCATGGGCATCGCAGAGTAGAGTCCGATCCCCTGGCCTACGAGTCTTTCCACTGTGCTGAGCGCGCGCACCTGATCAGAGAATGCGTATGTCAGTCTTTTGAGGGAGTATACGGGGGGCAGAAAGTTTCTTCCCGCACCCAGTTTTGATTTTTGAATGATTTCCTGTTCCAGTTGATTGTTTGCACGCGAATAGGAGGAACTGATTTCAGGAAGCTCCTGAATTTCTTCGTCCGGCACACCTGTGAGGCTTGCGATCTCTTTGAGATTGGAATAAAGAGTTTCGTTTAGTTCTCCGAGATCTCCGGAAATTTCTTTGAGAGTCATGGCTCCGCGAAAATTCAAACCATACTGACTGCGGAGTCTATCTGCATCGAGCTCCTTCTGTGCTTTTCTATAGAAACCATAGAAGGAAAGTCCCACGACGAGGAAGAGAATGCCCAGCAAAAAGAAAATCATCTGGTAGTTGAGCTGCAGACTGAATATCTTTTCCTGGCCGTGCGGAATGAGCATGATGGTCAGACGTTCCTGGCCCTTCTGACGCGCCTTTTCTATAGAGGAATCGAGTCCCTTCTGGACGAGCCTTCCAATTGCGCCCTTTTTCTCCGCCACATCTCTATCATGGTTGAGGTTCGATTCTGTCAAATACGATCCTCTTCGATTTGACCGGCAGTGCGATAGAGACAGATCTGGTCCATGGCCAGCAAAGAGAAATCAAACGCGCAAAAGAAACCACAGCAGTCGCCCAAACCTGCACCTGAGGCTGCGCCAGAGCATGATGCGTCGGATCTATTTGAAACAAGACTCCGCAAACTGGAAGAAGCACGCGCTTCTCAGAATCCATATGACATTTCGTATCAGAGAAAGAACACGGTATCTGAGCCTGCGTCCGTTGCTGTGGATTCGATCGCGGAAGGAACACCGGGCTCTCTAGTCGTTTATAATGTAGCAGGTAGAGTTCGCGCGAAGCGTTTGATGGGGAAGGCTGGTTTCCTGGACCTGGAAGATGAAACAGGGAGGCTTCAGATCTACGGAACGGAAAAAGATGCGTCCCTGGACTTTAACACGTTTGTTTCTCTGGACCTGGGAGACATCGCAGGCTTTGAAGGCACTCTTTTTGTAACTCGCACTGGTCAAATTTCGCTCAGAGCTACGAAGATGACTCTTCTTGCGAAATGTCTTCGTCCGCTTCCTGTAGTCAAAGAGGCAGATGGAAAAGTGTTCGATGCATTTACGGACAAAGAAAGCCGTTATCGTATGCGTTATGTGGATTTGATTGTGAATCCGCACGTGCGAAAAACATTTTTGATTCGCTCACAAATCGTTTCGCAGATCCGTTCTTTTCTCAATGCGGAAGGTTATCTGGAAGTGGAAACACCCATGATGCATCCAATTCCAGGTGGTGCGTCTGCAAAACCATTCACGACCCATCACAACGCTCTGGATATGGAATTGTTTCTTCGCATCGCGCCTGAGCTCTATCTCAAGAGACTTCTGGTGGGAGGATTTTCAAAAGTATACGAAATCAATCGCAACTTTCGAAACGAAGGAATCAGTTTTAAACACAATCCAGAATTCACTATGCTCGAACTCTATGAGGCCTACGGGGATATGAATTCGATGCTGGATTTGTGCGAACGTCTGTTCGTCGATCTCGCGGAGCGCGTGATCGGTTCGACTAAATTGCCTTTCGAAGAAGACTTCATTGAACTGAAAAGACCCTGGGAAAGACTCACGTACTTTGACGCCATCAAGAAATACGCGAAAATCGATTTGAAAGAGAACATGACTGGCGAGCAGGCGGTGGCTGCGGCAAAGGCGGCGGGTCTGCGCGATGAAGAGGTGGCTCATGCCGATTCAGTCTGGACGGTTGCAGAATGCATCTTCGACGCAAGAGTGGAAGAGAAGCTCATGCAGCCTGTGTTTATCACGCATCATCCAATTGCAGTTTCTCCTCTTGCAAAGGCAGATCCCGCGAATCGAAATTTCGCACTCAGATTTGAAACCTACATTGCCGGAAGAGAGCTGTGCAATGCATTTAGCGAGCTAAATGATCCTATCGATCAAAAGGCGCGCTTCCAGGCACAGGTGGAGCTGCGCGAAAAAGGATCGGAAGGCGGCGGTTACATGGATCATGATTATATTCGCGCGCTGGAATATGGAATGCCTCCTGCAGGCGGTATGGGAATCGGAATCGATAGGCTTGTGATGCTATTCACCAACAGCCACACAATTCGCGATGTGATTCTGTTTCCTGTTCTGCGTCCCGAGACCGCAGGCTCTGACTGATTACAGATATTTTACAACAAATTCAATGAGCTTTCGCACTGTATTTGTGTAGGGCGGAAACATGAGCTTCATGGGCGCAAAGCGATGATGCTTGAGCACGGCACGTTCGTGCGAGAATGCGCGAAACCCGTAGAAGCCGTGCGAATTGCCGCTGCCTGAGAAATTCACCCCGCCAAAGGGAAGGTTGGGATGAAGGAAGTGAATGAGAGTTTCGTTGATGCAGGTCCCGCCGGAAGTTGTCTCTGACAGCACATACTTGATGTGGCGATTGCTCTTGCTGAAAAAATAAAGAGCCAGAGGTTTTTCAAGCTTCGAAACGATCCCGAGGCCTTCCTCCAGTGAATCAATCGGGATGACTGGAAGAATGGGTCCAAAGATTTCCTCCTGCATCACGGGCGCGCTCAGTGGCACATCCGAGAGTAGAGTAGGGGCTATGTATTGTTCCGTTGTGTCTGTGATTCCACCAAACTCCAGTTTGGCGCCTTGCTCTACGCTTTTGGCAACCATATCGCTCAAACGCGCATGGTGCCGACTGCTGATGATGCGCGCATAGTGTGGACTTTGTTTTCTTTCTTCTTCGCTTTTTCCATAGTAGGAAGCAACTGTCTTCTTCATCCCTTCTATGAATTCCGCATAACGGTCTTTGTGAACCAGGGCGTAATCTGGAGCAATGCACGTTTGCCCGTTGTTCATAAATTTCCCCCAGGAGATCTTCTTCACCGCGTCCGCCATATCCACGCTTTTGTCTACGATGACAGGCGATTTACCGCCGAGTTCTAGAGTGACGGTGGAGAGATGTTTAGCTGCCGCTGTCTGGACCACTCGCCCCACGGCCGGACTTCCAGTGAAGAATATGTGGTGGAATGGTTTGTCCAGTAGAAGGGTGGCCACTTCTTTGTCTCCTTCGAACATCGCCACTTCCTCTTCTGGAAAGATCTCGGAAATCAATTGTCTCATCACTGCATTTGTAGCAGGAGTGAATTCGGACGGTTTGATCATCACACAGTTGCCTGCCGCCACTGCCGATACGAGCGGGCCCATGGTGAGATTGAACGGAAAATTCCACGGGGAAAGAATCAGAACCACACCGCGAGGTTCAAACTGAACGGAACTGCTTGTGGTTAGAAAGGTAAGGGATGCTCCCACGCGCCTGGGCTTCATCCATCTTCTCAAGTGAGATATGGCATGCTTGATCTCAGATGTAACCACTAGAATCTCAGAAAGATCCGTTTCCGCTTCTGGCTTCTGAAAGTCTGCGCGAAGTGCTTTGTGAATGTCGTCTCTGTGCGCGTAAATCCACTGAAGCATCGCTTTGAGTTTGACGATTCTTTGCTTCGCGTTCGTGCGAGCTACGTGAGGGCGCCTTTCACTCTGTGCCGCAAACACTGCGTCGATTCGAGCGCGGGTCTTTTCCAGATCTGCGTTTGCAGCGCCGGCCTTGAGCAGGTCTGATATCCAGTTGATGAGTGAAAGCATCACCCATCCCCGTGGGATCAAACGCAAGGATCAACTGAAATAGTATTTCGTTTCTGCTCTCTGGCGCGTCCCCAGGCTAGAGGTATACCTCTGCGCCTTTGTCCCTGAATTCTGCCGATTTTTCGGCAAGACCGGTTTCCAGTGCCGATTCTGCGGCCAGGCCTTTTTCTTCTGCGTATTTGCGCACGTCCTCAGTGATTTTCATAGAGCAGAACTTTGGGCCGCACATACTGCAAAAGTGAGCGCTTTTCGCATTCTCAGCAGGTAGAGTTTCATCGTGGAAGGCGCAGGCAGTGGCTGGATCCAGAGATAGATTGAACTGATCCTTCCATCTGAATTCGAATCTGGCTTTAGAGAGTGCGTTGTCCCGAATCTGAGCTCCTGGATGGCCTTTGGCAAGATCAGCCGCATGTGCCGCTATGCGATAGGCGATCACACCGTCCCGGACATCCTTTTTGTCCGGAAGCCCCAGGTGTTCTTTTGGAGTTACATAGCAAAGCATGGCACAGCCATACCAGCCAATCATGGCGGCTCCGATGGCAGAAGTGATGTGGTCATATCCAGGTGCCACGTCTGTGGTGAGAGGTCCCAGAGTATAGAAAGGAGCTTCATCGCAATGCTTCAGCTGCAGGTCCATATTCTCTTTGATCATATGCATGGGGATATGGCCGGGTCCTTCAATCATAACCTGCACATCGTTTTTCCAGGCGATCTTTGTGAGCTCTCCGAGTGTTTCCAGCTCTCCGAATTGGGCGCGATCGTTTGCGTCCGCAATGGAACCAGGTCTCAGTCCGTCCCCGAGTGAAAAGCTCACATCATACGCTTTCATAATTTCGCAGATCTCTTCGAAGTGAGTGTAGAGAAAATTCTCTCTGTGATGCGAAAGGCACCACTTCGCAAGAATCGATCCGCCGCGGCTTACGATCCCAGTCATGCGATTTGCTGTGAGTGGAATGTATCTGAGAAGAACTCCTGCGTGGATTGTGAAATAGTCCACTCCCTGTTCTGCCTGCGCAATCAAAGTATCGCGATAGAGTTCCCAGGTAAGATCTTCTGCCACACCGCCCACTTTTTCGAGTGCTTCATAAATGGGCACGGTGCCGATTGGAACGGGTGAGTTGCGGATGATCCATTCACGCGTTTCGTGGATATGCTTTCCAGTCGACAGATCCATCACAGTGTCAGCGCCGCATTCAATGGACCAGACCATCTTTTCTACTTCTTCTTCAATGCTTGAGGCCACTGCACTCGTGCCGATGTTCGAATTGATTTTCACGAGGAAATTTCTACCAATGATCATTGGCTCCAGTTCTACGTGATTGATGTTGGCTGGAATGATGGCGCGACCGCGAGCTACTTCGTCTCTTACAAATTCTGGCGTGATCTCAGGCGTAAGCGCTCCAAAGCTCTGGCCTGGATGTTGTCCTGTGATTTTAGCAAGACCAGGGTGATTGCCATTTTCGCGCATCATCGCACGAGTAGTGTTTTCGCGGATGGCGATGAATTCCATTTCCTGTGTTACGATTCCCTTTCGCGCATAGTGCATTTGAGAAACGTTCGCACCTGGTTTCGCAACTCTTCTGGTTCTGCGACCTGGAAAAACGGGTACTGTGGATTCTGGTCGAATGCGAGCCTCTGTTTCTACGGTGTCTCCTCTATCTATGATCCATTTCGATCTGGGCGATGGATGACCTTCCCGAATGCTGGGTGCAGAGTCTCCCCATGCTCCTGAAGTCTCGTACAGTATGATGGCCGGATTTGGTTCCAGTCCGCGCGCTGTCTGAGTGGGCGATTGATCCACGCGAAGGAAAGGTACTCTCAATTCCGGATACCGATCACCCGCAACGTAGATGCGCGAGAAGGCTGGATTGTCTTTCGACCTGGGTCCCGAAATATTTTGTTTGATCTCTGACTGCATGATGGAAAGCTTCTCCGCGCGGCAGTTTCTAAGCGTTTTTGCCGCAGATACTCCTCTAGAAAAACCAGGAAGGAATTTATGTCACGAAAAAAATTAGCGATGATAGGCGCAGGACAAATCGGCGGCAACCTGGCGCTGCTCGCAGCGCAGAAAGAACTTGGAGATGTGGTCCTCTTTGACGTAGTGGAAGGCGTTCCTCAGGGCAAAGCACTCGATCTTTATGAATCCACTCCAGTAGAAGGATGCAATAGCATCATTACCGGCACAAACTCATACGCAGACATTGCCGGGGCAGATATTTGCATTGTAACGGCTGGTTTGCCGCGCAAGCCCGGGATGAGCCGTGATGATCTGATCAACACAAACACCAAAATCGTCAAAAGCGTAGCAGAAGGCATCAAACAATATGCGCCTAACGCCTTCGTCATCGTCATTACGAACCCTCTCGATGCCATGGTTCATGTAATGAAGAAGATCACAGGTTTTCCAAAGAACCGGGTTCTTGGAATGGCAGGGGTGCTTGATTCAGCTCGTTTTCGCACGTTCATCTCCATGGAAACCGGCGTTTCCGTGGAAGATATCACTGCTTTTGTCCTTGGCGGTCACGGAGATACCATGGTTCCTCTCCCTCGCTACTCCACGATTGCGGGCATTCCACTTCCGGAATATCCAGGCATGACTCCCGAGAAGATCGATGCCATGGTGAAACGCACCGCGAATGGCGGTGGAGAGATTGTCAATTTGCTAAAAACAGGGTCGGCGTTTTACGCGCCTGCATCTTCTGCCATCGCCATGGCGGAATCCATTCTGCGTGATCAGAAACGTGTTTTCCCCTGTGCAGTGTTATGCGAAGGAGAATACGGTCACAATGGAATCTTCATGGGCGTGCCGGTTGTGGTGGGCTCAGGTGGATTTGAGCGAATCATTGAGATCAAACTGACTGCAGAAGAGAAGGCGGCCCTGGACAAATCGGCGGCAGCAGTCAAAGAACTGATGGGTGTAGTGGACAATTCCGGTCTGCTGTAATCTCGAGCCCGTCTAACCATGGATAGTCGCCCGCGATGCGGGCGGCTCAATTCTTTTTCTGTTCTTTATCTCTTAGCTCTGCATGTTTCTGTAGCTGTCTGTGCATGATAAAGGTATCTTCCTGCTCATGCTGCAATATCTCTCTTTCCTCCGCTGAAATGGCCCTTTCGGAAGCTTCCGGAGTCCACGTGTCCAGAATTTCCCTGTTTCGCCTAACCATGGTTATGCGAAATGGAAGGTCAGGCATCACTCCGGGATCACGATGAGAGAGAATGTAGTCCGTTTCTATTTCCAGAGGCGGAAAGATCAACCATGCGGCAAGACGATCTCCACTGCGAATGCGAGAGGGGGCCCAGGGCTTCCATTCTGTGATCTTCTTCTTTTGGGCCTGTTCTTTTTCTTCGGGGGAGGCTGTGTCCTCTTCTATTTCGCGCATGTAGTCTGGGAGTTCTAGTTCCAGCTGGCCCTGGTATTTGGCGCCAAAGAACCATCTGTAGTCGATCAAAGCAGGGTGGGCGCAGCACTTTTGAAAGTTTTCAAAGGCGATTTGTTCGATGACTGTATTGTTTCTGCGAATGACGAACCTGGAAAAATCGAGGATGCGAACGTCTTCTACCCCCGGCAGTCTATCTTTAAATACGCTGATGCGAAGAGGCTGCACTTGCATCGCTCCGTTTTCTCTCTTCGCACCCATGCGCATGGCCGCTTCTTCGAGAGTTTCTTTTTTTCCAATGAATACTCTGAATTCAAGGTCTGAGGCGCTCTTGCCTGGCGGGGTTGATCTGGAAATCGCATGGACCGCTTCCCCTCTGCGCATTGGAGTGATGGTCCACTCTTCTACTTTTTCGGGCGTTTTGATTTCGTAGATGAGAAGAGTCTCTGGCCTGCAATGCAAGAGAGTGCAAAGCAGACCAACGAGGAGCAAGCAACGTCTATTCGTCAGTTTTGAGCAGGGCAAGAAAAGCCTCCTGCGGAATCTCCACAGAACCAATCTGTTTCATGCGCTTTTTGCCTTCCTTCTGCTTTTCCAGAAGCTTCTTTTTGCGCGTGATGTCACCGCCGTAGCATTTGGCAGTCACGTTCTTACGGAGCGCAGATATGTTTTCGCGCGCAATCACTTTTGCGCCCACTGCTGCCTGAAGAGGAATTTGAAACTGCTGGCGAGGAATGAGTTCTTTGAGCTTGTCCACCAGGTGGCGTCCGCGCATATCCGCTCGCCCTCGATGAACAATCATGGCAAGAGCATCCACTGGCTCTGCGTTTACCAGTATGTCCACTTTGACCAGGTCTGATTCCCTGTATTCGTGCGGTTCGTAGTCCAATGAAGCATAGCCGCGCGAACAAGATTTTAGCTTATCGTAGAATTCAAAGATCAATTCAGAAAGAGGCATGGCGTAGATGAGTTGTACTTTGCCGTCTGCCAGATAGATCATGTTTTCCTGAATGCCGCGCTTGTCCTGAAATAGTGCTAGAATATTTCCAACGTATTCTGGAGGAGTGAGCACATTTGCGTGCACGTAAGGTTCTTCCATTTTTTCAATTCGCTGCGGATCGGGCCAGTTTGCTGGATTGTCTATTTCCTCAACTGTACCATTTGTAAACGTTATGCGATATTTAACGGAAGGAGCAGAGTTGATTAGCGCCAGATTGAATTCTCTTTCGAGGCGTTCTTGAACGATCTCCATATGGAGAAGGCCCAGATATCCAACGCGATAACCGAAGCCCAGGGCGTTTGATGTCTCCGGTTCGAACGTGAGTGCCGCGTCATTCATTTTCAGTTTGACGATGGCGTCTTTCAGTTGCGGATAATCTTCTCCGTTCACAGGAAACAGTCCGGCAAAAACCATTGGTTTTGCGTCGCGGTACCCTGGCAGTGCCACAGACGCAGGGCGAGAGGTGAGGGTGACTGTATCTCCCACTCGAGTGTCTTCCACAGATTTGATTCCCGCGATTACATAACCTACTTCGCCAGCCGCCAGTTCATCTTTCGGGAAATTGGTGATGGCTGTGATTCCAACCTCTGTGACCTGGTAGTCGCGAGGATGACTCATGAAGCTGACGCGATCGCCTTTGCGCAGTATGCCGTCTACGATTCTGACTTTCATCACCGCGCCGCAATAGCTGTCATAGTAGGAGTCGTAGATCATGGCGCGAAGGGGTGCATTCAGATCGCCTGACGGTGCGGGAATGAGCTTCGCGATGGATTCTAGAATTGCTGGAACGTTCAGACCAGTCTTCGCAGAGACTGCGATGGCTTCCGTTGGATCGAGGCCGAGTGTCTTTTCAATCAGATCCAGGCACCGCGGCACATCTGCCGCTGGCAAATCGATCTTGTTGATGACCGGAATGATGCGAAGGTTCGCTTCCATGGCCAGATAGAGATTGGCAAGTGTTTGGGCCTCCACTCCCTGGCTTGCGTCTACCACCAGGAGAACCCCTTCGCAGGCAGCCAGAGAACGAGATACTTCGTATGTGAAGTCCACGTGTCCAGGTGTGTCGATCAGATTGTAGATGTAAGTGATTCCGTCCATGGTCTTGTAGTTGAAGGTTGCGGAATTCATTTTGATTGTGATGCCGCGCTCTCTCTCTATGTCCATGGAATCGAGAATTTGATCCTTGCTCGTGCGTGCGTTTGTAACGCCCCCGAGACCCAGGATCCTATCTGCCAGAGTGGACTTGCCATGGTCGATGTGGGCAATGATGGAAAAGTTGCGAATGAGTTTCTGGTCGACGCTCATAGTGGGTTACGGCATTTTTTCTGAAGCGCCGGGGTGAAGAACCCTTTTTTCGGGCACACGCGCCGGTCTCCGATGGGCCAGGATTTCCTGGATTCGGGGCGCAAGCCGGGCAAGTCGAGGCCCAGGCCATATTTCAGGACGATTCGAGGCGGCACCGTGGGCGCAGAGGAACAGCGACGGGCGGGGCCCGGAATGAATGTATCGGAAGATGTCATGACTACCAGTGAACTATAGTTAGATTTATTTACTATTCGGAGAGGATAGATCGCTTTCCTGGATGGGTGCGAAAAGCACTTTGCCTCACCGCGCGGAAGGCCAACGTTGCCATGTGAGGACGGGATGGCTTCTATGCGTCTGTCTTGTGTGCGCTGCCAGTGCGCGATCACTCGCGGATACGGTTGTACTCCGTTCAGGCGTCCAGCTCCGCAATGTGAAGACTTCGCCAATCGGCGAAATGCACCTCATTGAGTTCGAAGACGGCACCATAGAGAAAATTCCAAATTCGCGCATCCGTTCTCTTCGCAGAGGGGCCACGACATGGACTAGAAATCAGGTCAAAGAGCCGGAAGCTCCGAAGGTTGTTACTCCAGAGCCTTCTCTTCCCGCGTCGCGCCGCTCTCTGGCCCCGATTCTCAAATCGGCGGTGCTTCCTGGCTGGGGTCAGATTTCTGAAGATCGCGTGAAAACAGGGATGGCTTATGGAGCAGCGTCTATCCTGGTGTTTCAGAGGTACTGGACTTATAGACAGAGGCATGCGGCGGCCCAGAGAGATTATAACGACCCGGTCCCCGTGGGTTTAGTCGCCTCGCAGAGCGTCTCAGGATCTTTGACTCTCCCGCAAGCGGCGGCGATCAATCTAGCATATCTATCCCAGAAAGAGAAGCAAGTGTACAGTCTGCAGAGAAAAGGGAACAACATGCTTGCGCTCTTGCCTGCGATATGGGCCTGGAACATGCTTGACATTGTTTACGGGGGAGTTCCCTGGGAGAAGCGCTGGTTGGGTTCCGCTCCACGCGAGCAGGTTCCAGTGTTGTGCATTAGCTCGGGGCCCGGGTCGATTACGGCTGCGGTGCGGTACTATTTATGAAAACAAACGTGCTACGTTCTGGTTTGATCTGTATTCTGCTCATTACGGGCAGTTGCATCGCTTCGCGCCTGAACAATAGCTTCGATATGAAAGGACCCAGGGGGCTGGGCGGATATATCATGATCCTGATCACCGGTGCGCCTCCATGCAAATTCGACGCCGCCAGCTTCGATAGTTGTTCCTTCAGTCGCTGAACCAGATGAAAAAATTTCTGGAATCGCATTCTCGAGCATTTTCTTTGCGAATCTTCTTTGCTGAGATCGTATTCTAATCATGCTCCTGTTTTCCCCTCGGACCATACTTGCCATCTGGGGCCTGCCTCTTCCCGCATCAGCATCGCAGTCTGAAACGCTCACTGAGGGGGACCTTGAGAGTTTCTTGAATCAGCATGGAAATCATGTGTATACGTATCTCTGTGTGATGTGCCGGGACGAGGATGCAGCGTCAGAGGCGTTGCAGAATGCTTATATGAAATTCATTGAGCAGGTGCGTAGATCAAGAGTAAGACGGGACACAGCTGCGCAATATCTACTCACAATCGCAAAGAATGATCACTTTTCAAGAGTACGCAAAGAATCGCGCGAAGTGGAACTTGCGGATGATCTGCAGGATGGAAATGCAGCACAGCGGGAGGCGCGAGATCATCTGGCCCGCGAACTGCAGATGGTTCTCCTGGAAACAGCGAAGGATCCACAGGTGCCTCCGGACATTGCCATCATCATTCGCATGCGTTTTCTTGAGGGAGCGGATCTAGAAACGATCTGTGAAAAGACAGGTCGCTCTCAGGCAACGGTCTATCGATTGATGGAGAAGGCCCTTACAATTCTTGCAGACGC
>JAIBBM010000131.1 GCA_019694685.1 Leptospirales bacterium
AACAGCCAGCGCAATTCTCCATTGGTCTGGTGCAGGCAATCGGGGATGGTCCAATCATTTCTCTCTTTACATTCGAAGTGGTAGAACTCGCGGACAGATGGGAGATGCTCGGACGTGCAGAAACTGACCTTTCAGACAGTCTATTGCCTCGTTTCGTGCGCGAACATCAACGTTATGCGATCGGCAATAGCCTGACGGAGGCAGAAGAGCTGGCGCATCGTCTCACCCGGCATCTCGCGCGATATGCAGACCTGGAGAAGGCATCTTATATTCGCCTCGGTTTGCGCGAAATTCTGATCAACGCGATCGAACATGGAAATTTGGAAGTATCATTCGATGAGAAGACGGAAACCCAGGCGGGCGGGGATTATGTTTCTTATCTCCAGGAGAGATGCGGCCTTTCGCAATTCAAAGGACGCATGGTGAGAGTGGCGTATTCCCTGAATACCAAACGAGTCATCTATCGCATTGAGGATGAAGGCAAGGGGTTTGATTTTGAAGCGCTATTTGCCAGGATCCATCAGAGTCAACCGGACAGCGATCTGGCGCACGGCAGAGGAATCCTGATGACTCTAAATATTTTTGACACGGTTCGTTTTGTGGCGCCTGGCAATGTTGTGTTTTTAGTTAAGAAATTTTAGTTTTCAACCTGGCGCTTTGTCTGGATTGACCAGCCACTTTTCAATGAGACTCTTTGCTTTGTCTGTCATAAGAGAAAAGGATTGGAACTCTTCCGGCATGAAATCGGAAAGAACGTATTCAGCCACATCGTCGTGATCCGGACGGCCGACTCCAAGTCTTACGCGATGAAAGTCAGGACTCCCGCAACGGGCAATGATGTCGCGCAAACCATTGTGTCCCTTGTGGCCACCTCCTACTTTCCACCGTACTTCGCCAAATGGAAGTTCGATTTCGTCATGGAGTACAACCACTCTGGAGGTCTCTACCGGATGCTTTTTTGTGAAATCTTTCACGCCGCCACCAGAAAGATTCATGAATTCGAGAGGTTTGTAAAAGTAAATTTCAGACTGGTCCCGGCCGTGGGCCAGCGCCCATTCACCTTTTTTATCTTTCGCAAACGAGCCCGCGCCAAGGGCGGATGCCACGCCATCCAGGGCCAGAAATCCGGCATTGTGTCGATTTTTTGAATATTTCTTCCCAGGATTGCCCAGGCCAATGATTAAGAAGCGATCTGCCACGCAACCTCCGTGCGTTTTGCGCGATCGGGCACAATCAGAAAATAATGTTGTTCTGCGAAACAGCATTGGTACCTTGATCCATCATGACAGAAGTCGCGCATCTTGTGCTCGCGCGCAAGTATCGGCCCAGAGTATTCAAAGAAGTTGTAGAGCAGGGGCTCGCAGTTACTGCTTTGAAGAACGCTGCGGATCATGGCAGAATTGGTTCCGCCTATTTGTTCTCCGGCGCGCGCGGGACCGGCAAGACTACGATTGCCAGGATACTTGCAAAAAGAGTGAATTGTCTGAATCCTAAAGACAGCGAACCTTGCTGTGAGTGTGAATCCTGTGTGTCCATCCAGAACGGATCATCTCTGGATGTTCAGGAAATTGATGCCGCGTCCAATCGCTCCATCGACAATATACGCGATCTCAGAGAGAATGTAAAGTTTCAGCCAATGAACGCGAAGCGTAAAGTCTACATCATTGATGAAGTACACATGCTCACACCGGAGGCGTTCAACGCTCTGCTGAAAACTCTTGAGGAACCGCCCGAACACGTTTTGTTTGTTTTGGCTACAACGGAACTGAATAAGATTCCAGAAACCATCTTATCCAGATGCCAGACGTTCGCATTTCGCAAAGTACCTCTGAATATACTCCAGAATCATTTGAAAGACATATGCAACCGCGAGAAGATCAAAGCGGAAGACGAAGCTCTTTTCTGGATTGCAAGACGTGGAGATGGATCTGTTCGCGATAGTCTTTCTTTTTTAGAACAAAGCATTACGTACACGGAAGGCAATGTAACTACCGGTAAGGTGAAAGAGCTGATTGGGGCGCTGCCTCTGGATCTCTATCTTGGTTTAATCCAGATGCTTCTGGATCCTAAAACCAAATTTCCTGATCTGGTGGAGCCGGTTCATCGCAGGTTTGATGAAGGTGCGGACTTGCGGAGATTCATCTGGGACTTTCTGGATCTACTTCGCGCGCTTTCGCACGTCTTGCACGGAGTGGAAAGACCAGAGTTTGTGGGCCTCCCTCCCACAGACATTGCGCGATTGAAAGAGGCATTTGCTTCCGCTGATCCTGCTCGCATTCAGGTGATTTTTGATGCGGTTCACAATATCATGACTCGCGCACAAACTTTGCGCCTGGAAAACTCGTATGAGACTCGCGTCCTGATCGAGATGGAGCTTCTACGTTTGCATGAGAAGCTTGGCCGTCCGTCTCTGTCCTTTGTGCTGCGGCGACTGGATCGCCTGGCCAATGCAATTGATCAGGGAATTCCTTTCTCAACAGAAGATGAAATCCAAAAGACATTCCTGGGCACTATGGTCGATCCTTCTACTGTACCCGTTCTGGAGCAATGAGATGGTCATGAATTTTAGCGAGATGTTCAAGAACCTCGGGCAGATGAAAGCTCGTGCGGAAGAACTGCAGACAAAAATGGCGCGGCTTCAAATCACCGGGGAAGCG
>JAIBBM010000027.1 GCA_019694685.1 Leptospirales bacterium
GCGCGATCGCCCGTGTACTTTTCGTGCTTCGCGTCTGTCAGTGTGAATTCAGCGTCTCTGAAAATCTCAAATATGTGACGGCTCGGGAAAGTTACTTTTGCAGTCACAGGTTTGTCGTATTTGTTTACGATGTAGCAGATTGCCTGAGGTGGAGAGCATGTAACAAGCAACGCAAGGGCTATCGCCAGCAAGAAAATGAAATTTCGCGCGCTCCACGACATTGTATTCTGGAGCGCGCTCATTCTATTTCAATTGATCTGTAGATGCTGCCATTCGCATTCCAGCATAATCCAGCCTGAGGTGCATCGCGAAATGATGTCGATGCGTAGTGCGAATGTATTTTTCGCCAAAATGAAACGTTCCGCCCCGCATCACTCTGTGTCTGCGGTCCGTCTGGTTTTCGCGGCCATCTGTTGCACTGTACGGATAGTTGCGATACATGCTCGAAGTCCACTCCCAGGCATTCCCCGCAAGATCATAGATTCCAAACGGATTGGGAGGAAAACTTCCAACAGGTGACGGAACATCTTCCCATTTGTCCGCACCTTCTTTTCCTAGATAGTTCGCAAGGTCGTGATTGATTTCGCCTGTCTTCGTGGGATATTTTAGATTTTTTCCGCCGGAAGCTGCATATTCCCATTCAGCCTCCGTTGGCATGCGAAGGCCAGCCCACTTTACATAGGACTGAGCGTGCATGAACTTCACTCCGATCACAGGTTGATTGGGGGCATTGAACGCAGGATCGTCCATTGCCTGTGGATCGGGGTAACCTTCTGCATCGCGGAATTTTTGATACTGTTGATTGGTGACTTCATACTTACCCAGCCAGAATCCTTGCACAGTCTGTTTGTGCGCGGGTTTTTCATCCGCGTCGCCTGAATCGGAGCCCATTGTAAATTCACCGCCTGGTATGAAGACCAGAACAGTTCCGTCTTTTGGATTTACGTATTCGTCTCCGGCCTGAGGTGCTCGACTTCCTGGTTTCCATTGTTTGTTCTGGGCGGTTGCGCTCGAAAATAAAAGGGCGATAGCAGTTGTGCCGACTAAAAGCAGTATTGAGATTCGCTTCATTTCGCGGCCTTCTTTACAGTGAAGCTGGTAGTAAAGGAAGCAGCATCATTTGTGAGAAATCCCGTTCCTTCGTTCTGAAGGCGTCCTGTGTAGATGGCAGGATTTTCCGCGCCCAGGATAGGTACGCGAAAGTAAACGCTGTCCCCCCAGACGTAGAGATCTGTGATCGCATAACGTTTGTCCGCTTCGAACTCTGCAGTCCATCCGGCTGCGTCTTTCACCAGAGTGAGGTTTCCGCTGAACACTTTTTTTGTTTCCGCCATTTCTATTCGCCACTTTCCTTCCGGGTTTGTTAGCGTCCTTTTGGCGTCGAGCGCGCTTCGCACGCCTGCAGTCTCGACGTTGCCGGTCATCCGGTCTCCATCAATCATGCCTTTGATAGATACTTTAGTTTCTTTACCACCTCGCAGTGTCGCGTCGACTGTGAAAGATTTTCCGTTGATTTTTGTTTCAATGTTTGCGGATGAATTTCCGCTGCGAATCGTGCCTGTAACTACCTGGAACTTCTGGATGAGATCCATACGGTAATCCTGGCCGCCTGCTTTCCAGGTCCAGGTGCCTCCTGCCGACGCAGGGATCACCCAGTACATGATTTTGTGATCACGCGCTCTTTCGTTTTCAATAAATGAGTCCGGCTTCCAGTCAGACATATGAAATGCATGAGTGACAACTCTGGTTCCCGGTTTGAGCATGCGAAATAGACGCGGCCTCATCTGCAGATTGATTTCATCGAGCAGATACATGGTTACAACCGTTGCCTTTGAAAGATCTGCTTTGAAAATATCTTCGCGCCTGAACTCAACTTTGCTTTCTACTCCGGCCACATGTGCTCTTTCGCGCGCCTCCATGAGGCGTTGTTCGTCTATGTCATAACCAATGGCCCTGGCTCCCAGCTTTGCGGCTGCAATTACGATTCTGCCGTCTCCGCAACCCAGATCAAATAGAGTATCCTGGCCGGTGACTGCGGCCGCCTTGATCATGGCTTCTACTACCTTCGGGTGGGAAGGTTCGTATGGAACGTCGAGATCCTGATCGGGCACTTCATCTGCAAAAAGAGGCACGATCAGGAAGATCAGGGCCAGAGTGAGTTTTTTCATATGTTTTGCAGATTTTGGACGCAGGCGGCATTGATCAAGGCTGAATTTTTCTTTGCACTGCCGGAACAAAATCCATCCCGTCCATGTGGGCCAGGCAAGTCAGGAATTTGTTGCAGAAGCAGCCAGAGCGGGTCGAGCGGCCAGGCATGCGTTTCGCATTTTGAGATCCTCCTCTTCTGCCATGAGGAATCATGCTCTTTTGATCCTTGCTGAATCACTTGAATCGGATTCTGTTCAACAAAACGTATTCGCAGAAAACCAGAAGGATCTCGCAGCCGCTCTCGCAAATGATCTCAAAGCTTCTCTCGTGGATCGTCTGAAGCTAGACGTGAAGAGAATGAAAGAGATGGCTTCTGCCGTTCGCGAAATTGCGCAATTTCCAGATCCTGTGGGTGAAGTCATTCGCGGTCGCACTCTGAAGAGTGGGGTGCGCATGATCCAGAAGCGCGTTCCGCTCGGAGTAGTCTTCACAGTCTTTGAATCGCGTCCCAATGTGACTGTGGACATTGGCGCACTCTGTGTGAAAAGCGGCAACGCTGCCATTCTTCGCGGAGGCAAGGAAGCCATTCACACGAACATTGCACTTCATTCTATTTTTCAGGATGCTCTGGTAAAAGCGGGCCTGCCTGCGGAAAGCATTCAGATTGTTACGGAAACGGATCGCGAACTCATGCTTGCGTTTTTGCACCAGGATCAGCTGATCGATCTGGTTGTGCCGCGTGGCGGGGAAGCTCTGATTCAATTTACCGTTGAGAATTCGCGCATTCCAGTTGTGAAGCACGACCGCGGTGTGTGCAATCTCTTCGTAGATCAGAATGCAGATTTCGATCTTGTTCTGCGCGTGGTTGCAAATGCGAAATTGCAAAGGCCTTCTGTGTGCAATGCGATTGAGAATCTGCTTGTCCATCGTGCGTATCCGCATACAAAGAAACTACTCATGGGCCTTGAGCAAGAAGGAGCGATTTTGCTTGGCGACCAGGAGTCGCGCGATACTTACGAGGGCGTGGGGGAAATCAAAAATCCAGACGCGGAGTATGCCCAGGAATATCTGGATAACAGGCTTGCTGTGAAGATGGTTGGGTCTGTGGAAGAAGCAGTTGAGTTTATTTATAAATATGGCAGCGGACATTCAGAAGCAATTCTGTCCAGAGACGTGGAAGCAATCGATCGATTTGTAGCAAGCGTGGACTCTGCGGCCGTGTTTGTGAATTGCTCCACCCGCTTTCACGATGGTGGCCAGATGGGGATGGGCGCAGAAGTTGGAATTTCCACCGGAAGGTTGCATGTGCGAGGCCCGATGGGAGTGGAGCATTTGACTACAACCACCTATGTGATGGAAGGCGAAGGGCAGGTTCGACTCTAGATGTTTAGAGTCTTTTTGAGTTGAGCCAGAGAGTTTGCAGCTCTTACTTTCCCTGTTTTTGTTTTTCCAATCGTGTGTGTGCCTTGAATCCAGACTAGAATCGCCTGTGCCGCTTCCGTAGGGCTCATTTCAGTTTTGAGTTTTCCGTCTGTCCTGGCCTTTTCAAGGGCCCGCGTGAGCAGGCTTTCCATTGCATCGTAGTGCTTGTTGACGCACACCGCAGTGACAGGATCTTCCGGGACCAATTCTAACGCGCTATTTGCGATCATGCAACCCTTTCTGGCTGCTTTTCCGTGAGCGGTGCCGACTACAATGTCCAGGGTTCGGTTCAACGCTTCCACTGGTTTGCTGGTTTCCAGGTTCTTTCGCATTCCTTCCAGGAGGTTTTCTGAATATGCCTTCAAGGATTTGATGAAGAGAGTGTGTTTGTCTCCAAACGCTTTGTAGAGACTGCCCCTCAGGACTCCCATTGCTTCCGTTAGATCGGTGATGGATGTTGCATGGTAGCCTTTTTCCCAGAACAAATTCACGGAAGCCTGCAGGGCATCGTCACTGTCGAATTCGCGCGGTCGGGCCATGTGGTGAGTACGCGAAAATGACGTTTCGCAGTCCATAAATTTTTTATAACTTCGCACGACTTTCGCGTACTCTTCGCATGCTCTATTTCGCGCGCGAAAGTGCTCTCGCGACGAGTCCGAAAATTCTGCGAAATGGGATTAGCCCATACGAAAACACGATCGACGCGACGCGAGCCAGTGGTGGCACTTTCACGTTCTGGAGTTTGTCCGGATTCAGGATGCTGTAGACAGCGTCGATCTGCCCGTTGCGGTACGAGAGATTGAGGATCGTGTAGACTTTGCCGCCTGTGAGCAAAACGAGTGCAGGCTCTCCTCCTCCTTCTACGAGCACAGGCCAGGCGTCAGGCGGTTGTTTTTTTGCAACACCGAGAATGCCGCGAATGCATTTGGCGGCACCACTGACCACGTTTCGCGCCGCGTTCACCTTACCGCCGCCATCTGAAATCATTCTCGCGTCTTCGCACAGCAGCTTACCCAGAGAATGGACATCTCCTTTCTGAACGGCGCGAAGGAACGCGCGAAAAAGCTGATCTTTTTTCTGAGGAGGAGTTTCAAACCGAATGGCTTCCGAGGAAACGTGTTTGCGCGCACGCGAAGAGATTTGTCTGCAATTTTCTTCTGATTTCTCGAGCATCGAGGCGATTTCTGCGTAGTCCACATCGAATACGTCTCGAAGTAGAAACACAGCGCGTTCCACAGGACTGAGCCTTTCGAGCATAAGCAAGAAGGCCGTGGATAGACTCTCCATTCGCACGTAATCTTCTTCGGGACTTACCGTGATTGGTTCGGGAAGCCAGGGCCCAATGTATGTGCGACGCCTTTCATAGGCGGAATCCAGAAAATCGATGCACATCCTGGTGATGAGAGTGATGAGGAATGCCCGCGAGTTATTTACTGCATTGAGCGCTACGTTCTGAAATTTCAGATAGCCTTCCTGGAGAATATCCTGCGCATCAGACGAGCTCCCCGTCATCCTGTAAGCGATGGAGAAAAGAAGCCGTCTGTGTTCGGTGTATAGACTTGTGTGGGTCATGACTTTGCGCGAATGCGAGCCATTGCTTTTTCTGCGGCCGCTACTGCAGTGAAAGCACTTCGATCTGAGAGCATGCCTGATCCGCGCACCCAGTCCCCGGCGCGAAACAGCGGTTTGGCGGAGTCAATTTCTACCCCGGGCTGTTCGGTTGTATCCTGGAAATCGTGTGCCACAATCATGTCCGGTAAAAATCGTTCCTGTACGATTCGATCTTCGCTGCCTGGCTGGAACCTGGCAAGAAAATCGCGTAACTGCTTCTTCGTCCCTTCGCCCGCTTCTTCTCCTTCTTTGAGATAGCGCGCTACATGGATGACCTGCCCCGGGCCAAGATTGGCGCTGGCGGAATGGACCGATAGATAAAGAGGTTCAGCAATATCCTGTGCGAAGATATGATCCGGCTCCGGGAGGCGGTCAAGTGCCACGTCGAGACACGCAGCGCGAAGTTTCTTGCCACTTCCAATCTTTGTTCCAAGCCAGGCGTTCTCCGATTCAGGATCTGTGGCCAGGATGGCAGTCCTGCTTTCTATGATGCGTTCTGTTGTGTGCACGCGCACTTCATCTCTACTGGATTCTATTTGCTCCACTTTCTGGCCTGTCAGGAATTCCACGCCCCTGGCACGGGCAGATTTTTCCAGGCCGTCTACGATTGTCTGCCAGCCTCCGTCCAGATAGAGTACGCCGCCCGTGGCCAGTTTCAATTGATCCGCGGCCGCATGTGCAACGATTCTTTCCGGCTCTGCATTGTACGTTGACAGTCTCACGAGAGAAGAGGCGAATCCCTTTGCCTTTGCGTCTTTGATTTGATCCAGTTCAAACGCAAGTGCGCTTCCATTCATTCTACCCATGATTGCTCTTCCATAGAATCGAATCATGTCCACTCTTCCTTTTCTGGAAAACCATGGATGAGTGAGAAGTCCAAGTACGTTTGTTGGCATAGAGGCGAATTCGCTTTCGCGACCGATGTACGTTCCGCGCGGTGCTCCTTTTTTCCCTGTCACTTTGATTCCCAGATCAGACAGAGTGCGCGCCAGATTTCCGCGAATGTAGAGAGCGTGCGGTCCCTGATTGAATATGAATTGGTCGCGCACCGCACTCCTGGCTCTTCCTCCCAGTGATTTTGATTTTTCAACCACCGTCACGCTGAGTCCTGCTCTGGCTGCGATATTTGCGGCGATCAGGCCCGCGAGGCCCCCGCCTATTACTATTGAATCTTTCATTGTTTCCTCCCGCGGTCGAACCGCTTCGAAGGGGAGACGGGGGGCAGGTGTGGTTTGTGACAGAGGGTCTGAATTTTTTTACGTACAGGAAACGCGCCTAAAGATGATGGGTTTGTGGATCACATAGACGTCATCGTCCCAGATAACTGTGATCGTACCCGCCTTCTTGTCCAGTCTGCCCTTGAATCGATCCATTTCATAGTTCCAGTCTGGCTGTGTTGGATCCATGCATATACGTTCGGTCCCTGTTAGTTCGATTGTGCGAAAGAAGAAATCATTGCCGCTTAACGTTCCATCCCCCGGCAGCCTGAAGCGAATGATATGATCCGGATTCTCGCAGTGTGAAGGCGGTTGGGATGGGTTCAGATTGGGCGAATAGCTTAGATTCAAGAGCAGGCCGCGCAATTTCCCCGCTTTGTTTTCGTCGATGCGAAGGGTGAGGTGCTGCTTGCGTTCTCCGTGCGTTGTCAGTGCAATCCAGGTCCCGACAACCGGATCTTCTTTACACTTGTCCTGACCCACAACTGTGGGCAGGACACGCACCGGGAACAAAAATAGAACTACGGGCAGAACAAATAGGACCGAGAATGCCGTCCGGGCATTACTCGGTCGGGCTCGGTTGTTGTTTGAGCGCATTGAAATAACTCAGCGCGCGCAGCATCATATAATCTGGTTTGAGCGCATCGCCTTTGTGCAGTTTGATTTCTTGTTCTGCCTTCTCGTTGTTTCCAACCGCGGCTTTGATCTTCTGAATCCAGGCTTCTCGCGCAGGATTGCGGTCGCGCGCCGTGAGTTCAGGAAGATGCTTCCACATATCTTCTTCGCGGAAACGTGGTGGAAACCCGTTGTCCTCTTCTTCTGAGACTGCGATGTCTGGCTGCACTCCGTACACCTGGATCGTGTAACCATTCGGAGCATAGTAGCGAGCAGTCGTGAGTTTGATCAGGATCTTGCCGCGGGGTTGCAGACTCTGTACGGTTGCCTTTCCGAAACTTCTTTCTCCGAGCACAAGAGCTGTGTTGTGGTCCATGAGAGCGGATGCCACAATCTCAGAAGCAGAGGCTGAGCCTGCATTGATCAGCACGATCATGGGAAGGTCAGCCGGGATCATGCGAGACTCATCTGCGCGTCTTTCTTCTTTGTCTCCGCGCCTTTTGATCTGCACCACCACTCTGTTTTCCGGAACAAAGAGTCCGGCGATTCGAATCGCTTCATCCAGATCTCCGCCTGGATTTCCACGCAGATCAAGAACCAGTCCGCCCAGTCTGCCGCCTGCTTTTTTCACAAGTGATTCGTATTCATGGCGAATCAGTTCTGTAGGACGTTTCTCAGAGAAAAGAAATGAGCTGAGCTTGATGACCCCAATCTTTCCATCTTCTATATAAGAAGAGCTTACTGATTTTTGCACGATCACTCCGCGCTTGATGCGAATGATCAGATTGGCCACTTCCGTCTTGCGTTCAATTTCAAGAGTGACGAAAGTCTCTTTTGGTCCACGGATTCTTTTGACTACTTCTCCAAGGACCATGTTCTCGATGGAGTTGCCGTCTACTTTTACGATTACGTCTCCGGAGCGAATGCCTGCGTTGTGAGCGGGTGATCCCGGCAGAGGAGTCTCTACTACTACTTCCTGATTTCCGCCGCCGCGGAGCATGGCGCCAATTCCTTCAAAGGAAGAATCTTCAGACTCTTTTAGAATCTTCTGCCATGATTCCATATCCATCACAGCACTGTGCGGATCCATGGTTTGCAGAAATCCATTGGCAGATGCGAAAAACACATGCTGGATTCCAAAAGGTTCATCGCGGTAAGGATTTTCTCCCTTGTAGCTGGGAGGAAGACTGCTGTACTGGCCTTTGTTCTTTTCGATCCAGGCAATCACTGTTTCGAAATCTTTTCTACCAAATCCAACATCGTTCCAGGCTTTCTCCAGAGTTTCCTGTTCTGCCATGATTTCTTTGCGTTGTTTTTCCACTTCTTCCTGGCGTTGTTTGGAAGAGATCTTCTTGCGGCGCTCCCTTTCCTTTGCAGCGAGCGCATCCTGTTTCTTATCCCAGGCAGAATAGTCGGGGGCCAGAACAACGTAAGCGGCTCCTTTTTCTATTTCAACAATGTTGCCAGGAATCTTTTTGTCCTCCGGCTGCTTTGCTCGGAGGTCCTGGTAGTATTTGCGTGGATAAAGGATGAGAGGATTGGGCAGAGAACGAAGTGCCGATTCTGCAGCACCCACATACGCGCGGTTGTCTTTGATATTGTCTGGATCAATGTAGTTCTGGCGCGCGAAGCGCAGTATCTCATCGAATTGAGTCCAGGAGAACTCTCCTGGAACGCGGCTCTGCGCCGGATTGCAGCCGATACTATAGACAAAGGCGGTCAGTATGGCAGACAGCGCAAAGGACTGGAAGGGTTTCACGAAAAATAACCTCAGGGTATACACGGTTTTGGGATCGTTCATGCAGGGTGGTTCTCTTGCGTCGATTCTTTTCATTCTTTTCTGTGGATGCAGTACCGCGCCTGTTCAGGATCGGCCAGTCCATGATCGTTTAGACGCATACGAGCTCGCATTTCACCTATATTTTCGAGAAGAAAGGAAAGAAAACGCAATAGATTTGCTGTCCTGGGCTTGCAGGAGCCTGGAGGATGGGCGCTATATCAGCTGTTACGACCTGGGCCAGCTCTTGCTCCGAGAAGGCAGAAAAGACGATGCGGCGCGCGCATTTGCGGAATCGTACAGAATTTCGCCGAACGGACCCGCTCTGTCTGCCCTCTACGATCTCTGGGCGACCGGTACAGGTCCAACTCCGCCTCCAGCTCCCGCACTCGTTGTGATTTCCAAGACAGTGGAGCGATTTTGCCGGGCCGGGGATAGACAGGCAGCCATGATCGCCCTTAAATCCTCCCCGGCGGACATACCCAGGGAGCTTTTCGCACAGCCATTTTTTCAGGAGTGCTTGTTCAACCAGCCAGAGTATGCTCCTTTCATCGCTGGTCGAACTCCACGGCCAGTGCCGATCGATGAGATCTATCGCCAGAGAGCGGCTGTTCATCCTCTACATGCAGTGCTCGATGTTGCTCCTTATCTGAAAGCGGAATATCTTGCGTTTGAATCGAACCATCCAGTGAACGTTTCGTGGAAATTGTTTTTGAATGCGGTGCGCGCAAGAAACCAGGTTGCGGCGGAAAGCGCGCTGGCGAACTTTTATGCTGCGCTCGAAAAACAGCGGGTGCCAGGCGGCGCCGCCGATTCACAAATTCTCGCCATGAAGCGTGCGGCCGGAACTTTAATAGCAGGAGACATTTTTTTTGCGTCTATTCGCGGTTCAGCGCGGATTCAGAAAATGGTGAGGGATACTCTGCCAGGCTCCGGAATCTTCGCGAGCAAGTGAATTTTCACCATGCGATGATCCGATCATGGAGTAGATGAAGCGCCCCCATAATCGCATCGAGAAAATCACGAACAATCCCAAAGTAGTGAGTCTTGCTCTGTACAGGATCAAGAAGGGGCTGAAGAAAGAAGGCTTTGAGCTGATCACAGACGAGCAGGGAAAATTGAAGCTCGTCATGCGTAAGAATAAGAGCTAAAAAACAGTTGCCCGGCGTAAATCGAGTCCTAATTTGATTGGATAACGGCTCGAACGTCCGGAGGAACTGTGAAAATCGAAAAACATAAAGTCGTCAGCATTGACTACACGCTGAAAGACGATCAAGGCAACATCATTGATTCATCGCGCGGAGGAGAACCTCTCGCATACATCCAGGGAGTGGGCAATTTGATTCCTGGGCTTGAATCCGCTCTCGAGGGCGGATCAAAGGGAGATCGTCTCAGTGTTAGCGTTCCTCCGGAAAGAGGATATGGAGTCCTCGAAGATCACCTAATTCATGTTCTGCGACGCGATCAATTTGAAGGCGTAGAAGAGCTAGAAGTTGGAATGCAGTTTCACGCGCATGCGGACAACGGCGCGGTTCAGACAGTTGTAGTCACAAAGATAGACGGGGACAATGTAACGATAGACGGCAATCATCCACTTGCTGGAAAGAATCTTCATTTTGATGTGGCTGTCGTGGAAGTGCGGGATGCTACTGCAGAAGAACTCGAACACGGGCACGTTCACGGTCCAGGCGGGCACCATCACTAGAAGCTAGCGTGCTTGAATGAATCCGCGAGAGCGGATTCAGGTCTGCTTGCAAGAAGTAGCGTGGTACTGCGCAATCACATCGGTTCTGTCATCCAGAATCCGCAGGAGGATACGTTATACGATTTTTCGCAACCCTTTCCGTTAGGACCGGAGCGCTTCCAGAACTGCCCTGTTCAGATCTTCCGTGTGTGTCCAATCGGGCGCGGTACCAAATTTCCCGGCTAAATGGTCCAGCGCTGTCGCACGCGCAATGTTGAAAATATCCTCGGTATCCGGGAGTCTCAGTACTTTGCGCATCACGGGTAGAGTGATCGGATCCATCAGGTCACAAATTAGCATAGCAAAGGCCGCGCGCTGGTAGTCGTCCGTGAGCTTCTCGAATTCAGGCAGCAATATTTCGAGGATGCTTCTGTTCACCGCATCCCGCGCGCCCTCTATCGCATCCAGATTCACGCTTTTCACAGCATCGATCATTCTTTGAGCAGTTTCCTGGTCGTTCATATCGCGTATTTCGTATAACCGTCTCAGCGCCCTCTCTTTTCTTTTCGCACGCCTGAATAAAGCTGCGATAGAATGGTTCGCACAAATCCGTCCTCTTTGCCCGCCGCCTCCGCCAGCTGTCCGCCGGAAATCAAACCGGCGATTCCGTGAACCATGCTCCACGCGGAAACAGCCAGAGTCATCGCATCAGAATTTGTTTTGAACTCTCCGGCTTTTTGTCCGTCCTCTATGATCGAAACCAGTCCCTGGAACGCTCTCTGGCCGGCTTGCTGCAAAGAATCGGGAGCATCATCGCACTGAATTGTTTTTGAAAACATCAACTGGGTTCGCACAGGATGAGCGACTGCAAGCTTCACGTACAGCAGCCCCGACAATTGAAAGCGTTCTTCTGGACTTTTTGCCGCGAACGCTTTTTCCATTGCGTCGCCGAGTTCACTGAATCCCTTTTCTGCGAGAGCAAGAAGTAGATCGAGTTTGCGTGGGAAATGTCTATAGGGTGCCGCATGACTCACTCCGAGATTCTGAGCAACGTCGCGAAGGCTCAGATTCTCGATTCCGTGTTTCTCAAGCAATCTGTCTGCCTCGTCCAGTACTGCCGAGCGGAGGTCGCCATGATGATACGATCTTACTGTTGCTTTGCGGGGGCTGGCAGAAGCGCGCTTAGAGCGCGAAATTTCCGTTTTTGCCATGTATACAGTGTCTACATTTTCCGAATGTACGTCAAGCAGAACGCGGCTGCTTCGCCCGCCTGCGTCGCACTTCGGGCAATATCCAGGTTCTAAAATTTTTTTAATATTGATCAAATCGCTACCGTACTGCATCTAAACCGCATGCGAAGAATATTTTTCCTTCTGTTTACATGCTTGTGCCTGGCGCAAGTTTCTGCGGAGATCTATCCTCCTCAGAGCGAGAAGACTCCCGATAAGAGCGGCGTAACCTCAAAGGTTACATTTTCGCCTGATCTTTATTCTCTGGAATTCATCCAGCAAGAGGACGGTTCGTTCAAACCTTCCACAGAGAATGTAACCATCACTTTTGAGCGCATAGATCCCGGAACGTTTTGTACAAAGATAAAGGAAGTGAGCGCATCCGTTTGGGGTCCGGCCACGGAATACGTCACTGTTCAGGACGAACAGCGGGGCATGTGGGTTGCCAATGGAAATCGAATGGAGTTCAGAGGCAAGACATACAAAACATCCACTGGCAAGTCACCAGGGTTCTGCAATTTTGACGGCGCCAGAATAGTCATTCCCGCGTTTGAAATTCTCAGCCACATGGGAACAAGTTCTATGAATTCGTCCGATCGTTTGAAGAGTGCGGATGTGTGCGGTAGATACGACGAAAATCCAGTCACGCATGTGCCGGATTTCTTGTTCCCGCGACCTGTCTACATTGACACAGGATTTAACTCAGAAAACGCGATGGATTCTTATACCCGCGAGTCACGGCGAATTCTGGTGTCCACTCGGTGCAGACGTGCGAAGCCTGAAGGTGCGCGTGAAGTGATTCTGCGCGCCGCAGGAAAGTACCTGGGCGTGGACCCTTCGCGCGGTTTTGAAATGCGTTCTGATCGTTCGAGTGCAGGCGACACAGAGCGTTTCTGGCTGCGAAGCGGTGCTTCCGAAAATTGGATTCGCCTGCAGTCCACCGTAGGCGGAAAGTATGCATGCCAAAATGACCAGAATGGTCAGGTGTATGCAGCCTACAATTTTGACGGGAAAGGCAAGGGTTGCATGGACCCGCGACTTGAAATTGTAAGCCCTGGTAGAGTGCGAATCACCGGAAATGTATGGGTGACCACCGGAAGTCAAACCGCCGCACAGAAACGATACTGGGTGCCGTTAGACGGCCTTGTGAAAGGGTCTGCGAACGCAACTCCAGAGACAGTCTTTGAAATCCTGGATGCGAATACGCGCAAACCAATCGCTTTTTCGAGCGTTGCGGGTGCGAAGAATTCTTTTTCAATGGGCCTTGCGGATGGTTCTCTGTCTGGAGCGAAGCTCACCTGGAAATTGGTTCGCGTTTCAGATGGAATGGAATTGAACATGCCCGCTCCCAACCAGGGAAGTCTTATTATAGAGGATTTCGTTGGAACGGAGTATCGGATGGACTTCTTTGTCTCTTACCAAGGCAAAGAGTACAGACCTGGAGACAAGCCGACAGTCCGCCAGAATGAAATGCAGCCCGCGGTTACAGGGATCGTGAATGCAAATGTTCAGGGCAGTGATGAGAAGCCAGCCGCACCGCCCGAAAACAGGACCTTCTCCCTCCTCGAGGGAGACCGTAAATCACACTGGTACAAGGTTTCTTTCAAGGAATATTTGAATGTGGACACGAACAAGATTCGGCCGAACAAACCCGATCTATTGAAACCGGGCCCAAATCGTTAGGTTTCGCAAGTCTGTGGAATGTAGACACTGACTACTTTTTTTGTTGACCCGCCCTCCGGGTCATGTATACAGTGTCTACATTCAATAACGGTCGCTGAATTTTGCTGCCGGGAGACTATATGAAAAGATTTTCTGATCTATTGCGAATGAATCCGCCTCTCGTTCTTACGGTCGTGGCCAATCTTGGTTTGTTCTGTGTGCTTCTACCTCTCGCATTCCTGGACACCAGGTTGGTCACGGGGCAGCCGGTGTGGATCAAGCCACTGAAGTTCGCTATTTCTGTTTCACTCTATTCAGGAACGCTTATGTGGCTTCTTGGATATGTGAAGAAGCAAGTACTGGCCAGACGCGTTGCCTGGATTGTAGCTGTGACTCTTTTGATCGAGATGATCCTGATTGTTTTGCAGGCTGCGCGAGGAGTGGCCAGTCACTTCAATGTGGATGCTCCTGTGGACGGAGCGATTTTCTCTATCATGGGTCTCAGCATTGCCATCCTCTGGATCGCGCATTTAGTCACTTCGGTTTCGCTTCTTCGTGATCGCACGTGGACTGGGCCGCTCAGCAGTGCGGTGCGCGGAGGAATGATTGTGGCGGCCCTTGGAATGGTCGTGGCTTTTGTTATGACTGCTCCGGGGTTCAACGGGCCTGTCCAGTTCAGTCCGAATGGCCAGCCGTATCCAACCGGACACATCATTGGCGCGCCTCAAGACGCACCAGGTCTTGCAATTCTAGGGTGGAGCACCACCGGCGGAGATTTGCGGGTCAGTCATTTTGTTGGTCTTCACGCGCTTCAAATTTTACCGTTATTCGCTCTTCTTCTGAGCGCATTTAAGATATCCGCGGAAAGTCGCATTCTTCTGGTTCGGGCTTTGAGCGTCGTGTACGGCGCAGTAGTAGTGATTCTGCTCTTACAAGCACTGCGCGGCATTCCATTTTTTAGAATGGATTCTTTGACACTGGGTTCCTACGCTGCCTGTGCGATCTTCTTTGCTGGAGTGGTACTGTTTGTTTTGTTTCGCGGGCAATCGCGAGGCATGGATTCTAAATTGATTCAGGAGTAAGAAAATGAATGCATCTCTAATCTTTCAAATTGCAAATCCGGCCGCGACAATTGCGTGGCTTGTCCTGGTGCTGTTTCCAGGGTGGAAATACGTTCGTGTTTTCACGGTGACCATCATGAGCTCTCTAGTATTTGCAGGCGTCTATGCATTCGCACTGGGAACGAGCATGGCTGCGGGCGGAAGCGGAAATTTCAGCAGCCTCGAAGGAGTGTCCATGCTGTTTCAGAATCCGTACGCACTTCTGGCCGGCTGGGTGCACTATCTTGCGTTTGATTTGTTTGTAGGAAGCTGGATTTCTTTTCATGCGCAAAAGCTGGGTATTTCTAGATGGATCATTCTTCCGTCTCAGTTTCTGACGTTCATGTTTGGGCCGATCGGTCTGTTTACTTTCTTATTGATCCGCGCACTTATGAGGCGCGAATCCCTGGCCACGGATCCGTTCGCTTGAGACAAATCAGATCGGCGCGCTCTTGAGATGAGCGCGCCCCCTTTGTGATTGCGTCCTGGGCGGAACTTTCCTAATCAGGATCGTGTTCATCCGACTTGCGCTGATTCTGATTCTGCTCATCGCTCAAGCATGCAGGCGCCCCATTGATTTTGGCCCGGATAACCCGGGCGGACTGGCCACCGTCTCGGCCACTGGAGAAAGCGCATTTTCTTTGCCCGCCGCCAACATCGATCCACGATGGATTGTAAAGTTTGCCCGGGGAAACCGGAGTTTTAAGACTCCATGGTCGGTCCAGGCTGGCGCCGAGCAACCAGGCCTCGGACCTTTGTTCAACCATACTTCATGCGCCGGATGTCATCCGCGAGATGGTCGTGGTCAACCTCCGAAAAATCCGGGTGACCTGGATCACGGAATGTTGATTCAACTGGGAGATTCCGGAAAGAACCATCCGTTATACGGCGACACTCTCCAGACTCGTGCGATCCAGGGTCATAATCCTGAACCGTCTTTTAGAATTCGCTACGAGGAAATCAAAGGAGAATATGCAGATCACACTCCGTATTCGCTTCGTAAGCCGATCGTTGAGTTCAATGTGCAGTCAGAAACGATTCCTGCTTTTTCAGCGCGCACAGCTCCCGCTTTGATCGGACTGGGTCTACTGGAATCCATCAGCGAGTCTGAAATCTTGATTCGTTCTCAGAGAGTGAAGGATGTAAATCCGGCGATCGGCGGCAGAATGAATCATGTGCGCAACGGTGACGGAGACGAAATTCCAGGTCGTTTTGGGTGGAAGGCAAGTGTGGCGAGAATTGAGGATCAGATTGCCCGCGCGGCCTTTCGTGACATGGGTGTATCATCCCGGCTGTTGCCTGCTTCCCTGGATTCTGCGACTGCCGGGAATGCGTCCGAGCCCGAGATGAAGGATGATGTACTTGCGAATATTACGTTTTACATACGATCTATCGGAGTGCCTGCGCGAAGAGACCCCTGGAATCCTGACGTGCAACGAGGCGAGGAAGTGTTTCTTCGACTGGGCTGTGCGAATTGCCATGCGGAAACATTTGTCATTGGTAGAACTTCACTTGATCATCTAACCTATCAGGTGATCCACCCGTACACGGATTTGTTGCTGCATGAAATGGGCCCGGGGCTTGCGGATCATCGCAGCGATGGAGAAGCAACGGGTAGCGAATGGAGAACGGCTCCTCTCTGGGGAATTGGTCTGGTGCAGACGGTCAATGGCCATGAATTTTTTCTTCATGATGGTCGTGCGCGTGGCTTTGAAGAAGCGATCCTGTGGCACGGCGGTCAGGCGGAAGCGTCTCGAAACGGTTTTCTTTCTTTGGCCGCGCGCGATCGAGCACTTCTCCTGCAATTCTTGCGCAGTCTCTAGGTCTAAGGTTTTGTCAGCCAGTCCTGATACTGGCCCAGCAAGTAGAGAATGTAAGGGTAGTAGTCAGGTCGATCCCCGATCCGATCTCCGTGCACATCCATGTAGTACGCATTTTTTCTGTCAGGCGCAGTCACGTGAGAGATGCATTTTCTGGTTTCTGAATCCATTTCCCCTCTGTCTTCGAATTCGTTTTCTATGCCGAAAGTGGCTGCGCGTTCGAACATAGGCGGGATCTGGATTTCTCCATTCTTATTCAGGAAGCCATACCGCACTTGTGCTTCATATCGATCGAGGCGAAAGTAATCACCTCCATCTGCCTTCTGCCCTTTGCCTTCTCCTTTTGAGAAGAATGATCCTTTGCTCGGGTAGTAAAAGCGTTCGAACGCATCCGGCGGCTTCTGATTGTAGCCGGATCCGGTGAACCCAAACAGGGCAAGTCCGCACGAAAAATTTCCAACATCTGAGAAGCCTGTTTCAATGACTTTGTTTCCCTGTGGATCTATGAAATCGTAAAAGCCAGAGTCTGATTGCACTGCTGCCAGACCTTCTCTGAACAGACGCGCATCCTGATAAAATTTTCCAGAAATGATTTTCCCATTCCTGTCGATGAATCCCGCTTTTCCTTCGCGCCTTGCCCTGTACAATCCAGCACCCGCCGGCTCCAGTGAGTCATAAATCGGAGATACAATGATCGCGCCCGATGGATCGATCAGTCCGAATTTCATTTTATCATTTTGAATGGTCGCCCTTCCGTTATAAAAGGGAGCACCTGTTAGATTGGAATGGGGTGCGATTCGAACCTGACCACTCTGATCGACGTAGCCAAAAGGGCAATTTTCAGTTCCACAGGCTTGCTTCACAGCGGCGAGTCCCTCCTTGAAATCATATGCCGCAGTGTAACGTGCGGGAATCTGTACGTTTCCGGATCGATCCACGTATCCCATCAAATGTGAGCCAGAATCAGAATAACTTACAAGTCCTTCCGAAAAGCGAGACCCATAGCGATATTTTCCACCGAATACGACTTTGCCTGTGCGATCGATGAAGGCTTCATTTGTAGACCATGAAACTGCGGCGAGACCTTCGCTAAAGTCATAACCCAGTTCGAAATCGTTCTGGAATGCGCGACTTCCGTCTTTGCGTATGTAGGTGGTCTTTTCTGATCTGCGGCGAACCGGTGCGACTCCGTCGTTGAAATTCCCGGCGCTTTCATACACAGGAGGGAGGCTCACGTTTCCCCTGCGATCGATATATCCGTGATATCCGGTGGAATCAGTAAACTGCGCAAGATCCGATGAAAATGGTTCTATATCCAGCGCAGGTAAGACAGAAATCCATTTTCCGTTTATGTCGATCAATCCTGAATTGCCGCCTAACGTCTGCGCGAAGGCTACGCCTTCGCTAAATTCGCCGATTCTCCAGAAGCGAGGCGGCACTTGAATGGTGCCTGATTCATTTACGCAACCGGTTCGATTGGAGTTGGCATAGAGACCCTGTCCTTGAGCCGATTCCATTTCGCCACATGCAATTCCGTCTTTGAATTGGAGTCGTCCGGGATTGGATAGAAGTGCAGGGCGAATTTGTAGTGTTACAGGATCTATCGCGAAGACCGCGTTGTCTTTGCGTGCGTAGGCAAAGCAGGCGTCTGGTTCTATGGCAGAGTCGAATTGGGGAGCGATTACAAATTCACCTGACTCGTTCACGAATCCGAAAGGTTCGTTTGCCGTGCGTTTCGCGATGGCGAGCCCTCGCGAAAATGGTCCAATGTAGTTCAAAGGTTTCCGAAACTTCGTAGTATCGTTGATATTACAGGTAATGATTCCGCCTGAATAAACACACGGGCATCTGGATGCATCCTGCATGTATTCGCAGTACACATGCCCATTTGGATTTTCTTCTCGCGTTCCTTTGAATAGCGGCATGGATTCGGTTCGCGTTCCATCCCTTCCAATTAGTGAGGGTTTACACTCAGTCTCTCCATAGATATTTCCGTTTTGGAGAAATTGCAGATAGTTGAATGAAGGGGCTACTGTGATCTCGCCTTGATCGTTCATGACTCCCCATAAGTGGTTTTGGACGAAAATTCCGCGGCTGTTGTAAAAATCTCCGATTTGTTCCGAAATGATTCTGCCCGCGTGATCATATATGGCAAAGAAGTCCTCATAGTCTGCACCTACCTTCTTGTTTCCCTGTGCGATCAAAGAGCGAGGTCCAATTGTGACACGATACGCGGCATCCAGGAGTAATTTGCCATTTGCGTCTAACAGCTGCGGGGCACCGTACTCGGAGTTGGAGACAGAGAAGAAGGAGAGACGACGGTCGGGCGTGAGAAGATGAGAAATGGCAAAGTGCACCGGCGCAATGACGAATTCGCCCTGTCTATCAATGACGCCGTAGTGGTAACCGACTCGGACCACAGCCCTTCCATTGTGGAACTGCTCTCCGTCGTTGAAGCGCGCGGTAAATGCAGGCTTTCCCTTCGTGTCAATGTAGCCCATCTCACGGTCTATTTGCACATGCGCCAGGCCATCTGCAAAACGTTCCGCCTGAAAATAGCGTTTCCCCGTTGTGCGCAATTGCCACCACCGATAGGTGGCGTGAGGTTCTGAAAACTTTTGACGTGTTCTTGTTTCTGCTCTACCCACTGTGAGCGAGTCTTCCGAAACCATCCAGGCATACATCCAGGGTCGTTTTAAAACCTGTGCGACGGAAATCAGCCCTGCGCTGACTGCAAGAATCAGAATACCAACAACAAAGAATAGCCGGTCGAATACGGTTGCAAGGTGTCGGCGCAAAGTAGTGCATCTTTGGCTGAGTCAAAATATCCAGTCAATCATTCTGGCTTTGTGATTGCACGGCTCGTTCGCATTATTTCCATGCATGCAAATATGCAGATCTATCACAACCCCAGGTGCACAAAAAGTCGCGAAACCCTGGAACTCATTCAGGACTCCGGCGCAAAAGTAGAAATAGTTGAATATCTGAAGAATCCGCCCACTGCCACCGAGCTGTCTGCTATTCTCGACAAACTTGGAATGAAAGCAGAGGATCTGATTCGCAAAGGGGAAACTGTTTACGCAGAGAAATACAAAGGCAAAACTCTTACGGAAAAACAGTGGATCCAGGCAATGGTGGAAAACCCGATTCTAATCGAGCGTCCGATTGTAGTGTCTGGAAAAAAAGCAGTCCTTGGAAGGCCGCCGGAGAATGTGAAAAAGCTTCTGCGATGATCGAATGAAAAATCGCTACTATCTTTCGATGCTGGGTCTCTTTCCGTTTATCATCGTGATAGACGGAATCTATTTTGTCTATCATCAATCCATTACGATTTTTCTCGGACTTGGCTTTGTGCATTTGCTTTTGTACGGGCTTATTAATTACATCGGCGCGCGTCTACTCTACAGACCTGTGGATCGTTTGTTTGAGGGAACTGGAGATCTGCCCGCAGCCAGAAAGAGAATCGAACAACTGACCTGGCAATCTACTGCGTGGATTTTTCTGATTGGAAACATTTATGTGGCGATTGCTCTTTTGCCTCTCTACTTTTTTCCGCGTATCTTTCAAAATCCGGAAGACTTTGTCATAGATAAAATCCCGCCGCAGTTTTTCTTTTTCTCCATTGTCCCTGGAATTTATTTTGTGTACGCTCTCTTTCCGTCGTTCATTGCGTATTTCTTGATCAACGATTTCATTCTCGATTTAAAAGAGACTGTAAGCGCGCGCTTTAAAATGCTCTTTGATGCCGGGAGCAAAGGGATTGGACGGACTTTGTTTTTCGTTTTTCTGTTTCTTGTGTTTCTTCCATCCTTACTGGTCATACTCGAACTCAAGGTTGCGTTTCAGGTCGAGGATAAGTACGCCCAGTTTACAAAGCTCAGCCCTCTACAAACAGTTCTGATCGATCGCTTCATTGTATTTCTGGGAACCATAGTTGCTGTAGTGCTTGTTACACGCACCTTCACCAAACCAATCCGATCCCTCATCAAAGCAATCAACCGGGTACGCGAAGGAGACTATTCTACTCAGGCCGCCGTCATCACGGAGGACGAAATTGGCCTTGTAACCCAGGAATTCAACGGGATGGTTCGAGGCCTGCAGGAGCGTGAGCTCATTCGAGATACATTCGGAAAATATGTGACTCGAGATGTTGCGACCGTGATCCTTGAGGAAAAAATTGATCTGGCAGGTGAAGTGCGCACGGCCACAATTCTGGTGACCGATATTGCAGACTATACCACGATTTCGGAAACGCTCACTCCGCGCGAAATCGTAATGATGCTCAACGAATACTTTTCTGAACTTGTAGAAATCATACACGCTCACAGGGGAGTGGTCAATAAGTTCATCGGGGATGCCATCTTTGCCATGTTCAATGTGCCACTGGATGATCCCAATCACGCAGCCAATGCGATTCGCGCAGCTCTTGCCATTGAGAAGGTAACGTCCAGTCGCACGTTTGGCAAAGACAGAAAGCTCAGAACTAGAATTGGAATCAATACAGGAGTGGTTGTAGCCGGCAACATTGGATCGGCGGATCGCCTCGAATACACAGTCATCGGGGATGACGTCAATATAGCAGCCAGACTGGAGCAACTGAACAAGGAACACGGCACTTCCGTTCTACTCGGAGAGAACACATACGAACTGGCAAAAGATCAGTTCAAATTCAAAGAGCTGGGTGGCTTCCAGCTCAAGGGAAAAGAAAAGATCATTCAGGTCTATCGCGTAAGCGATTGACCGGTATACTGATAGGCCCACCAGATGAGAACAAGCTGGAGTGGGAGTCGCAGGATCAGAAGCGGCTTTGGCAATTTGAACTTTCCGCTTGTGAGCATGTAGACGTTAGCCGGAAACACCGCAACCAGAAGTGCAATGATTCCCCAGGCGGCCCATGCCCTCGTTACAAGTGGTACCAGGCCAATTCCCAGAAAAACTTCTGCCGCGCCGCTGATGTAATTCATAGCCTTTTGCGCTGGAAGCCAGGGAGGCATCATTCTTAAATAAAGTTTAGGTTTCGCGAAGTGCATGATGCCCGCAAAGATATAGAATACGGACATAACATAGAGAGCCAGTTCGTTCATTCGCCTAACAAAAAGTGGATGGTCAATTTCAGGTAGCAAAAAAGAGTCTGCACATGAGTCAGGAAGACTTAGAAAAGCTAAAAAAGACCATAGAAGCTTACGACAAATTGTCCGAACTGAGCCACAAAGAGCTACTGGAGGCCCATCAGGAACTCCAGGCGCGCGAATCTCAGCAGGAGTTATCCCGCGAAGAACTCATTCGCCTGCACGAACAGGTGCGAGGCCTTGAAAATGAAAAGGCCAGTCTGGAGACTCGCATTCGCAGTGTCTTGCATGAAGACAAGGCAAATGAGGCTCGCATTCTTTCTGAACTAGACGCACTCAGACAGGAGTCCGACGCGGGATTCTTCGTGAATCTGTTTAGAGTGTTGTGCCATCACGAATTTGAACCAGATGCGGCCATGACACACTGGGCAGACATTTTGAAACACTCTGCGGAAATGCAGGCTAAGCTTGGTCGGCCCATTGGCTTTCGTGTGGCCATGATGGACTACTTCATCAATCTCAATCGCGTTTTGAAAAGTCCGGTGATTCTTGAAATCGCACTCTATGACGAAATGATGCAGAACGCACTCATGGATGAATTGACCGGGGTCTACAATCGGCGCTACTTCGAGCGTTCGCTGAATCGCGAAATCAACCGCGCACGTCGTCATTCCCACAGCCTTTCTTTGCTCGCTCTGGATCTTGACAATTTCAAAGAATTCAATGACAGGCATGGCCACGCGGCCGGGGATCAGGTTCTGGCTGCATTCTCGGATCAGCTCAGAAAGAGTTTCCGCGCAGAAGACATCGTTTGCAGATACGGAGGAGAAGAATTTGTTGTGATCCTTCCATTAACTACTCCAGTAAATGCGATGATCGTAGCGCAGCGGTTCCTCGACGAAGTGCGAAAGCTTGAAATCTATGGTAGAAGTGTAACCTGCAGCGGTGGAATTGCAGGTTATCCCGAACATGAAAGTGAACCACGCGGCCTGTTCAAGGCAGCGGATCGGGCTCTGTTCATTGCAAAAAAGAGAGGCAAGGACAGAATTCTGTTCGCGGACGAGGTAATCTGAGGTTGCCTCAAAGCCGCCTAACGTTGACCATTCTAATTACCGCGATCTCGCTCGTCGATTGCAGAACCGTGGAGACTGGCACGGAAGCCAGAGTCGTGGATCTGAGGATTGCGGGAAACACGGACGGGGTGACCATTCACAGAATGGATCCGGGTGGTGAAAAAGCAGTCCTCAGAACGGACATACGTTACTACAAACTGGACCTGCCTGCCATGCAAGGAGGTTATTCAGAAGCACTGTTCCTGATTCGTTATAATATTCACGACGCGCGAACCTACCCGATCGTTCGAATCCTGCGAGATGGAACATCCATCCAGACACTTTCCATTCAGGATCTGCAGAATCTACCGGAGGATCAGGGAATGCGCGTACTCACCTTGCCCTGATCTCAAAAAACTCCAGCCAGTCCGCCTTCGTAGGCCGCGGCCGCTTCTTCGTAACTGATCTGAAAGCCACCGTAGTTAAACATTGCATCTGAAGACACAGTGCCGATTTTCCACAGCGGAATTCCGGATGCTTTTGCGAGGGCCTCTGTCTGTGCTTCACTTCCAGGCTTCACAGTTACGATCGCGCACCCGTTTGTTTCGCCGAATAACGTTAAATCCAGGTCCGATTTGTAAGGCTCGGCGATGCTCAGTGCAAAGCCACGGGGAGAAGAAGTGGCGCGTGGATCAAAATTGCGCGAAAGAACGGATCTTGCGAGAGCGGCAGAAAGTCCACCGATAGAAAGGTCTCTCGCAGATGCAAAGAGTCTCCTCTTTGCGCCCTGCAGCAGAAATTGAATGAGTTGTTTTTCGTGATCGAAATTGAGGTCCGCTGTTTGCCCGGCGGATTTCCCCGTATTCAATTTCAAGTATTCGCTTCCGCCAAAGGACGGAGCAAAATGACCAGCGACGAAAATCAAATCTCCGGGAGAGGAAAACCACGGGAACACCGCGCGTCCAATGTCTTCTACCAGACCAACCATCCCAATGGTTGGGGTTGGAAATACTGGCCCATCTTCGCTTTCATTATAGAAGGAAACGTTTCCTCCTGTTACAGGAATCCCCATGGACCTGCACGCATCCCCCATGCCGCGAATGCATTCGCTGAAAACGTAGTAATTCTCCGGGATATTCGGGTTTCCAAAGTTCAGGCAGTTTGTGATTCCAAGAGGCTCCGCTCCGGTAACGGCAACGTTTCTGGCCGATTCGAAAACAGCCTGCGCTGCTCCTTTGTACGGATCCAGGAAAACATACCTGCTGTTGCAGTCCGTGGATACTGAAATTCCTTTGTTTGTCCCAGGAACGCGCGCGATTCCACCGTCCCCGCCTGGACCGAGGACTCTGGCCAGACCCACTTCGCTGTCATACTGCTCGATGACTGGTCTGCGTGAGCAGACGTTAGGCGACGATAGAAGGGCAAGCATTCCTTCTTTTTGCGGAGGTCTTTTCTGTAAGAGCTGATTTGCATCTGCCACCTGATCCAGGTAGGCAGGTCTGCTTGTGTCTCTTTTGTAGCGAGGTGCACCGCCACCCAGAACCAGACTGTCCGCCGGAATGTCTGTGCACAATTTTCCCTGCCAGCGAATCTTAAGCCTGCCGTCTGTAGTGACGCGCCCGATTTCTACCGCCTCAAGACCCCATTTGTTGAAGATACGTATAATCGTGTTTTCCTGGCCGCGTTTGCCCACAACGAGCATGCGTTCCTGGGATTCTGACAGCATGATTTCGTACGCGTTCATTCCCTTTTCGCGGAGAGGGACAAGATCCAGATCGATGTCCATTCCAACAGCACCTTTCGCACTCATCTCTGATGTGGCGCAGGAAAGTCCGGCCGCGCCCATATCCTGCATTCCAATGAAGGAATCAGTCTGCGCAAGCTCGAGAGACGCCTCCATAAGAAGCTTCTCCATGAATGGATCTCCCACCTGGACTGCGCTGCGTTTGCTTTCCGATTCTTCTGAAAGGTCGCGGCTTGCGAAACTGGCCCCGTGGATTCCATCTCTGCCTGTGCGTGCGCCCACATAGAAAACAGGGTTGCCTTCTCCCTCTGCTTTTGCCTTTACCATTTTGTCTTTCTTAACAATACCAACGGTCATCGCGTTTACGAGACAGTTACGTGTGAAAGACTCATCAAAGAAGATTTCTCCGCCTGATACCGGAACTCCAAGGCAGTTTCCATAGTCTCCGATTCCTTTCACTGCTCTACTGAGCAGATAACGGCTGCGTTTTTCTGACGGATAACCGAAGCGAAGAGAGTTGAGGGAACAGATGGGTCTGGCACCCATAGTGAAGATATCGCGCATGATTCCACCAACACCTGTGGCCGCGCCCTGGTAAGGCTCCACTGCAGTTGGGTGATTGTGACTTTCGATTTTGAAAACGACTGCAAGTCCATCTCCGATGTCCAGTGCGCCTGCGTTCTCTTCTCCGGTTTTTGCCGCAAGCCTGGGCGATTCGGTCGGCAGAGTCTTCAGTTGTAGTATGGAATTCTTATAGCTGCAATGTTCTGACCAGAGTCCTGAGTAGATTCCAAGTTCAGTTACTGTGGGCAGCCTTCCGAGGAAGCCGCGAATTCTTTCGAATTCATCTGCAGTCAGCCCGTGTTCCAATGCATCCTGGACGGTGATTTCTTTTTCTGTGAATAATTCAGTCACGGGTGCATGGTTTTTCTTTTGTCTCCTGTGTCAATTCCTGAGACACACGGTAGAGAACGGTTCCGGAGGCTCGCCCCACGATGCATCCTCTGCGAGCAATCTGGAGAGCCTTCTCCACATCTTGCGGTGATTCGCCTTGCGGCGAGCTGCGATCTGGATCAATCAAAATGTAATCCGGGGCCGTCGGGTGAAGAAGGGGAAAAACTGGATTTTGCACGGGCGCCTGTGCAGAGAGAAAGGCATGCGTCCATAGCTTTCGCCCTGGTTCCATTTTTGAAAGAAGTGCGCGAATTTCAGGGCCTGCGGAGGGGTCCGGCAGGACCACCATGGGCACTTCCTTTCGCGTGGAAGCAGTGAAGGCTGCAGCCGCACAAAAGCCAGCGATCGCAGCAGAGCGAAAATGTTTGAAAGTTTTAGCGCCTTCGAATGCTCCATACAGTAGAAACGGCGTAAACGTATACATATAGTACGCGCTGAGGGTGTGAAAGAATGGTTGCGAGCTGAGAAGATGGAGAGTGAAAATAGGAACCAGAACGAGGAGAGAGAGACGAGGGCGCAGAAGAGGCAAGAAAGCTGTTTGCGCAATAAAAGAAATAATCACTGGCCAGGAGTCGATCCAGGCTCCTGCCACTCGCGTTGGAGTCAGGGAAAAAATAAAATCAGATAAAGAAGAAACGCCCCAGTAAGTTAAGAATCTGGAGTTTACTTCTCCGGAAGCTCTGGGCATATAAAGTATAGAAACACAAACAAATGAAACCGCGCATACGGCCAGAATCACAGCTCCGATCTTTCTCTCGACTCTGTCCTTCCCGGTGATCAGGTAAACTGCAAAGAGTGAAAGATAAACACTCATGTCTTCTTTCACCATGAGTAGAAGCAATAGTCCAAGAGATATCTGAACCCACTGTTTCTTCCTGATTCCGCCGAGCAGTAAAAAGAAAAACCAGAGAACAAATATCTCGTAGTGAAATGAAATTGTGAACTGATAGATGACAGGAAGAAATACAATCGCACACGCGGCCAGCAGTCCCGCGCGCGCAAACCGATAGGCGGCATACATTCCAATGGCGGCTGTAATTTGAAGCAGAATCCCGTAGATCGCATGCGAAGAGGTCAGATAATAGAAGGGAGAATAGAATGCGAGTATGGGTGAAAAATGATGCGCGAGGTAAAAGATGGAGCCGTTTGCACTCTGGTAGTAGGGGGAAGAAAGAAACTGCCCATAGAGATGCCCGCCTGCAACAAGGCTGATTCCAGTGTAGTCGTAGGCCCCCAGAATCAAACCATCCATGCATCGAATCGAAAACAAAATTCCGGTAAGTGTGAATGTTGAAATAAGAACGATCGCAAGGACGTTTTCTGCGTACGAACGCTCTGTGGTCTCCGTCTTTCGCGGCGGTTTGAAGATCAGCATGATTGCAAGGATCACAGAGAGTACGAAGGCAATCTTCTCAACAACCGTTGCAGTCAGCTTTCCGGTCTCCGGTCCAAGAAGGAACAGAGGACAGGCTCGAATCAACGCGCAGATATAAATGGAGCCAATGGCAAAGATTTGCAGATTCACCCGAGAACGCCTTCAAAATCAATTCATGGGGTACATGATCGATTTGCTCACTTCATCAATTTTTGCAAGTATTTCCGGAGATAGAATCAATTCGTCTCCACCGAGAATCTCGCGAAGTTGTTCAGGAGTATTGGCTCCAATCAAAGTGGAAGCAACAAAATCATGCTGCTTGCTCCATGCTACAGCCATGGCGATGGGATGAATGCCCGCTTCCGCTGCGATTTTATGAAATGCCGCGGTTGAGCTGAGCGTTTTATCATTCACGAACCGATGCGCCTGTTTCTTTTGTCTTTCACCCGATTCCAGATACTTTGTGAATCGTGCGTTTTTTGGCACTTGATTGTCGTTGTATTTTCCGCTGAGCACTCCCCCTGCCAGAGGAGAATAGGGTAATAGACTCACCTGTTCCTTGCGACAAACCTGGGCCAGTGCATCTTCGAATCTTCTGTTCACCATACTGAAGTTGTTCTGGATGGTGCGATATTTGATCAGTCCGTGGTACTCGGAGACCTGCAAAGCTTTCATCAATCCCCACGCAGTTTCGTTGCTGCAACCGGCTGCGCGAATCAACCCTTCTTCTTCTAGCTCCGTGAGTACTTCTAGAGTATCTTCGTATCTCATATCATGATCCGGCCAGTGAGTCTGGTAGAGATCAATGTAGTCTGTTTGCAGTCTTTCGAGACTTCCTTCGATGGCGCGCCGAATGTTGACACGATCGAGAGCAGTTTTGCCGGATCTTACCGGAGGAACAAACCATCCATGGCCGGGCCCGCACACCTTGGTTGCCAGAATGATGGAATCGCGAGGTTTTCCCTTCATCCACTTGCCTACGATTTCCTCTGTGCGATGAACCCATTTCGCTTCCGGAGGTACAGGGTAGATTTCAGCCGTATCAAAGAAATCAATTCCGGATTCGTACGCCAGGTCCATGATTTTGAATGCCGTCTCTTCATCGCAGGAAGATCCAAATGTCATGGTTCCAAGGCCAATTTCAGAAACTACCATGGAGCTTGTGCCGAGTCTGCGCTTTTTCATAAAGAATTCCTATTGTTTAAAATAATTAGTATTTCGTCGCTACAGCAGATTTCTTGCTTTGATCCATAAGTATTGATTGATCAAAGACACTTCCAGCTGATCTGGAAAGCTTTCCAGAACCAGAACGCCTCCCGCCGAAAGGCGATGAATGACGTTCTTTCTCCACTCCAGAAAATCTGAAACACCAAGACGAATGGCTGCATCGTTTGCTTTTTCTGCCATTTCATGAATTTCCCGGATTTTCAAGAGAACTGCAAATGGAAGATGTCTGCCGCTGAGTACTTCCAGGTGAGATCGAATCATGTCTGCATTTGCATCGTCGATTACATTTGTGACCACGCAAACAAGCGCTCTTTTGCGGGATGCGCGCTGCAGGTGACGAAACGCAAGATCGAAATTGGTTTCCTCATGGGACGCATACAGATCGTAACAGGCCTGCACCAGAACGCGATGTTTGCCGGAGCCGGAAACAGGCGCAACAAAGCGAAGAACGCGCGAACTAAAAGCGAGAATTCCCACTCTGTCTCCCTGATCCAGGGCCACTCGCGCAAGCAGAAGTATACTCGAGATTGCCTGATCGAGCACGCGCACTCCCTGGGATTCGGCAGTCATCATTCGCCCGCAGTCCAGCATGAAGATGATGGTTTGATTTCTGCTCTGCTGGTATTGACGCACCATGAATCGTCTTTGTCTCGCGGTTGCTTTCCAGTCGATTCTGCGAAATTCATCATCTCGCGTATATTCGCGCAGCCTTTCGAATTCAGTATCTCCACCTGTTGTGCGAATGCGGCGGATGCCCATGAAGCTCAATCTGGATGTGCGCGAAAGTAGAATGAGCTTGCTTACACTTCTAAGATCGGGGTATACACGGAGGCTCGTTTCGCATGGAATGCGATACACTTTGCGCGCGAGCCCAAGTGCTCCGAAGACTGTAAGGTGAACGTGCTTTAGATCGTACGGGCCACGCCTGCTTACAGTTACAGGATACGAAAATTCATTTCTTCCTGGAGAGATGGGCACGGCCAGAGGAAATGTTTTGCATTCCATGAAAGGAAGAATGTCGTCGTAAATGGATGATTGAACGGACGCGCCTTTTTTTAAATGGTAGATGAGTGCAAGTGTGATCGAGTGCTTTGCATTCTGCAAGAGAACTGGTTCTGTTTCGCGTTCCGCCGTGAATCGCTTCGCGCGTGGAATGGTAAACCAGTCCATGGCGAAGATTCCAAGGAAGAACAAATTCATCCCCAGAATGATGGGCGCTGCAGGCAGATTGCTTCCTGAAAGGATGAAATACGGAAGCAAAAATACGGACAGAACCAGCGGGACTGCAAACAGAATCGCCGCGCGTTTTGTTGGCAGCGCAATCATTCGTCTTTTGGCACCGGCACGGTTGCGAGTAGATCGTCAATGATGTCATCCGGCGTTTTGCCTTCTACTTCCACTTCCGGTAAAAGAAGCAATCTATGACGCATGGCGGAATGAGCCATTTTCTTAACGTCATCCGGCACTACATAGGTTCTGCCGGCCAGCAGTGCCACGGCGCGTGCTGTTTTCAAAAGTGCAATGCCTGCGCGAGGAGAAGCACCCACATAGATTTCACGACGTTGCCTGGTGGCGCGCACGAGTGAATTGATGTATGTGAGTACTGAGTTGGCCACGTGGATCTGTGCTGTCTTGTTTTGAAGTTCCAGCACCTGGTCGCGAGTGATCACGCGCGCAATAGCTTGCTCTACGGAAGGTCTGGTTTGCAGACGAAGGATTTCAAGTTCTTCCTGTTCACCTGGATAATTGATTTTCAATTTGAGAAGAAAGCGGTCGAGTGCTGCTTCTGGCAGCGCGTAGGTTCCTTCTGATTCAATCGGATTCTGCGTTGCCAGTACAAGAAAGGGCGCGTCTATTTTGTATGTTTGATTGTCTAGAGTGATCTGCTGTTCTTGCATGATTTCAAGAAGTGCAGAGTGCGTTTTTGCGGGAGATCGGTTGATTTCATCTGCAAGTAGAATGTGAGTGAACACAGGCCCGCGATGGAAAACAAATTCCTGGTTCTTCTGATTGTAAATTTGAGTGCCCGTTACGTCCGTTGGCATAAGGTCAGGAGTGAACTGGATGCGTGCGAAATCGAGCCCGAGCACACCGCCCAGAGTCCGAACCAGCAGTGTTTTCCCGAGACCCGGCATCCCTTCTAAAAGAGCATGCCCTCCTCCGAGCAGACACGTAAGGACTCCGGTGACAAGATCCTCCTGTCCCACAAATACTTTGCCGATCTCTCTTCTGAGGTTCTGGATTTCCGGTGTCATGATCTGGTTCCTGTTTTGCGAATCAAGTTTCCAAGTGCAGTAAAATGTTCTGTGAAGTCTCTACTCCCCGCTGGCGCTTCTTCGCGCAAGGGAGCGCCAACCTTCGCCCTGGAGAGAAGGAATACCAGGAGGAAGACGAGCAACTGAAAAAATATGACGTTGAGCGGGAAAACAGTGAAGATTCTAAACGGACTTTCTTCCTTTTCCTTTTGAGTTCGCGGCGGGACGGGTGCTTTCTGGATAATCGAAATGGTTCCGTCTTTAGGAGCGTCTTTGAGAGCGTAGGTGGTGAATTTTTCGGCAAATTTTCTCTGGGCCGTTTTTGCCTGCGCGTAATTAAGGAAAGATTCAGAATTGTAGACTAGAATCACGCGACCTCTTTTGAGAAAGAATTCTCGTATGAGATCATGATCGTCTCCGAGGAGGATGGTGCGATAAGCGAACCTTTCCTCTATGGAAAGAGCAGGTTCTCCCGAGTGAAGGATTCTGTATGGAAACCAGGGAGGTAGGTCTTCGATTTCATCGCTGCTAAAAGATCTTGCCTGATGGACTTCTTTCTGGCCTTTCAAAAGGGAACGAAAGCCGAATAACGTTGGAATTTCTCCTTGAGGAGGGCTCTCGCGAAACTCTGTTCTTTCCAGATTGTAGCGTGCGAATGCCCTTTCTTCTGGATAGTCTTTCAGCGCGTTTTCCAGCTTTCGCCAGAATTCAGCAGAAGCGGTCGTATCGCGCAAGAAGTAGATCAACGTCACAGGTTTGAGATCGACTTCCTTTTCTGTGTTTGTATTGTCTGCGGTTTCTTCTTCGTCTGTCTTCTCTGCGGGATCGCCGTGCGCTTCTTTGGATTCTGTATCTGGCACCGCGTACGTGCGAGAATCATGAACCACCTTGTCTTTGTCCGTGAGGTCTTCCGGATTCAAATCCAGACCGGACATCCAGGCTTCCAGGTTGCGATATACTTCTTCGTCGTAACCGAAGTCTGGTTCGAAATGAATGATTACATCTGATGTTGCGGTTTCTTTTGTAAAATAGGCAGACGTGCGAACGGTTCGTCCCGTGGATTTTAAGATTTCTGCGAAGCTGTCTATGCCGTTGATACTCTTGCCACCAATGGATGCATAATCCTCTTCTACAAGAGGACCCCGGCAGAATGTAGCAAAGACCAGTAGTGTAAGAATGAATCTGTGAGTCATCAAAAGAGGCTACGCTGCAGCGTATCCTCTTTGTAGAGGGAAGGCAGGTCCGATACCATGCCAGCATTTTTTTCTCTGGTGCACACGATCTTGAACTTCTGAGTCTGGCCAAATTCCACTGGCAGTGGCTCTGCGATCAGATACCCCAGGCGAAATCCTTCGAGGCATTTCTTTTGTTCTGCCTGGATGTTTTCTGTTTCAGCGAGTCTCAGGCATTCGTAAAGAGGCAATACTCCCCTGTAGAACCACAAAAGGGCCATGGCATCTTCGGGGAACAGGTCGGTGAGGTACCGATGATTGAATTCGGAAAAGTCTGGTGACTCGCTTCCTCTTGTCTGGCCAATGAGAGAGTATAGATCGAGTGCGGAGGCAGGAGCGTCCAGGCCGAGCCATCGCGAGAGTGCGCGCTTGTCCGGTGTGCCCATGCGCAATAGTTCTGACAGGATGGATCTGCTTTCGCGAACGCAATCCATTCTACCCACTACTTCCATGGCTTCTGCAGACATGGTGCAGATGTGCGATTCTGGCCAGAAAGTGAGAGGATGTTTCTTCAGAGCTTCCGCCGCTTCTCCAGTCATTCTATCCTGGGGCAGAATGCAGAAATGGTCGAGCAATCCGGTCCAGATGGCACCTGCTTCGAATTCGGCACGAAGGCGCACTTCCATGGATTCAAAAATATTGCGCAGCGTCTTACGGATCTGGTGTCTTTCTTCTACTCGCCTGAGAATGATGCCGAGTCTTTTTTCAAGGCGAGTTCTTTCTTCTATCGCAAGGTTCTGAAAGCATTCGGAAACGTACATCGCGACCTCTCAGGGAATTCCCTTCTGTCCTATGTCCTTTCGGTAGAAGAGGCCTGGAACGTGAACACGCTCCAGGGCACTGTATGCAAGCTTCCGCGCTTCGAGCAAATCACGGCCCGTTGCAGTCAGATTCAACACTCTTCCCCCGGTGGAAACGACTCCGCCCGGTGTAAGGGCAGTGCCAGCGTGGAACATGATTATGTCTCCTAACGAGTCAATGATTTTGAGATCCGGGATGGGTATATTTTTCCGCACTTCACCGGGGTAACCCTCTGCTGCGAGCACTATACAGATGACGGCTTCCTGTTTGAAATGAATTTGTCTTTCCGGAAGATTTCCAGAAGCACTCAGCTTACACAGTTCAAGCAAATCTTCATCCAGCAATCTGAGAAGCCCCTGCGTTTCTGGATCACCAAATCTGCAGTTGAACTCAACTACTCGCACAGACCCGTTATGCACCATGAGGCCAGCATACAAAAGTCCGCGATACGGATGACCTTCTTTCTGCATTCCCGCCATCACGCGATCGAGCACTTCCGTCTGTACTTGTCGCATAACGTCTGCGTTCATGAAAGGCACAGGAGCATACGCGCCCATTCCGCCTGTGTTCGGGCCCTGATCATTGTCGAATACTCTCTTGTGGTCCTGCGCTGCGATCATGGGTAGAGCTCTTTGTCCATCACAGATTGCGAAGACACTCGCTTCCTGACCTTCTAGAAAGTCTTCTATGAGTACGGACTGACCGGATGTTCCGAATATCTTTTTGTCGATTGCGTCTCTTACGGCTGTTTCTGCATCTTCGTAGCTCGTGGCCACCGTTACGCCTTTGCCTGCAGCCAGACCATCCGCTTTCACTACGATAGGTAGCTTTCGCGTGCGCAGATACTCTATAGCTGCATTTGAGTCTGTGAATGTCACCGCATCCGCAGTCGGGATGCCGTGTCTTTTCATGAACGCTTTTGAAAAATCTTTAGATCCCTCTAATTGCGCGCAGAAAGCCGTTGGTCCGAATACCAGGCAATCTCTTGATAGAGCGTCTGTGATTCCGTCTACGAGAGGTTGTTCGGGTCCAACTACCACCAGATCGATTTTATTCTGTTTTACATAAGATCGGATGGTTTCAAAATTCTTGAGATCGATACCCAGAGCGATGCTCTCTGGTGCAAACCCACCGTTGCCTGGAAAAACCCGGATGGATCCGAGCTGCGTGCTCTGAGAAAGCTTCCAGAAGAGCGCGTGTTCTCGCCCGCCTGAGCCAATCAGAAGTACGTTCATACTATTCCTCTTCTTCTTTGCGCCGGACGAATTCCAGGAAATTCGCGATCACTGCGTCCGGGTTTTCGTATTGCGGATAGTGGCCTATTCCTGGCAAGAGAACCACGTCCGGTTTTTGAATCAGTTTCTTGTATTGATCCGCCATGTGTTTGCCAGAGACTGGATCTTCTGGCCCGTTGATGAGTCTGAGCGGAACACGTGAGTTCATGATCGCATTTACCCAACGCTCTCTGTTCTTTTCTCTTTCTGGAATGTAAGAAATCAAACGATAGTAGATTTCATGCCCTTTGTTCAGGCGAATGAGTTCCCAGAATTGCTTGAGATCTTCTTCAGCGGGCTGAGTGCCTTTCCCGAAGATTTCACAGAACGACGCGCGAAAGGCGCCTTCATTGATGAACATGGAAACCCATCTTCCAACGGGGCTGAGAAGAAGTTGTTGGATGAGTCTTGGCCTGTGTGCTTCTGGAAAAATTCCGCCGTTCAAGAAGCAAACTGAAAGTATTTCAAGTCCGCCCTTGATTCTTTCTCTTTTGCGATCCTGGGAACGAGCCAGCATTTCCTGGGCGATGCTCACGCCGTAATCGTGTGCGAAGATGTGCGCTTTTTCTATTCGCAGCTCTCGCAGTAGATTTTCAGCGAGATCTGCCTGGTCTAGAATGGAGTAGTTGTATTCGTGAGGTTTGTCTGAGTAGCCATAGCCAATGAAATCCGGAGCCACGCAAAGAAACTGAGAAGTGAGAGCGGGCCAGATTTTTTCCCAGTCCCACGAAGAAGTAGGGAAGCCGTGCAGAAAGATAACTGCTTCTCCGCTTCCGTCCAGGCGGTAAAAAATATTATGTCCATTGTGACGAAAATATTTCCCACCTTCCTTCCAGGCTGCGGCATTCATTCACCCCAGGCTGTGGAATCGCTCGTACAGGGACAGAATTTTTTTTAGATCAGACTCCTTCCGGATGCCTGCGATCTTTTTTACGCCGGAGCAGATAGAAATGCGAAGTACACTGCCATCACAATGCACAGCAAAGACGCCAGATGATTCCATCGCGGACTTTCCCCGAGGTAGAAGATTGCAAATACAATGAAAACAACCAGAGTTACTATCTCCTGGATGATCTTGAGCTGGAAGGCATTGAACTGGCCATAGCCCAGTCTGTTTGCCGGAACCTGAAGGCAATATTCGAAGAATGCAATTCCCCAGCTGGCGAAGATCGCAGCCCAGATGGGAATGTGCCTGAATTTGAGGTGACCGTACCAGGCGAAGGTCATGAACACATTGCTCGCGATGAGCAACAGTACTGTAGTCATACTAGAGTATCGGACGGATCGGCAGACTCACTGCTTTTAGATACTGATCGGCCAATGTGGATAGCTCTTGCATTGATACAGGTTTTGTAAGAAAACCATCCATACCGGCTTCCTCGCACAAGAGGCGATCTTCCGCGCTCGCATTCGCGGTCAGCGCGATGATCTTCGCTTTGTGACCTCGAGCGCGCAGGATCTTTGTCGCGGTAATGCCGTCCATTTCAGGCATTTGCATGTCCATCAGTATGATTGCGTATGAGTTCCTGGATGCCTTGTCGACTGCTTCCTGGCCGTTGATGCATGTTTCGGACGAATAACCGATACGATCGAGCATCATTTGCATGATTCCACGATTTACGTCGTTATCGTCGGCTACAAGGATGCGGATATGCTTATTGATCAGGTGAGCTTCCGGTCGCAGCTCTCGCATGTGATGTGACTCGATTTCTGCTTTGCCGGCCAGCGGGAATTGCAACCTGAAAAAGAAGCGGGAACCTGAGCCAGGTTCGGAATCGACGTCCAGGGCGCCACCCATAAGGCCGACGAGTTGCTTGCAAATCGCGAGGCCCAGGCCCGTTCCACCAAATTGCCTCGATATTGTGTTGTCTGCTTGCTGAAAAGGTTTGAAGATGCGGGCCTTGTCCGCGTGATTGAGACCGATTCCGGTGTCTTTGCAGCTGAACAGCAGTCTGACATGCGTGTTTGAGCGTTCTTCCAGGTCCACGCGCAATGCAACAAACCCGTTTGCTGTAAACTTGACCGCGTTGACCAGGAGGTTCAGCAATACTTGTTTGAGCTTTGGGCCGTCGCAGACCACGTAACGTGGTAGATTCGGATCGTTTTCCGCGACGACACCAATTTCTTTTTTGTCTGCCATTGGTCTGATGATTGCCAGTGTATCAGACAGCAACTGTGTTAGATCGCAGACGTGCGGATCTATGTGTACCTTGCGCGCTTCGAGTCTGGAATAATCTAGAATTTCATTAATAACTGCCAGTTGCGTATCAGCGCTAAGTCTGATGACTTTAATGCGCTCGCGCTGGTCGGAGGTGAGTTCAGTATCTAACAAGAGTTCGCTCATTCCGATGATAGAACTTAGAGGTGTGCGAATCTCATGGCTCATGTTGGCCAGGAAAATGGATTTCGCACGATTGGCTTGCTCCGCAGCGTTTTGTAGCTCGCGAAGGGCGTGTGCGTTTTGGTCTCCTACCAGCAAGCCGTATCCGTTCAGGATGATCATTAGGAATACATTGGTTGCGGCTAGATAGTAGACCGCAAAGCCCCTCAGGGCAAACATGTCCTCCTCTTCAGAAAGGTATATCGCGAGGACTGCTCTTGTAAGGGCCAGTAGTCCCAGCGAGCCAAACGCTACCCCAAAAACGATTACAACTCGCGATCGAACGTCCCTGGGCATGTTTGTGGCGACCCACGCGAGCAAGAAACATTGGCCGGAAAAGGCGAGGCTCATGAGCTGGATTCGCTCCCGTAGCGAAGCAAGATGCGCCGTTGCATTGAAAACGATCATTGCCGCGAGCGACCAATACAGCATCAATCGAGAAATTCGCCGACCGCGCAAGAATCTTTGCAGACTCGCCTCTATGAGTGGCGCGACCAGCAACAAGAGCGTATTAGCACCGTTTACCGACAGTAGATCCGGGATGGTTCCGCGCATGCTAACAAGCAAATTACCCAAACACAATGCGATCGCTCCGAGATTCCATTGCATTCCCTGCCTGCGGTCTCTGTGTATGGAGAGCCAGGAGATGAGTAAACCCGTCAATGCAGTGAGGCTAAGAGATAAGTAAAGTGTGCGTACGTCCATCTAGCTGTTTGCGCATGCTCTGACGCGTGCAGAGGTGCGCGTTCATCATGGCATCTATGGAACGGGGGTCAAATGATTTCCCGCTGTTGGAACGAAATCGCGGCCGGAGAACCGGCCGCGTTGGATCAAGGAACTCTTACTTGTTCTTGTCTTTATCTTTCTTATCTTTGTCTTTTTTCTCTTTGTCGCGCTTCTCTTTATCTTTTCTTTCTTTGTCCTTCTTTTCCTTGTCTTTCTTCTCTTTGTCGCGCTTCTCTTTGTCCTTATCTCTCTTGTCCTTGTCCTTATCTTTGTCTTTGTTCTTGTCTTTATCTTTATCGCGATTCTTGTCTTTGTCCTTGTTGCGGTCTTTGTCCTTATCCTTGTCCCGCTTGTCCTTATCTTTGTCTTTGTTCTTGTCTTTGTCTTTATCGCGATTTTTATCTTTGTCCTTGTCGCGGTTCTTGTCTTTGTCACGGTCGCGACGGTCGCGGTCTCCCTGGTCGTTTGCTTTGCCAGGCTTTGCGCGGCAGTATGAATCTACCTTTACGCCTGCCTGCGTGGTGTATCCGTTCACCCAGGTGCAATCGTCATTTTTTTCGCACTGTGATTGGGACAAATTGGTGCACTGAGAATCTGCCTGGATCGTTCGCGTTGCAGCCAGACCGAATACAAACCCGACGAGGGTGATGATCGTTTGGATCTTTAACTTCATGAAAGGAACCTTCCTGAAACGTATTACTAAGCCTTAGACATCGCGTCAAAGCCCAGGGTTCAACCCTTTTTTGTGGCGATCACTTGCAGGAAGCGATCAGGTTTTTGTTCGCGGCCGTTTAGAAATTTAAGATTTTGCCGATGTTTGTCCGGTTTCGGTTTCTCTCAGCGTCAGGCCAACCAGAAGCCAGAATGGCAGTAGAACCGCATCGTCCAGAAAGTAACACTGATACAAGCCTGCGATGAGTAGTCCCGGCGCGCCAAAGCGAAAGATGGCCCGGCCTGCTGGTTTGATCGCTCTGTGGATGAGCATTGCGAAGAATACAATGTAAGAAATAAAAGCAGGGATTCCGGCGATCGCCAGTATGTGAAGTGGATCGCTGTGCGAATGTCCTCTTTGCAGAGTTTCATTCGCGTACCACAGACCAGGGTGTTGTTTGCTTACATTGAGCAGAATGGATTCTACCGATTCCTGAAAATGTCCTGCGCCAACTCCCAGCCATGGATGAGACCGGATCACTTCCCACGAAGCATTCCAGAGCAGTACTCTCTGGTAGTCTGTGTGCTTTTGTTGTCCGGACAGAGCGATCACCAGAGCGCGAAGTCTCTCATGCAGGAGATCCGCGAAAATAAAAAGTCCGCCAAACGCCAGTAAGGCGATCACCGCTGGGATCAGCAGATAGAGAGCCTTCTTTTTCCAGTGAAACCTGGAGTAATAGTAAACAGTCAGCGCAATGACAAAAATAGTTCCGAGGATGGCGGATCTTGCGTTGTTGATCATGAAAACCACGCACGCCGCACCAAAAATCATAATCGCAATCAGAGTCTGTTTCTTTGAATCTGAAGTGTATCGTATGATCGGGTTCATCGCGCGCAAAAACAGAATCGGCATGGCCATCATCAGTAAAGCGCCATACGTCAGATGGGAATGAAGGAAACCAACTGGCAGATAAATATGGAACATCAGAGGAGTGCCCGCAAGGAATGTTCCCGCATGATGCTGGTATCTTGCCTGCATGTTGCCTTCCCAGCCATGCATCAAATGATAAGGAATGTTGCTGAGCCTGTATCTGCTGAAGATGCCAATGAGTCCCGAAACGATCAGGATTCCAATCGCAATGTATGTTAGTTTTTCAATGGTCTTTCGCCGATCTTCGTCTTCTGAAAAAGCGAAAACCCAGAATGCCATCAAGATGAGAAATACGTCTTTGATTTCGCGCGAAAGCCCTTGCTTGATGAATGCAAATCCGCCTCCCGAAAAGGAAAGAAGGATCAGAGACAACAGTTCGAGACCATAGATGCAGAGCCCTGCGATCAAAAGACGCGGCCATGGGAAACGCGGAACATCCGAACGAGCCACAATTCCTGCCATCCAGGCGATCGCCGCGAAGCTGATTCCGGCCTGGGAAAGGCTGATGGAGACAGGAAAGCTCACAACGGATACTGCTCCGCAGTACCAGGCGATTCGGTAAAAAAGACTTCGATCTTTCAATATTGTTTGCGTCTGAATCAATCAGGGGAACTGTCAGCAAAAATATGGAACGCAGATTGGTCACCGGTTTGGCGCTCGCTGTGTTTGTTGCCTCGGGGTTGTTTCTTCTATACAAAGTGCGCAGCGAGGAACAGGATTTCCTGGGCTATCAGGGGCGCACTGCCATTAGCACCAATTCTATCTTTGATCCTGCTCTGAGTCCAGAGCTTGCCATTGATTCTGACAGGAAGACTTTCTGGAAGGAGTCTATGCCAGGAGTCCAGGGCACCTGCACGAATGAAACGCGCACAGCTCCTGAATCTGACACGAGGCCGCCGTGCTTGTTTCTTCTGATCGATGCTGGATTTTCGCACAGACCCGGGCGTCCTCCTGAGCCAGATATGCCGGTTTCTTTGACTCTCGAACCAGGCCCCGCCGAATATGCTCGCCCACGCGCAGTGAGGGTCGTGTTCTTTGATCAAGAAATCGTGGATATGGACCGCGAATTCAGGCTTCCCACATCTCCCGTTTTCCTGGCAGAGAAATCTTTCGTTCTTTCGGATGGAATCAATCATTTGCCTCTGGATTTTCTGCCGCCCGCGCGCGTGACTGCAGTGTATCCGGGGTCTGTGCGAAAGCTCTGGGTTCGCGTTGAAATAGAATCTGTGTATCCCGGTTCTAAGTATTCAAATACAGTTGGTATTTCTGAACTATTTGTGGAGAGAAAGAAACAATGAGCGCGGCTGAAGTCTTTCGCATTTTGAAGCGAACCTGGGAGCGCTTCAACGAAGACGGCTGCTACTATCGCGCGAGTGCGATTGCCTATGCTCTGGTTCTATCTGCGATTCCACTGATGACCATCCTTGTGAAATTTGCGCAGGTGGATCAAGAAACCATCCGTGCGTATCTGTCGCGATTTATGGGAGCGTATGGAATTCAGGATTCATCTGAATTCTTGCACGCTCTGGATGAGATCCTGAGCCGCGCGGACAGCATCGCGCTCGTTGGTGTGATCTTCATGATCATTTCCGCCACAAGCATTTTGCGGCATCTGGAAGATTCATTCAATCACATTGCTCGTTCCCACGTAGAGCGTCCGCTGCACTATAGATTTGCTTTTTATATTTCCGGGCTCATTCTTGTTCCTGCATTTACAACAGTGACTGCCGGGACCATGCAATACTTTCTCAGCCAGTTAAAGCCACCCGAATGGAAATCCATGACGTTAAACGACGATACTCTGTGGATGCTTGGCAAGAAACTCGCATGGAAACAGGCAAAGGGGGAAGGATCGTTTCATCTTGAGACAAAGATTGATAAACACGCACCTTACAAGGATGTCTATTTCGATCTGCAGACGGGCCGCTCTGGAAGATCCTGGGAAATTCTGGGGGAAGTGCCGCCTCGCTCTCTAGAGGCAAAAGACATTCGTCTTCTTTCTCGCATTGACTCAGCAGACGGCGTGCTCTACATACTGGGAGAAACCGGAGCAGTTTATTTTTCGAACGACAATGGCCAGACGTTTGACTACAGACTCTTCGCATTCAAGGGCGCAAGCGGGCTCAGGCGTCCTATTTTCGAGGATCTACTTGCTTTGCCCGGAAAACGAGCGCTCGTTCTTGCCACAGTCGGTTCTCGTTCTTGCCTCGTTGATTTCAAAGAGAATGCATACGGCATGCAGTGCTTTTCTACCGTCTATAACAACATCGTCCAAATCCCGAATGGAAAGAAGAGCGAAATATACATCACTGGAACAGCTCGCGTACTGCGCTCAGACGACGGCGGAGTTACGTGGAACGGGCCCTTTGACGAAAGATATGGTTCGCGTACTTTGATGATCAACACAATGGCGCGTGACGGGAAAGGGCAGACTTTTTTTGGAGGCGGATCTCTCTGGATTCGCGATCAGAAAGGACAGCTCTTTCTTCCGGAGCTTCGCGCGGAACATGACATCATCGGGATGCACATAGACAAAGATGGGCAGGGTTTTGTGTACGGAGACGATGAATTGTTTCGCTACACCAATGATGCGGGCCGCACCTGGTATGCTCCTTCCAACCGAATCTTAAAGAATACTACCTTTTATTCGCACCAGGTTTTACCAAACGGCGATGTGGTTCTGGCCGGAGAAAACGAAACGTACGTGTTACTCGGAGAGCCACACGTGACTATGGAAAGAGACAAAAGCGGTCATGCATTCGTTGAGTTTCAAATCAAACAGGAAGATCATGCGTCTCTTGTGGTTGCCTTTCTTCTTCGCGCCACTCTGTGGATGATTCTCTACGGAATCGTTTTTGGTCTGCTTTCTCTTGGTTATAAGTACATCCCCACTCATCCAATTTCCAGAGAGTCGGCGGCAGTGGGTGGACTCTTCACTGCCACCACCTTGATTGGATTTGTAATTGGATTTCAGGTCTGGGTGACTGGATTTGCAAATACGGGTAGACTCTATGGAGTGTGGGCTGTGATCCCCGTCGGGATGATCCTTCTGATTTTCTGCACTCAGATTCTTTTCTTTGGGCTGGAGCTTGCCTGTGTTCTAGATGAGCGTCGCACGCAGGACGCATATCCCGAGGCGGGCGGAGTGAGACTCAGCGTTCCTCTGAAAGTGGAAGTCCCACTCGTGCGTGCGAAGAAACCGCGCAAGTGAGTCATGGACGTTTCGCATCTCTTTATCTGGGAAAGCAGGGTACTGTTTCTCGCAAAAGGCCTTCGCGCAGAAGCGCACGCTCATTACAATGCCTCTTTGATTATTTCCGCAGATAAGCCTTTTGAAATTCGCACTCCCGAGCGCGGCTACGGTGGCCTCGAATGCGTTTTAATATCGCCTAACGTATACCACGAACTTCGCGCAGAGAAAAGCTCCATGATTGTGCTGCAAATTGATCCACTGGGTGCAGAATATAGAGCGCTTGCAAATGCACTGGGAGGAGAGGGCATCATTCAAGCACAGCGACCCGATGGCATTGAAAAGGAGCTTTCTATTCTTCTGGATCCGGCCTCTTCCCGCTGTGAGTCCGCGGCGGCCTTTGTTCGCATGCTTCTCATGCGAACAATTCACTACGAAGAGATGCCTCATACTGTAGATCCACGGGTGGCCAGGTTGATCGCCTTACTCAAGGAACACATCAGCGAAGACATGCCAGAAACTGTGTCCGTGCAGGAAGCGGCCGCTCATGTTGGACTGTCTGCGGATCGTTTGATGCATTTGTTTAAGGAAGAAATGGGCCTGCCCATTCGCAGATATGTGCTGTGGCTCAAGCTTCGCCGGGCAGTCATGTTAATGCGCACAGAGGGAATTCGGATGACGGAGGCTTCGCATGCGGCCGGTTTTGCGGATTCTGCGCACTTGAGCCGAACTTTCAAAGATATGTTTGGCATTCCTCCTTCATTTTTTTTCGCAAATGACAGATTCGTTCAAGTGAATCAGTGCGAAGTGTGGTAGAGTTCATCATCGGGGGTTATGATCATGAAAAACGTTCAACAATGGTTCGATGAATACGCAGAAAGCCACAGAAATGAGACCAACCAGACCATACACTGGATCTGCATTCCTCTCATTATGTTCAGTACTCTTGGATTGTTCTGGGCTGCCTCTGACTATGTGGTTTCAGCCACCGGCATTTCTTTGCCATACTATGTGAACCTGGCCAGCTTGCTTTTGCTCGTAGGGATGACCTGGTATCTGGTGATGTCCGTGAGATTGTTTCTGGCAATGGTTCCTGTGGCAGCGCTGATGGTGTATGGGCTCTGGATTCTGAAGATCAACGCGATGCCTGTGGCAGTGATCTGCGGAGCGATCTGGATTTCTGCCTGGATTGGCCAGTTCATTGGCCACAAGATAGAAGGAAAGAAGCCTTCTTTCTTCAAGGACATTCAGTTTTTGCTGGTGGGCCCTTTCTGGCTGATGGGAAAGCTATTTAAGAAACTGGGAATTGCGTACTGAGCGTTCTCACAAACGATTACCTTCGCACTTGTTTCTTTTTCGATGGGCGCCTTTTCGCAGTGGGCGCCTCAGTTTTTAGAACTGCCTGGAAGTAGTCTCCCACAACCCGGTCGCACCAGGGCTTCGCCTTCCATCCTTCGAAATAAGCGACATGACTTCCTCTCTTCGTGTGAACGAGCATAGTGTGTGGAAGATTCTCGAGCCAGTGCAAGTTCTCAAGCACGTTTAGATTTACGCAAATGGGATCATCTTGTGAGTTCAGTATGAGAAGTGGAGTGCGAATGTTCTTTGCCACTTTGATCGGATTCGAAAATCGGTAGTATTCTTCTTTTGTTTTGTATCCTGCGATTGCATGGATTCTGTCCTGAAACTCGCCAATGGTTTGCGCCTGCATTGCATGATCGAAGCCGTGCACTCTAGAAAGGCTGTCATAATGTCTCTTTAGAAAATAGCTGATCAATCGTTGGCCCATGATTTTGCTGTAGACTGGATGAATGCGATGAAATGCTTTTTCAATGTCGTAAGCGGGAGAAATGGCTGCGGCAGCCATGAATTTACTCTTCTTGCCGGACTCGCCCAGATATCTGGCAAGCAAACCTGACCCGGCTGAAATTCCAATGCCGAATAACGGTGCTCCAGGGAATTTTTTCTGAATGAATGCAAGTTGCTCTGAAAGGTCAGATGTGGAACCCATTGTGTTGATCTTTGGTTTTCCAAGCGGAAGGTTTCCGTGTCCTCGCCTGATGCAGACCACTGCAGTCCAACGCAGGGATACGCGTACATACTCCACAATTCCTTTTACGTCCTGTTCATCTCCGCTGATTGTATGAAAGATCACTACGATCGGCATGATGCTTTTCTTCTTGTTTTTCAGAAGAGCGTTCTGTTCGTTCCAGCCAGACCATGCCAGGCCAGTGATGCCTCCATCCTTCATTCGAAGCTGGTCTATTCTGTCGAACGGATAGTCTTTGGATCTGTATTCCCTGAACAATAACAGAAGAAGCATCAGGTGATTGTTGAAGCACCAGGGCGTAGGATGGTAGGCTCGGGTGAGGACAGGGACTTCTCTCAAAATCTGATCATGAAATTCATTTTCTTGAAAATGCAAAACTGGTTTATGAGAAACGGAGTAGAAGTAGTAGGCACAGAGCAGTGCCAGAAAGCCTACGCCCGCGCAGATGGTAAGTACGATCGGTTCCAGTGTTTTGCTCCTGAAATCCGAAGTACAGAATCTACTTCAGCCCACCTCTCATTTTTTAACTTGCGGTTGTTCCGTCCTCAAGTACGAAGGGCATGTGTCCCTGGTGCTCTTGATCGATGCAGATCCAAATCAAGTCTCGAAGTTTGAGCATGCAATGCAAGGCTCTGAAGTTCGGCTTCTTACAGCATCCAATCTAGCTCGGGGTCTCGAGCTTGCAAAAAGTGGTTCCCCGGATCTGATTATGGTGGGTGCCACTGAGAAAAGCACGGATTCCATTTCCGTGATCAGCAATCTGAGAAAAGAACATACAACAAGAGAGATCGGCATCTGCCTGATCAGCGCACCGTTAGAAAAAGGTCTGATCCTTCGCCTCAAGCAGCTGGCAGTTCTGGACATTGTTCCGCCTTCCATGCAGGCTGCGGACCTTCGCGGTCGTGTGGAAAGGGCCGTCGCTGTGGCTGAAAAGTTGCGGCTGCAGCAGGAGCTCAAGAGAGCCAACCACATCAACGTTAGCCGCAAAGGCGGGCGCACTCAGGTGACCGTTCTCTCTAATCTGAAAGACTTTGCGCTGCCAGAAGCAAAAGTTGTATTCAACCATTTCTTTTTAAAGCTGATCAAGCCGGACATTGTGATCCTGGATATCCGGCAGGTGCCAGAGATTCCTCCGACTGAATTGCGCATCCTGGATCAATTTGTAACCGTTCTAGGCGGAGAAAAGGTTCTTGTTCTCGCAGGCAAGCACCTTGGTTCCATTGTGTCGCAAACCGAGATTGGCTCCCGCAATAAGGTGTTCTTCTCTTCTGAGGAAATGGACACATTTCTGGCCAGGAAAAAGTAACCCGGCTTTCACTTGATCGCGCCGCTTGCAGGCGAAAACCTGGTTATGGCAAAGTTTCCACTCAATTCATTTCCAGAACTGGCTCCTTCTCACCCGGCGGACATTTCTAAATCCATTCAGAAAGAATACGGCCGCACACTGGACGATTTCGTCGACGGCGATGTGTTCCTTCATCCGCGTGCATTTACCATTGATCGCACATTTGCACAGGAATTCGCAACAGTATTTCACGAATCTTCTCCTCTCTTCCTGTCTGCCCCTTACGCGCAGGCGCACGGATTTGCAGATATGCTGGTTCATCCTCTGCAAGTGTTCAATGTGATTCTCTCCCTGGGCGTTCAAAACAATTCAGAGAAGGCAATCGCAAACCTGGGGTATTACAACGTTCAATTTTTGAAACCAGTTTATCCAGGAGATACACTCACAGGCCGCACCAGAGTGCTTTCCAAGAAAGTACGCGGAGAAGGAAAGCCAGGAATTGTTCATGTCAACACCCTGGGTCTAAACCAGCGCGGGGAAGTTGTCATCCAATATGAAAGAAAGATCATGATCCCACCAGGAGACGGTAAATCCGCTCCAAAGCGCGGAGATGCAAATCTTCCTTTCCCGGTAGTCAAAGACCCATCCTGCGAACTGCCGGACGCTAAGTCTCTTTCCACCGACATGAAGCATCACACTCTGTCCAATACATACTTCGAAGATTTCGAAGCAGGACAGATCCTGGTGCACAAGAACATGCGAACCATCACGGATGAGCATGTGCCATGGACCTATCGCATGGGCAATACACATCCACTTCACTACGATCGTCTCTATTCAGCAGGTCTCTCCGGTCCAATGAGCGGAGAACCGATTGTATATGGCGGACTCGTCTTCGGATGGTTATGCGGTCTGGCCAGTCGCGATCTTACAGAGAATATGCTCTGGGATCTGGGCTACACAGAAGGTTACCACACCGCTCCGGCTATTTCAGGGGACACTGTAGGTTCCATCTCGCGCATTGTTGCCAAGGAAGAAGGCCCCATGCCAAACACTGGCATTCTTCATGTTCAATTGATTGGAGTAAAGAACGTCAAAACAAAAGAAGCGTTTGATAAGCACGGTGCAGATCTCTTCATCAAAGAGAACGATAAGAAAGACATGGGCAAAGAGAAGATCCCAGAAAAGATCTTTGAAATTGAGCGTCGCATTCTGTTGAAAAAGAAAGGCTACGGCGCGTGATTCATAAGCGCGAATTCCACGACCTGGAAAAGAAATTTGACCTTGTCGTCATTGGCGGCGGCATAACGGGCATTTCAGTTGCTCGCGAAGCTGCCGTTCGCGGAATTCGCGTGCTCTGCGTTGAAAAAAATGATTTCGCCTGCGCCACTTCCTCTGCCACTTCCAAACTGCTTCACGGCGGTCTGAGATATCTGGAGAGTTACGAATTTGGCCTAGTGCGCGAGTCTCTGTCTGAGCGTCACATCATGGGACTGGCCGCGGGCCACCTCAGTCGGCCCATGCAATTTCTTGTTCCCATGTTTGAATGGAGCAATCCGGGTCGATTCATCATGCAGATGGGTCTTTCCACTTATGATCTTCTGGCGTATGACCGCAATCTGGGAACTCCAGAAGACAAACAGATTCCACCTGCAAAATGGATTTCCAGAGAAGAGTTTTTGAAGCTCGAACCAAAGATTGAGTCGAAAGGCTTGAAAGGCGGATTCGTATATTACGATTACCAGAGTACATATCCTGAAAGGCTGGCGCTTGCTTTTGTAAAAACGGCGGTGCAGGCGGGCGCGGTGATGCTCAATCATTGTCAGGCCACTGGCTTTGGCTTCAAAGCAGGCACCAAACAGATCGAATCTGTTCAGATTCAGGACACTCTGAGCGGGAAAGAATACACTGCGAAAGGTTCTGTATTTGTAAACGCGTCCGGGCCCTGGATGGATCAGGTTCTTGGTCTTGCGGAACGTTCTCCTCTCCACAAAGTTCAAAAATCAAAAGGTATACATTTACTTACGGATCGCATCATCGGGGAGCAGACTCTGTTTTTGCGAAACAAGAAAGGCCAGCATTGTCTTCTGCTTCCATGGGAGGGCATGACTCTCATAGGTCCCACGGATTCGCCTTACGAAGGAAGTCCCGACGATCTCAGTCCAGTGGAAGAGGACATCACAATGCTGATGGATCTGGTCAATGAGCTCTTGCCGGGCAGGCCTCTTACGCGCGAAAAGATACGGCACGTGCCGATCGGAATTCGTCCACTTGTTTTTTCAGGTAAGTCTACCTACAGAGCTTCCAGAAAGCATGAGATCTATGATCACGCTGCAGACCAGGATAAGATTGAGGGCCTCGTTTCCGTCCTGGGAGGCAAATGGACTACTTCCAGGAAACTCGGAGAAGATGTGCTGCATGCATGCCTGCCAAAGTTACGCTCGTTTTCTCCTGGAATTCAAATCAAAGATGTTCGCACAGACCGCGAGCCACTGCACGGATATCCTACGTTTGGTGCTTCTTCCACCGAAATATGGGAACAGATTGCCCTCATGAATCACAGAGTGCCGGATAACGTTCTCAATCATCTCTATACGCTTTACGGAACCGACTACCAGGAAGTGCTGGAGATTGCGCGAAAAGAACCTTCTCTGCTGAAACGAATTTCTGACGAGCCCGGAAGATATGACATCATGGCTCAGATCGTCTACGCTGTAGAAAATGAATCCGCCCATACTCTGTCTGACATTCTTTCCAGGAGACTGGCGCTTGGAAGCTTTGGCTACCCCGGAGATACTGCGGCAAAGCGAGCGGCAGACCTTGCAGGCAAACTTCTGAAGTGGAGTTCTTCCAGGAAGACAGAAGAACTCAAGGCATACAGATTGTCTTATCCTCTCGAAAGACTTTCTACTGATTCGAAGAAAAAGAAATAATCCCCGATCGAGTCAAGATTCGGAAAACATCACGGATCGCATGGAAATGGATGCAAGATCCATCCCTGTAACTGGATAGGTTAGGCGATCCTGTTCCTCCGCGGCTCCCAGAGCATACAGAAGAGGCCAGTAGTGTTCCGGTGTGGGTGCAGATAGAGCGGCGTCGTTCCCAAGCGATTCAATGGCGCATAACTTCGAAAATTCTCGTTGGTCCAGCAGGGAAGTGACTGTATTGTCAAAACGCGTGGCCCATTCATAGGTTCCTCTGCGTCCGCTAAAATCAGCTGCACCCAGATTGTGAACAATGTTGCCACTTGCGAGAATCAGCACTCCTTCGTTGCGCAATTCGCGCAATTCCCGACCGATCGCCATATGCTGTTCTCCGCTTTTGGCCGCGTCCAGGCTCAGCTGCACCACAGGGATGTCAGCGTTCGGAAACATTTTCTTAAGAACACACCAGGTACCGTGATCCAGTCCCCATTGTTCATCCGCGCGCGCTCCAGTCAAAGATGCTGTGCGAAGAGCAAGCTCAGGTGAGCCGGGTGCAGGATAAGTCACCTGATATAGTTCATCAGGAAATCCATAAAAATCATATATGATGCGGGGCTTCTGCATGGAGGTCACGAGCGTTCCGCGTGTGACCCAGTGCGCGGAAACCGCTAGAATGGCGCGAGGTTTCAGGCTCTGCCCGAGCGTAGCCCAGGCTTGCGTGATCTCATTGTCCTCAAGGACGAGCATTGGATTTCCATGCCCTACAAACAAAACAGGCATCTTACTCATGGGCTTCCTTCTGTTGCAATCGTCTGCACACTACAAAGAAAACAAACATCCACGCAAGGAGCAAGAAAGGAATGATTGTTTCGCCTCCGCGCGCAGTCCACTCTGGAAGAGTGAGAGAAAGAATTCCACCTCCGACGAATGGGGCGTTGAACGGAACTGCCATGCCGTATACAAGTCTCGCTTCGTCTTTCGTGTGCGAACGCAACAATCCAAGAAGCATCAAACCAAGAGCTGTGGTCCCGGTGGCCATTCCGTAGTTGATCAGTCCAAGCTCTCTCCACGTATTTGTGGGCAGCATTCGCGGCGCGAAGAAATACATCAGAACAAAGCAGAAGAAAGCACCGAATGCCATCATCGCTGAGAATGGAACAAGAAGTGCAATGAAGGCTGCGGGTTCAAGTGCTGCGAGAGCGGCCAGGATGATCCAGTCCAGGACCTGGCCGTTTATGTTCTGGATCGTTTCGCAGTTTTCAGCAGTCAGGATTCCAGCGCGGATGGCGATCCACCTGACGGGGAATGCGCACAGTAGCGCAAGAGAAAAGAGGGGAATGTCTCCAAGGAAGAGTGCGCGCGGAGTGTAAATGGCGACGATTCCCAGCCCTTCTTTTGCGGCCATCGCAATGAACACAGCGGAAAGCGGAAGAAGGAACAATAGGAAGATGCGCAGTAGGCCTTTCGGTCCTGGGAAGCGTGGACGGCGCACTTCCGCGTCCGCGATTCCATTTGCTTCTACGGACGACAGAGGTCGCGCTGATTCGTGCGAAGAGCTTGCTTCTGTTCCAATTACGTGCTGAGCTTTTCTGTTTAGATGATTTACAATCCAGATTCCGCTGAGTGCTCCCCAGACCTGTCCAAGAGTAGCAGAGAAAAGTCCCAGGTCCCCAATCGCAGACTGGCCGAGTCGCCGCATAACGGCAGACATGGCCGCCGCAGATCCTGGTCCGCCGGCCCAACCAATTTCGACTACGTGAGCAATCAAAGGGGAAACGTCCGCGCGAAAGAAGAGCAGGTAGATGCAATATGCGCCAAGGAGCTGACCAAAAGACAAAAACCACACGAACAGATTCTGCTGAACAACCTGACCCACCAGTCCTCTGGATGATTTGCCGGATTCAAATCCAAGAACGATGGCAGCGAATAAGTATCCAAGAAGAAGCGGAGGCCAGGAGCGAATGAAAAGTCTCTCTGGTTTTCCTACAATCGAAAGTACTTCTGGTCCTGCGCAGAAAAGGAGGAGCCCACCCAGGAGTGCGGGCGGGATGAACCATCTTCTGAGAAAACGGATTTGCGAATAGATGAGCCACCCGCCGGCAAGTGCCAGAATGGCTGCTAGAAACGCCGTGGCCTGCGTCATCCTGCGCGGCTCATCAGGAACTTTTCCAGGTACTCGGTGATATCTCTGATATTGCGATTGATCATTCGTTTGAACTCAGGCGGTATGTTTTGCGATTTGATCACGCGATAGTAGTTCAGAGCATTCTTCAGCATCTTTCTTCGCGTAAATTCCTGAGCTTTGACCAGCATTGGTTTGTACTTATAGTATGCATATTCCATTGTATGATAGTCGCGGCTCAGCTTGAAGCTGTCCGGGATTTTGGTGAAATCATATGTGAGAGTGAGGAATGGCGCATCGTCTTCTTCCGGTGGTTTGAGTTCGAGAACACCTCGAATCTCCTGCACCTGTGGCTTTTCCTCTTTTGCTTCTTCCGGTTCGTCGAGCCCCGGAATTTCAGGAGTTTCTTCTTCTGTCGCTGCTGTTTCGCCTGCGCTTGCTGTGGCTGCTTCTGCTTCCGCAGGCAACTGAGGCTGATCGTCCACCTTCATGCCAGAAGGCATTCCCAGACTCAAGAGTGGCTGGCTGGATAAATCGCGCGCTGCTTCGAGGTGGCTGCCTGCAAATTCGCCCACGGCTGGCATTCGCACCGGCTGGAGATCCGGCTCCGGCGTCTCAAAGACGATGTGCTTTGGTTCCTCTTCCTCTTCTTCTTCGGGCTCTGGCTCTGGCTCCTCTTCTGGTTCAGGCTCCGGTTCCGGCTCAGGCTCAGGTTCTTCTTCTGGCTCTTCGTCTTTTTCCTCTTCCTTCTTCGGAAATTCGCCAATGTGAATGGTCGCGTGCTCAATCTCGATGGTTGCTTCTTTCTTCTTCTTCTCTTCTTCTACCGGCATTTCCACCGGCGGGAGAACAGGAAGTTCCTCATTGGCCAGCCAGTCCGCGTATTCCTGTTTCCGCTTCTTATGTTCTTCCAGTTTTCTGAGGAATTCTTCGCGTTCCTTAAAAAGATCCTGCTTTCTTCTGTCCTCGCCGGAACGTCTGTCTTTTCTTTTTGGATCGTTCGACATTCGCCGATCGATATTCTTTCTGCGCTCTACTCCACTGCGTCGATCGTGTGCGGGCAGGTGTTTGAACTTTTCCCACGCGCGATCAAAATCAGAATCGGTCCAGCCGTCTGTTACGAGTTCCCCGCGTTCGTTCAGTGAAATTCCAGGAGGAAGATTTCTCTGTGCTACTCCTGTTTCCTGTCCTGGTTTTCCGTATCCTTCTCTGACCCATTCTCCTGAAGGAGGTACAATGCGCGGAATGACAGGAAGGATTGCCTGAGCAGGCATGTCCGCAGTAGCGGGGACCGCATAGGCCGCTCCCATCGTAGGGATCGCTGCACCTGGTGCTTGCCCCGGCATCGCAGTTTGAGCGGGCGCCCCTGGAGTGGCTGCATAGGCGGAAGGTGCCGACGCGGGTGAGGAAGCTGGCGCGGACGCTGATGGGGAAGCGGGGGCAGAACCCGGAGAAGACGTCGCATAACCACCCGAAGGTGAAGTATGTTGAACTGAGATCGCGGAAACGGCAGCAACCGACTCTGCGATTTTCTGTACGATCGAATCAGATAGATTCTTGATGCCCTCTGTTAGATTTTCCAGTGCCAGGTTCTGGAGAGTCAGAGGGATTACGATTTCTGGAAATTTGAGTTGGTCGTCTTCGCTTTCAAATCCGGAAAGCCATCTGCGAATATCGTCTATGTTGGTCTGGATGCGCGACTGAATGTCCGCATCCTGAACTCGATTAGCCACTCGTTCGAATACTTCGAGCGCCTCTGTTGCCTTTTGCTTTGATACGAGTATTTCAGCATTTTGCAGAGCTCGTCTGTGATGCGCAAATCTAGAGGAGCGTGCGATGAGTTGATCTGTGTTGTATGTTACGCGAAGAGGGACTTTGGACGAGCGAGATGGCTCCTGTTTTCTGGAGACACCCTTTGCCTGGATTTTGTCCGGAGCTTTTGCGAGTAGATCGCGGATCTGGTCGGTGGTGTCCTTGCCGCCGAGTGGCACAGCAGTGCCTCGGTCATCTTTGACTCCAGGCAAACCGGGACTGGAGGATGGCCCTTCCGAGCTTCCCTGTTCCCCCGGCGAGGGACGAACGGCCCACAGACCCACACCCGCGGCTACGCCGCCGGCCAATAGTAAAAGTAACCACTCCATAAAAAGCGTCTTGTCCTGATTATCGACCCCGGAAGCTTCAGTATCCAACGCCTCTGGCGATCAACTCATGGCTTTGCCCATTCAGAAAATCAACTCCAGGCTGGAGGGCGAATTCGTTTTTCGCGGAAGACCCTACAGCGTTCCGTTTACTTTGCCGGGGGATCTGGTGCAGTTCAAGCTATCGCGGAAAACCGGGCGGCTTGGAATGGAAGTCCTTCACATTGAGAAGGCCCACAACACAGATTTTGAGCTGGCGGATCCCTTTTGTGCAGTGTACGGAAGGTGCGGCGGTTGCAGGGGCCAGCACATCCCTTATCCAAAGCAGATCGAACTAAAAACCACGGACCTGGTGCGAGCCATGGAAGGGCTCGGTAAGAAGCCTGAGATCCTGGTTGCTCCCAGGCTTCAGGGGCATCGCAATCGAATGGATTTCGTAGTGGATGCAGGAGTCACAGGATTCCGCGAGGCGCGAGAGTTTGCGCGTTTTGTGGATGTCGATTTATGTCCCGCAGAGAGAGATCAGTCCAATCGTGTTCTAGAAGTATTCCGGTCTGCGATCGAGCGCCACAAGGACATCGCGTTCATTCGCGAAAGCGGAGAAGGGATAGTGAAATACGCCACCATTCGCTCCGGTTCTACTTCGCTTCTTTCTATAACAATAGAAGCGAGTCGCTCAGAAAATCAACGTTATCTGGCATTCCTGCAGGATCTCATCCAGACCTTGCCTCCGCAATGCTCTCTTGTGGAAACTCACACTGTTTATCCGTCGGACGTATCGAATCCTTCCGGTGGCAAGGTTCATGTGGGAGATGGAACGTATACGGATCGCCTGGGCGGTCTTGATTTTCGTGTGGCGGCTGATTCTTTCTTTCAACCCAATCCGGAAGCGTTTGATCTTCTCCTGGATCATGTGATGGCCTGGTTTGGTCCGGGAGATGTAGCAACTGAAAGGCTTGTGGATTTGTACTGCGGCACCGCAGTTCTCAGCGCGATTTTTACGAATCGCTTTCCAGGAGACTTTGCGTCTGTATACGGCGCCGACTTTACTGAGTCTGCCATCGCACATGCGCCAGGAAATTTGAAACACTTTTCTGATCCCGTCAGATTCGAGGCACTCGATTTAGCTCAAAAGATGGTTCCGCTTCTTCCTGGTGATTTTGTAATTCTTGATCCTCCTCGCGCCGGTCTAGCTCCTCAGGTCCTGCGCTCTGTTCTAGATGGACTTCCTGAGAGAGTGTTGTATATTTCCTGCAATCCACAAACGCAGCTTCGCGATCTTCGCGCATTGACTTCTACTTACCGAATTGATTCTGCGGTGATTTCAGACTGCTACCCCCACACCCAGCATCTGGAGCAGGCAGTGTTTTTGAGGAAACTATGAGCGACTCCGTATTCTCAGGATTGTGGCGAAGAGCAAATTCCGGTGCGGAAAACTGGGTCAACGTTCTTGAGATCAAGCAAGACAATGATCATATCACCGGCAAGCTACGGTTATACGAAAAGCAACCCGGAGGAGAAGAGGAAATACTCTTTGAATCGGATGTAGAGGGAAGGGTCGGAGCGGAGAATGCAAAGATCTATCTTCGCACTCGTCCACTTCACGATGCCATATCTCTCTATATAGTTGAGAGAGATGACGATCGGCTTCGCCTTTTGCCCATGGGGCATGACAACGATCTGGCAGGAGCCTGGGTGGCTCAATGAATCGATAGTAGAGGATTCGCGCTTCCGTAGTAATTTGGAAGCTTGCCATCCCATTTCTTAATCCATTCCATATCGCGCATGAGCGGTGTTAGAGTTTGTGTTTGCAGTCTATACGCTTCTGCCTGAGCGCGCGCTGTTGTGATTTGCTGTTCTGCTTCTGTGCGAATTCTTTCCAGATCTCTCTGAGCCTTCAGAGCCATCTGCTCTGCCTGTTGCTTGGATTCGATTGCTTCGTTGAACTTCTCAGAGAAATTGAAATTCTCGACAGAGATGGCATCCACAAAAAGGAAGAAAGGCTTCAGTCTATCTGCGAGATTCTTTTGTATTTCAAGGCTAACGTTTTGACGATTGGTGATGAGTTGCTCTGCGGTATAATTTGCGGTGACTGCTTTTACAGTTTCTAAAATGGCAGGGTCAATGACAGTTGCCTCGTAGTCTGCGCCCACATTCTGATAGAGGTGATTGACGTGCGCTGGATCAATGTGATAGTTCACTGCAATGGTGGTTTCTACAGTCTGCAAGTCGCGCGAGGCTGCCTGCGCGGTTGCTTTCGCCTTTTGCACCTGAACGTTCATTTCTACTACGGTCTGGTAGATCGGCACCTTGAAGTTGAATCCTTCTCCCAGTACTCTGTCTGAAACCGCTCCCAGGTTCGTGACCACGCCACGGTGACCCGCTGAGATCAATGTGAACGGTTTTAAGATCAGCGCCAGGATCACGATGCCGCCGATGATGGCCCCCTTCTTGAGAAGGCTGCCCCCTTCTGAACTCTGTACCATTTCCTTGAGATTCGCCATACAGGAATCCTAACCGCCCCGGAAGAGATGCAAGCGATAACTGGTGAAAACGTTCGAAAACTCATGACATTTCGCGGCATTCCGTCGTGCGAAAACCGTTGTCAGGCGCGCGCAGTGCAGTGGAATCAGCCATCCTCCGATGATGTTAGCAGGGACTCTATGAAATTGCGCCTACCGACCGAAAAGACATACAGATTCAGTATTCTCCAGGCACTGCTCCCTATTGTGATCATATCTATCGTCGGGATTTCGCTCAACTTCATCATTGGCTCCACTCGCGCTGTAGTAGAACTCTCCGATCATCTGGTAGAAGAAGTAAGCCAGAGAATGATTGAGAGAACTCTAGCCCATCTCGAAGGCGGCGCGATGCACAATCGCGTGACCGCAAATCTTGTTTCTGATCTAGACCTGATGAACAACCACGAGACAGTGTGGCGATATCTCTGGGCGCCCATGATCGAAACACCTCAGGTTCAGAGTCTGTTCGTCGCTGATCGAAGGGGAAACTACGTGCAGGTGCGTCGCGAACCTTTTCTGGCCACTCGCATGATTGATGCTGCGCGCGGTATCGAAACTACAGTCACTCGCGATGAATCATATCGCGAAAAAGAAACGAAGACAAATCCAACTACCTGGGATCCTCGCACCAGGCCCTGGTATAAGAATACTACCAGGGAAAAGAAAATGGCCTGGACGGATGTGTTCGTCTTTACGACTGCGAAGACACCCGGTCTTTCCGCTTCTTATCCAGTTCTGGATGCACAGGGAGAAATCGTAGGAGTCATCGCGGCCAATATCCCTCTGCACAACCTGTCCGATTTTGTAGCGGAACAGAAGGTGATGCAGCATGGAATTGTGCTGATCATCAACGACAAAGGGGAGGTCGTCGCCTACCCGGACAAGAAAGTGAATCTGGTCGTGGACTCAGATGCAAAAGAGCCGGATCCAAAAGAACACAAAGAAAAAGAAATGCGCCTTCTTCGCATTGATGAACTGCCAAATCAGGCGGTTGTAGATGCGTATCGCAGGTCGGAGAGTGAAAAGAGCACTCGCGTAACATCTGCGACAAATGGTGAAAAATACATTACTACTTTTAAACCATTCCCGGCGCCCTTTGAAAAATTGAAGATTGTGATTGTGATTCCGGAGGCGGACATCCTTGCATCCATTCACAGAATGGAGCTGATCGCGATTCTCGTGTCTGTAGTGATTCTGATTCTGGGCATCATCGTTGTGTATCAGGTGTCGATTCGCATTTCAGATCCAATCATTCGTCTTGCTCACGAGATGGATCACATTGGCGATTTCAGTCTGGATGATGTCAAAGGAGTTCAGTCCAAAATTCATGAAATCAGAATTATGAATAGCTCCCTTCTGACAGCGGTGGAAGGATTGAAAGCGTTTCGCAGGTACTTGCCAGCGTCCTTCGTGCGTCAGCTGATTACTTCCGGCAAGAAGGCAGAGCTCGGCGGAATCAAGACTGAGATCACTCTATTTTTCTCTGACGTGGAAGGGTTTACTAGAATTTCTGAAAGCATGCCTGCGGAAGATCTCATGCTTCATCTGTCCGCGTATTTTAACGAACTTTCGCGCATCATCCTGGAGGAGGGCGGAACCATTGATAAATACATTGGGGATGCCATCATGGTGTTCTGGGGACAACCGGTTGAAATCGCGGATGCACCCATTCGAGCCTGTCGAGCAGCTCTTCGTTGCGTAGAGAGACTGACAGAGCTCAACGAGAAATGGAGTGCAGAAGGCAAGCCAACCATGAGAACTCGCTTTGCAATTCATACAGGGGAAAGCATCGTAGGCAACGTTGGCACAGAAGAGAGAATGAACTACAGCGCAGTGGGTGATAGCGTGAACCTGACTTCTAGACTGGAAAGCGCCAACAAGATTTACGGAACCACCATCATCATCAGCCAGAGTACATTCGAACGAGTTCAGCATTTGTTTCGCTGCCGCCTTCTCGATGTGGTGGCGGTGCGCGGAAAGACACGCGGAGTTCGCATTTACGAGTTGTTAGGCGAATCTACCGTATCTCCAACGGAAGCGCAAAATCGATTTGTTGCAGGCTACGAACAGGCATTTTCCGTCTATCTGAGTCGGAACTGGCAGGAAGCAGTGCAGGCATTCTCTAAACTGAATGTGGAATTTCCGGCGGATAAGTCTGTCCAGGTAATGCTTCGCCGCTGCGATGCGTTTGCCAAAGATGCGCCCGGTCTGCCTCCGAACTGGGATGGCACGATGGCCATGCTTGAGAAATAGCTTTGAAGCGCTGTCAACGAATATGATTGACGCAAGTCAGTGGTAGCGGCATATTTAGAATATGCAATCGAGGACTGCAGCCGCTGCGCGAGAGTTGCAAAATGCTTTCGTGCTGAAGCTCACCGCTCGTGAACGAATTAAGCTGGCCTTGCGCCTTGGACGCAGGGCCGCCGCCTTGAAAGGGAAGAAGAATGGACGCGGGTGAACGCACAATCGATGCCGCCCTTGACGTTAGCCGGATTCTTGACGAGTTACAGATTCGCCATGCAATGATAGGCTGTGTGCGTCACGGCCTTGGCACGGAGTGGAATGATTTCCAAAGATTTTTGTCAGGCTGAGATCTCACAATTGCCGGAAAGGCAAACGTTAGTCGGTCGTCCGCAATGAGTCAGGCAGAGCAGCATGTAGAGGATTGCGTATGCCTGTTGGGTAATCCACCTCCTCTTTTGGGACGCGGCGCTTTCTTGTGACCGGAAAACCTTTTCCTCGCAGTTCTCAAACACGGCCGGGTTTTCGGTTTGCACCCTAATTCCTCAAGCGGATTTTGAGCTTGTATGGACGCTTATCAAGTGAAAGGAACGAATTGGTGGGGCGCCATCGATGCGGAGGGGCGACTCCTCTGGAAACGCGAGGACATTCACTGGCTAGGAGCATTTGTGGAAGGTTATGCGATCTGCGTGAATCGCGAGTTCCGGACCGGGCTTATCACTGCGACAGGCGAGGTGGTCATTGAACCAAAATACTCGCTTCTGCGCGATTACGCATGTGGTCTGGTTGCATACAGGGAAACTGAGAAAGGGAAGTTCGGTTACCTCGACAACACAGGAAAGGTGGTCATTCCGCCCAAATATCTAAGTGCAAACCCTTTCAGCGTTGAGGGGCTAGCCATCGTACAGAAGGGAAAACAGGTCAGAGTTTGCATAGACAGAAATGGTACCGAACTTTGGGAAATAGAGGCTGAGGCTTGTGCCTCATTCTCTGAAGGCCTGGCACCGTACCTGGTGAAGAAGGGCGGTTGGGGTTACGTGGATATCAGCGGCCAGTCAGTGATCACTCCGGCGCATAGATTGGCCGGCCCATTTTCTGAGGGTCTTGCAGGGGTCGGGTCAGGCCGTGGTAAGTATACATTTATTAACAAACATGGAGAAAGGCTTCCCGAGGCACTCGGTTTGGTATCGGGTTGGGATTTTTCCGAAGGCCTGGCTTCGGTCGAAACAAAATCCTCGCAAGGCCTGGTTGGTTTCATCGATCGCGCCGGTAACGTCGAAATTCCGCCGCAATTCGTCAATGCCGGCTCGTTCAAGGGCGGCCTTGCCCCAG
>JAIBBM010000132.1 GCA_019694685.1 Leptospirales bacterium
TCAGGGAGCTGTTTTTGAATACCGGCGAGCTTTCTCACGCGCAGAAATACTGGCGTTTGCAGACCTTTCGGGCGATCACGGGGAACATCATGTTCATGGAGATCGGTTGATGGCGCATGGACTTCTGGTGGCGAGTATCGTGACAAAGATCGGTGGTGATTTGAACTATATATCCCAGGAAATGCTACTGCGATTTGAAGCACCCGTTTACGAGGGCGAAGAGGTGACTGGCAGGATCACCCTGACTGGAGTGATTGATAAGCGTCTGCGAAAGAAAATCGAAATGGAATGTAACCTCTTTAAAGGAGATGTTCCCGTTGTGAGAGGTACGAGTTACGGACAGATCTTGCGAAAATGAATTCATTCATGCGCGTAGTGAAGAGTGCGTGGTCCAATATAAATCGCCTAACGGTATGCCGCGCGGCGGCATGACTGCCACGCCGGCGATGCGCGTGGCAGTCATGCTCTCGCAATTATTCTTTGCCGCGAGTGGAGAGGCCAAAGGGAAGGTAGAGAGGGCAGAAGCTGATCAGGCTCGTAAGCACGAATACAACTGCCAGGACGCCGAGCACGATGGCAACTGTGCCAGAAATCACGCCCAGATACCAGAGCACGCCTACTGCCAGTGCAGCCACAACACGCAAAGCGCGGTCTATGGTTCCCATATTCTTTTTCATATATTCCTCCGTTCAATCTTGTTGAACATGTAGGAACATAGCACGAAACGCTAGACCTGTCTGTGACATAGATCACACAGCGTCGGCATCTTCTGCAAGCTTCACCAGGGCCGATTTGTCTAGCAGGACAATTTCATGCCGGGACATGCGGATCCATCCATTGCGTTCAAATTCCTTCAGGATGCGACTGACCACTTCGCGGGCTGTGCCGAGCTCATCTGCGATCTGCTGATGTGTTGCCTGCATACCGCTGCCTGTGGAGCGGCGAACAATCAAGCGGGCCACGCGCTGGTTGACCCGATGAAAAGCAACCTCGCTGAGTGTTTCGATGACGGCGCTCAATCGTCGTGCCGCAATCTGGTGCGAATAACGACGCAGAGAGGGAGAGCTCTCCACCCAGCGCAGCCAGTCTTCGGACGAGACTACCAGGACTCGCGTTTCTCCGAGGGCCTCAGCGCCCGCAGGGAATGGTTCTCCACCCAGAATGCAGCTCATCGTAAGGACGCAGGTTTCCCCAGGATCGATGTCGTATAGAGTGATGGACCTGCCGTCGGGTGCCGCCTTGTAGACCCGAAGCCCTCCGCTGAGCACAAAAGGCAGCCGCGCGCAGGCTTCGTTTTCAAACGCAATTTGCGCGCCGGATGGAACCACAAGCTCGCGCGCGCCTGCGACAAAGGACTTTCGCACTGACTCCGGGATCTCTCCGGCCTGCTTCTCAAGCAGCTTGAGAATTTCATTGGCCGCGCTCACAAGGCGACGCTCACCGGTCCGCGACAGATCGCAACAAAGATTCCATGCGTCTCCCGCGCTACCTCCTGCCTCGTAGTTTGGCCTAACGTTAGGCGGCCAATGCTTGATCACAGGGAACTAGAAGGCTTTCTACTAAAATAGCCTTTTTCTTTTACATAGCTGAGAATCCTACTATGCACGCGAGGATTTCTTACCAGAGTAAACATTTGAGCGACAGAGCGCTCAAGCCTCGATCGCCGGAATTCCAAATGCTTCGCTGGACCAGTATAGATTTCTTTATCGCCGGCACTCTGATTGGCGCGACCCTCGCGATCGTAATCGGGATGGCGCGCCTTCTGAAACATCCGTCGACTCAATCGGATCGAATTCTCGGTGTCTTGTTCATTCTCCTCTCTTTTCCGCAACTTTCCATTGCATTCGAACGATTGGGCTTGTTTTTCATTTATCCGCGCGCTCTTTTTCCTCACGTACCCTTTTATGTGTTCTTCGGTCCACTTGCGTATTTCTATTTCCATCAAGTCATTGAGCCCGGGTTTCGCCCTGTTCAGAAAAAGCATCAACTATTGCATTTGGTTCCCTTTGCGATCGTGCAAATTGCACTTTTGCCGCTCTACTTTCTTTCCGACGCGGAACTGGACAGGATGGCTCACGGCCGGTGCACGTTTCAATGGTATCTGGATCTCATCTTTGTTGGCATTTCAGTTTATACTTTGATCTTTCTGGCACTGGTGTTGCGCGATTTCTTTTCGCTCCTTCAAAACAGGAATGGACAGTTGCCTCCGGAGTACAAATTAACAGCAGTGTTTGTTTTCCTGGGAGCGGTGTTCGTTTCACTCCTCGTCTGGAATCAGATCCAGAGGAGTCAAATGGCAACCACCCTGGGATTCTTGGGACTTGGATTCTTGCCCGTGCTCATGTTCTGGGGAGCGCAGCGTTTTCCTCAGTATCTGGATCGAATGAAGAAGGAAGCCTCGAGAGCGAGATACGAACGTTCGAGACTCGGGGGCCTGGATTCAGATGCTTTGATTCGTCGTTTAACGGAACTTATGGAAATCGAAGCACTCTACTCAGATGAAGATCTGGATCTCGCTCGTCTGGCCGCTATCCTGGATCTGACTCCCCACAAGCTTTCTGAAATCCTAAACGA
>JAIBBM010000133.1 GCA_019694685.1 Leptospirales bacterium
TCAGGGAGCTGTTTTTGAATACCGGCGAGCTTTCTCACGCGCAGAAATACTGGCGTTTGCAGACCTTTCGGGCGATCACGGGGAACATCATGTTCATGGAGATCGGTTGATGGCGCATGGACTTCTGTTGGCGAGTATCGTGACAAAGATCGGCGGAGATTTGAACTATATATCCCAGGAAATGCTACTGCGATTTGAAGCACCCGTTTACGAGGGCGAAGAGGTGACAGGCAGGATCACCCTGACTGCAGTGATTGATAAGCGTCTGCGAAAGAAAATCGAAATGGAATGTAACCTCTTTAAAGGAGATGTTCCCGTTGTGAGCGGTACGAGTTACGGACAGATCTTGCGAAAATGAATTCATGCATGCGCGTAGTGAAGAGTGCGTGGTCCAATATAAATCGCCTAACGGTATACCACGCGGCGGCATGAATGCCACGCCGGCGATGCGGGTGGCAGTCATGCTCTCGCAATTATTCTTTGCCGCGAGTGGAGAGGCCAAAGGGAAGGTAGAGAGGGCAGAAGCTGATCAGGCTCGTAAGCACGAATACAACCGCCAGGATGCCGAGCACGATGGCAACTGTGCCAGAAATCACGCCCAGATACCAGAGCACGCCTACTGCCAGTGCAGCCACTACACGCAAGGCGCGGTCTATGGTTCCCATATTCTTTTTCATATATTCCTCCGTTCAATCTTGTTGAACATGTAGGAATATAGCACGAAATGCTAGACCTGTCTGTGACATAGATCACACAGCGTCGGCATCTTCTGCAAGCTTCACCAGGGCCGATTTGTCCAGCAGGGCAATTTCATGCCGGGACATGCGGATCCATCCATAGCGTTCAAATTCCTTCAGGATGCGACTGACCACTTCGCGGGCTGTGCCGAGCTCATCTGCGATCTGCTGATGTGTTGCCTGCATACCGCTGTCTGTGGAGCGGCGAACAATCAAGCGGGCCACGCGCTGGTTGACCCGATGAAAAGCCACCTCGCTAAGTGTTTCGATGACGGCGCTCAATCGTCGTGCCGCAATCTGGTGCGAATAACGACGCAGAGAGGGAGAGCTCTCCACCCAGCGCAGCCAGTCTTCGGACGAGACTACCAGGACTCGCGTTTCTCCGAGGGCCTCAGCGCCCGCAGGGAATGGTTCTCCACCCAGAATGCAGCTCATCGTAAGGACGCAGGTTTCCCCAGGATCGATGTCGTATAGAGTGATGGACCTGCCGTCGGGTGCCGCCTTGTAGACCCGAAGCCCTCCGCTGAGCACAAAAGGCAGCCGCGCGCAGGCTTCGTTTTCAAACGCAATTTGCGCGCCGGATGGAACCACAAGCTCGCGCGCGCCTGCGACAAAGGACTTTCGCACTGACTCCGGGATCTCTCCGGCCTGCTTCTCAAGCAGCTTGAGAATTTCATTGGCCGCGCTCACAAGGCGACGCTCACCGGTCCGCGACAGATCGCAACAAAGATTCCATGCGTCTCCCGCGCTACCTCCTGCCTCGTAGTTTGGCCTAACGTTAGGCGGCCAATGCTTGATCACAGGGAACTAGAAGGCTTTCTACTAAAATAGCCTTTTTCTTTTACATAGCTGAGAATCCTACTATGCACGCGAGGATTTCTTACCAGAGTAAACATTTGAGCGACAGAGCGCTCAAGCCTCGATCGCCGGAATTCCAAATGCTTCGCTGGACCAGTATAGATTTCTTTATCGCCGGCACTCTGATTGGTGCAACCCTCGCGATCGTAATCGGGATGGCGCGCCTTCTGAAACATCCGTCGACTCAATCGGATCGAATTCTCGGTGTCTTGTTCATTCTCCTCTCTTTTCCGCAACTGTCCATTGCATTCGAACGATTGGGTTTGTTTTTCATTTATCCGCGCGCTCTTTTTCCTCACGTACCCTTCTATGTGTTCTTCGGTCCACTTGCGTATTTCTATTTTCATCAAATCATTGAGCCCGGGTTTCGCCCTGTTCAAAAAAAGCATCAGCTATTGCATTTGGTTCCCTTTGCGATCGTGCAAATTGCACTTTTGCCGCTCTACTTTCTTTCCGACGCGGAACTGGACAGGATGGCTCACGGCAGGTGCACGTTTCAATGGTATCTGGATCTCATCTTTGTTGGCATTTCAGTTTATACTTTGATCTTTCTGGCACTCGTGTTGCGCGATTTCTTTTCGCTCCTTCAAAACAGGAATGGACAGTTGCCTCCGGAGTACAAATTAACAGCAGTGTTTGTTTTCCTGGGAGCTGTGTTCGTTTCACTGCTCGTCTGGAATCAGATCCAGAGGAGTCAAATGGCAACCACCCTGGGATTCTTGGGACTTGGATTCTTGCCCGTGCTCATGTTCTGGGGAGCACAGCGTTTTCCTCAGTATCTGGATCGAATGAAGAAGGAAGCCTCGAGAGCGAGATACGAACGTTCGAGACTCGGGGGCCTGGATTCAGATTCTTTGATTCGTCGTTTAACGGAACTTATGGAAATCGAAGCACTCTACTCAGATGAAGATCTGGATCTCGCTCGTCTGGCCGCTATCCTGGATCTGACTCCCCACAAGCTTTCTGAAATCCTAAACGA
>JAIBBM010000076.1 GCA_019694685.1 Leptospirales bacterium
GAGTGCGAAAACCAGGCCGGTAGACTTTTCGAGGAAGAGGGAATCGAAAGAGTGATTTCCGCGCATGCGGCGGCGCCGGATCTGATTGTTCGCCTTGAAACCGCGCTTCGGGCCTGGACTGGTCTTCGCCCCGGAGACGATCAAACGGCTCTTCTTGTGGATTTGAAACAGACTTTGCAAGAATGATTTGACCATAAGGCCACATTCAAGACTCTGGCCCTTCACGGAGTTGTAGCTCAGTTGGTTAGAGCGCCGGTCTGTCACACCGGAGGCCGCGGGTTCAAGTCCCGTCAGCTCCGCACATCCGCTTTCATTCCTTCCCACGCGTGCATCTCGTCCGGTCACAAACGCGGACGTCCCTGTCCGAGTTTGTGACGCTTCGCCCTCCGTGGCTACGCGGCGGACGGACGCACGCGTGGGAAGTGCAAACGGATTCGAGCGCGGAGCTCCTTTTTCGGAATAGAACGCGCGGCACGTCCATGCGCCGAGCGCTGCGCCGGCAACCGCGTGTTGCTTGCAGAGCAGGACCCGGGTCAGATCGTGCGACGGAGTGAGATTTGGTGCATTTTGGAAAAGTGACGCTTCGCCCTCCGTGGCTTGTTTTTTTCTGTACCTGAAAGCCGGGCCTTTTTGAACCTGGGCTTCGTGGCCCATCAAACATTGTATTCCAGCCATGCTTCTGCTCCTGTAATCCAACAGACGATCATTGACCGTTATGCGGAATTGTTCCTTCATAACCCGGCGGACTATATCAAACACAACGGAAACAACTGGTTCACAGTGAAGGGCAATGCAACACCGGCGGTGCTGGCCGCGCATCTACGACATGAGATTGTGATTGGCCTCTCTCCACTCAAAGATGGAACCATCCGCTGGCTTGCCCTGGACTTCGATGCACACAACGGAGAGAGCTATTCAGAAATCAGTGCCGATCTTTTGGCGATCGTAGCCGCACTGCGTCGAGCCGGGATTCAGTGTCATCCAGAGGCGTCGGGTCGCGGCTTTCATGTTTGGATATTCTTCGCCGTCCCGGTTCGTCCCAATTTTATTCCGGCGTTGAAGCAGTTCGTCGGAAATCGCTGTGAAGTGTATGCCGGCAAGACGCGGATTCGCATTCCGATGGGTGTCTATCAGAAAGACAGATCGCGCTTCTGCGGCTTCCTCGATCATTCACTCACTGAGATACCGGACCAGTTTGAGTATCTAAAGAACATCAAACCAACGAAACCTGATCAGATTGTCGCATTGAATCATTTGCCACCGCAAGGACCGGCTGCCGTAAAAACAAAAATCACGGTTCATTCATGGTATCGCAACAAGCCCGCGACTGCGACTCCGAAGAAAGATGGCAGGCAAGTCGACCGCGAAAATTTACTGTTTCACTTTGAGATTCAACCCTTCATCAATAACAGATTTTCGAGCGTCCCCAACCTCAAGCACAGGCTCGTTCTCTATCTGGGTTTTGCTCTCCAACTAACGGCAAAGGAGACGGTGAACCTTCGTGTGCGTGATCTTTCGGAAAATGGAAGCGAGCTGAAAGTTGCGGCCCCGCGGTGCAAAGCAAAGACCTATCTTATTACTGATTGGGCTGCGTCGATTTTCCGCGGTCTCTCTGAAGGCAAGGCGCCAAATGTTCTTGTTTTTCAAGAAGGGCGGAAGAATTTTAGAGAGCGGTCTGTTCAGAAGATTCTTCAGAGATTTTTCGAAAGCACGTTGCGGGGGTGATTCATCCACTGCTTAACCCGAACTTTTCTGCAATCCGAGCGAGTCTCTTGTCTGAGCTCACGAACCTTTCCAAAGTGCTTCCTGATTCCAGCGCGCATGCGAGTTGAAGACAATCGAGAGTTTTCATCTGGTGTTGTTTTAAGATGGAAAGAGCTCTTTGTTCGACGGGGTCTGAAAATGCTATCACGCGCATTCGCTGGCTCTCTAGGTCGAACCAGTCATAGAGCTGTTCGGCATCTGTGACACCGATCGCATGATCGGTTTGTAAGCGATTTAGTGCTGAATAGAATTCCACTCGCGTATGAAACGCGACTATCACTTCGCTCGCGGATTCATAAAGTTGCGCTGCGAGTTCCCACCCATTCTGGCGCAAGGCCACGAGTGCCAGTGCAGATGTGTCAAAGAAACGGATCACGCGTTGTAGCGATCGTCCTCGATGATTTTGACGATATCGACGGGCTTGAGCAAATTCACTTTTGGCGGCAGCGTATATCTCGCTCTGTCAGATACGTTCATATCCAGCGACGTAGTGCTTGCAGCAAGGAACTGGCCAAACTGCAATGCATGCTGGCTCCAGTTTCGCCCATCTTCCAAAAGTTGTTCCTGCACCCTTGCCAGTTCACTTTGCATCATTGAGTCTCTTTTCAAGAATTCCGATTGCTTCCTTTAGTTCAGTGACCTCATTTCTGAGGCGTCCTTTCTCCGATTCGCTCTCTGTTAACTTTGTGAGTAAATCCTTGTTGGTTGCGGCCATTCGATCTGCGTCGGCTTTCAGTACTGCGTAAGCTTTTTGAACCTGATGCAGCATTGCAATTACACGCTCGCGATCTTCGGCGATGGCGCGGAGGCGTTCCCCGGTCCAATGCAGGGTCTTTTCCAGGTTATTCTTCTCTGTGTATTGGAGCAAGTTCCCGAGCAGGCTTCCGACCGCTACCAGACCTGACCAGTCCACCTCTTTGTCTTCTTCGTACGCCATATGCCCAGGTACAAAATGAAAGCATGAAGATGGTTTGGCCATCGTTATTTTGCACTGCGGAAGCACGCGCCGGGTTCCGTGCGCCTTCTTCCCTAAAAACCTTGCACGCTGGATGCCCTCACTCACGTTCAGATGGAAATGCCCATCAAAAAATCAGAACTGTATTCATCCATCTGGCAGAGCTGCGATGAACTCCGCGGCGGCATGGATGCAAGCCAGTACAAAGACTATGTTCTGGTATTGCTCTTCATCAAATACATCAGCGATAAATACAGCGGCGGGGCATTCGAACCAATCAAGATCCCGAAGGGCGCCAGCTTCAAGGACATGGTCGCTCTCAAGGGCAAAAGCGACATTGGAGACAAGATCAATACGCAGATCATCGGGCCTCTGGGAAAGGCAAACAATCTGTCAGACATGCCAGACTTCAACTCAGAGAAGCTTGGAAGCGGAAAGGAGAAAGTAGAAAGGCTAGGAAATCTCATTTCCATATTTCAGAATCCTGCTCTTGATTTCTCCGGGAACCGCGCAGAGGGAGATGACTTGCTGGGGGATGCGTATGAGTACCTCATGCGGCACTTCGCAACGGAGAGCGGAAAGAGCAAAGGACAGTTTTACACGCCCGCAGAAGTGAGTCGTGTGATTGCCCAGGTCATTGGAATAGGAGAAGCGAAAACAACTGCATCCACTACTGTCTATGATCCAACTTGCGGATCCGGGTCGTTGTTGCTTAAAGTGGCAGACGAAGCCCGCACAAAAGTAACGTTATACGGTCAGGAAAAAGACGTGGCCACGTCGAGTCTCGCGCGGATGAATATGATCCTGCATGATAATCCGGAAGCGTTGATTGAAAACGGAAACACCCTGGCAGATCCAAAATTCAAAGAAAAAGAAGCACTCAAAGCCTTTGACTATGTAGTTGCAAATCCACCGTTCTCTGATAAGCGCTGGAGCACGGGCGTGGATACGGAGAAGGATCCGTTTGGTAGATTTGAAACATTCGGAGTGCCCCCTGGAAAGCAGGGCGATTACGCCTACCTCCTTCACATTGTGCGTTCTCTCAAGAAGAACGGGAAGGGTGCGTGCATTCTGCCTCATGGAGTATTGTTTCGCGGAAACGCGGAAGCGGAGATCCGCAAGAATCTGGTGAAGCACGGCTATGTCAAAGGCATCATTGGGCTGCCTGCGAACTTGTTTTACGGCACTGGAATTCCTGCATGCATTATTGTTCTGGATAAAGAAGAAGCTCCCGCTCGCAAAGGGATCTTCATGATCGATGCGAGTGCAGGCTATCTGAAAGATGGAAACAAGAATCGTCTTCGCGCGCGAGACATTCACAAAATCGTAGATGTCTTCAAGAACCTGCAGGAAGTTCCAAAATACGCACGCATGGTTTCTCTCGCGGAGATTGAAAAGAATGAGTTCAATCTGAATTTGCCCAGATATATTGATTCGCAGGAAGCGGAGGATTTGCAGGACATAGAAGGGCATCTGCGCGGCGGAATTCCTGCGCGCGATGTGGATGCCCTTTCCTCTTACTGGAAGATTTGTCCCGGACTCCGGAAAACTCTCTTTAAAGAGAATCGACCGGGCTATGTGGACCTATCTGTAGAAAAGTCTGCCATCAAGTCTGCGATCTTTGATCATCCTGAGTTCAGCGCGTTCATTCAAAAAATGAATTCGCATTTTCAGACCTGGAAAGAGAAAAATACAGCGCATCTGAAGAAACTTAAATCCGGCTTTCATCCTAAAGAACTGATTGCCTCTCTTTCTGAGGAGCTGCTTTCGCATTACGAGGGTCAGCCTCTGATCGATCCATATTCTGTGTATCAGCATCTCATGGACTACTGGTCAGAGACCATGCAGGACGATGGTTACATGATCTCTGCAGACGGCTGGACGGCACAGACGCAGCGAGTACTCGTCAAAGACAAAAGCGGAAAAGAAAAAGACAAAGGCTGGGTCTGTGACTTGATTCCAAAAGAACTCGTGGTTCATCGATTCTTCGCAAAAGAGCGCGAAACCATCTCCACAATGGAAAGTGAAGCGGAAGGCCTGGCCGCGCAAATTCAGGAACTGGAAGAGGAGCAGACCGGAGAAGACGGCGCTTTTTCTGAATTGGAGAAAGTGAACCGCGCATCCGTCGCGGCTCGATTGAAAGAGATCGCGGGAGAGGCGGACTCTAAAGAAGAAATCCAGGCGCTTGAAACCTGGACAAAGCTCAACACTCAGGAAGCGGAGCTCCGCCGGAAGATTAAGGAACTAGAAACAGAACTGGACGATCTTGCGTACAAGAAATATCCCAAACTCACAGAATCTGAAGTCAAGACACTGGTAGTGGAGGACAAATGGATGGCGGCTCTGGATGCACAAGTCCACGGGGAGATGGATAGAATCAGTCAGACTCTCACACAGAGAGTGAAAGAACTGGCGGAACGTTATACGACCACTCTACCTGAAATCACAAAGACCGTGGCGGACCTGGAGAAAAAGGTAAGCGCGCATCTAGCGAAGATGGGTTTTGCATGGAACTGAAGCCAAGATACAAGCACACGGAAGTCGGTGTGATTCCGGAAGAGTGGGAGCTAGTCAAGCTGCGCTCCCTTTGCCCAAAATCCGCGTACGGGCCCAGGTTTAGTTCCACGCTGTATAGCGCGCACGGCAACGTCGGGACGTTGCGCACAACTGACATGGATGATTCTGGGAAAATTTCCTACGAGACAATCCCTTTTGCGCACCTGGATGAAAATCTGTTCAAAGCGCACTTCTTAGAAGACGGCGCATTCGTTGTGACTCGGAGTGGCACCTGCGGCATCGCGGCCATTTTTCACAAGATTGAGCGACCCGTTGTTGCCGGCGCTTTTTTGATCCGATTCCAGTTCAATGACACGGTGCACAGATCATTTCTTAAAGACATGCTCAATTCGACGCGCGGCAGACGGCTCACTGATAGCCTGATCGCCGGCGGTGTTCAGAAAAATCTGTCAGGCACGGGATTTTTGAATCTTAAGATCCCCCTCCCGCCCCTTCCAGAACAAAAGGCAATCGCAGAAGCGTTAAGCGACGTGGATGCGCTCATTGAATCCCTGGAACAACTCATCGCAAAGAAGAAGCAGATCAAGCAGGGCGCCATGCAGGAATTGCTGACGGGGAAGAGGCGATTGCCGGGGTTCAGTGGAGAGTGGGAAGAGAAGAAGTTGGGGGATGTATGTGAGATTACTACCGGTCGCAAGGATGTTAATCAAGGAAATCCAAATGGCATTTTCCCCTTTTTCACATGTTCACGAGTGCACACGTTCAGCGATTCCTATTCATTCGACACTGAGGCTATCTTGATCGCGGGCAACGGCGATGTCGGGAATTTGAACTACTTTGCCGGGAAGTTTGAGGCCTACCAACGAACTTACGTTCTTCGCGAATTCAGTGTACCAGTCTCATACTTGTGGCACCACCTCAGTGCCTTCCTTGCCCCTGCGCTTGGCCTTGATAAGGTTGGCTCCTCAATTCCATATATAAAAAGAGAAAATCTCATTGGTTTCACGTATTTGTCTCCACGTCTAGCCGCCGAATCATCCGCCATCGCCACCGTTCTCTCAGAAATGGATTCGGAAATCTCAGCAGTGGAACAAAAGCTTTCCAAAACGCGTGCCGTCAAACAGGGCATGATGCAGGAATTGCTGACTGGCAGGATTAGACTGGTATGACAAGTTCAATCCTGAAACTCACGGCTGACTGTGGAGGAAAAGACGCCTGCGGCGCCTTTTCCAATGTTCTTACGCGCGCGCGAAATTTGACGTTATGCGATCACTCGGGGTGCAGGGGTGGACGTTACGCGAGCTTGCCCCTGCTCGCTCCGGGGCTCCGGGGGGAGTCGAAACCCCCCGGCGATGGGGTTCCAGGGGCCGGTCGCTCCGGTCCCTGGTTCATGATGCAGGAATTGCTCACTGGCAGGATTCGCCTGCTATGACAAGTTCAATCCTGAAATTCACGACTGACTGTGGAGGAAAAGACGCCTGAGGCGCCTTTCCCAATATTCTTATGCGCGCGAAAATCTAACGTTATGCGATCACCTGGAGCAAAGAGACAACTATGAAGAATTACTATCGAGTGATGGCCGGGAAAGGAAGTTCTCTTGCAGAAGAATGTTTCCAGCAGGGATTTGTGGGAGTAGATTACGGAGTGGCCGTGGATCTCACCGGTAAATTCCCAGATGACTGGCGGCAGTTCAATCGCGAGTTCATTCCTGTCTACTTGCAGAGTCATCCGGAGAAAACCAGGATCGCTGCCGGCTCAGCCTGCGGAGCTCTCTGGACTCTGGGGAGGGGCATGCAAAAGGGCGATGTTGTCTTTGTTCCGGACGGGGAAGGCAGCTATCATGTGGGCGAAGTCACGAGCGACTATCAGTATCAGGCGGGAAAAAATCTCCCGCATAGAAGGCAGGTTCGATGGTATCCAGAGATGGTGCGGCGTGATGCTACAAGCCCGCAAATGCAGGGATCAACTCGCTCCACAGGAACCATTGTAGACATCACTGGCTACGCAAATGAACTCGAGAAACTTCTTTCCGGAAAGGGACCCGCTGTTTTGGTTTCTACAGATGAGACTGTAGAGAATCCTTCCGCCTTCGCTCTCGAAAAGCATCTGGAGGATTTTCTCGTGGCCAACTGGAAGCAGACAGAGCTTGGAAAGAATTATGATATTTACGAAGAAGATGGGGAACTTACAGGACAACAGTACCAGACAGACACTGGGCCCATTGACATTCTGGCCATCAGCAAGGACAAAACGGATTTGCTTGTCGTTGAATTGAAAAAGGGCAGAGCCAGTGACGTGGTCGTAGGGCAGACTCTGCGTTATATGGGCTATGTTCAGGATGAGCTGCGCGAACCGAACCAAAAAGTCTCTGGCATTATCATAGCTCTGGAAGATGACCCCAAACTGAAACGGGCTCTGGCAATGACGCCTGCGATTCAGTTCTTTCGATATGAAGTGAGCTTCAAGCTGCGCAAGGCGTGAAATGACCTCTCTCAACACCAAAGAGCGCGCCACGCAGAATCGCATCATTCAGCTTTTTAAGAATTCTCTGGGCTACGCGTACCTGGGCAACTGGGAAGAGCGCGAAGGCAATAGCAACATTGAAGAAGAGCATTTAGCTCGCTGGCTTGCAAAGAGAGGCTTTCAAAAAGAACACATCAGCTCTGCTATTTACAAACTCAAAACGGAAGCGCACAATCCCAATCGACCGCTGGTTCACAACAACATGGCTGTTTACAGCATGCTCGTCTACGGCGTGGATGTGAAACTGGATGCTACAAAGAATACGGAGCAGGTACCGCTCATTGACTGGGAGAATCCGGATCAAAACGATTTTGCAATTGCAGAGGAAGTCAGCCTGCATGGAGCCGCAGAGAGGCGACCGGACCTGGTGCTCTACATCAATGGAATTGCAGTCTGTGTGATCGAACTCAAGCGCGGAAGTGTGAATGTTACCAATGGAATCGCACAGCTTCTATCCAATCAAAAGCCGGAGTTCAATGCGTGGTTTTTTAGCACAGTTCAGTATGTCTTCGCGGGCAACGATTCAGAAGGGCTCAGATACGGCACAATTGAAACAGAGGCAAAGTACTTCCTCACCTGGAAAGAAGACGAATCAGAAAACGATCTTTACAAACTGGACAAGTATCTGTTGAAGATGTGCGGGAAGGAGAGGTTGCTCGATCTCATCCACAACTTCGTGCTCTTTGATGGAGGAAAGAAAAAGGTGCCGCGTGTGCATCAGTACTTCGCCATCAAGGCTGCACAGAAAAACGTTCGCGCACGTACGGGCGGAATCATCTGGCACACGCAGGGAAGTGGCAAAAGCATTGTGATGATTCTTCTTTCTCGCTGGATTCTTGCAAACAATCCAGATGCGCGAATCGCAGTCATCACGGACAGAGATGAGCTGGACAAACAAATGGACAGAAACTTCAAGAATGCAGGAGAGACCATTCACAAAGCGCGAAGCGGCCGCGATCTCTTGACTCAACTGGCAAAACCAAGTCCGCGTTTGATTTGTTCTTTGATTCATAAATTCGGCAACAAGGATGCAGAGGATTTGGATCAGCTTCTAAAAGATCTCCATGCAAAACCTCCAAAGACATCCGGCGAAATCTTTGTGTTCGTAGACGAATGCCACAGAACGCAAAGCGGACACTTGCATAAACTCATGAAGGCCATTCTTCCCAATGCAGTATTCATTGGATTCACAGGTACACCTCTGCTCAAGAAAGACGCTGCCACTACTCTCGAGGTCTTTGGAAAATACATTCACACCTACAAATTCAACGAAGCAGTCCAGGATCAGGTGGTTCTCGATCTTGTTTATGAAGCGCGCGACGTAGACCAGAGGCTGACATCCGTGGAAAAGGTGGACTACTGGTTTGAAGAATCTTCCAGGCGTTTGAAGAACAAATGGCAGCTCGATGAACTGAAGCATACCTGGGGCACCATGCAGAAACTGCTCAGTTCCAGATCGCGCATGGACAAGATCATCGGTGACATTGAATTTGATTTCAAAACCCGTCCACGTCTTGCCGGCGATCGTGGCAATGCGATTCTTGTAGCTTCCAGCATCTATGAAGCATGCAAGTACTACTCTCTCCTGCAACAGACTACTTTCAAGAATCGATGTGCCGTGATTACATCCTACAATCCGCAGACCAAAGATATTTCAGAAGAGGACATGGGCGCAAACACAGAGACGGACAAAGAATTCATTTATCACACATACACTGGAATTCTGGAAGATGTTGTTGCCAGACCCGGCAAGTCGAAAACAGAAACGTACGAAGATCAGGCTCGCAATGCATTCGTAGATGAACCTGCGCGCATGAAGCTCCTGGTCGTAGTGGATAAACTGCTGACCGGTTTTGACGCGCCGTCCTGTTCGTTTTTGTACATAGATAAATCCATGCAGGATCATGGCCTGTTCCAGGCGATTTGTCGCACGAATCGTTTGGATGGTGAAGATAAGCAGTTTGGGTATATAGTGGATTATAAGGATCTTTTTAAAAGGGTCAAGCACGCACTTTCCGTGTATACTTCCGAATTGGATCATACCGCGCCAGGTGCAGAGCCTGAAATCATGCTCAAAGACAGACTCGCCACTGCACGCGAGAAGTTGGAAGACGCCCGGCAGAAATATTCAATTCTTTGCGAACCTGTGAAACCGCCCAGGGACTACCTGGACTACCAGCGCTATTTTTGCGGGAACACAGAAATACCTTCCGACCTGGAAGCACGCGAAGGTTATCGTATGGAATTGTACAAAAGCGTTGCGGTTCTTGTTCGCTGTTATGCGAATCTGGATACGGAGCTTGAGGACGCAGGTTACACTAAGAATCAGGCGGAGCAAATCAAGCAGGAAGTGAAGGAAGCAGTGGCGCTTCGCGAAAAGATTCGAATGGCAGCAGATGAGTTTTTGGATCTGAAGCCTTTCGAAGCAGACATGCGCCGCCTTATAGACAACTACATTCAGGCGGATGATCCGCGACCTATTTCACCTTTCGGGAATCTCGGTTTGCTAGACATCATCGTCAAGCTCGGGATTGCAGAGGCAATCTCCGGGCATCTGGGCGATTTCAAAGGGAATAAGGAAGCTATCGCAGAAACGATTGAAAACAATGTGCGAAAGAAGATCATCAAGGAACATCTCAATGATCCAAATTTCTATGAGAAGATGTCTGAGCTTCTAAGCGAAATCATTGCAAATCGAAAAGCAAAAGCCCTGGACTACGAAGAGTATCTCAAGAAAATCGCGAAGCTGATTCAGACAATGCAGGCGGGCAAGACGGCTGAAGTACCAAAAACCTTGGATACAAAAGGGAAGATCGCACTTTACAACAACCTCAAGCAGGATGAAGCGCTCGCACTTGCAATTGACGCGAAGGTTCGTGACGTACGTCCTGATGACTGGCGCGGAGTGGTTCCTCGCGAACAGATCATCAAGAAAGGTCTTTTTGAAATTCTGGGAAATGAGGAAGAAGTGAACAGGATCTTTCAAATCATAGAACAACATACAGAGTACTGATGGTATCTACAATTACACTCGGCGACATTGTGGTTCAAGTGACGCGCAAGGACATCAAGAATGTTCATTTGAGCGTTTATCCTCCACACGGGAGTGTTCGCATAGCGGCGCCCCGCAGAATGAATCTGGATACAATCCGTCTTTTTGCAATCGCGAAACTGGCCTGGATCAAGAAGCAACAGCGTAGTTTGCGTGCGCAAAATCGGGAAACTCCGCGTGAATTCCTGGAACGCGAAAGCCACTATGTGTGGGGAAAGCGTTATCTCTTAAAAATCGTAGAAGAATCAGGAAGTCCATGTATCAAAACAAAAGGCAAAAGTTTAATTCTGCGAATCAAACCCGGCTCCTCCGAATCGCGCAGAGACAGTGCCCTCTCGGACTGGTACCGAGAGCAGGTGCGCGAAGAGTCTGCGCTGCTGCTTGCAAAATGGGAAAAGAGAATTGGGGTTAAAGTGAAGAGGGTCTATGTGCAGCACATGAAGACAAAGTGGGGTAGCTGCAATCGCCAAACCGGGTCCATTCGGCTGAACACAGAGCTTGCCAAAAAACCGCCGGAATGTCTGGAATACATCCTTGTGCACGAGCTAATCCATTTTCTAGAACGGAATCATGGGGAACGATTCGTCGCTTTGATGAATCAGCACATTCCCGGCTGGAGAGTGTATCGCAATCGGCTCAATCGACTGCCGCTGAGACATGAGCAGTGGAGCTATTGAACCACAACCGTTCGCCATCGCACACCCCACCCCTTTCAAAACCGCATCGTCAAAGCACCTACAACAGCTACTCCCGGTTTTTTCCCTGGTTCCGTGTAATCAGGTCCTGCGCTGAACTGCGCGTCGATGGTTCCTGGATCTTTTCTATTCTCTACTATCAGCAGACCATTCTCCCAGGCGATGCCGTTGTAGATGATGTGAACCACTTGCACGCAGTAGAACGTCGCCAGGGCTGCGAGCGCTCCGTTGTACTGATCGAGTTTGTGCTGGTATACTGTGATTGCCTTTGCGTTTGAGTACAACCCGTACGCCATCCTCATTTCGAAGCCAGGAAGGACGGGCGTCGCAGACAGAATGAAATTGCTCTGCGCCTCTCTATGATTTTCGCGAACTGCACTGAGCGCTCTTCTATGCGTCTCGTATACAGCTGCGACGAATCCCGCTGTGCCCGCCACGTATGCTGCTCCGAATACTGGTCTGTCCAGGTAGAAGTGTCCCCATCCAGGCAGAACGAGCGATCGCCAGGCAAAATCCCAGTAAGAGATGGGTTCATCTGCAGGCTTCTCCATCTGTCCTTTTTTTACGAGTTCGCGAAGTGCCGCAGCGCGCTCTGAGGCGGCTCGCGCGTCTGCTTCTTTCTCTGCACGGATTTTTGCTTCGAGTTCATCTTCGCGTCGTTTGCGCTCAGCGGTTTCTCTGAGTTGTCGCACGCGCTCCCATTCCAGGGCTGCTGCTGCGTCCTTCGCGCGTCGCGCATCGAGTGCCTGTGCCTTTTGTTCCGGCGTAAAAGAAACGTACTGAATCCTAACGAGCTCTGCTTTGGGGATGCTTCGCATTCCCTGCGCCGTGTTTACGAACACTGTCATTGAATCCTGTCCGGTCACGCGTCCGCTCAGAGTGGAACCATTCTTCAAAAGAATTTCCTCTGCGCGGGCAGGCGAAAGCGCGATGAGCAGGATGGCGACTGCGCATGCTTTCCGAAACACAACTTGCGGGATCATTTGCTACGGTCCCGAGACGCATCGAACGTTATACGCATTTGTCTTGCCACTGGAATCCACAATCCCGTCACCCAGATAGATCTGCCAATTGCTAGTACCCGCGGCCGGGTTCCAGGTCGTGGAGCTGTGATAATTACTAATCGCGGGAGTAGATGGAAATGCCGTGCCATTTATCTTTACGCTCGCCGATGTAGTGGTATCGATGAGAGTTTTCAATTCCTGAATGTTCGGCAGTCGCCAGGATTTTCCAGCAAGACCAAGGCTGTTGCAATAGGTCATGGCAGGTGTCAGTGTGGCCGTGGTTGCCGCTCCCGAACACGTTGTGTCGTTGTTCTGCCCCATACTGCATTTCTGCCAGATCAGTCCTGAGCCATTGTCTTTGATTGTGCCATCTCCATTGTCTGTGTAATTGTAAGTCGGATTGGCAGGAGATCCGGATATACAACGAACGTTATACGCATTCGTCTTCAGGTTGCCGCCAAAAAATCCGGTGAAGAAATTCAAGGTCCATACCTTGGTTGCGCTCGGCTGGTAGGCAGTGGAAGTCCAATACATGCTCGACACAGTCGCCGGGAATGCAGCGGCGAATGACCAGGGCGCCGCCGACGCGT
>JAIBBM010000134.1 GCA_019694685.1 Leptospirales bacterium
CGCTTGTCTGAGACTCCAGTGCGCACAGATGGCGCCACTGCAAGTTCAGGAAATTCGGTGCGCGAGGCAGAAGGGACCTGCACCTCCTGGACAGTGGAGCAGGCAGCGAAAAGATATAGAAGTACGATTGAGGCTTGTTTCATATTCGGGCTGCGCGCCCGATCTATGCATCAGGCGGCGAAGTTTCTCTCCATTCGGGACAGCCACTTTATGAATTCCTTGTGATGGTTTACAAGCCTTTTTACGTATTCCCTCCGATCGGACATAAGAAGACTTCTGGCTTCCTGGATAATTTCCCAGACGGTCTCCCGGTGGAATGTCAGATAGCTCAGTAGAGTACGTCTGAGATCAGGAGAGAAGGAAGATGTGTCCCACTGGAGCACTTCCTCCACTGCTCCTTCCATGGCCTGGAATGCAGTCTCCAAATCCGACTCGTACACACTGTTGATAAGGCTGACCTTATCCGTGTAATCCGTCAGTAAGTTGAAAAATATTTCCATCTGCTCGGCAGACAGGGGTTCTTTCGTAGTGGTCTTTGAGTTCACGGCTTTTGCCATAATTTTTTTGACGCCTACGGCGTGAATCATTTATTGTGCTTTTTCAGATCAAAGTTCCAGGGCCGCGGAAGCGGCGTGCAGATTCGGAACCGGGATCGCTGGTCCTACCAGCCCCTGAAAGATGTCTGAGACTGCGGGGTTTCGCGCCAATGATTGTTACTCTACTTGGAGTACGGGGTTCCATTGCCACTCCGTTGCGCTCTCAAGAATATCAGGGCAAAGTTCGCCAGATACTTGAAAAAGCAATCCGCGAAAACATAAACGAGTCCCGCATTGATTCGTTCATTTCCGAATTACCGCCAGACCTTCGATACGTGATCGGCGGAGAAACCACATGCTGCACCGTGCAAATTCCAGGAGTTCCACTTCCTGTCATCATCGATTGTGGCACTGCTCTGCGTCATCTTGGTGACGAACTGATGGCGGGCCCGTGTGGGAAAGGCCAGGGCGAACTTCACATTCTTGTAACTCACACTCACTGGGATCATATCCAGGGACTTCCATTTTTCAAGCCTGCGTACATTCCTGGAAATAAACTGCATTTCTATTCTCCCCTGGATGATTTGCAAGATAGACTCGTCTATCAGACCACAGATCGATTTTTCCCGATGCCATTTATGGCCACCGCATCTGAAAAACATTTTCACAAGCTCACAGGACCCATTGACCTGGGCGGAGTGCAAGTGGACCATCATCCTCTCAAGCATCCTGGCGGATGCTTCGCGTACAAATTTTCAAAAGATGGCCACGCATTCATTTTCGCAACAGACGCGGAATTCACAGGAACAGATCTGGAGCACCCCGAAGAATACAAACCCTTCTTCTATCAGGCGGATCTGGTCGTCATGGACGCGCAGTACACTCTGGATGAGTCTTTCGCAAAATTCGACTGGGGCCACACAAGCTACACGATGGCAGTCAATTGTGCTGCTCAGTGGAAAGTGAAAAACCTGGTGCTCACTCACCACGAACCAGCCTATTCAGACGCAAAAGTTTTTGAGAATTACGAAAGCGCCATTGAACATCGCAACATCATGCGGCTTGAATTTCCGCGCGTTCACCTTGCCCGGGAAGGATTGTCCTTCCGCATTGGCCCGGAATGAACCGTGCTTTCACTCTGACTGCTGGATTCATTCTGTTTGCGGCGTTCGGAAGCGTCCTTCCCGCCATTTATTCCGTGTATACAAGAGATTTGCGTGCGATGGATCATGCGAAGGGCTCTCAGGTGTTTGTGACTCTCGCGAAAGCCCAGACAAGGCGCAGCCCTACGGGAGATCGCTTCTACTATTCCATCGAATTCAAATGGGACGGAACAAAATACAGAATTCCTGTAGAAGTCACTTCCGAGTTTTATCATCTTTCCAAAGAGGGACAAAACATGGAAGCGCAGATCTTCTTTGATATGGGGCGCCCCTATGTGCGTCTCCCGGGCAATCACATCCATCCCGCAGGAAGACCGGGTCTGTTCTATCTGGGGGCTGCCGGTTTATTGGCTGGAATTTTGCTCCTTGCGTCTTCCGTTCTGGCGAGGTCCAGGTGATGGATCTTGCCATTTCTCCCTGCCCCAACGACACTTTCATTTTCTGTCACTTGATGCGTGCCATGCCAGAGCTGCAGCTTGTGTTTGCAGATGTAGAGGAGTTGAACCAGCGCGCACTCTTTGAAAAGAAACATGATCTTTCTAAACTATCGTTCTATGCAATTCTCCGCACAAAAGGATACACATTGCTTGATTGCGGTGGTGCGATGGGCCAGGGATGCGGACCCATTCTTTTGTATGGAAAGAAATCAAACGGAAAGATATCTGACCTCAAACGAATCCTGACTCCGGGCAAATACACAACGGCTGCTCTTCTTCTCGATCTGTTCCTTGCTGAAAATCATCCAGACCCTGCGTCCGTAGAGAGAGTCCCTGTAAGATATGACAAAATACTCCCGGCCCTCGGAGAAGAACAGGCAGGCGTGATCATCCACGAAGAACGTTTTAC